>NZ_MKSM01000111.1:74916-83800 GCF_001897285.1 Nitrobacter sp. 62-23
ACTAGTGGAGTGAAATTTGACATTCGCTACCCACTTTGCAGCGAACTTGTCAGGCGAATGTCACATTCAAAACTCCACTAGAAACCTGATAGTTGCTAGTGGCCCTTTGATTCTAACATTTTCAGCAACTCCCTGCCGCAACGGGATGCAAATGTTAGAATCGGACCACTAGTATTCGCCCCGAGGGTCACTATCGTGTTTTCGGACCGCCAATGCCCAGCCTGCTCCGCTTCCTGACAGTCGTCGCGGCGATCGGCGCGATCGGCTACGGCGTGATCTTCGCGCTGGCGAATTTCGTCAATCCGGCGTCGCGGGAGATGACGGTGACCATCCACCCGGACAAATTTCTCAAGAAATAGCTGCTAGAGCCATTCCGGCTTTGACGGAATCAAAGCCGGATTCCAGCTTTTTGTTTTGACGCGTTTTCTTTGCGCGAACCGGTATCCACTTCGCTCGAAAACGCTATAGGCGGCGGCATGACATCCGACAAATCATCCGACTCCAGGCTGACGAACCTGTTCCTCGACATGCTGGCGGCCGAGCAAGGCGCCGGCGAGAATACACTTGGCGCCTACCGTCGTGACCTCGAGGACTTTTCCGCGTTCCTGGCGCGCGCAAGCGAGAATTTCGTCACCGCCGGCACCCAGACCCTGCGGGACTATCTCGGCGATCTCGACGTGCGTGGCTTCAAGTCGTCGAGCGTCGCCCGCCGCCTGTCGGCGATGCGCCATCTGTTTCGCTTTCTGCTGAGCGAACGGATCAGGAGCGACGATCCTGCCGCCATCCTGTCGGGTCCGCGGCGCGGGCGAAGCCTGCCGAAAGTGCTGTCGATAGCCGATGTCGATCGCCTGCTGGCGCGGGCAAAGGCTGCAATCGACGCGCCCGGTGCTTCAACCACACAGCGATTGCGCGCGGCGCGGCTGTATTGCCTGCTCGAAGTGCTCTACGCCACCGGGCTGCGCGTGTCCGAACTGGTCTCGCTGCCGCTGTCGGCCGCGCGGCGCGACGCGCGCATGATCGTGGTGCGGGGCAAGGGCGACAAGGAGCGGCTGGTGCCGCTCAACGACGCCTCACGACAGGCGATGGCCGCCTACCTCGCCGCGATGGACGATCAGCGCGGGGAGGGCAAGGCAGCCACGGCAAAGCCGAAATGGCTGTTTCCCTCGTTCGGCGAAAGCGGCCACCTGACGCGGCAGCATTTCGCGCGCGAACTGAAGGAACTGGCGGGGGCGGCCGGTCTCGCGCCCCGGCTGGTCTCCCCGCACGTGCTGCGTCATGCCTTCGCAAGTCACTTGCTGCATAACGGGGCGGACTTGCGAATCGTGCAGACGCTGCTCGGCCACACCGACATCTCGACAACGCAGATTTATACGCACGTCGTGGAAGAACGGCTGAAGAGTCTCGTGCGTGACCTGCACCCGCTGGCGGAAGTCTGACGCACGGCGGGGCAGGTTCGAATATCGAATCTTGAAACGCCGTCGGCATCCGGGTGTTACCAGACCATCACACGGCCGCACCAAATGTGGTCCCGGCCAAGTTCCATCTTCCATCCCGCGCCGGCCGCTCTAATCTGTAAGTCAATGACAGGTCGATTCGCGTCGGCCTTATGCCACCGGTTCGGCGGCCCACAACAGCCGAACCCGTCCGGCAATCTCAGATCCACCTTGAACCCCCGGCAACGCCGGGGTTTTTTTGTCGTGGCCCCGCTCCAGCCAGAAAACCCGCCCCGGCTCGGCACTTGACTTCGCGCCGATCAGCCGCGAAAGAGCGCAGCGTCGTTTGCCAACGACCGGTCCGGCAGCCCTCTGCCGCTTCCCTTAAACGTTTGAATTAAAGGATTTTTTGCTCTCCCCGCCAATAGCTTTCGTCCCCCCGCACGTTCGTCCTATATTGCTGGAATGCCCGACCCCATGCGCAGTTACCTCGATTTCGAAAAGCCCGTCGCTGAACTCGATTCCAAAATCGACGAACTGCGCACACTCGCGGCTTCCGGCAGCGACATCGGCGAGGAAATTTCGAGCATCGAGGACAAGGCCGCGCAGGCACTGAAGGATCTCTACGACAACCTGACACCGTGGCAGAAAACCCAGGTGGCGAGGCATCCGCAGCGGCCGCACTTCTCCGATTTCATCAATGGCCTGATCACCGAGTTCACGCCGTTGGCGGGAGACCGCAAGTTCGGGGAGGACGAGGCGCTGATCGGCGGCTTCGGCCGCTTCCGCGGCGAAAGCATCTGCGTCATCGGCCAGGAAAAAGGCGCAACCACCGAGAGCCGGCTGAAGCACAATTTCGGCATGGCGCGGCCGGAGGGTTATCGCAAGGCGGTCCGGTTGATGGAAATGGCCGACCGCTTCGATATCCCCGTGCTGTCGCTGGTCGATTCCGCCGGCGCCTATCCCGGCATCGGCGCCGAGGAGCGTGGTCAGGCCGAGGCGATCGCCCGCTCGACCGATACCTGCCTGTCGCTCGGCATCGCCAATGTCGCCGTCATCATCGGCGAGGGCGGCTCAGGCGGCGCCATCGCCATCGCGACCGCCAACCGCGTCCTGATGCTGGAACATGCGATCTACAGCGTGATCTCGCCGGAAGCGGCGTCGTCGATCCTGTGGCGGGACAGTTCAAAGGCGCAGGAAGCCGCGACCAACATGAAAATCACCGCGCAGGACCTGCTGCGATTCGGCGTGATCGACGCCATCCTCAAGGAGCCGCCGGGCGGCGCCCACCGCGATCCGCCGGCAATGGTCGCGCTCACTGGCGACGCCATTGCCGAAGCCTTCAACAATCTGCGCGATCTCGACCGCGACGCGCTTCGCAAGCAGCGCCGCCAGAAATTTCTCGATATCGGGCGCAAACTGGGCTGAGCACGACCGGCGCCGTCGCCAGGATTCCGTGACGGACGACCCGCATTCAGTTTCCGACGCTTGGACGGCCGCAAAAATCGCGGCTTTTTCCGGATTCCGGGCGAACCGCCCTATTTCAGCCCGGTACGAATATTTAACCTCCGTTCACCATCGTTGGCATGGATCTGGTTGCGCCGGCCGGCCCGGCTTGCGGGGCCGCGGGCTTAAGGATAATATTTTATTCAATGGCTTGGGGCACAAACGCCATGAATTCGGGGTGCAGGCTTGCCCGACGCTTGCGGAGCTTTGCTTTGATCCATCGCCCGGCTTTGATTCATCGCGCGCCCGGCCGCGCGATCATGACGTCGGCCGTGTTGCTGGCGGCCGGCGCGCTTCTGGCTGGCTGCAACGGCGAGAACGCTTCACTCGCGAGCAACGCCAAGGCCAACCAGCCCGTCCCGCCCAAGCTCATCGCCGCCATGACCGAAAAGGACATGGAGCTGCAATCGCCGATCCTGATTCGCCTGTTCAAGCAGGAAGCCGAACTCGAAGTCTGGAAGCAGAACCGGTCCGGCAAGTTCGCGCTTCTCAAGACCTACCCGATCTGCCGCTGGTCCGGCGATCTTGGCCCGAAAACGCGCGAAGGCGATCGTCAGGCGCCGGAAGGGTTCTACAGCATCACGCCGGCGCAGATGAATCCGCGCTCAGCCTACTATCTCTCATTCAATACCGGCTATCCCAACGCCTTCGACAAGTCGCTTGGGCGCACCGGCTCCGAGCTGATGGTCCATGGCGACTGCTCCTCGCGCGGCTGCTACGCCATGACCGACGAGCAGATCGCCGAGATCTACGCAGTCGGGCGGGAGTCTTTTTTCGGCGGCCAACGCGCCTTTCAGTTCCAGGCCTATCCGTTCCACATGACGGCGGTGAACCTTGCGAAACATCGCAACAATCCGAACATGCCGTTCTGGAAGATGATCAAGGAAGGCAACGATCATTTCGAGGTGACCCATCAGGAGCCGAAGGTCGAGTTCTGCGAGCATAAATACGTGTTCGATCCTGCGGCCCCTCCCGGCTCCACCAAGCCGCTGCAGTTCAACGCATCCGCGCAGTGTCCGGCCTATGTGATCCCCGACGACATCGCGAGCGCCGTGCGCGAGAAGCAGGAGCGCGACAACACTGAGATCGCCAGGCTGATCGCGAAGGGCACGCCGGTGGCCAGGCTCAACACCGGAATTGACGGCGGCATGAACCGCGTGTTCGCCGCAAAAATCCCGGAGGGCCAAACAGGGCTGTCGGATCCGGCCGAACCCGGGCTGAAGCTTACGGCCTACTCGACGGCGCCCGGCACCATTCCTCCGACCGTCAATCCGCCGCGCGACCCGGCGGCGGCAACGGTCGCAGCCGCATACGAACAGGAGGCCGACGCGACGAGACCGTCGTCATCGCTGCTCGCCCCTTCCGCGTCAGGCAATGTTTTCAGCAATTTTGCGCGCAAGATCGGTTTCGGCACCGCCGACACCACCGCGACGACCGCCACCGCAACCAAACAGCCGACCCCGGCCAAGCCGAAGACGGCGGCCCCCGCGACCCATACCGCTCCGCTTCGTCCGGCCGTGGCGGAAAAACGCCCCGCGCACGGGACGACCGAAAAAACGGCTGACAAGTCAGGCAAGACCAAGCAGGTCGCAACTGCACGCCCGCCATTAAAGCCAGCGATCGACGCCGATGCGCCTGCGCCGACGCCAGCTCCACGTGCGGCGCCGGTGGCGGCAACGAACTCGTTCGACAATCGCTTCTCGGCGTTCCGGTAAATAATGCCGTCATCCCCGCGAAGGCGGGCATCCACTATTCCAGATCACGGATAGCAACCGGATGAGCTGACGGTGAGACGTTCGTTTCAACGCGTCATGGCCGGACTTCGTCCCAGCCATCCACGTCTTCACGCGTAGCGGCCGTGGCAGTGCTTGTACTTCTTGCCGGAGCCGCAGGGACAATCCTCGTTGCGGCCGACCTTGCCCCAACTCGCGGGATTGCCCGGATCGCGGCCGGAAGAACGGTCCGCGTTCACCGCCGGCGCCAGCGAAGCCTGGGCAAAATTGCCTTGCGCGAAAGCCATCTCGTCCTCGCCCGTATTGGGATCGAGCTTGTGGACTTCCATCGCGGGCAGCACCGGCTGCTCTTCCTCCGGTGGCACGATCTCGACGCGCATCAACTGCCCGGTCACCGCCTCGCGCAGATGGGCAATCAGCGACTCGAACAGGGAGAAGGCTTCGGACTTGTATTCCTGCAGCGGATCGCGCTGGCCGTAGCCGCGCAGGCCGATGACCTGGCGCAGATGATCGAGCATCACCAGATGCTCGCGCCAGAGATGGTCGAGCGTCTGCAGCAGGATGGTCTTCTCGACGTAACGCATGACGTCGGGACCCCATTGCGCGACCTTGGCCGCCATGTGCTCGTCGACCCGGCTTTCGATGCGCGACAGCAACTCCTCGTCGGCGATGCCCTCTTCCGCGGCCCATTCGTCGACCGGAAGATCAATGTCGAGCACGCGCTTCAGTTCGTCCTTCAGCCCGGCAACGTCCCACTGCTCGGCATACTGGTTTTCCGGCACGTGCTTGGTGACGAGGTCCTCGACGAACGCATGACGCATGTCGGCGACGGTTTCGGCGACGCTGTCGTTCTGCATCAGGTCGACGCGCTGCTCGAAGATCACCTTGCGCTGGTCGTTCTGCACATCGTCGTATTTCAGCAGGTTCTTGCGGATGTCGAAGTTGCGCGCCTCGACCTTCTGCTGCGCCTTCTCCAGCGCCTTGTTGATCCAGGGATGGGTGATCGCCTCGCCTTCCTTGAGGCCAAGCCGCTGCAGCATGGTGTCGAGCCGGTCCGATCCGAAGATCCGCATCAGGTCGTCTTCAAGCGACAGGAAGAATTTCGAGCGGCCAGGATCGCCCTGACGGCCGGAACGGCCGCGCAACTGGTTGTCGATGCGGCGCGACTCGTGGCGTTCGGAGCCGATGATGTAGAGCCCGCCGGGCCGGGTCATGGTCTTGGCCGGTTTTGAGCCCTTGGCCGGCTCGATCTCGACGACCTCCTCGGCCTTGAGCACCATGTCGCGGAAACGTTCGATATCAGCCTTGATTTCCGCGATCTTCGCGGCTTTCCCGGCCTCGTCGGCGATGTCGGCGGTCTCGAACTGGGCGCGCATCTCCAGCGAGCCGCCGAGCTTGATGTCGGTACCGCGGCCGGCCATGTTGGTTGCGATGGTGATGGCGCCGGGCACGCCGGCTTCGGCGACGATATAAGCTTCCTGCTCGTGAAAGCGGGCATTGAGCACCGCGAACAGCTTCGCCGGCTTGCCGGCGCGGGCCGCTGCGTAGAGCTTTCGCATCGATTTGGGATCGGTGAAGTCGATCTGCTTGTAGCCGTTCTTCTTGAGATAGTCGGCGAGCACTTCCGATTTCTCGATCGAGGCGGTGCCGACCAGCACCGGCTGCATCCGCGCGTTGGCGCGCTCGACCTCGGCCAGGATCGCGGCGTACTTCTCGTTCTGGGTCCGGTAGACCTCGTCGTCCTCGTCGAGGCGCGCGATCGGCAGGTTGGTCGGAATCTCGACCACCTCGAGCTTGTAGATGTCGGCCAGTTCGTCGGCTTCCGTCGCCGCGGTGCCGGTCATGCCCGCAAGCTTCTTGTACATCCGGAAGTAGTTCTGGAAGGTGATCGAGGCGAGCGTCTGGTTCTCCGGCTGTACCGGCTGATGCTCTTTGGCCTCCAGCGCCTGATGCAGGCCTTCCGAATAACGGCGGCCCGGCATCATGCGGCCGGTGAACTCGTCGATGATGATGACTTCGCCGTCGCGGACGATGTAGTCCTTGTCGCGGGTGAACAGCGAGTGGGCGCGCAGCGCCTGGTTGATGTGGTGCACGACGGAGACGTTCTCGACGTCGTAGAGCGAATCGCCCTTGAGCTGGCCGGCCTCGCGCAGCAGCGTCTCGATCTTCTCCATGCCAGCCTCGGTGAGCGTCACCGCGCGCTGCTTCTCGTCGACCTCGTAGTCGGTCACCTTCTCCAGGCTCGGCATGAAAGTGTCGATGGTGTTGTAGAATTCGGAGCGGTCGTCGAGCGGGCCGGAAATGATCAGCGGCGTGCGTGCTTCGTCGATCAGGATCGAGTCGACCTCGTCGACGATGGCGAAGAAGTGCGGGCGCTGGACCATGTCCTCCAGGCGGTACTTCATATTGTCGCGCAGATAGTCGAAGCCGTATTCGTTATTGGTGCCGTAGGTGATGTCGCAGGCATAGGCCGCCTTGCGCTCGGCATCGTCGAGGCCGTGGACGATCACGCCGGTGGTCAGCCCGAGGAAGGAGTAGATCTGCGCCATCCAGGCGGCGTCGCGGCGGGCGAGATAGTCGTTGACGGTGACGACGTGGACGGCCTTCGCCGGTCTTCATCTCGGCGATGTCGCCCTCGTGCAGCACCATGCCGCCGATCAACTGCACGTCGAAGTGGCGCTGGCCGAGCGTTCGCTTGCCGGCCTCGCGCACGGTAGCGAAGGCGGGAACGAGGAGGTCGTCCAGGGTCGCCCCGTTGGCGAGCTGCTGCCTGAATTCGGCGGTGCGCGCCCGCAGCGCCTCGTCGGACAGCGCGGCGACTTCGGGTTCGAGGGCGTTGATGGCCTTGACTCGGGACTGGTATCCCTTGACCCGCCGATCGTTGGCGGAACCGAAAAACTTGCGGGCAAGCGCGCCGATCATGCCTTATTCCTGTCTTCGCGGTTCGGCGTTGCAGCCATGTGATCGTCTCCCGGTGTCCGAAGCCGAAGTTCGCCCTAATTCTGCAGCGCCTTCCATGGCGAACTTCGGATTCATAGGGACATTAGCAAGCTAGCTTCTGATTCCGGCGTGGTTTGGATTCGGAAATTCGCCTGCAGAATTCGCCAGGACGGCGAAGCGAACTTCAAAACCACCACACCAGCCGCCCATCAACTCACCTCATCGTGACGCCTCAGGGCTGGAAGTCCCGGAAGCCTGGAAGTCCCGGAAGCCGAGCATCCATGTCATGGATTGAAAGCCGTCATGGATTGGAAGTCGTCATGGATTGAAAATCGTCATGGGTTGAGATTCGGCGACCGGGGTTCAATCGCAAAAGCACAGCCAAAACCCGCCTCTGCTGCCGGCCCGGTCCGGCAGAGATATGGCCCACCTTGTGGGTTGTCAACGGTCGCCGAACCACCGCTCCGAGGCGCCCGAGGTGGAAACCCGCGGCCGCCTACCTGTCCGTGAATTCATGATTTTGACAGAGTTTTCGCGTTGCCAAGGCCGCACGATTAAGCGAGTGTCCGCCGTCCCAAAACCCCTCCTCCTGGAGATCAAGGACTTCCCATGACCACCTCAATGCCCGCAACGAAACACAGCCTGCGCGTTCGCCTGGCCTCGTCCGTCCTCGGCGGCTGCCTGGCGGTGGCCCTGCTCGCCGCCACGCCGGTCCGCGCAGATGATTCGAACCCCGTGCTGGCGAAGGTTAACGGCTCCGAGATCCGCCAGAGCGACGTCAATGTCGCTGAAGAGGAATTGGGCCCAAGCCTCGCGCAGATGGACCCGGCCGCCAGGCAGGACAACGTGCTGTCGTTCCTGATCGACATGAAGATCATCGCCAAGGCCGCCGAGGACAAGAAGATCGAAAACACCGAGGACTTCAAGAAACGGCTCGCCTTCGCCCGCGACCGCCTTTTGATGGACAAGCTGCTGGCGTCCGAGGGCAAGGCGGCGCTCACCCCCGACGCCATGAAGGCGGTCTATGAGGACGCCTCCAAGCAGATCACCAGCGAACAGGAAGTGCATGCCCGCCACATCCTGGTGCCGACCGAGGAAGAAGCCAAGAAGATCGAAGACCAGTTGAAGAAGGGCGCGGACTTCGCCGAACTGGCCAAGAAGGAATCCAAGGATCCCGGCGCATCCGACGGCGGCGACCTCGGCTTCTTCACCAAGGATCAGATGGTGCCGGAATTTTCCAAGGTCGCCTTCGAGCTGGAGCCCGGCAAGATT
>NZ_MKSM01000112.1 GCF_001897285.1 Nitrobacter sp. 62-23
CCGTTTGATGAACCTACGTGAGAGATGATAAAGCCTTCTCGGCCTGGTGAAGCGGTCAGCGCGGCTACACCATAGGAGCCTGTGGCGTATGCAACAGGTTCACCCGAACTAAAGGCCATAGGGCCGTCTCGTACGGTTTCGAACTCCCCGATCACCAAGAGTCAGCGAGGGTTCGTTTGCGGGGGCGCACCGCAGACACTGCCCGCCGGGAGAGTTCGAGTGGTTAGGGAGCGACCTGAAACCTCGCTCGAGTCGCGGGCGGTCGCGGCCCACCGCGCCTATGTTGAGGCGCTGGCGGCATTGGAACGCGCGGTTCACATCGCGAATTGCCCGACCTGTCAGCCCGACGGCACCACAGACCGCGAGCACGCTCTTCGCTGCGCCTCCGCGGAGGCCGAGAAGGAGCGCCGGCGCGTTCTCTTTCGCGACCTGTGCGACAAGCTCGGCTACGTACCCGTCGGTCACGGGATCGCCCTGCCGTCCGCCCATTGCCCCTCGCGATCCCGCGCCGGCTAACGTGACACCCGGGTCGCCAGCTTGCGGCATCATCTCCCTGTCGCCGCCTGCGGCTGCAAGGACAAACCTAAAGGCTGGCACTCCGAGTCTTCTGCGCCGACACGAGCAACGCGCAACAGCAACTGACGTCGCAACTTCCGGCGGCAATGGTCTTTTCTGACCATACCGGCGCGCCGCCATACGTGGCCAACTCGGCTCATTCAACAAGCCGAGGAGACGCCCATGCTCATGGTCATTCCCGGCTCGGACATCAGCCGCCATGCCGCGCTGATGGATCGGGCCTTCCGCTTCCGCCACGCCGTGTTCGTCGACGAGAAGGGCTGGGAGGACTTGCGCCAGCCCGACGGTCTTGAGCGCGATCGGTTCGACGACGTACATGCAACTCACCATATCTGCCTGCGCGGCGACGAGATCGTAGGCTACCAGCGCCTGCTTCCGACGACGCGTCCGCACTTGCTCACCGATGTGCTGTCTGACCTGTGCCGTCAGCGCCCGCCGCGCGGACCGCGTGTATTCGAGTGGACACGCTTTTGCGTCGCGCACGGCCATCGCGAAATGCGTCCGCGCGGCGACAGCCCCTTTCTCGAGCTCGCGCAGGGCGTTGTCGAATGGGGCATGGCGAGCAAGGTCGACACCGTCACGGTCGCGATCGACTGGCGATTGATGGTAATCGCGATGCAGCTCCGTTTCTTTGTCCGTCCTCTCGGATTTCCGAAACGCATCGGCCGCGACGAGGTGGTCGCGCTTCGCATGTCTTTCAACCGCGAGACGCTCGCTGCGATCCGGCAGGCGCGCGGCTGCGAGGACCGCGTGCTTCCCGACGCCACGCTGCCTTCGGCTGCGTGAACGAGACATCAACAAGAGAGGAGGTCGCCTGGTGATCCGCACTGCAGACACGAAGATCGTCGCCCAGGAACTTCACATGCGCTACGACCACGTCCGCGCTGTAACCATCATTGGCCGCACGCTGCAGAAGGCGCTCTTCGCCGGGCGTTCCGACGAAGTCGTCTTCTGGGCCCTAGTGCACGCGCACTATCGCGGCGGCGATTTATGTTCCGTCGCCGAGGAGCAGTTGCACGCCTTCGCCGACTTCATCATCCGGGATCCGTCAGAGGTGAACTGAGGCAGTGATCGCTAGACGTCGGTCGGCGCCACGATAATCGAAGCACTCCCGGCGGTCGGCGGGTTTGCAGCGATGCCGGTCGAGGTCGGGAAGTCGCCTGGCCCTGACGGCCCGCACACGGCTTGGCCGTCTTTGCAGTTCGGGTCCGCGAGGGCGCCCGCATTGTTGGCCATCTTGCAGATGGTCGTCCCGTTGATGTCGGCGAAACCGGAGCATGTGCCTGAATTGAGCATCTTCTGGCAGTTGCCGGTGCCGAGCTGGATGCAGGCCGCGATAAGGCTGGCATCGACCTTCTGACCGTCGAACGTCGACATCGAGGCCAGTTGCCTGACTGCGGATGAATTATAGCCGTCGTTGGTCAGCTTGGCCCATGCGTCGACTTGGTCCTGCAGCGACATGCAGCCGTAGACCGAGCGGTCGGTCCCCGCGTATTTCTGGACGTTGGCGTTGTTGAGCTGGAAAATGCCGGTGCAGCAGCTGCCATTATAGTTGCCTTTGTTGCCGCCCGACTCGAAGCGTCCCAGGCCGCCGAGTGAGCAGGACGTTCCCTTGAGATCATCCCGCAGCGGAGAATTCCTCACCGCATCCGTTATCTGCTGAGCGGAGTAATTGGTGCGTTCGCAATATTGTCCCGCAACTGCCCGCCCGGCGCCGAACCACGAAATGCTCGCGCAAAGAACAACGACGAACATTAGACCGCTAAGTCGCGTGCACATGAAGTTCCCTCCGCATCCTAGAACGTCATTTGAGCGAATAGACACGTGCGCAGCTCGGCACGTCATGGCCACCGATCGTGGTGCGGAAGCTGATCGTGCCGGCGGCCGGATCGTAGCGCGTGTAGGAATTATCGTTGCGGTTCTTCGCCGGCAGGTCGGGATCGGCGTGATCCGTGTAGCAGCCGGTATCTGACTTGATGGATATCACTTTGCCGTTCTCGATCGTGACGATGCGCAGAGGGCAGACAGACGGCTCGATCTCGGCCCCTTTGTCGTTCGCCCCGCTATCACATGCGCGCGACAGCGCCGTGCTCACGATGATGGTGCGGCTGCCGTCGCGATAGGTCGAGGCGAGCGCGGTCACCAGCGCGTTTTTACCGCCGAGGCTCCGCTTGAGCTCGGTGGTCACGTAGGCATTGGCCTCCCGGATGACGTCGGGCCAAATCAGCGTCTGTAGCGGGTCGGTGGTCGACGGGATCTGGAAACTGTAATAGCTCATCGCCTGCCAGCGGCTGGCAGCTTGATCCTGCGCGGCTGCGAGGCAAGGAGTCGCGAGTAGCGCGACGATCGGAAGGATGAACCTAAATCGCATCGAAGCCTCCTGATGCTGAGATTGCCGACCAGCATGGCACGGCCGCGAGCGCGGTCCAGGCCGCGCGCCAGCGCGCCCCGCTGGGGTCGCCTTGACGGCGCCGTCAGCGGGCGTGGCACCATGATGGACCGGCGGGCGGCGTTTCATTGGGGGTGCAGCGCGATGTTTTGAGAGCAGCCATCCACGGCCTGGTGATCGATGATGACACCGGTCTTCACGGTCTTGGTGGCGACATCGTAGGAAGCGTAAGAAGCAGTCTGCGGGTCACCGCTGGTGCCGACGGCGGGCGAAGCGAGTTCGAGAAAGCAGGCGCGGCCGCCGTCGAGGGTCCGCACCTGAATCCCTTCGTAGATGGCTATCCGCAGCGGGCAGAGTTTTACCGTCGCGCCGGCGACCGCCCGCAGCTCCTTGAGCGTGCAGCCGGTGACCGTGTTGAGGATTGAGAGGACGACGGACTTCGTGGGACTCCAGATCACGAAATGCGCTTCCGTGGCGGGCGCGTTACCATCGGCAAATCTCTGGTCGCCACGCGCTTTGTAGGCGCGATTGTTGGCGTCGATGGCGTCCTTCCAGATATCGGCATAGGTCGCCGTTTCCGCCGAGCGCTGTTGCAGATTGGCATAGCTCATCGCACGCCATGCACCGGGGTCGGGTGTCAGCGGCCGCGCCGTGACGGCACTGGTGATTTCGGTCATCGCAATCAAGCTCGCGGCCAGGATGCGCGCCGAACGTCTGGCAATGCGTGCGGCCGGCACCGTCTCGGTATGACAATATCTAATATAATATCTTTGTGTTGTCGATGCTAGCACGCCCACGACCGGCTCTCCTATTCATAACGGGATCGGCCTGGCACCCACCACCAGAAATCCTTGGGCGAGTGCTCGCGATTGCGCCACGGGGCGGCCGTCACAGGCGGATGGATAGACTGCATATTCCAGACGGCGCCGTAGTAGTAGAAGTTCGCGGTCTCGCGCCGCAACCGCCTTCCGGAAGCATCAAGGAAATCCGTGGCGCAATGCACGACCGGACCGCGGTAACGGGTCACGCGCGCGGTCTGCTCATCAAGAGCACCGGGCTTGCATCCGAACAGCCAGATCGACGATGGGTAGAGGCGGTCCGCCGGCGCGGCCGCGATCAGGCGAAGATAGGCGGCGTTTGCCTCCGGCTGCGTGGGATAGGGGAAGCGCTCGGTGAGCAGCGGCGCGAAGGTCGAGCGATCCGGCGCGTATTCGAGTCGGCCCGGCCTGACCTGAGCAGGGCTGTAAAGCGGCTCCGGCGCAAACGGTCCGAGGTCGACCACCGGCGCGGCCGGTGTGGCGCAGCCGGCCAGGGTAATCAGCAGCGGCACCATCAGACCATGGGTTCGGTGGATCATGGTGTTGCCTCGCCGCTCGCCGTCGCCCGGCGTTTGCCGTCGGAACCAGCCCGCCAATCCCACGGCATCTGAAAGGTGCTGGACCATAGACCGCGGTAGGCCTTGCGGGCGTCCTGTTCAGCGAGCGCGTAGACGCGGATGCCGGGATCGTCCGGGGAGGGCGGCCGCGCGACAGCGATGCCCTCGCGCACCATGTCCGCGGCGATATCCGGATGACCCGCCGAAGCGCAACGCACGAGACGTTCACCGTCGTCATCGCGCAGCGTCCTGCAAGCGAGCCAGACGTTAAGCGTCGCAGTCACGAGCCAGGCGGTCGCCATTGTACCGCAAGGCCAAGGCTGGCGGCCGAGGTGCGCGGTTTGATCGGGCGCGCAGGTGTCGATTCCGTACAGCCGATAGACCGCGTGAGTCTCGATGTCGCGGAAGCGCGTGCCGTCAATCACCTCAACGCGCAATGGTGGCGACTGTACCGCGGCCTTCGGCGAATAGATTCCGGAAGCCGCATTAGGCGTCTGAGCAAAGCTCGCTCGACCGCTGAGAACAGCCAGCCCCGTCAGCGCGGCAACAACGAGTTTAGGCGGCGACATCATCGCGCGATCCGAGATCGAGCTTGTGAAAGACGTTGGCGATAATGTCGGTCGTGTAGACCGTCTCGCCATCTTTCTTGTAGGAGCCGTCCGCGATGCGACATTCGGCATAGACCGCATCGCCCTTCGCGATATTTGCGATCGCCCATTCGGCGGCCTTTTCATTGAGGATCGTGACCGTCACCCAATCGGTCTCTTCCCGGCGCTCGCCCTTGGCGTCGGTCCAGGCGCGATCAGTCGCCACGTTGATCTTGGCAGCCTTGTTGAAAGCCTTCGGCGTTTGGCCGACGCGTCCGCGCAAGATGAACAGATTTGTCGTTCTCATGGATCTTCCTCCTTGGGTTGCTGGATGGTTATCAGGGCGTTGGCGCCTGCGAGCGCAACGTTGCAGGCGCAGGCGAAGTGGCAGGCACACTCCGATGCAGCGCGCGCAGGATGATGGCGTTTGGATCGGGCAGGTCGGCAAAATCCCAAAGCCCCGCTTTAGCGCGCTGCGCCACGAGCTCCGCGATGAAATAAGGTGGATGTACCGGCTGGCCGTCAGGCTTCAGGGCCGCGAAGGCAAAGCCCGTCGCGATCAAAGCGGTGCCGAGGTCGATTCGCGACCCGGCGCCGGCACCACTGATGCGCGTTGCCACGCAGAACACGAAGACGGTGCGCGTCTCAGGTTGCTCGGCCGCATCATAGCATACAGGACGCAGATCGCGCGTCAGCGCCACCAGCATCGTGAGCGACGCCTCACCGCAGTCGCGCTTGAGACCATGGCCATTGGTGAAGCTCGTTCCGCGAAGGCAGGCCTGCACACCGTAAAGCCGGTAGGTGACGCCGGCGTCGGACCAACTGTCTCCGGTGAGGTAAAGGGCCGTGGTGGGAACTGCAAACCAGTGGGACTCAGCGGTCCACGTCGGTGCGGCGCCGAAGCCGATGAGCAGCGCAAAGAAGGCGACGACGGCGCGCGTACACCGCATGCTAGTAGCCCCGTAAAGAGAAGTAGAAGCGTTGGCTGCCGTTCGCCGTGCTGATATCAACGTAGTAGGGCTCGCTGCGTGGATCGCGCGGTGTCGTTGGATAACTCGTGGTACAGCCACCATCCCCGCCCGAGCAGATCTGCTGTGGCTTGGAGAGATCGGCGCAGAGACTGCCGTTCGGCGCAGGCATGAAGTCGGCCCCACCATCCGTCGGTGACTGCACTGACGTCAGGCCGGCAGGACAGGCCTGATAAGGCTCATAGCCGAGACCGCTGGCGTTGCCCTCCGGGCAGGATGGCCAGCCGCCGCCTTTCGCCAGGTGCCGAAACAGCGCCTGCATAACCGGTACGCAGTAAGGGATGCCCTGCCAGCTCGGGGCAGCCGCTGCGCATAACAGCACCTTGCACCCAAACGACGCGTCTTGGGCGCGGGCTCCGATCCCGACGCCGGGCGCGAATCCAAGTCCGAAAGCCACGAGCAAAGCTGCACTGCGCTTCATCTGGTACCCGGGGTTAGAGTTGCAGCAGGCGTGCTGCACGCTATTGCCAAGGTACCAACATCTAATATATTGTCTATCAGATAATGGGGTTGGGTGGTATGTCAGTCCGCTTCGCGGCAATCGGGTTTAGCGTCCTGGCGGGTATGGCAATGGCCAACGCGCAGGACACCAAGCCAGCGCGCGTGGCCGCCGTGGACGCTGACGGCCGTATCCTGCCGCTCGCGGACGCGCCAGTCGCGATTGAACGGATCGACGGCACATCGGTTGGCACATCGCCCTGCCCGAACGCCAGAGCGATGGCGGCGGATGAAGCCCGCGCGCTGGTCGTTCGCATCGCTACGGCGGAGAACTTCTATCCTGACTTCGTCCAATCGGTCGCCAAGATCGAAAGCCATTTCAATTCTACCGCACTGTCGGACAAGGGTGCGGTCGGCTTGATGCAGTTGGAGCCGGAAACGGCGCAACGCTTCAAGGTCGATCGATGCGATCCCGCCGACAATGTCCGTGGCGGCGTGCGCTTTCTCCGCGCCCTCCAAAACAAGTACCGGAATCCGCTTTTTATCCTCGCGGCCTACAACGCCGGCGAGGGCGCCGTGGACAGCAATCGCGGCGTGCCCCCGTTTCCCGAAACCGTCCGTTTCGTCGCGCGGGTGATCAACGACTTCTACACCTGGCCGGCGCCGGGCCACGCGGATTCCCGGCGCGCACTCCACCGCAAAGTCGCCGATCGGCCTGACCTGATCGAACCGGGGTCAACGCGCGCTCCGCCGCAGACCTCCGCGCCGACGCCGCCGGGCCAGGCACGCTGGGATGACGGCTTTGTCATGCATGTCGATTGAAAAGAGAGGACTGGATGAAGAGATTGCTTTCACGCGCGCCATTGGCCGGAGCGCTTCTGTTACAGACCATCACGAAGGCCGCGGCGCAGTCGAGTGGCGGGACGCTGCAACCCGTTCAATCGACGCTGACGCAATTGGTCTCAGCGCTCACGGGGCCCATTGCGACAGCATTGGCGACGCTCGCCGTGATCGCCTGCGGATTCTTCGCCTGGTCCGGCCGGCTGACCTGGGGCATCGCCGGCAGCGTCATTTTCGGAATCGTGCTGGTGTTCGGCTCGGCGCAGATCGTCCAGTTCTTCCAGTCAGCGGTCGGGCAATGACCGAAGACGAACTCGAGGATCCGCTGATCACACCGCTCGTCAAAGCGTTGACGCGCGCGCCCACGCTGATGGGGGTGCCATACATGTATTTCATGTTCAGCGGCGTGGTCTCCAGCGTCTGCTTCCTGGTCACGCATAACCTCTTCATGCTGCTGGTGGCCATCCCGCTGCACCTGTTCGGCTACGTGATGACGCTGCGCGACGACCGCATCTTCGAAATCCTGTTCGTCAAATCCACTAAATGCCCGCCCCGCTCGCGCGCCTTCTGGGCGGCCGACAGCTATTCGGCGTGAGGAGGAAGCGATGGTTGCGCGTGCCCTGCTTGACGAGTTGACCTTCGGCGCCGTTTCACGGCGCGAGCGTCCTGTCGCCTCCCATGTTCCCTATACGCGCCATGTCGACGACCACATCATCAAGACCCGCGATGGCCTTGTCATGACGGTCCTCAAGCTCGATGGTTATTCGTTCGAGACGTCCGACATGAGCGAAGTCAACTCGCGCCTGCTGGGACGCAACGACGTCATTCGGACTCTTGCCAATTCGAGATTCGCGCTCGTATCCCACATCATCCGACGGGAGGTCCAGCCAAGGATCGACTCGACCTTCGACAATCCGTTGTGCCGCGAGCTTGACGAGCGCTACGACGCAGCGCTGTCGCAGCGGCGCATGTTCGTCAACGATATCTACCTGACCATCGTGCGGCGGCCCTTGCAGGGTCAGGCCGGCACCTTCGATCTCATGCTGACGAAGTTGCTCGGCCGCAAGGACGAGGCCGGCGAGTCGGTCGCGATGCAGACCGCACTGACCGAGCTGCGTGATGCGGCGACCGCGGTGCGCGAAACTCTCGCCGGCTATGGCGCCCGCCAGCTCGGTGTGGTGCGGCGCGATGGCGTCTGGTTCTCCGAGCCGCTCGAGTTCCTGGTGCAGATTCTTGATGGCGGCATCCCGCGCCCGATGCATCTGCCACGCCTGGACATCGCCGATGCGCTGTCAATGAAACGCATCTTCTTCGGTCGTAACGCCATCGAAATTCGCGGCGCGGGCCCCGAGGATACCCGCTTCGGCGCCATGGTCTCGATCCGGGAATACCCGGCGCAGACCGGTCCCGGCTCGTTCGACAACCTGCTGCGCGTGCCGCACGAATTCATTGCCACACAGAGCTTCGCCATCGTCGACCGGCCCGAGGCTGCCAAGCAGATCGATCGGGTGTCGCGCCAAGTCGACATGTCGGATGAGGCCGGATCGATTGTCGCGGAGCATCTCGATGATGCCCGCGATGAACTGCTGGCCTCGGAAGCGATCTATGGCGAGCACCACATGACGGTGATGTGCCTCGGCCGCAACTTGTCGGAGGTCGGCGCCGCCGTCACGGTGGTCGGCGCAGCGCTCACGGACCGCTCGGTGATCTGGACGCGCGAGGACCTCAATTGCGAGCCGGCGTTCTGGGCGCAGCTTCCCGGCAATTTTGCCTATATCGCCCGCAAGGGCGTGATCTCATCGAAGAACTTTGCCGGCTTTGCCTCACTGCACAATTATCCGAGCGGTCGGCCGACCGGCAATCACTGGGGGCCGGCGATCTCCGTGTTCGAGACGACGTCGCAGACCGCCTATTATTACAACCATCATGTCCGCGACATCGGCAACTTCACCGTCGTCGGCCCGACCGGGTCGGGCAAGACGGTGTTTCTGTCCTTCATCGCGGCGCAGACGCAGCGCATCCAGCCACGGCCGAAGCTGCTGTTCGTCGACAAGGATCGCGGCGCCGAGATCTTCATCCGGGCGCTCGGCGGGCAATATGAGACGCTCGTCCCCGGCGAGCCGACCGGCTTCAATCCACTGTCGCTCCCGGACACGGCGCCCAACCGGGAATTTCTCTATCAGCTGTTCGCCTTCATGTTGCGGCCTGCGAATGGCGCGGATCTGACCGCGTCCGAAGAGCAGGTCATCCGCAACGCCATCGCGGCGGCGCTCACCGGCGGTCCAGCGGGTCGGACGCTGAAAGCCTTCTCCACCTTGCTGCGCGGCCGCATCCGGGCGGGGGAGGGGGACCTGCTGGCGCGACTCGAAAGCTGGATGCGGCCCGATCAGCGTGGCTGGCTGTTCAACAACGACGAGGATCAGTTCTCGTTGTCGAGCGTGTTCGGATTCGACATGACGCGTGTGCTCGACGATCCGGTGATCCGCACTGCGGCGCTGATGTACATTTTCCACAGGACAGAAGAGCTCCTGACCGGTGACCCGGTGATGATTTTCCTCGATGAAGGCTGGCGTCTGCTCGACGATGACGTATTCGCCTTCTTCATCCGCGACAAGCTCAAGACCATTCGCAAGCAGAACGGCATCGTCGGCTTCGGCACGCAATCGGCCGCCGACATCGTGCGCTCGAAAGCCTCGAACACGCTAATCGAACAGACCAGCACCAACATCTTCTTTCCGAATCCGAAAGCCGATGACGAAAGCTACAAGCAGGCTTTTCGTTTGTCGGGACGGGAAGTCGCCTGGATTCGCGGCACCGTGCCGGAGAGCCGTTCCTTCCTGATCAAGCATGGCCGAGACAGCGTGGTGGCGAAGCTCAATCTCGCCAGCATGCCGGACCTGATCAAGGTGCTGTCCGGGCGCACCGAGACGGTCGCCGAGCTCGATGCGCTGCGGGCGCGGGTCGGCAACGACCCCGCCGTGTGGTTGCCGCTCTTCATGGGCAGGAGCGAGGCATGAGATCTGCAATCATTGTTAGCGTTCTCGCGCTCGGCGCTACGCCGGCGCTGGCCGATATCCCGGTCAACGACGCCGCGCAACTGACGCTGCGTTCCCAGACGGCCAGCACGACGGTGAAGCTCTTACCGGTCACAACACGGCGACAGGATGCCAATAACGGCGTCAAATGCGCGGTGACCACGGGCAAGAAAGTCAGCGTCATCGACCCGACCGTGCAGCCGCAAAGCGGGGCCGGTAGCCAGGCGATCCGGTCCTACGCTCCTGATCTTCCGGTGACCTCCAATCCGAACGCGCAAGGCGCGACCCTCAACAGCCAGACGCTCTTCAAGTCGAGCGGCGATGTCGTCGCCGGCCTTGATGCCAGCCGCCAGACCATGAGTGCGGCGCAGTCGGCGTTCCAGGCTGCCGGGCAGCAGGTCGGGACCGCGCAGACGGTGATGGCGGCGATCGACATGAACAGCGCCGCGCGATTGCAAAACAATCTTGTCTGGAACGGCGCGATCGGCTCCGCCAACCTCTGGGTCACGGCGCTGAACGCGCTGAACTTGGCGGTCAACAGCGACATGAGCCGGGCCGCGACGGGGATGCGGGCGACCGTGACCAGCACCCAGCCGGGGCCGGCCTGTCCCGTCGGCATGGTCGGCGCGGGGACAGCCGCGCAACCTTGCCGGACGCCGACGGCCTGTTCGACCACGGCGCCCGGCGCGCGGGTCGATCCGTCCTGTGTCAGCGCCCGCACCGTCGATAGCGACGGCAACGTCATCTTCTACCTCGTTCAGGCGCAGAACACCGCGAACGCAGGACGTAATTCCATCGCCGCGCTCACTGCCGCCGACGTCACTGCGGCTCTTGCCGCGATTGCCGCCAACAGCCGCTAGGGAGGCTTCGATGCGCTTGATTGTCCTGCTCACGTTGTACGCGCTGGCCGTAGTGGGGGCCTCGCCTGTGATGGCGCAGGTTCCTGTGCTCGACAACGCCAACCTCGCCAAGGCGCAGCAGATCGCGACCAGCACGCAGCAGATTCTTGCCGCGGATCAGCAGATTTTGCAGTTTACGCAAAAGACCTTGCAGGCCGTTACCGGCGATCGGTCGTCGCAGGCCCAAGGCACGCTCGCCCAGATGGCGCTCGGCGGCGGCTTCTCGATGGCGCAGGCACCCTCCCTCGGCTCGGTGATTTCCGGGGGCGCCTTATCATTTGCCGGTATGGGCTCGGCGTCTCAGAATATTGTCTCGACGCTGATCAACGGCTTGCAGCTCGTCCAGACCATCACCGGCCTCGTCAATGGCCAGAGCCATCCTGCCGACACCGCATACAAGAATTCCGTCAACGTCGCCGCGACCCTGTCGGGCCTCATCAACTCGACGCAGGGCGCCGTGCAGCAAAGGTCCTCGGCGTTCACGCAGGGCGGCCAGCAGATCGGCAAGGCGCAAGACCTCAAGGGCAGCGTCGACCAGAACACGCAGGTGCAGATTCAGACGGGGCAGACGATCAACGAGCTCAACGGCGTCGTCAACAACGCGGCAGCCGCGGCCAACCAGGCCAACCTCGACCGGATCGCGGCAGAGTCGTCGGCGGCGCGCGCCATGAAATTCACACAGCAGTAAGCCGAGCGGGAGAGCGAAGCTTGTCCAAACGTATTGCCATCCTTGTCGCCATCGTCGCGATCGCTGCCGTCTTCATCAGTCGCTATGGCTTCAACCGCGCGCCGGCACCGGCAGTGGGCGTCAGCGCAACCAGCGCGCAGGGCGAGGCAGCAAAGGCCGCCTCACGCGCCATGACGTTCACGCAGCCGAAGGCGTCGGCGCAATGAAGCTGATCACTTCGTTTGCGTTCATGACGCTGATGGCGACGCTGCTCGCAGGCTGCGCCTACAAACCCCTCAAAGCGCCTTGCTCGCCGGATGAGGGCGGAGCGCCGCTCGCCTATTCAGACGCGACGCCGCCTACCGAGCCTGATGATCTGAAAAGGTTCGCCCGCTGCGGCCCGATGCGGCCGATCTGAGAGGGGCGATGGGAAACAGCTTCAGCATTACCTCGCTTCTGCAATCGGTCGACCAACTCGGTCAGAACTATGTATCGACCGCCTACCAGGCCTTGGCAAACGCGGCGACCTCGGGCGGCGCCACCAGCGTCGCCGGCTTGCTGCTCACGCTCTACGTGATCTTCTGGGGCGTCGGCATCTGGCAAGGCACCGCGACGGGCGGTCCCGCTGACCATGCGTTTCGCCTGTTCCGTGCCGTGCTGATTTACGCCATGGCCACGAAGTGGGGCGACTTCCAAACGCTGGCGTACAATTTCCTCAATGATGGCCCTTCAGCGATCGGCAACGCGTTGCTCAGCGCGGTGACGTCGGCGAACAACACCGGAATGTCCGTAAATCTGAACTCCGTGAACGGTGTCCAGTCGGCGTTGCAGAACATGTGGGACACAACCAACAGCGCGACCGAGGCGTTCCTGCAGAATGCCGGCATCACCAACTGGGGGCCCTACATCTTTGCCGCTGTCTTCTATGTGGTGATGGCCCTCCTGATCGGCTTCGCGATCTTTCTCATCGTGCTGTCGAAGATGTTCATGTGGTTGCTGCTGGCGTTGGCGCCGCTGTTTATCATTCTGCTGCTGTTTGGCGTCACGACACGGTTCTTCAGCGGCTGGATGAGCGCGCTGGTCCAGTATTTCCTGGTGCAGGTCCTCGTCTATGCGTTCCTCGCCTTCTATGTCTCGCTGATCCAGCAGACGATCGACACACTCAACGGCGTCGCCAACTCCAAATCCGCAACCTGGGCCACCATCGGCCCGGTCGTGCTGCTCGCGATCATCGGCATTTTGCTGCTCAGCCAGATCAACAACATGGCAGCGGCGATCGCCGGCGGCGTCCCAATATTTGCGCCGCGCATCGGTGCGGTGCTCGCGACCGCCACCGGCTATCGGCTCGGCGCCGCCGCCAACCGGGCGCGCCTTGCCTTCCGTAACCCGCTCAATCCTGTCTCGATGTCCCGGCGGGAGGAGCTGGCTTCCCGTCAGCGCGCGCGCGTCGGATTGCGCGCCGCGTCCTGGGCTCAGTCCGCGGAATTTCGTCGTCTGGCTGACCAGCTGCGCAATCCCGGCGTCCCGCCGGCGTCGAGTGGGGGAGGACGGCCATGACCGAGACGACAGCCCCGGAGCCGGCACAGGTCGATTCACGCTATTACACGGATGGCGTGACGTGGGAGCGGGATATCGCGCGCCGCAACCGCAACTCGCGGGCGCTCGCCTGGATCGTCGCCGCGGTGATGGCGGTCGTGGCCGTCGGCGCGCTCGGAACCCTAGCTTTGCTGGTCCCGCTCAAGACCTACGAGCCGTACATGGTCGTGGTCGACAAGACCACCGGCTTCGTCGAGGTAAAGCGGCCCATGGCCGAGGGTTCACTGAGCCAGGACGAAGCCATCACGACGTTTAACGTCGTGCGCTACATCAAGGCGCGCGAGACCTATGATCCCAAGGCCCTGAAGGATAATTTCGATCTGGCGCAGTTGCTCGCGACCGGCGACGCGGCGCGCGAGCTCACGGAAATCTACTCGCCCGCCAATCCTAACAATCCGGTGAAGGCCTTTGGCTCGAACACCGTGGTCGCCGTCAACATCAAGTCCGTGACCTTCCCGAACAACCGAACCGCACTCGCTCGATTTTCGACGGAGGAAAAGTCGTCGACCAACATCATCACCCGCAACTGGGTGTCGCTGGTGCGCTTCCGCTACACCTCCGCTCCGATGCGCAACGAATGGCGCTTCGACAACCCCCTCGGCTTCCAGGTCCTCGAGTATCGTCGCGATCAGGAGACCGCACCCTCGCCGGGAACGGTAGGTGTGCAGCAATGATCAAATGTTGCGTCGCCTCCATTCTCATTCTGTGCATCACGAGTGGCGCCGCCTTCGCCGAGGCTTTACCGCGGCCGGGCCACATCGACTCGCGGGTGCGCGACGTCGTCTACAACAAGGACAACGTCACCGCGATCGACGCCAGCTACGGCACCTCGACGATGATCGAGCTGCAGCCGGACGAGAAGATCGAAACGCTGGCGCTCGGTGATTCGATTGCCTGGAAGGTCGAGCCGAACCGCAAGGGCGACATCATCTTCGTCAAGCCGGTCGAAAAGAACGCCCAGTCCAATCTCAACGTCGTCACCGACAAGCGCATCTATTCGTTCCTGCTGCGGTCGAACACGCGGTCGCCAGGCGGGCAAATCTATGCGGTGCGGTTCCGGTTTCCGGATGATGAGGCGAGCGCCAAGCTGTTAGCCGAAGCCAAGCAGCGCGCCGCCAATCCGAATCTCAAAGACCTCAATATCGCCAACGCCAACAGCGATTATGGCTACAAGGGATCGTCGGTGAACAAGCCGGTTGCGGTGTTCGATGACGGCACCAAGACCTGGTTCCGCTTCGAGGGCGAGACGCCGACGATCTACATCGTCGATGGCGAACGCAACGAGAGCCTCGTCAATTTCCGGACCGAGGGACCCTACATCATCGTCGACAAGGTGTCGCCGCAGTGGACGTTGCGCAACGGCCAGGAATCGACCTGCATCTTCAACCGCCGTCTGACCAACGTGCATGAACCGAGCGGACTCGAACCCTATGCGCCGCAGCGTGTGGGCTCGGCCACAACTCTGGGAGGTTGACGCGCAATGCCGAGCGCCGACGACTATCGCTCATTCGAACTCGAAGCGGCGGCGACCTCCGTCGCGCGTGGCCGCACAGCGCTTGGCAGCTTTTTGAAATTAGGGGTCCCGATCGGCGTTCTCGTCGTGGCCGCCTGGATAATCTACGGCTCGGTGGTGCGGCGTTCGCCCACCCTGACGACGCCCGACAAGGAGGAATTCACCACCACGCAGTTTCCGCCGCCATCCCTGTCTGCGCCGCGGACGCGAACCAATCAGGGCACCATCGTCATCCCACAGGCGCCGGTCGAACCTGTACTACCGCCCCCTCCGGTGGCCCCTCCCTTGGCGCTTCCGGCACCACCGCCGCCTGAACCACCGCTGGCCGCAGCAGTACCGAACGACGACGAAGCGCGGCGTCTCGCGGAGCTTGAACGTCAACGCCAGGAGGAAGAGCGGCGAAAATGGGCGCGCCTGCGGGCGCCTCAGGTGATCGCCGACAACGCATCGGCGACGGCGAACGCTGCAAATCCGGACGGTGGAAGCAACGCCGCCGCAGGCCCAGAGGACGATCCCAATCGTCGCTTTTTGGCGTCGGTGTCGGCTGCCGGCGTCGAGGTCTCACGCGCCACCAAGAACAACCGGATCGACGCGCTGGTGGCGCAGGGTACCATGATTCGCGGCGTACTCGAGACGGCCGTTCAAAGCGACCTGCCGGGCATGGTGCGCGCGGTCGTGACCGAGAACGTCTGGTCGTTCGACGGGCGCCGCGTGCTGATCCCGGCGGGAAGCCGCCTTGTCGGGGAATACAAATCGGGCATCGCCCAAGGGCAGACGCGTGTGTTTGTGGTCTGGACGCGAATGCTGCGGTCGGACGGCGTCTCGGTCCAGATCGGATCGAACGGCACGGACGATTTAGGCCGCGCCGGCAATGCCGGCTTCGTCGACAACCACTACGTTGAGCGGTTCGGCTCCGCGATCATGCTCTCCATCGTGGGTGGCGCGGCGCAGTTCCTGAGCGCTTACGGACAGAACGCCAACAACACGGGCAACGGCACGATCATCACCACGACTGATCCGATGACGGGCGCGGTGACGCAGACGCAGACGGGCGTGAACCAGAACCAGCTGTCGCTGCAGGCGCGTCAGATCGCGGCGCAAAACGTGTCGCAAACGCTCACCAACATCGCCCAGCAGGCGCTGCGGAACTCGATCAACATTCCGCCGACGATCTATCTCGACCAAGGGACGCGGATCATCGTCTTCGTGCGGCGCGATCTCGACTTCTCGGCGCTCTATCCCGATCCGGTGAAAGAGGCCCTAAGGGAGCTCAAGCGTGAACGCGCTAGCACGAAGTCTGACAGTCTTCATTGATCGGGCGCTCGATCCCGTTCGGCCCTGGCTCGAGGACGACCGGGTCGTCGAGATCTGCGCCAACGGCCCCGGCGAAGTCTGGGTCGAGCGCTTCGGTCAGTCGGCGATGGAACGTCATGAAGTGCCAAGTCTGACCGAACATGCGATCCGCCATCTGGCGGAACGCGTCGCCGGTCATTCCGGCCAGAGCGTCAATGAGGAGCATCCGCTGCTTTCCGCCGCGCTGCCGACAGGGGAGCGGTTTCAGGGCGTGATGCCGCCCGCGACGACGGCCGGCGGCGCCTTCGCGATCCGCAAGCAGGTCATCAAGGAAATGCGGCTCGACGACTATCGCAAGCTCGGATCGTTCGACAAGGTGACGACAGCAAGCGAAGGAGCGCTGTCGGAAACCGACCGGCATCTGTGCGAACATCTCGACGCCGGCCGGATCGAGGAGTTCATCCGTCTCGCGGTCGTTAACCGCTATTCGATCCTGCTGTCGGGCGGCACAAGCTCGGGCAAGACCACTTTCCTGAACGCGATCCTCAAGGAAGTGCCGGTCGACGAGCGCATCATCACCATCGAGGATACGCGCGAAGTCAACCCGATCCAGAAAAACTACCTGCCGCTCGTTGCCTCCAAGGGCGACCAGGGAGAGGCCCGCGTGACCGTTGAAACGCTGCTGCAGGCCTCCATGCGTTTGCGACCGGACCGCATCTTTCTCGGCGAGATCCGCGGCGCCGAGGCCTATTCGTTCTTGCGCGCTATCAACACGGGCCATCCGGGCAGCATTACCACCGTACATGCCGACAGTCCGGCGGGCGCGTTCGAGCAGCTCGCGCTCATGGTGATGCAGGCGGGCCTCGGGCTGCGGCGCGACGAGATCGTCGGCTACATCAAATCGGTGCTGCCGATCGTCATCCAGCAGACCAAGGTTGGCGGCTGGCGCGGCACCTCGGCCATCTATTTTTCCCGCGTGGCGGAGTGGCGGCAGGAACGGGCAGGGGGGAAAGGCCGCCATGGCGCGCGTCGTCGCCTATAGGATCGGCATCGCGATCCTTCTTCTTCTCGGCTTCTGGCTATTGTGGAGCATGGCCTACGAGGTCGTCGTGGCGCTCCGCTGGGCGCCGACCCGATTTCCCAGCGAAGGTACCAGCCGCTGGGCTCTCTTCCGGATGCAGAACGCCGATCGCTCGGCGGACTTTTTCCTTGTCGCCTGGCGTCATTTCTATGACCGCCTCATCTTCACGCCAACCCGGGTTGAGGCGCTCATTCGCGCGGGCTACGCCGCGGCGGCTGTTGTCGCGCTCGGCCTGGGCGGCCTACTGTTCGCCTTCGTCAACCGGCGCCAGATGCCGTACGGTGCCGCGCGCTTCGGCACGGTGATGGAGGCGGCGAAGCAAGGCCTGACGGCCAGGCAGGGCATCGTGCTCGGAACGCTGGGCGGGGCGACGATCCGCTCCGATGAACCCGCGCATATTCTGGTCGTCGGGCCATCACGCTCCGGAAAAGGCACCGGCTTTGTCCTCCCGAACGGTTACTTCTGGCAGGGTTCGGCGGTGTTCTTCGATCCCAAGCGGGAGAACTTCGGCGCGTTAGCAAATCATCGGGCAACGATGGGCAACAAGGTCTTCATGTTTTCGCCGGGCTCGAATGACACCCATCGCTACAACCCGCTGGATTTCGTGCGACGTGACGAGCGCATGGCGACCGACTGCCTGGTCGTCGCTTCCTTCGTGATCCCTGAAAAGGCGGACGATACCTGGGCCGGGGCAGGGCGGCTCCTGCTGTCTGCCCTGATCGGCTACGTGCTGTCGTCGCCTCTGATTGCTGGTGCTCAGCACATGCGCAGCGTCGCGCGGATGACCACGACCGGCAAAGACATTTCATCGGTGCTGCGCGCCATCGTGAGGACCGAACGGCCGCATTTGCCGACATGGGTGGTCGACAGCTTTAACCAGTATATCGCCTTGGAACCTGAGACGCGCAACAGCGCCGTCTTCAATGTCAACATGGCGATGTCGCTGTGGAATAACGGGCTGATCTCCGCAGCGACCGAGACGTCCGACTTCGATATTCGCGAGTTACGCCGCCAGCCGATGACGATCTTCATCGGCTGCACCATCGCAGAACTCTCGATCTTCCGGCCGCTGATACGAATTCTGTTCCAGCAGATCCACGATCTTCTGATGGTGAAGATTCCTGGCGACGATGAGCCCCATCAGGTGCTGCTGATGCTCGACGAATTCTACCACGTCGGGCGGATGGACTCGTTGATCTCGAAGATCACGATCAGCGCCGGCTACGGCTTCCGCATGGCGATCGTCATGCAAGACATCGCGCAGCTCGACGAGCTCTACGGCCGCAACACGCGCATCACCACGGTGTCGGGCTCGCAGATCAAGTTGTTCATCCAGATCAACGATCTCGAAACGTCGGAGTTTGTCTCCGAGATGCTGGGCGAGACGACGCAGATTTACAAAACACCGATCAAGCGGCCGGGGCAGGGCATCTTCGCGCCGCGGGTCTGGGCGCCGCATTACACGCCGCGGCCGCTGCGCAACCCGCTTGAGCTTCGAGAAATGTCCGCGCGGCTGTCGATCCTGATGGTCAAGAACTCACGATCGTTCGAATTGACGAAGATTCGGCATTACGTCGACAAGCCGTATCGCCGGTATTATCAAGCAACGAAGGGGCACCCTCCACAGCTTCCCGCCTTGCGGGCGTGGCAGGACGAAGTGCTGGGCGGCGCCATCAATCCGGCGCCAGAGGCGGTCGAGGGCGCAGACACCAGTGTCGGGATCACCGCGGCCGCGCCGGCGAAAGTCCGGCAGCTGCGCCGGCCTTCGGCAAAACGCACGCCGAAGAAGTCACCCGATACCGCCAGGCCATCAGCTCCATTGAACCCCGGGCCGCTTACCATTACAGCGCGGCGCGGGACTCCAAAATCCGAACGCAAGCCGCTTTCGCTGGGCGAATCCCCGCCATCCACTCCGGGTGATAGCTGCGACGTCCGCGACATTCTTGCGTCCGCCAGCGGGCAACAGGATGAGAACTTCGGAGCTATGATGAAGACGTTGCATCTCGGGACCCGATCTGGGAGCAATCTGGTGCAAGAGGCCGCCAACACGCTGCTGTCCCTTCACCGGTCGTTTGGGGATGAGCCGGAGACGGAGGAAGAATGACGTTTCGATTGAGCGCTGATCCAGCAACTGCCGCAGTGACTCTGGAAAAGATGACCTCTGCCCTCAGCGTGAACCGACCGCTTTTCTTCAGATAAATCAGCTTTCCTCGATCAGTTTGAACCCGCCGTTGCAAAAGTCGTCGCTCGCCGCAAGGCCCCAATAGAGCGCCGCGCGCCACGCATTCAGATTTCCGCGCTGGCGGCTGCGAGCGGTGTGGTTGAGTTCCGACCGAAGGATGTCTGCACCGGCAGCAAAGTTGCGCCGAAAGGTGTCCTTGGATTCGACCAGCTCGACTGCGGCACTTCCCGCGTACAACGACCCGAGTTCGAGCAATTCAAAGTGTTGCTGAGCTCTGGCTATGCGTGCTGCCGGCACACCGGCGACCTGTTCGATGGAAAAGCTCACCTGCACCGTGTTGGTAATATCGATTGCTGCACGGAGAATGCGGTGCGAACTCCAATCGTCAAAATACGGATGAAATGTCTGCTCGGCGTGCGTGCGAGGCGCATGTGCTAGCTTGACCTTGTTACAATCCGAACAGCTCGGCACAAGATTGGCCGGAAACACGGCAAACTCGGGATACTCCGATTGCGACAGATAGTGATCGAGCGTTTTGACATCTCGCGCGCCACAGAGCGGGCAACGTCGATATTTCGCGCCTGCCCGCAGGCGGTCGTAGACCGGGCGGCCTTTGCCACGGACGAGAACGCGATCGTAGACGTTCGAAAGATCCTCTTTGCTGACGCCGTCCGGGTCCTCAGCCATCAGTCGGAATAGCTCTGCGCGGACCGCCAAGTCCAGATATTCGGTCGCACGCTCGCTGATCCGCTCGGACAGGGCGAGAAGAGCGCTTCGAAGCTCCGGGTTACGGGTGCGCGCCGCCGACTCGCGAAACACCGCCTCTGCATCATCAGTTGGACATGAAATCGCAATCACGGCTCAGCGCTCCTCCCAGAGCGCCCGCACTAGCGCGCGGCCCTCAGCACCCAAATGGCCCTCAAACGCCGCCAGTGCCTGGTCGAAAGTGTTTGATCTTGAAACGACATCCGAGATCAGCGCGTGATATCCGCTCTCAGTGAATTCGACCCGAAAAATTTCGCGTGTCAGCAACCCGACATTCTCAGCAAAGGTTTCGACCTCAGGGCGCTCGATCTCAACACTTGCTCCATCGCGGAAAAACAGCGACACGCAATTGCTGGGGACTTCCTGAACAATGACGGGTGAGTGAGTGGCCAGAATGGCAACGCCGTTGCGTTGCGCCAGCAAACCCGAGAGCGCGCGGACGAACGATGCGGCGAGAGGAGGATGAAGATGGGCTTCAGGCTCGTCGATCAGAACCAGCGTTCCCTCGCTGACCAGTTCGACCAACCGCGTCATCGTGAGCAAGACAATCTTGTGGCCGGAACTTGCCTCG
Organism: Nitrobacter sp. 62-23; assembly: GCF_001897285.1. GTDB lineage: Bacteria > Pseudomonadota > Alphaproteobacteria > Rhizobiales > Xanthobacteraceae > Nitrobacter. The sequence continues at coordinate 20,836 of NZ_MKSM01000112.1, forward strand.
TCAAACAATTGAACTGCAGTGTCCTCGAAGTCGTCTTGCGGCAAGTCGGCAAGTCGTTCCAATCGCAGCGCGGCAAAAAGCGGATCGCCTTCCAGGACGCGCATGGCAGAGCGCCATCGCGGCTTTCGCGAGCTGCGCAGGCATTTGAGAGTACTCGCGACAAAGTCGGCGCGCAGATCGGCTGTCGTCTTATTTCGCGCCTCGCGCCTGCCGCTCTTCAAACGCACGTTCTTCTTCAGGCCGATATAGGCGTATTGCAGACCTGTGGCCGTCCCGTCGTTCGGAATCGCGGGGTCAAATTCATCGAAAGCGCTGAAAGCAACGGTGACAAGATTTGCGAAGCCTTCCTCGCCGCTGAGCTCATCGTCATCAGTGATGAAGGTCAGGCGTCCGAGTGATCGCTTCCGGCCGACACGCAGCAGGGTACTGATCGAACGAAGGAGTGTCGTCTTTCCAACGCCGTTGCGGCCGATGATGGCATGAATATTTGTCGGCGGAACCGCGTTGGGGGTCACCTGAACCTCGATGACGGCATCATCCGATTCCGGGAACTTGTAGCGAAAATGGAACGGCGTCAGCATCGCTTGCTCGTGCGCAATGGTTCTGAGCTTGGTCAATTCTCGCGCAGAAACAGAGCGCAGAAGCGACGTCTCGAACGCGGCTTCGTTCTGGAAGGCGGCAAAAATGTCATCATTCCAGACCACGTCCTGCAGTGCTTCCAAGATCGCGATGCGATCCTCTTCATCGACCGCAATCAGATTTTCGTAATATTCTTGGCTTTGTCCAAGCGACGCATATTCCTGTCCGAGGGCGACGAAGCCGTCTTCGATCTGGGTGTACCCGTGGCTCATGCTACGCCGCATGATTTTGACGGCCCCGATGTCGTGACGGGTGCCGTCGCCGTCAAGGTAGACGAGCGAGAACGCCGTTTTATACGAATAGTCGTCCCAATTATCGGCGACGAGAAAGCATTGCCGACCGCCAGCAATGTCGCGCTCCGCGCGAGAACTGCGCGAATACGGTATGACCGTGAACTGCAAAGGGGATCTCCGAGGGGCGGTGCAGGTTGTCGAATAAAATTGATACGTGCTTTGTGGCGCTCACGCTAGCGTCAGACCTCTCGTGTGGCGGACAACCGCTCCCGGCCTTGCGGGATTTATGGGGAGGATGAGGACGGGATGATTCCAGAGAAATGGTGCGCCGCAAGGCAAGACCCAAGGAGCCATTTAACTGGACCTAACGTTCGACATTGCCAGCCATCTGGTTGCACGGCGGCTTGTGGCAACTCCGACATAGCGAATTAGAAAGAAAGGGTGACGCCCCCAATTAAGCGATGCAGGCATGGCGACCATGATATTCGTCGTGAAGCGCAGGATCGCTCTCGCGGCTTTTGGGAAAACATGGAAACCCATCATTATGGAAAATAGGTATGCCACATAGCTGAGATACATAATGAAAATGGATTCGCATAAGACATCTTATGGAACATTTGGCTCGTTCGGTAGTTCGAATTTTTTGTGCCGTTTGAGTGATTTTGAGGCCGGTCCCATCAATAATGAGTCCGGTGTTTTCGAAATTGAGTCTGCAGGGTCGTGAACGACGCCGGCAGCATTTCATCCTGGCTGAAAGCGACGACCTGCTTTGACGTGCGATGGTGCTGGCGTCCACGTACGGTGTTCGAGCCGATCGCATCGCGCAGTTTCGTTTCGAGTTCGACCAGCAGCACGAAGAAGCTCGATCCGACTCACGAAGCCTTCGCCCGTCGCGACGACGTCCTGCCCGCCCGAATGAGGATGTCCGATGATCGGCAATGGCAGTTGCCGCGATCCCTTCCCGATGGCCGCAACGAAACGATGTCCGTCCCATCGAAAGAAACGGTCCGACTTCCCTCCGGTCACCATCAGACCGACGGCCCCGCCGTCCTCGAACATCCTCAGATCGCGCGCGCGCACGCTGAAGACGAGCCGGTGTCGGCCACGTGATTCCAGGTACACTTCGTGCAGACACCCGCCGCCATTGCAAACGGCGGCGCGGTTCGCGCAGGCAAAGTCTTCAAAGTGCAGCGATACGAAGCGTAGGCCTCCCGCCTCGATCGAGACCGAGAAGTAATGCCCCGCAGCCGCCGCGCTGCCGCACGCGCTTTCGCGCGCGAAAATCCCCCGTCGTATATCGGCCGGAAGTCCCTCAATATGCTCGGATGCCCACGGGTTCTCAGTGGCGAAGCTGCCGCGAGCGGTCGACTGCCCGCATGTCAGCAGCGAGCCGAGCAGCAGCAGCGCACCCGCCAGCGAAATTCGTCGAGGCGCTTTCACGGAACGATCCTCCTTTTTTGCTTCGGTGCGCCGTCGTCGGTTCGATCGAAGCGGCCCCCGATGCGGCGTTCGGAGGCCCAGATGAGTCGACAGGATCGCGAGATATCTTCCGAAGGGATTACCAGGATGAAATGGTGCGGAATGCCGAGCGGACTCTCCACTTCGAGCAGTGCGCCGGAGGCCGTCAGGTTTCGGACGGTGCAATCGATGGCCGCGCCGCCGAACGAGATCATTCCGGCCTTCAAAACGCGCGTTCGCCGCAGTTTTCGCTTGTCTTCCATGAGGGCCTCCCACCGGGACATGCCTAATCGACTTTCTTTTCGGCCGCCTCTCCCTGTTTCACGATGTCCCCCGTCGTGAAGAGGATGCTCTGAAGTTCGGTCCGCCAGTCCTTGTTGCGGCGCAGGAGGAATTCGAGGTTCATCCCGAAGTGCTTGAATTCTTCCTTTTGTGCATTCGCCATGATGGCTTTCGCCTCCTTGTCCTTTTCGAGCGACATCCGCTGTTCGTACCAGCCAATAGCTTCGGCCTCCTCTATGAGCGACGTGATCATCCGAGCGAATGTGCGCATTTCCTGCGAAAGTTCTTCCGGCGGTTCGTGATATTGATCGAACCCCATTTTGATCTCCTTTTTTTGATCGAGTGAAGAGATTGATGTCCGTGAAACCCAGTTGTCGCGCAGCGCCGACTCCAGACTATCTGCACCGAAGCTAGTTATAGGATCCACCTGACGGTCCACGCCGATAGGATTCCTCCATCGGTCATTGTCCGTCTTGCCGCACGATTTTTTAGAACGTTTAGAGCAAATGCTTGCCTCGAGCTTTCTGACGCCTGGTTCCAAGGGATCAGCGTTCACCCCGAGCCGGATTCGATGTCTTGGGATTTGCAGCCGCGGTTGACGACCCAAGAGTGAAGCGAATTATTTCTAGTAATCGACGGCCGTTCCATATGAAGAGCACCGAAGCAAGCGCCAGATAGACCCAGGCTAAGCCCGACAGAGTGGCTATCGTGCGTATTTCCTCGTTCCTGAAGTAGTAGGCCAAGCTCACCTGAATCAAAAACAGCAGCGCAAGTGCGGTCGCCGACAGAAGACTGAAACGCAGCCGCATGAGCAGTGCGACCCCGAACAGGGATTGAGAGGCAGTCAGAAAAAACTCCTCAATTTGTCGCGCGTCCAACGGCAGTGCTGTCGCACCGCGGGCGCCGACGGTCATCGCCAGCGGTAGCATGCCGACCAAGAGCGTCCACTGATTGATCTTGTCGCTGATCATGGTGATGAGTCCGCCCGCGGCCCGCCCCTTTAGAACAAACAGGACGGCGATAGATACGGCGGGTGCTTCGCTGGCGAGCGGCGCCAACCACTGGATGAGAAGGAATTCGTTGATGCCGAAGGCGCGGCCCGCTTCGATCAAGGCTTCCGCGAAAGGCTCGGCGCTCCAGAGAATAATTCCGCAGGCGGCCAGCCCGAGGCCTGCCATAACTATCCACTGCGTCCGGAGCGGCAATTCATTGAGCGCCGCGGCAGGTCCGGGTTCGTCCTCTCCGTCCGGGTTCTCGCTTTTGCGAACGTTGCGGACGCGCCAGACATATCCTCCATAGATTGCCACCAACATCGTGAAATCGAAAAGGGTAATGCTGCCTTTGAACAAAATGACAAACGCGTAGAGGCTGGCGAGCAAAAGGAACGAGACTTCGATTGCGTTGTCGTTTGTCAGTTCGATGGCGCGATGCCGATCCTTGAGCCAGTGCAGCAGTGCCAGAAGCGGCCATGCGACGCCGACAAGCAGCCTATTCGCGCCGGTCATGTTGGCCGCAGCATAGTGGACGTACGGCGACTCCGGGCCGGCCTGGCCCGCCTGAAAAGCGTAGTACATATCCACCGCATATTCTGGAAGGACCGTTATCAAGGCGACGGCCGCAAGGATCAGGCCCTGCGCGATGTGCCGCTCGGCCGCTTCCGCACCCCACGACAGAAGAAATCCGGCAGCGAGGATCGCAACGCCGAAGATTGCAGTGTCAACGACCGGTCCGAGACGCCAATTCGCTGCTCGCAAAGCCAAGGCGGGTAGAGCGGCACATGCCGCGATCGCGATGAGGACCAAAAAGCGCTTCATTGCTATCCCGTTCGGATTCAGTGACTTCTGTCAAAACTCATGCCCATTCCCTTCCCGCTTAGCTTCCTTCGGTCGCCAGCGCCGCGCATCGAGCCGACCGATCAAAGGAAGGAATTGCAGTTCCAGGATTAGGATGACCAAGACGGTCACTAGTCCGGCAATGAGGAGTTCGCCAATCCCTGCGAGCATGCCAACCGCCGACGTTGCCCAAATGGCCGCTGCCGTGGTCAAGCCGCGAACGTTGCCGCCGTCCTTGAGGATCATCCCTCCGCCGAGGAAACCCACACCGGTGACGACGCCCGCCATTATCTTCTCCGCGGTCGCCGGAAAGTTCTCGACGCCAACGGCCGTGAACGCGGCCGCTCCCAGGCTGACGAGCATGAAGGTACGGTCGCCGGCCTCCGAACCGCGAAACTCGCGTTCCCATCCGATGGGGAAAGCCAGCGCGACAGCAACGGCGATCCGGACAAGCAGCGCGAGATCGAACCTGGTAGTACCACCGGCATCGCCTGCCGCTGCGAAGGCGCCACCTGTTGTCAGTCCGAGCGTGAGAGCGATGACCGCAAGTTGAGTCACCGCATGACGCGCCGCCTCCGTGATGGACAGTCGGCTCAATGCTTGAAACATCGCGTCACTCTCAGGGTTGGGGCACTCAGGAAAGCATTCAATTCTTCTTCCTCAAGACTGGAACGGCTCGGTCGTGGGCAAGCGGAGCAAACGCAAGGCGTTCATCGTCACCAGAACCGTCGCTCCGGTGTCTGCGAGGATGGCCGGCCATAACCCCGTCAATCCGACGACGGTGGTGACAAGAAAGACGGCCTTGAGCCCGAGAGCGACCGCGATGTTCTGCCGGATGTTGATCATCGTCCGCTTCGACAAGTCGACCATTGCGGCAACGTCGGCGACCCGCCCGTGCAGTACGGCGGCGTCGGCCGTTTCGAGCGCGACGTCCGTCCCTCCGCCCATAGCGATACCCACATCGGCTGCTGCGAGTGCCGGCGCATCGTTGATGCCGTCGCCGATCTTTGCGACCGACCAGCCCGCCTTTTGAAACTGGCCGACGATCCGCTGCTTGTCCTCAGGCAGCAGTTCCGCTTCGATATCGATGCTCAATTGCTTGCCGATCGCGTTCGCGGTGCGCCGATTGTCGCCGGTCAGCATCACAGTCCGGATCCCCGCGTCCGTCAAAAGCTTGAGCCCGCTTTTCGCGTCTGGACGGGGTTCGTCGCGCATCGCGATCGCACCCGCAATTTTCCCGTCGAGCGCGACGAGCGAAACGGTTTTGCCTTCGTCGTTCAGGGCTGCGATCTGCGTCTCCTGCTCGGTTGTTAGAGGACAGAATTCCGCGACGGCCTTGGGCGATCCCAGGAATACTTCCGCTCCTTCCACGGTCGCACGTATCCCTTTTCCGCCGATCGCCTTCGAGTCGGAGGTCGGCGGAAGCGAGATCTGCTTTACTGCCGCCCGGGTCAGGATTGCGGTAGCAAGGGGGTGACTCGACCCCGACTCGAGCGCCGCAGCGAAGCGCAGTACATCAGCCTCGCTGCGCGCGAAGCCGATGATGTCCGTGACCTGGGGCTTGCCGGAGGTGAGCGTGCCAGTCTTGTCGAAACAGGCCACGGTGATCTTGCCGATCTGTTCGAGAACTGCGCCACCCTTCAGCAGCAATCCCCGGCGGGCGCCGGCAGACAGGGCGGCGGCGATTGCAGCGGGGGTGGAGATGACCAGGGCGCAAGGACACCCGATCAGCAGAATGGCCAGACCCTTGTAGATCCACCCGCTCCATTCCCCTCCAAACACTAAAGGAGGAACGACCGCGACCAACGCGGCGGCCGCAACCACCCCCGGCGTATAGAAGCGGGAAAACCGGTCGATGAAACGCTCCGTCGGCGCCTTCGACTCCTGCGCCTCCTCGACGAGGCGCACCACGCGCGCGATCGTGTTGTCCGCGGCTGCGGCAGTCACCCGCACGCGCAGCAGGCCGTCGCCGTTGACGGTGCCGGCAAACACGGTCGCATCCGGTCGCTTCCGGACCGGCGTGCTTTCTCCCGTGACCGGCGCTTCGTCGATCGCGCTTTCTCCGGACAGGATGACACCGTCGCCGGGAACCCGGTCGCCGGGCCTTATCTGGATCGTCGCACCCACTTCCAGGGTGTCGGCCTGGACCTCACGGATTTGGCCGTTTTCTTCGAGGCGGGCCGTCTTCGGAACGAGCTTGGTGAGGTCCTGGATACTGGCACGGGCACGGCTCGCGGCAACGCCCTCGAGCAGTTCCCCGATCAGAAACAGGAAAACGACGGTTGCTGCCTCTTCGGTCGCTCCGATGATGACCGCGCCCACCGCGGCGATCGACATCAGCATCTCGATCGAGAACGGCGTCCCGGCGCCCGCGGCGGCGACTGCACGACGTCCGATGGGAACGAGACCTACCAGCATCGCCAGCAGAAACGCCCAGTGCTCGGTCGCCGGAGCGGTTTTGCCGATTATGAAGGCCGTCGCCAGCGCCAACCCCGACCCGATGGTGAGCTTCCCTTTCCTTGTTTGCCACCAAGCTTGGCCGTCGCCAGCGGGCTCACGACTTTCCGGACGGGGTTCCAGCGACGTTCCGCCACCCGTTGCTCGGGCGGATGTATTCTCGACAAATTCACTGCCTGTAACCCTGTATCCGAGTTTCACGATCTGATTTCGGATTAGGTCTTCGTCGTCGTCGGTGACGACCGTCACCGTCCCCGCCGACACGGACACGATCACATCGCTGACACCGCGCATGCGGTGCAGGGCATTTTCAATCTTTGTTGCGCAAGAGGTGCAGTCCATGCCCTCCACGCGTAGACGGACTTTGGCGAGCATAGCGGTTTCAGTCATGGTTGGGGCTTCCGGAGCGCGAGGTCGAGGGTGCAGCGTAGCGTGCGTTCACGTCTTGCCCTCCCGTCTGAGCCGCTTGTAGAGCGCCTCGACAGCCTCGGAAAAATCGAGCGCCTCGTTTCGCGCGCAGAGATCTTCGAGGAACCGCAATTGAGTGATCAGGTCGAAGGTCGCCGGATTGAGATCGAGGCCTTCATCCACGCCCGGCGGCCTGCTCAATATGATTCCGCTCATGAAGCCTTGGGCCCAAGCTAGATATTCCCTCCGCACCATGGGATTGGATACGACGTCGCCGTTGAACTGCTTGCAGGTCGAGGCGCCCAGGCCGACGATCTTGGCAGTTCGCCCTTCTGCCCTCAGGTCCGCCGTGGAGGATGTCATCAATGCAAACGCCGTCAATATGAAGCACAGGATCGGACGTCGAACCTTCCGATCGACACCATGGGCTGCGACGGTCGCGTGGCGGCCGTCGCAGCCTGAAGTTTCCTGTGCGCTCCACATCGGAACCGTACTCACCGTCCGCTCTACTTCTTAAATTTTGCCTGTCCGGATTTTCCTTCCGCGGTCTTGATGGTCAAAGTGATCGTGGCACCCGCCGGTATCGCTGCCTTCGCGTCACCCTTGAGGGAATTCTCGCCCTGAGGAGAGAGCGTGACCGTCTCCCGTCCGCTGCCGCCCGCGATGAGCACTGCTGCAGTAAAGCCCTTTGTAGATACCGGCTTTGGGGTGTTTGGGACGAAGACGTTGATGGTGACGGTAGTCCCGGCGGTAAGAAGCTCAGCGTCGATGCCGGCGACGTCGAGCATGAGGCCGCCGTTTGGTCCTTTTTCGTATTCTTCGGCCGAAGCCGGGGCGGCGAACGTCAAAGCGGCGATAAGCAGGAGAACGTATTTCATGATTTCACTCCGTTCGGTTCCGACGTTTTCAATTCACCGTTCTCAAGGTCCTCGCGCCGGAACAGGACATAGAGAGCGGGCAGCACAAGCAGCGTAAGAATGGTTGACGAGATGATTCCTCCGATGACGACCGTAGCCAGCGGCCGCTGCACCTCCGCTCCGGCGCCTGTCGCGATCGCCATCGGCACGAACCCGAGGGAAGCGACAAGCGCAGTCATCAGGACGGGCCGCAGCCGGGTCAGCGCGCCCTCACGCACCGCATCCACAAGGGCGTGTCCTTCCCTGCGGAGGCGCTCTATGAACGTGATGATGACGAGGCCGTTGAGCACCGCGACGCCGGACAGTGCGATGAAACCGATTCCGGCGCTGATCGACAGTGGAATGCCGCGCAACAGCAACGCAATGATGCCACCGGTGAGGGCCAGCGGGACCCCGCTAAACACCAGCAGAGCGTCTGCCATCGAGCCCAAGCTCATGAACAGCAGGAGGAAGATCAGTAGCAGCGCGATCGGCACCACGATAGTCAGCCGCTGCGTCGCCGAAACCAGTTGTTCGAACTGGCCACCCCATCCGATCCAGTAGCCGGCCGGCAGCTTGACCTTGGCCTCGATTTGCTGCTCCGCGTCGGCGACGAACGAACCGAGATCGCGCCCGCGCACGTTGGCAGTGACGACGATGCGACGTTTACCCTGCTCGCGGCTGATCTGGTTCGGCCCGGGTGCCACATCGATTTGCGCGAGTTCAGAAAGCGGCACGTACCGGATCTGGGCGAGCGCAGAGTTGTTCCATACCGCAGGCGTGGCCTTGGTTTGATTGTCGAGCGGTGGCAGCGGCACCGGGAGCGCCTTGATCGCCTCGATGTCCAGGCGCAGATGTTCCGGGAGCCGGACCACGATGTCGAACCGGCGGTCGCCCTCGAAGACCTGGCCTGACTTCTTGCCGCCGACCGCAATCTCGACGAGGTTCTGGACGTCGCCGACGCTGATGCCGTAGCGCGACAACGCCTGGCGGTTAAGCTTGACCGTCAGCACCGGCAACCCGGACGCCTGCTCGGTCTTGACGTCAGCAGCGCCCTGAACGTTCTGCAACACGGCCTGCACCTTGGCGGCGGATTGGACGAGCAGGTCGAGATCGTCTCCGAAAATCTTGACGCCGACGTCGCTGCGGACACCCGAGATCAACTCGTTGAAACGCTGCTCGATGGGCTGCGATATTTCGTAAACGTTGCCGGGAATTTCCTCGGCCGCCTCCTGGATTTCCGAAACCACGACCGCCTTCGATTTTTCCGGGTCGGGCCATTCCTTCCGTGGCTTCAGCATGACATACCCGTCCGAGGTCGAAGGCGGCATGAGGTCGGTCGCGACTTCCGCCGTTCCGGTTCGCGCGAACACCTCCTTGACCTCCGGGATCTTGAGCAAGCGCTTTTCGAGCATTGCTTCCATTTCAAGCGATTGCGTCAGGCTCGTTCCCGGAATCCGGATGGCCTGGAGCGCCACGTCGCCCTCGTCGAGACTCGGAATGAATTCAAAGCCCATGCGCGTGGCTCCGATGCCGCAGACCATCACGAACAATGCCGCGATCGCCGCGACGCCGAAGCGGTTGCGGATCGACGCGTTGAGCAGCGGCGTATAGAGGTGGCGCGCGCCGCGCATGAACCAGTTCTCGTGCTCCGATATCTTGCCCGTCACCAACAGCGCCACGGCAGCGGGCACGAACGTCATCGACAGGATGGCAGCGCCGGTCAGCGCCATCAGCACGGTCAGCGCCATCGGCGTGAACATCTTTCCTTCCACGCCGGTGAGGGTCAGGATCGGCAGATAGACCACGGCAATGATCAGCGTTCCGAACAGGCTGGGGCCGATGACTTCGCGCGAGCCCGCGAGAATGGTTTCGAAACGCTCTTCGCGACTGAGCAGACGACCCAAGCGGTGTTGCTCCGCTGCGAGCAGCCTCAAGCAGTTCTCGACGATGATGACGGCGCCATCAATGATGATGCCGAAATCGATCGCGCCAAGACTCATCAGATTGGCGCTGACCTTGTTCTCCACCATGCCCGTAATGGTGAACAGCATGGCGAGCGGTATGACGCAGGCCGTGGCAATTGCCGCTTTGAAGTTCCCGAGGATCAGGAACAGGATCACGATCACCAGCAGGGCGCCTTCCACGAGGTTCTTTTCGACGGTCGCGACCGTCGCCTCGACCAGGTGCGTGCGGTCGTAGACCGTGTGCGCAATCACGCCGTCCGGCAATGACTTGCCGATCTCCTTGAGCTTGGCGGCCACGCTTTGCGCCACGGCGCGGCTGTTCTCGCCGATCAGCAGCATGGCGGTGCCGAGCACGGTTTCCTTGCCGTTGATGGTTGCCGCGCCCGTCCGCAGATCCTTGCCTTCGGTAACTTCCGCGACGTCGGAGATTCGGATGGGCACACCGTTATGCGACCCGATGACGATCTCCTTGATTTCCTCGACGTTAGCCACTTGACCGGGCGTCCGGACCAGGTACTGCTCGCCGTTGCGTTCGATGTAGCCGGCGCCGACGTTGGCGTTGTTCGCGGCCAGCGCCGTCATTACGTCACGAAAGTTGAGCTTGTAGGCCATCAACTGCGCCGGATCCGGCAGCACCTGGAACTGCCGTTCGAAACCACCGATGGTGTTGACTTCGATGACGCCCGGCACGTTGCGCAATTGCGGTTTGATGATCCAGTCCTGGATGGTCCTCAGGTCGCTCGGGGTATACTCTCCGCCCCCGGCCTTGCGCGCGCCGGGCTTGGCTTCCACCGTGAACAGATAGATCTCTCCAAGACCGGTCGAGATCGGCCCCATCCCGGTTTCGACGCCTGTGGGAAGCTGGTCCTTGACCTGTTGAATTCGTTCGTTGACCAGTTGGCGTGCGAAATAGATATCCGTGCCGTCCTTGAAGATGACGGTCACCTGGCTCAGGCCGTAGCGGGACTGCGAGCGCGTACTCTCGAGATGCGGTAGGCCCCCCATGGCGGTCTCGATCGGAAACGTGATTCGCTGTTCGACTTCGAGCGGCGAATAGCCGGGCGCGCTACTGTTGATCTGGACCTGAACGTTAGTGATATCCGGAACGGCATCTATCGGCAGGCGAGTGAAATTCCATGCGCCGAACGCGGCCATCAGCAACACGCCGATCATCACCAGCCACCGCTGCCGAATGGAAAATGAAAGGATCGCATCAATCATTGCGGTGCTCCTTTGCTCCCGCTTCCCTGATCCGGGCGAAGGTGTTGACCGGCATCGTGTAGACCACGCCGTCGCCCTTTCGTCCTGTCCAAGCCGCCGCTTCGATCCGGCGGCAAATCCCGTCGGCCTGATCCGTCCGGCACACCAATCTCAATTCGAGGCACTGGTGATAGGTGATGTCCTCGTCGCTCGCGACGTAGGTCCCGCCTTGTCCCCGCCCGCGGCCCTGGCCGCGAACCTCATCGAAGGTGAAGCCTGGAAAATCCGCCAGATCGTGAAGCGCGCGGACGACGTGACCTTCCATATGAGGCCTGATCAACGCGGTGATCAAAATCATTCCATTGTCAGTGCTCATCGCCGCCCGCTCCCTTGGTCATTTCCGCCTTCACGATGAAACTGTTCTGTGCCGCGTAGACGTCGCCCTCAAGGACGCCGAAGGTGATCTCGACGAGTTGCGGATCGCGTTGGCCGACTTCGACGTCGCGCGCCTCGAACTTGTCGCCGTTGCGCACGAACACCACCGTGCGGTTCTCGACAGTCTGAAGCGCCGACGATTTCACCGCGACGCCGACCTTCTTTGCCGACAGCGTCAACCGCCCGGTGACGAACAGGCCCGGACGCAACCGCTGTCCGGTGTTCGGGACCACGGCCCGGGCGATGGCGCTCTGGGTGTCGCTGCTACCGACCGGCGACAGATAGGAAATCTTGGCGCCGATTGGCGTCCCGCCATCGGCGGGGTCGATCAGCACTTCGTCGCCGACGCTGACCCGGTTCAGGTCACGCCGATACACCGAAAAATCGACCCACACCGTCGACAGGTCCGCAACGACGAACGCTGGCTTCTGCTCGGAGGCGTATTCACCCAGCGTGATCTGGCGATCGATCACAGTTCCAGCCAGCGACGCCTTCAATTCGTAAGGCGTCAAGCTCTGATTGCTCTCGATGATCGCGAGAATGTCGCCCTTCTGGACCTTGTCGCCGATGCGCTTGCGAACATCGCGGACGATCCCGGCAAACCGCGGCGTCACCTGCACCAGCAATTCCTGGTTGGGTTGCACGATTCCGTTCAAGAACATGCTGTTGCGCAACACGCCAGACGACGCCTTGGCAAGCTCAATGCCCGACGCCTCAACTTTGGCGTCGCTGAGAGCCACGCTGTCGGAGTGCTCGCTTTCCGAGGCTTCGGTTGGCGTCGGCGTCGACGTGGCGGGCTTCAACAGCCGGTAGCCGCCATAGACCAGTCCGGCGGCGACCAGGAGAAATACGAAATAGCGGGCGAATGCCTTGATCATCTTGAACTCTGATGGGTAAGCGAAAACGGATTGCCGACGAGACCTTCGATGGTCGCGACAGCGATATGGAAGTTTTGCAGGGCTTCCTGCTCGCGCACCAGGGCCTGAAGGACCGAGCCCTTGACGTCGAGTAATTCAAGCAGGGTGAAGCGGCCCTGGGCATAGCCGCTCTGGATGGTTGCGGCGGCGCTACGGGCTTTCGGAATGACCGAGGAGCGCAACAGTTTAATTTCCGCCAGTGCCCCGTTGATCGAATCGTAGGCTCGTCCGGCGATGCTGATGAGAACCAGTTTGTTGATCGAACGTTCGGCTGCGGTCTTGGCGAGGGTTTCCTGAGCCGCGATGACGTTGCCCCTGTTCTGGTCGAACACGGGTAACGGAATCGATATTCCCAGCCGTACCGCGTTGTCGTTGGTGTCCTGGAAGTGACGCCATCCCGCAGACAGGCGGACGTCCGGAATGATTTTCAAACGCGCGATCAGCAACTCGGCATTGCGCTGCGCGGTCACGGCGGTCCAGCGCATCAACTGCGGATTGGCTTCGATCGCCTTGAGGACCGACTGGAACGATGGGGGCTGCCCGACAAGGGCCAGCCGACCAATCGCTTTGCCGAAATGGGGAATACTTTCGCCCATTAGAATAGCGAGATCCCGCCGGGCGGTCGCCAATTGCGTCTTGGCGCGCTCCCGCTCGACCCGGAACAGGTCGGCGGCCACCTGGGCGCGCTCGGTTTCCGCGGGCGACGACGCGCCTTCCTCCACGCGCTTCTGCAATTGCGGTATCAATTGATCGAAGCTCGCAATCTGTTCGTCGAAGATTTCGATCCGGCGTTGCGCGCTGATGACGGTAATGAAGGCGATCGCGGTCTCGGACAGCACCTCCAGCCGTGTCGCCCGCCGCTGCCAGACCGCGGAACCGACACCGGCCTGGCCTGCGGCAATGCGGGCTTCGCGCTTGCCGCCGAGTTCGACTAGCTGACTGAGTTGCAGATTAGTTTCCGCGGAACGCGTTCCCCTGTAGGGCCCAGATCCCAGCGCGTTGTCCAATTCGAACGAGGCTTCAGGATTTGGCAACGCGCCTGACTGAATCCGCAACCCGCCGGCGATGCCGACGTCCCGCTCGGCGGCGGTGAGGCGCGGGTTTGCAGCCAACGCGCGCTGTAAGGCTTGCGGCAATGAGATCGGTCGCGACCGTTCCGCAGCAATCGCTGGAATTGTGAGGATAAGCCATGCGCACGCAACGCGCACTGCCCCATTGAATCGATGCATGAAATCAACCTGAAACGCGTAAAGACGACGCGCGGCCTGGCGCGCGTGATGGCGGTCTTCAGGTCAGGTGCTTGGGGGGCGGCGTGTCGAGCTTGGGAGGGTCCTCAAGCAAGCGTTGAGGCGCGACGAAGGCGATCTTGACCGGATGCTCCATTGGCGAGGCCAGGGGCATGGACGTCGGCATCACGACCGGTGTACAAACAGGGCAATGCTCTGCAAGAATGGGCGCTTTCGTGGAATCGCCCTCATCCGACGCAGTGCCGGTTACGGTGCCAACTTGCGAGAAAACAGTCGCGGCGACCGTTTCCTCGGTGCAAAAAGCGACATTGCCCAAGCCGACGAATAGATACATCAGGGCAAGCAAAAGCAGCGTCGCCCTACGAAGGTAGGGCGCTTTCAGCTTCGACAAACCCTGGAGCGGTCGGCGTTCCATGATTCAGAAATAGCAGATCGAATTTGAGAATACTATTACGTTACGCAAATCAGTTGGTAAACTTGACGCCGACCAACCACGGAAACTGATTTTAAAGAGATTTTATCATTTGTCCCTGCACTCCTGCGGAGGCAATACGCTGCCTTTCAAAATCGAAACCCGCCTCGGACGCGATCGGCTTGGTCAGCATCGGGATGCCGCATCCCGGACTGGCGTCAATCCGGAAGAGGCCCTTCGATCTCGTTTTCGAGCACCTGCCCGTCGCGGCGTCGACCCCGACTCCTGAACATCGTACCAACCTTGTCCTCCAGCTTCAGCGCCTCGTCTGCCAGCTTCGGATTGCACGCCCCAAGGGTTTTGTAGCGGCGGAAATCGACGTCGAGCTTGCGCTTGAGCGCTTTCACGTCGATCATCGGTGATGATGCCGAAGCCCTCCTCCAGTGCAGTAGTGGTGTTGGCGACTGCGTCATCGAAGGATGACTGGAGTGTTTGCGCGAAGTAGTAGCTCATTGTCCCATTCTCCTATGTGAGAGGCTAAGCGGGCCTGAAGCGTCATCGCCGGATGTATTTGGTGAGAGCCACAATCCCGAGGACCACGAGGACCAGGATAAGGAGCCACACGAACCCCATGCCCCACATCCCAACGCCCATCATGTCGTTCATCATCTGCTTTTCTCCTTTGCCAGACCGGACTCACGCGAGTGCGATGATGCTGCGTGCCACCACGTAAACGCCGACACTCAGAACAACGCTTGCGAAGAGAAAGGCGAACACGCGTTTTCGCCACGCCAGCACGCGGCAAAGCGCAACACCAATTGCTCCTCCCACAACGCCGCCGAGGATGAAAAGTGCCGCGATCCTCCAGTCGATCAGTCCGGAAGCCGCGTAGCTTGCCGCCGTGGCTGCGCCGAAGGCGGTGACGGCGACGAGCGAAGTGCCGATTGCATACATAAGCGGCATGCTGGTCGCGAACATCAAGCCCGGCACGATGAGGGAAACCACCGCCGATACCCGCGATTTCTCTGAAACGGATTGACAAATCTCTGTATTTCCATACATCTGGATATATGGAAAACGAACAAGCCATCCTCGCGCTGGGCGCCCTCGCGCAGCAAACCCGCCTCCAGGCCTTCCGGGTCCTGATACAACATGAACCCGATGGATTGGCCGCCGGCGATCTCGCGCGATTGCTGGAGGTGCCGCAGAATACGCTCTCGGCCCACCTTTCCGTGCTGACGCGAGCCGATCTGGTGACATCCGAGCGGCACAGCCGTTCGATCGTGTATCGGGCAAACCTAACCACCTTTCAGGCAATCACCGTCTTCCTGCTGCAGGACTGTTGCGGCGGCCGTCAGGAAATTTGCGCTCCTATTTTCGAAAGCCTCGTCCCTTGCTGTCCGCCTCCGAGGAAGAAGGAGAAATCCCGTGCCTGACCGCATCTACAACGTCCTGTTCCTATGTACGGGGAATTCCGCACGCTCAATTCTGGCCGAATCCATCCTGCGCAAGGACGGCGATAGCCGTTTCCACGCCTTCTCGGCGGGCAGTCAGCCCAAAGGAGAGGTCAATCCGATTGCATTGCGTGTGCTGTCGAGCCTCGACTATCCTACCGGCGGTTTGCGTTCGAAGAGTTGGCAAGAATTCGCCACTCCAGATGCACCCGTCATGGACTTCGTCTTTACGGTTTGCGACAGCGCAGCGGGGGAGAGTTGCCCTGTCTGGCCGGAACAGCCAATGACCGCGCACTGGGGCATCGAAGATCCCGCGGCCGTCGAAGGCACCGACCTCCAGAAGGAGGCCGCCTTCGTTTCCGCCTTTCGCTACATGCAAAACCGCATTGCGCCATTCCTCGCCCTGCCGCTCGGCTCGATCGATGCGATGGCGCTAGGCACCAAGCTTCGCGACATCGGAAATTCAGAGGGCTCGACGTTGGGCCGACCGCGCGTGGCATGACATGAGCGCATTCGAACGATATCTGTCTCTATGGGTTGTGCTCTGCATCGTGGTCGGGATCAGTCTCGGCCATCTGATGCCAGGTTTCTTTGTCGCGGTTTCAGGCGCGGAAATCGCGAAGGTCAACCTGCCGATCGCAGTTCTGATCTGGCTGATGATCATCCCGATGCTCTTGAAGATCGACTTCACCGCCATGCGGAAAGTCACAGAGCATGCCCGCGGGGTTGGCGTGACACTCTTCATCAACTGGGCGGTCAAACCCTTCTCGATGGCGCTGCTCGGGACGCTGTTGATCGGCCATGTATTCGCGCCGATGCTCCCGGCCGACCAAATTCAGTCCTATATCGCCGGACTCATCTTGCTGGCGGCGGCACCCTGCACCGCGATGGTTTTCGTCTGGTCCAACCTCGTTGGCGGCGAACCTCACTACACCCTTGGCCAGGTCGCCCTCAATGACGTCCTGATGGTGTTCCTGTTCGCGCCGCTGGTCGGGTTGCTCCTCGGTGTGGCGTCGATTACGGTGCCATGGGAAACGCTGTTGCTGTCCGTCGCGCTTTACATCGTCGCACCGGTCATCATTGCGCAGGTGTGGCGGCGGGCCCTGCTCAACATCGGCTCGGCCGCATTCACCCGGGCCCTGAGCCGACTTCAGCCGCTGTCCCTGATCGCCCTCCTCGCCACCTTGATCCTCCTGTTTGCCTTCCAGGGCGAGCAGATCGTCGCACAGCCCGCCGTCATCGCCATTCTCGCGGTCCCGATCCTGATCCAGGTCTACTTCAATGCAGGCCTCGCCTATTGGCTCAGTCGCCGTTTCGGAGTGGCCTGGTGCGTGGCCGCGCCCGCTGCGCTGATCGGCGCCAGCAACTTCTTCGAACTCGCCGTGGCGGCGGCCATCAGCCTATTCGGCGTCAATTCCGGAGCGGCACTGGCGACGGTCGTCGGCGTCCTCGTCGAAGTGCCCGTGATGCTCTCGGTCGTGAAGATCGTGCAGATGTCTCGCGGCTGGTATGAATCCCGCGATCCGGACAAAGCCAAAAGCGTTGAGATTCACTCATGAGCGTCACTATCTATCACAATCCAGATTGCGGAACGTCCCGCAATACTTTGGCGATGATCCGTCAAAGCGGCGTCGAGCCGGAAATCATTGAATACCTGAAGCAACCGCCGTCGCGCGAAAATCTGATCGAGTTGATGACCCGAATGGGTATCTCCCCTCGTGACCTGCTTCGCCAAAAGGGTACGCCCTACGACGCTCTCGAACTGGCCGATCCCAAGTGGACCGACGACGAACTGATCGACTTCATGATTGCGCATCCCATTCTGATTAACCGCCCTGTCGTCGTGACGCACAAGGGCGTCAAGCTCTGTCGCCCGTCCGAAGAAGTGCTGTCCATTCTTTCGAATCCTCATATCGGACGGTTCGTGAAGGAAGACGGTGAGATCATAAATGCGGACTGAGATGCAAGATTTGCCAAACGTCAATGACGAAGCTTTCGCCCTTCCCGATCCTGAATTGCTGCATCGTCCAATGCCAACGCACCGTCCGCGCATTCTTCTGCTGTACGGATCACTGCGCGAACGGTCGTTCAGCCGTTTCGCTACGGTGGAAGCGGCCCGTCTCCTTCAAGCGTTCGGTGCGGAAACCAGGATTTTCGATCCCTCCGGCCTCCCTCTTCCGGACGACGCACCTGCGACCCACGAGAAGGTCCAGGAGCTTCGCGAATTGTCGGCGTGGTCGGAAGGTCAAGTCTGGTGCAGTCCGGAACGCCACGGCGCGATGACTGGGATCATGAAAGCGCAGATCGACTGGATTCCGTTGTCAATCGGCGCGGTGCGGCCGACGCAAGGCAAAACGCTGGCCGTGATGCAGGTGTGCGGCGGTTCTCAATCGTTCAATGCCGTCAACCAACTCCGCGTTCTCGGTCGATGGATGCGAATGATTACGATTCCCAATCAGTCGTCGGTCGCCAAGGCATACGAACAGTTCGAAGAAACCGGGCGCATGAAGCCGTCGCCTTACCACGACCGGATCGTCGACGTCATGGAAGAGCTTATGAAGTTCACGCTGTTGACGCGCGGCGTATCCGGATATCTCACGGATCGTTACAGCGAGCGCAAAGAAGCGGCCAAAAAACTCGCGAAGCGATTGAATCTCGATCAGGCAGTGTAAGGACTGGGGACCGACGTGAAGATGGCACAATCCCCGCCATTACCCAGCGCAGCAGGAGAGTTTCTTCACATCCCGGTCGAACGTCTGCGCCGCAAGCTTCAAGCCCTCGACGGTTGTCAGGTAGGGAAAGATCATTTCTGCCAAATCGTCGATCGACAGCCCACAGCGGATTGCAAGCGCCGCCGTCTGGATGCTGTCGGCTCCTTCCGGAGAAAGAATGTGCGCCCCAAGAAGCTTGCGGGTCGCCCCATCCGCGACAAGCTTGATCAGACCCCGAGTGTCGCGGGCCGCGAGCGCGCGTGGCACGTTGTCGAGCGAGAGCACTGAGGTACGCACGGCGTGCCCGGCAGCACGAGCTTGCGCTTCGGTGACCCCGACGCTGGCGACCTGAGGGTCGGTGAAGACAACTGCGGGCATGACAGTGTTGTCGTAGCGCAGGCTGTTGCCATTCAGTGCGTTCCTGGCCGCGAGCTTTGCGCCATAGGCCGCCATGTAGACGAACTGGTCCTTGCCCGTCACGTCACCAGCCGCATAGACGCCTGCCTTCGAAGTGCCCATACGGTCGTCGATGACGACCGCGCCGGACGATGTCTGCGCGACGCCTGCTTCGGAAAGTCCCAGGCCTTGGGTGTTCGGGGTGCGCCCCGTAGCGACAAGAATCTGCTCGGCGGTCAATACCTCGAGGCCGCCATTCCGAGTGATCGCGAGCGCGACGCCGCCGTCATCGGTCTTGCGGACGAAATCGTAGGTCACGCCTCTCACGATCGTGACCCCCTCATCGGTCAGATAGTCCGCGAGCGCTTGCCCAATCTCCGGCTCGGCCTCTGGCAGAAGGCGACTGCGGAAGACCAGTGTCACCGCGACCCCGGCGCGAGCGAAGGTCTGCGCAAGTTCGGCCCCTACGTAGCCCCCGCCCATCACGATCAAGGAGCGCGGCAGCTCTGTCAGGGCAAGCGCCATCGTGCTGTCGAGCGGCGACACTTCGCCGATCCCTGGAATTGAAGGCAGCGCGGGACGTGCACCAGTTGCAATGATGATGCGCTCCGACGCGAGAAGCCGCGCCCCCACATCGACGCCTCCCTCGACGAGCCGTGCCCGACCTTCATGGTAGGCAACGTTGTTATATTCCGAGAGCAAGTCGGCATACTTCGCCTGACGCAGGCTCGCGACCAGCGCGTCCTTCTGCGCGACCTGCGCAGCCCAGTCGGTGACGCGCGCGCCGCTTTCGATGCCGTCGAACCTGGTCGATGCAATATTGGCGTGATGCACTGCCTCGGTTGCCCGGATCAACGTTTTCGAGGGTACGCAACCGAAATTGACGCAGGTGCCACCGATCGTGCCGTGCCCGACGAGCGCGACCTGCGCGCCCTGCTCGGCAGCGGTGATCGCGGCCGAGAAGCCGGCCGAGCCGGCGCCGACGACAATAAGGTCGTACCGGCCATTGCCGTTGTTGGCACTCGGGTTGCGGGAGTCGGTCATCGCTTCGACTTTCGTATGTTTAGATCGCCTGCAGGAATCTGCGGTGGCAGACGGAATGAAATTGTTACTTCGATAGAATCCATCCCGATGATCGTTCTGATGCGGCCTTACTGCAAGATGTGCGAGGGATAGCCGGCATTGGTGGTCGCGGTGATCAGCGCGGGAACATCCGTGCGACTATCCTCGAAGCGCACCTTTGCAATGACAGCCCCCTCAGCCTCCGATATCTGTACATCAAGCACGCCAGATACGCTGCTGAGCGAGCGCTTCACGATCGGACCGCAAAGCTCACAGGTAGCGTTGGCGACGTTGAGCGTCACGGTTTGCTCGGTGGCGACTGCTGCTCCGGATGACACAAGGACAGCAATCAGTACGACGAGCGGTAGAATCTTCACGGATGATCTCCCTATTTTCAGGTGTCGAGGAAAAGACGAGCGATGTAAGGAAAGCCCACGGCGATGACGATCAAGAGCGTCGCCACCCACAACCCGATCTTCGCGTTTCTGCTGGACGATGGACGGGCGCAGTAGGAGCCTTCGACGCAATCATTCGCTTTCGAATTGCGGTAAACGATATAATAGCCCCATCCAAGACAAGCGACCGCGAGTCCGACGAACAGGGGCTGATATGGCTTGAGCGCGGTCAGATTGCCGATCCACGCCCCGCTAACGCCAGCGAGAAACAAACCGAACGGCACCACGCAGCACGTAGCGGCACCGAGTGCCGCCACGATGCCGCCAACCGACAGCAACGCAACGCCGTCCAAGCGCTTTGGCGCTGGTGGTAGGGCCGAGGTCTCGTCGCGTACCACCATTGAGCATTCTCTCGCAATCGGTCTATGGTGACCCTAGAGTCTGTAGCGACTACAGGGTCAAGCGAAATCTCTCACGAATGCGTGACGTCGATGATCAAACAGATTGATGGGTTTTCGATTGGAGTTCTCTCAGAACGCAGCGGCGTGAACGTCGAAACGATCCGCTACTATGAGAAGATCGGAATCATGCCGTCGCCGGTACGTAGCGCAAGCGGCTACCGCGTCTATCGGCTGGAGCACGCGAGACGATTGCATTTCGTGCGTCGCGGCCGGGAATTGGGCTTTAGTCTCGACGAACTGCGGGGGCTGCTGCTTGTTGTCGACGGCCATACCTGCAGTTGCCGAGAGGTGCACGAACTCACAGTCCAGCATCTCGCCGATATTCGTCAGAAAATTAAAGATCTTCGGCGCCTGGAACGAGTGATGTCGGATATGGCAGCGCAGTGCACGCGGGATCTGGTACCGGAGTGTCCGATCATCGATGCACTCTTCGAGATGCGGCCCGGCGCCTACGAAACGGGCTATGCAAGAGTTCGCGCTGAGAGAAGCTCGAAGAGCAAATGATCCGAAGCCCGCTTGGCGCGAGAGCGCCTCGCTTGCGCGTCATCGGCCAGCCAACTGCAGCGCCGGCCGCCTTGCGACGCCTGCAGCGGCAAACCTAGATCGACGCGGCCAAGCGCTTTGATCCGTTTGAAGACTATGGAGCTGCAGCGTAGCCCGATCCAAGCGGCTGATGCCTGCCGTTGCAAGAGCTCACAAATGGAGAAGTCGACCGACGAGTTGCCAGATGTGGCCGCCGTTTAATTTTTAAGGTCGTCATTTGGTCAAGCGCAGCGACCCAAAGGACGGAGGGCGGGCCTAGCGAAAAGATTCGAGACTCAGCGACTTGACCTAGGAGGTAACTCCAGGGGTTAGCATCGCTCCAATACCGCGATATCTCAAATTGGAGCATCGGATGAAAACGACAACATTCAAAATCGAAGGCATGAACTGCGACGCCTGCGCCAACACGATCAAGAAGCTCGTGGAAAAGGAACCTGGGGTACGAGTGGCCGAGGTGTCGTTCGACGAGGGGTCGGCACGCATCCTCTACGATCCCAAATCCGTCAAGGAGGATCGCCTCGTCGATACGATTCAAAAGCCCGGCTTTCGGGTCGTAGCACGCGATTAGGCATGGTCGTCACGGCCCCGTCTCGCTTTCCCATTCAGCGCGTGCTCGCGCACTCACGGAGACTCCGATGGCTCTTTCAACGGCAACCGCCTCCCCATTTGCGCTTTGGACAGAGGAACCGTCGACGCGACCAAATCGCAGAAAGATTCGCGCCCGGATCGGAGGTCTGCATTGCTCGCTTTGCACCGGCACCATCGAGAAAGCGCTTGGCCGAATGCCGGGCGTCGACAAGGTGGCCGTGAGCCTGACGCATGAACAGGCGCTGGTTGAGTATGATCCAACAATCGCGCGCCCCGAACATCTGCTCCAAACGTTGCGCGACATCGGCTACACGATTTCCGACCCCCGCAAGCTCAGGGCCTTTGAAGAGGAAGAGCACGATCTGGTGCGCGAAGCCCGGCGTTTCGTTCTCGCGGTTGTTCTCAGCGTCGCAGCTATTCCCATCATTGCCGATCCAGCCGTGGGCTGGATCGGATTTCTACCGGCCATGGTGTGCCTCAGTCTCGGAGGGTTTGTATTCCTGGTGTTGCGATCAAGCGGATTGTGGACCGCCATCGGCGCCGCGTTGGGCCTAACGGTCATGGCACTCAGCCTGCTTTACCTCAATCTGCAGGGATATCTGACGGACGCGGCACCTTGGCTTGCGGGTGCCTTGGCTCTGATGCTTGTCTTCGGAGTGGGACGGCACATTCTCTACATGGCCATTCAGGCGCTACGCCGTGGCATCCTTAATCAGCACGTGCTTCTCGAGATCGGCGCGTTCGCAGGTATAGCTGGTGGTGTCATCGGGCTGGTCCTCGATCGGCCCGGCTATCCCACCGCGGCCTTCTTCGCCGTTTCGGTGATGGTCGGCACCTATCATATTTTCTCAGAGTGGCTTTCACTCATCGTGAAGACGCGAAGTTCCCAGGCGGTGAAGCGCCTGCTGGACCTGCAACCTGAGACCGCGCGCGTCGTGCGCGGCACCGAGGAACTGGAACTGCCGATTGATGAGGTGAGGATCGGCGATCTTGTGCGGATTCGCCCCGGCGAGCGCATCCCCGCAGATGGTACGGTGGTCGACGGTCATTCCGGCGTTGACCAATCATTGGTGACCGGCGAGGCCGTCCCGATCGAGAAGACCGCAGGCGATTCCGTCATCGGCGGCTCGATCAACAGCACGGGCACCCTCCTGCTGCGGATCACGGCGATCGGAGAAGGCAGCTTCCTGCATCAAGTGATCCGTCACGTTGAGGACGCACGCGCACTGAAGCCCGGTCTTCTTCATCTCGTTGATCGCGTGCTGCGGGTCTACACGCCGACCGTTCTTTTGATCGCCGCCCTTGCCTTCATTGGCTGGCTCATCGGCTCCTGGCTCGGCACGGGTTCTGTGGACGTAGAACGTGCGGTGTTTGCTGGTCTGAGTGTCCTGGTGATGGGTTACCCCTGCGCCATCGGCATCTCAGCGCCGCTCTCCATCGTACGCGGTGCTGGTCAGGCTGCCGAGCGCGGCATTCTGATGCGGACTGGCGAGGCCTTCCAGGGCTTCCGAACGGTGACGCAAATCATCCTCGACAAAACGGGTACGCTCACCGAAGGCCGTCCAACGGTGCGCGAGATCAGAGCGGTGGATGTAAGTGAGCAGGAACTTCTCGCCATTGCCGCCGCCGCCGAGGCATCCTCGGAGCATCCGCTGGCACGGGCGGTGATCAAGGCGGCTTTCGATTACGGCGCAACGCCTCGCGACGTTGAATCATTCGAGGCGTTCCCCGGAAGGGGTATCATTGCATGCATCGACGCCCGCGAGGTCTTCGTCGGCAGTCCGCGCTTCCTCGCCGACCTCGATATTGACCTCACGCCTCTTCGTGAGGCCATCGAAAACCTGGAGGCCGCGGGACGCACCGTGATCGCCGTCGCTCGGGATGGACGCGCGCTGGGCATTGTCGCCTTGGGCGATGCACTCCGACCGGACGCCGTCTCGGCCGTCGCCGCGCTGCGCAAAGCAGGTCTCAGGACGATCCTCGTCACCGGTGACAACGAGCGCGCGGCACAGCGGGTCGGCCGGGACGTTGGCATCGACGAGATTCACGCGGGAGTCTTGCCACAGGACAAGGCCAGAATCGTTCGAGAGCTTCAGATCAACGCCCGGGTCGCGATGGTAGGCGATGGCATCAACGACGCCCCCGCTCTCATGCAAGCTGATATCGGCATCGCCATGGGTAGCGGCACCGATATAGCGATCGAGTCAGCGGACATCATCATCCTGTCCAATCGTCTCGATGCGCTTCCGGTCGCCCGCGATATCAGCCGCCGGAGCTACAGCAAGATGGTTCAGAACGTCGCCCTCGCCTTTCTCTTCAACGGCCTCGGCATTCCGCTCGCCGCCACCGGCCTGATCCATCCGGTGTGGGCGATGGTGGCGATGGCCGTCAGCGTCACTGCGATTTTCATCAACTCGCTATGGGGAACGCCGCGGCTCTTTTTTGATGCGATCCGGAGTGTCGGGCGTCCGATTGCTCGCACAACATCGCAGGCGGCGTGACATGGCACAGGATGATCTTGTGAGAGTGCAGCGAATGGCGCTGGGCGCGATCGACGGTCGGCGGCGCGAGCGCCTCCTGCGGATGCTCGCCGCGGCGACCTTCATCATCTTCTTTCAGGCCTACATGGTGGCGCCGATCATACCCGTCCTGTCGAACGCCTTCGGAACCTCGGTCCAAACCGTCGGTCTCATCGTGCCAGCCTACCTGATCCCCTATGGGATCGCGACCCTCGCGTACGGCATTCTGGCGGATCGGCTCGGTATCCATCGCGTGATGTTCGTGTCCTTGATGGCTTTCTCGGCGCTCACCATGCTGACGGCAACCGCGCAGTCCATTGAGCAGCTCACACTGTGGCGGACCGTGACTGGAATCGGCGCGAGCGGCGTCGTTCCGCTTGCGTTAGCACTGGTAGGACGGCTGTATCCCTACGAACAGCGGGGCCGACCGCTCGGTTGGCTGTTCGGCGCGATGGCTGGCGGCATGGCCTTCGGTTCGCCACTGGGCGCGATGATTGTGCCGTTCGTCGGCTGGCAAGGCTTGTTCGTCGTGGTCGGGGCTGTCGGCGCGGTGCTTCTGCTTGTCCTTCTGCCCTATCGATCCGTCATTGCCGCCACGGCTCAATCGGTGACCGGTACGCTCCGGGATCTGGTCCGCGGCTACAAGGATCTACTCGGCACGCCGCGTGGGCAGCGCACCTATGGTTTTGTCCTCGTCAACTCGATATTCCATTCCGGCGTCTTCACCTGGCTTGGCGTGTACTTCGAGCAACGATACGGCGTCGGGCCCATCGGAATTGGCCTCGCGCTCCTCGGTTATGGCGTGCCCGGCCTCCTGTTCGGGCCGCTGATCGGTCGGGCGGCGGATCGCTTCGGCCGGGCCAGACTGATACCCATTGGTCTGTCGCTGAGCGCTCTTGCGGCGGCGGCACTGATGCTCGGCTTCCCGATGGTTCTCGCCCCCATCGTCGCGATGGTCCTGTCTTTGGGCTACGACATGACCCAACCGCTTTTCGCGGGAATTGTTACCTCGCTCGGCGGCAAACGTGCCGGGCAGGCGATGGGCTTGAACGTCTTCATGCTCTTCATCGGCTTCGGACTAGGAAGCCTCATCTTCGGCGAACTGCTTCGTTACAGCTTCGCGGCCGCGTTGGGCGTGTTCGCAGTCGTCGAGATGACCCTCGCCTTGTTGTCCTTGGCGTTGTTCCGTTCCGAGGTCCCGTCCGCGCGCCCAACGATATCCATCCAAGGGTGATGCAGGCTGGCCTGGATACCATATCCAGACCGATGCGCGGCAGGCGGCTGACACCCCAATGATGCGCTTGACCCTGGAGTATACTCCGGGGTCTAGAACACACGCTGGAGAGACTGCATGTTCACCATCGGCAAATTGGCTTCCCTCACAAGCGTCAGCAACGACACGTTGCGCTATTACGAACAGGAAGGCCTGGTCGAACCTGCAGGGAAAAGTCCTGCTGGTTATCGGCTGTACGACAAGGACTCGGCACGGCGCATCCGCTTCATCAAGCATGCCCAGAACTGCGGCTTCACGCTTGCCGAGATACGCGATCTCCTTGTCTTGCGGGGACGCGACAAGGCTTGTTGCGGCGACGTCCGCACCCGAGCCGTCGAAAAGAAATTGCAGATCGAAAGCAAGATTCGCGCGATGAAGGCGATGTCCAAGGCGCTCGATCAACTGATAGCCGACTGCGCGAACGAAACCCAGCCAGTAAACGAGTGCACGATTATCGCCGCTCTGGAACGAGCCAACGTCAAGACACCGGTGCATTGATCCATGAAAGTCGAGATGTTCTATACCCCCGGCTGCTCCGAATGCGTCGTTGCGCACGCCAGGCTCCGGACAACCGCTCAGGAAGCGGTGAAGAATCTGGTGTGGCGAGAATTGAATGTTCTCGATGAACTCGATTATGCGGTCGAACTCGGCGTGCTGACGCTCCCATCCATCGCGGTCGACGGAAAACTCATTTTCACGTCAATGCCGACTGTAGCGCAACTGCGCACGGCGCTGATCGAGCGAAGTAAAGGGCGCGAATGATGGATGCAGAATCGCTACGGCTGGCAGTGGAGCATGCGGGCGGCGCCGCCGCGGGCGTCGCGTTTCTGACCGGGCTTGTGTTCAGCTTCAATCCTGTTGCTTTGGCTTCGATCCCGGTTTCGCTCGCCTACGTCACCAAGGGTCGGGACAAGGACCAGGCATTCCTGTTCGGCGCCATGTTCATCCTGGGCATGGTTCTCACCCATGTGGTTCTCGGCCTGATCGCAGGATTGGGCGGGAAATGGGTCGCGGATATCGCTGGACGAGGCTGGGGGCTTTTTCTCGGGCCGTTGTTGATCATCCTGGGCCTCATGTGGGCTGGTTGGCTTCGGATACCGCTGCCGTCGTTCGGCTTTCGGGCAAGCCGCCCAGCCGCCGCGTGGGGAGCTTTCCTTCTCGGAATCCCGTTCGCCATCGCGGTGTGCCCGATCTGCACGCCAACCTTGGTGGTGTTGCTCGGTGTCACGGCGGGAATCGGGTCGGTCTGGCTTGGAGTGGTGTTGCTTCTTGCGTTCGCTCTCGGCCGCGCCGTGCCCATCGCCATCGGCGCCTTCGCCGTCAGTTGGCTTGAAAACCTCAGCCACTTTGCCCGATACCGGCGAGGTTTCGAGATTGCTGGTGGCGTGCTCCTGATCGCGATGGGCTTCTACATGTTGAACGCGGTGTACATCTGGATTCCCGAACTGGCGGTCTGACAGGCTGGCGTTATGACGAGCAGAGGTGCCGATAGTTCTCGCGACGTAACGCGCCTACAAAATGCCGCCGCGGCGGGTGGTGCCTTGGGCGCTGTCGCGGCGGCGTCGTGCAGCATGTTGCCGCTGCTTCTTTTTACCTTGGGAGCCAGCGCTCCATGGATAGGCACGCTGGTTCGGCTCGCCCCTTATCAGCCCTATTTCATTGCCGTAGCGGTTGCCTGTCTTGGGTGTGGATACTGGCTGTGGCATCGCTCATCGAACCAAAAAAGAGATGCGGCATGCTCAACTCGATCGGCGAGTAAATTCGTAAATCCCACGCTCGTCGTCGCGACGATATTGGTTGTCGCTGCGATCGCGTTCAACGTCCTTTGGCCCGTGCTGACATCATGATGGAGAGATCAATGACGAAGTTCCCCACTTCGCTTGCGCTCGGGTTGCTTATCATTTCCTCCGGCGGGGCAATGGCGGAGCAACAAACCGTCACCCTGGCGGTGGACAACATGTACTGCGAAGCCTGTCCTTACATGGTCAAGAAGACCATCGAGAAGGTTTCCGGCGTCTCAAAAGTCACCGTTTCGTTTAAGGAAAAAACGGCGATCGTTGTGTTCGATGACGCGCGGGCAGAGGTCAAAGATCTGACGAATGCGACGACCAGCGCCGGCTTTCCTTCGGCGCCGAAACGCTGAACGTCCGGGGCGGCATAATCCAACTTTCGCCAATGTGTGCCTCTCGAGGGCGCTTACGATCGTCTCGCGACGAAGCCCTACCTCTTGACTGATGTCGGAATCGGTCTTGTGACGCGGCGTCATGCGCAACGTCTCTTCTATCATTTCGCGGAACAATCCGGCGCGATTGCAAAACGGCGGTGCCTTCCTGACAAAAAGCTGGGCATCGACGGGAGCCCGACCTCACCATCTGGTCTAGCAATGCTGCTCGATAAGCCTGTCGGTCTTTCCCGGCTCGGCGAAGATCACCGCGACACGATCACCCATCCTCCTTGCTGCCGTCGAACGGCTTTTCATTACCCCGGCACCAGATGCTGCGGATCGGTCGCCCGCTGATCGAGTGTCCCGTCATTCGAGACAATTCCAGGACATCAATTTATCACCACCACTTTCCGCTGAGAGAGTCGCCCTGCCGCTCACATCAGCGTGAACTTGTAACCAACACGGTGATCTCTTCGAACTTCCTTGTGGGGATTGTCAAATCACCGCGCTGACAGACTACATCGCGAGATCGCCGTGAGGGTTAGCCTTCACAGCGGGTGCATAAGGTTATCACTCTGGACAACGGGGCTATCGTCATCGAGCCAAACACAATTTTCGGGCTACACCGACCTACTTACAAAACGATCCCTCCACAACGCGCCCGGATCCCCGACATCGGTTCTCCAAATGCATTCCGCTTCTTCGAATAGTCGTTCGAGCGCAAACAGGGCCACCGCACGCAAGCAGTCGGAAGTTAAAATGGTACACACGCCGGCAAACAACACTCTTCCAATCAGCGGACGCGATCATCGTCTTGATCTGTTTCGCGGCATCGCTAACTGGGCGATCTTTCTTGATCATATTCCAAACAACGTTGTCGCGTGGATCACGATCAGAAACTACGGCTTCAGTGACGCGGCTGAGCTTTTCATCTTTATGTCAGGATATATGACATCGCTGGTTTGCACGAATATTATGCGGCGGCGCGGCTTTGTTGCGGGAATGTCCTGGTTGATGAAGCGCGTCTGGCAGCTTTACGTCGCTCACATTTTCTTGTTTGTGTTGTATGCGGCCATGATCGGCCATATCGCACAAAGTTACGATAATCCTACGCTCATAAATGAATTCAATATTGCCGGTTTGGTGAGCAACCCTTTCGACGTCCTTACCCAGGGCTTGCTCCTCCGTTTCAAGCCCCTTAACATGGACGTTCTCCCCCTCTACATTGTCCTTTTGGCAGGTATCTTGCCAATTTTATGGCTCATGTTGCGGTTGCCCGATGCTACGATGTTGGGATCATTGTATCTCTACCTCGCTGCGCGACATTTCGGCTGGAATTTGTCCGCCTACCCCGAAGGAGCATGGTATTTCAATCCCTTTACGTGGCAGCTGCTGTTCGTTCTTGGCGCATGGTTTGCTGTGGGCGGCGCAAAGCGATCACGCCGTCTCATTCGTTCACGAAGTCTTCTTTATGTTGGAGTCGTCTATTTGCTATTTTCATTCGCAATGACGATGGCCGGTCATATCCCGAATCTGGCGAATGAATTTCCAAAATGGCTCTTTGACGCATTCAATCCAAATGACAAGACCGACCTCGCTCCTTACCGCGTGATCCATTTTGCGTTCATTGCACTGTTGGCGACACGGCTTCTGCCCGTGAACTGGAGCGGCTTGCAATGCAGTATTCTTCAACCTCTGATCAAATGCGGAGAACAGTCTCTCCATGTCTTTTGTTCAGGAATTATCCTGTCATTCTTGGCCCATTTCGTATTGGAGTCAGGCTCGCAGACCGTGTTGGCACAAATCCTCGTCAGTGTAGCTGGACTTTCGATAATGACGGCAATTGCGTACTTCGCGTCTTGGTCCAAGACGTTCGATAAGCCACGATCGCTCGCATTTTTAGGGCACTCCGGGAGCGATGTGATCGAGACCGCTGACAGCGATGATGCTGAAGTGCGCTCCAAAACCGTACTTGCCTGGAGCGACCCGACTTTTCTTACGAAAGGTAAGAACGGCGGGTACGTGGGGATCGGCAGTCGCAAAAACGTTCACTTGAAGTGTCAATAGCTGGCCGTGATATCCTACTGATCGCCGGCAACGGCGGCTTCAATGCTCTGCGCTGATAAAATCGCGAACAATTTCTCGCAGGTTGGTTACGCAATGATTGATACTCGGTCGGGTGGAAAGGTAATGTCGCAAACGACACTAGGATCGCGCGTTCACGAGACACGACGCCTTCTCTCCGGACCGACAGCCACAATTTACCCGGCAACGTTTTTCCTGAGCCTCAGGGTCAATGTCTGTCGTCAGAATCGGTTTTGTGAACACCAGTTTTGACATTTGAACTGCCCGTGTCGTTCTGATTGCCACCCATATTTTTCATGCACAACATCATGATTGCACACGGCAGCAAGAACAGCAGTGGCAGCAGTTTTCCAGCGCTCTGCGTGCCGAACGCGCCACTGAACACAAGGATCGCACCGACGAAAACGACCGCGCAGACCGCAAGCCCGCTCCATCCACTGAGCCAACCTCGCTTTCTGCCGGCCGCCGGAGAGCCAGAAGATCGGGTCGTCAGATTTCTATTCAGTTCCATTGTTTCATCTCCTTTCAAGAGGACAATGTAATCTCTCCAACAATTGGAAGGTCAGGGTGCTGGTTCTCGGCCTCGACGCTCCATTGGACGACAACTGGAGTGGGCCCCTGGTGCCGGACAGAAATCAGACTACTGATTTGACCATGGCCGGGTATGTTGCTCCTCGAACTGCACGGGGCTGATGTAGCCGAGCGCGGAATGCAGGCGGCGTTGATTGTAAACGTCGTCGATGAACCTGGGAAGCTGCTCGGCGATGTCGTCGAAGGTCTCGAATGCCATCGGATAGACCGCCTCGACTTTGAGTGTCTTCATGAAGCTCTCCGCCTTGGCGTTATCGTACGGGTTTCCGCGCCGGCTCATCGAGCCGACTAAGTTATGGGCCGCCAGCAATGCTTGATAGATACCAGATGCGTATTGCGATCCGCGGTCCGAATGATGAATGCATCCTGGTCGCGGACGCCGTCGCTCGATCGCCACCTTCAGCGCCGCGAGCGCGAGCCGCGCGTCGATCGACCTGCCGATCGCATAGCCGACGACGCGGCGTGACCAGGCGTCGAGGATGATCGCCACATAGGCAAAGCCGCCGATGATGGCGACGTAGGTCAGGTCCGCTACCCAGAGCTGGTCCGGGCCATCAAGGATGATATCCTTCGAACGATCCGGGAAGATGGGCTGATCATGGTCGCTGTCGGTGGTGGCGATATAACGCCTGCGGCGGCGCGGCTGAAGATCGTGCTCGCGCATCAGGCGCTTGATCCGCTTGTGGTTGGCGATCACGCCTCGATGGCGAAGCGCCGCCTGCACGCGGCGCCAGCCATAGGCTTCGAACTCGTCGCAGATCGCGGTAATCGCGTTCAACAGCTCGACATCGCCAGTGCGCGCCGCAGGCGCATCATAATAGGTTGATCGCGCGATGCCCATCAGCCGGCATCCTTCAGCGATGGACAGGCCGCGGGGCCGGTGATCACGGATGTAGTCGCGCTTCTCTGCCGGGGTACGTTTTTCAGAGCCCCTTTTAAAAACTCCAGTTCGAGCGCCTGACGGCCGACCAACCGCTCGAGCGCGGCGATGCGCGCTTCATATTCCTGGACCAGATCCGCAGCGCGCGCGTCGTCGCCCAGCGCGCCGGCCTCGTACTTTTCGACCCAGATACGGATCAGGTTACGCGAAAGGTCGTGGCGCTTGGCCAGGCCGTGAAGCGTCTCGCCACTCAGAAATTCCTGGGCGACCTGGCGCTTAAACTCAACGCTGTGGGATCGGTGTCTCGGCATGGGCTTTTCTCCAAAAGCCCGGCCACCCAGTCAATTCAACTCTGCTTACCTGTCCGGCACCAGGGGCCCACTCCAAACACTGGTCAGATTGAGCGGTCCTTTGCCGCCTTCAAAGCATCCGTCGAAACGAGTAGTTTCTAAAGGCTACGCGCCAACCGCGGTGATCCGGCCAGAACATC
This sequence comes from Nitrobacter sp. 62-23, assembly GCF_001897285.1. Taxonomy (GTDB): domain Bacteria; phylum Pseudomonadota; class Alphaproteobacteria; order Rhizobiales; family Xanthobacteraceae; genus Nitrobacter. The sequence goes on from NZ_MKSM01000112.1 coordinate 52,831, forward strand.
GGCACCCGTCTTTGGTAGCTCCGATATTTATCACCGTACTGTTGGATCATCTGCTTCTCCTCCATTCTGGCCAGGAGCCAGTACGCGCCGACGATGATAGGGAAGGCCGTCAGTGAGAATAGCGTTGGCCAATGCACAACACTTTCGCCAAACAGCGCCAGAAAGATGCCAGCGTATTGTGGATGGCGCATCAAGCTGTAAGGGCCACCCCTGGCGAGCCGCCCTCTCGCTCTCGCTCGATACACTTCACGCCAGCCGGCGATGATCAGAGCGGCTCCAAAAAAGACAACAGTGTAACCGAGAGCCATGGAAGCTGGCATTACCCACCAACTGCCCGTCAGATAAACCCAGAGATTGCCATCCCAAAGATTTCCCGCGACGTCCAGATTGAAGACTCGGGCTAATAGGTAAATCGTGAGGGGAAATCCATACATCTCGGCATAAAATGCGATGACGAATGCCTGCACGATTCCAGCGCGAGTCCACTCCCGCCAGCCCTTCGGCACGACAAGGCGGTAGAAACACCACGATACGACAACGATTGAAATCGTGGCTCCTCCCCAGAGTATATTTTCGTTCATTTATCTGCCTCGTACCGATTCTTGATCGGCCAAAACGCCCCGTCTCCTGACGCGCGCGTTTGTCTCTGCAATCGCCGCGTTTATGGACGGCCATCCGATGGCCTCAACGCGATGCCCGACCCCGCGTTTTAATCAATGAGTCGGAACAATAGAAGCAGTGCATATCGTTTCTTTTCTCGGCTCCCGCCCGAAACGACAAAGCTATGCGTCCTCACCGCTCGCGGCCCGTCTTTTCGCGAACCTCGATCGCTCCTCGCGCGCCTGTTATTAAGTTAGTTCGAACAGAGCGAACGCATGGTTACAGGCCGTCGTCGGATTCTTTGAACATCGGCTTCAAACCCGTCATCGCAGGAACGCCCCGCGCCGGCTTGGCTCATGCCGGCCTCTCCAGCCCCGCGAACGATTAGGCCATGGAGCATGCTATGGCGTTGTCCTCTGGGCTCCCAAGCGGAAACCGCTGGCACATTTCCGTCGAACGAGACTATACTGTCGTTACAATAGTGTGGTGTGGCCTTCACGAAGCGAGGTCGCCATGTTCCAGCGAAACCGGAAAACCGAAGCTTTCGTCGATTTCATCAATCTCGCATTGGGCGGCTTTCTGATCTTGTCGCCGTGGTTACTCGGATTCAAATCGCAACTCGGATGGCACACATCATGGATGGCCGGCGCCGCCATTGGCGTCGTCGCAATCTTTTCGATTGCCGACCTTTTTGACACCGTTTCAATTCCGGCGTTTTTCGAATCGGAAGAATGGATCAATCTGACGATCGGATCGTGGTTGGCAATATGCCCGTGGGTCCTCAACTTCAACGACGATACCATGGCGATGCAGGTGCATCTCGTGGTGGGGATCGTCGTCGCAGCCATTGGCGCGGTCGAGCTCTGGGTGATCCATCACCGCCCCGCGGAAAAGGAGCGTGATAAGCTTTGTTGAATTCCAAGACAGGACGAAATTGCAAGTAGTCGCGCGGGGGAGCCTACAATGCGGAAGGGTGTACTGCTCGGACTGGTCGTTTTGGTGTTTTCGGTCGGCGGCGCGGCGGGTGCAGATTTGACGACGAAGGCGCGCACTTCCGTACCCGCGTTGCCGTCCTGGTGGGATACCGTCACCATAACCGGCCATGTGCAAGCGGGGATCACCTTCAATGAGGGGCCTTCCGGCGGCATTAATTTTGGCCACCTCTTCACCGATAAGGCCAATTCCCTGTTGATGAACCAGGCGCTGCTGACGGTTCAGCGTCCGCTCGATCCCAAAGCGAGCGGATACGATTTCGGATTCAAGTTCCAGGCGATGTACGGCTCGGATGCCCGGTACACGCATTTTCTGGGTGAGTTCGATCAATCGATCAGCGGCCGCAATCAGTTTGACATCGTCGAGGCCCACGCTCTGTTTCATTTGCCGTGGCTCACGTCGGGTGGCGTGGATGTGAAGGTCGGACAATACGTAACCCTGGAAGGCGCCGAAGTTATTTACGCGCCGGACAATGCGCTCTACTCGCACTCCTACATCTTCAATTTCGGCATTCCGTTCAAGCACACCGGGATCATGACGACCACCCATCTAACGCACCTCCTCGATGTTTATGCTGGCATCGACACCGGTGTGAATACAACCTTCGGCAACAGGTTCGACCGCTTCAATGGCGGCGACAACAACACGGCTGCGGCGTTCCACGGTGGGATCGGACTCAATTTGATGGACGGCGCGCTGACCGTGCTGGCGACGACCCACATCGGCCCGGAAAATCCCAATGTCTCGTCGGCCGTGCTTGCGGGTGTCAATCCGAATAGGGCTCTGCGTTATCTCAACGATGTGACGATCGTCTGGAAGGCAACCGACAAGCTCACGCTCACCACCGACCTGAACTATATTCGTGAGGACGGCTTCAACGCGGTCGGAAGCGGCGTCGCGCAATACGTCACCTATGCCCTCAACGATTGGCTCAAGATCACCGGACGCGGAGAAGTCTGGCGCGACAACAGTGGTTTCTTCGTTGCCGCATTCCCCGGCAACCTAGACTTTGTCAGGGTCGAGCATGGCAATCCGTTGGGTACGGCGATCGGCGGCGGCGCGACCACCTACGGCGCCCTGACGGTCGGACTTGCGATCAGGCCCCCGGTACCCAAAGAATTCGACGGCCTGGTTGTCAGGCCCGAAGTTCGTTACGATACTTCGTTGAACGGAACGACGCCATTCGGCGCCGGAACGAAGCGTTCGCAATTTACGTTCGGCGGCGACATCATCATCCCGATCAAAATCAGATGATTACGCCACGAGTGGTTGCGCGAAACAGTGGGTGTTGAATCGGGTACTCGATCGTTAAGACCCGATGCGATGATCCCATCGCATTGGTTTGATCCCCTGCGCGGCGCTGCCGCACGTTCTCAAAAAAGACGTAGGTCTCTTTATCGGGATCGGACCGATCGATTGCACTTCGCGGAGCAGTCAGGCAGCCCGCCCCGTGCTGCGGGTGGCCTTGCCCTTGTGAGGCCGGGAAAATTATTCGCACGACCAGATACCCGTTTTGGGTCCTCCGCGATAGTTGCAAGTTTTCGGGCGCGGACGTGGAGCAGCGGCCCGATCGGTGCGGGGCATCACAGGTGCCATCTGCTCCGCGGTCGAGGTCCTCTGAGGACCCAAGCGTGCCTCGGTCCCGGTCGCGCGCGCAAAGCTTGGCGATGCTGAAGCGACCAATAACAACGACAACAATGCAATCAGGCTTGATCTGCACATTTTTACCTCCCACGATTCCTCAGCCGTCCGATCCTGAATGGACCGCACATGAATGAATTCGGAAACGAAGCTGCGCCGGTTACAGGTCACGACTATGTGAGCGCGGTTGAATTCCTCGCCGCGCAGACGGAAGTTGCGGGAAAGGAAAGAGGTTGGGAGATCGGACGGAACGGTATCATTTCCGGCCGACTTCGCATCCACACCTGCATTCAACCCGCCGTCCCGACTGACGCCGGATCAGCAGCTTTCGCTCGGTGCCGAAGTCGGTCGGGCGCCACGTAGTCGCCTGACTTGGCCTGTGAGATGGAAGATGGTGTTAACGTAGGTCGCTAACGGTTCATCTGACGGCCCGAGACATTGCGAATCCGCAACCCGCGCGCAGTCAGATGCAAGCTATACTCCCAGCAGAGTTTTTGAAGTCCGAACGGTTTGATCAATGGACGCATTTCCATCCGACCCCCACTTCGCGATTGAGCATGGCTTTCGCGCCGCGCGGGCCTCACGATCTCGTGAGAGTGTAACCGTGGGCATTCTTCATTCGAATTCAAAGAGGGAGAAATGACGAAGGAGTCCGACCTCAAAGCGCTCATGACGGCGAGCCTCCAAGGCGACTCCATCGCGCATCGATCGCTGCTGACGGCTTTGAGCGGACATCTGCGGAGCTACTACAAGAGCAGACTTTTGCGATCCGGACGCCCGGCCGAGGAAACTGAAGACCTCGTGCAGGAAGCCTTGATCGTCATCCACACGCAACGTCACACCTACGATCCGGAGCAGCCGCTGACGCCGTGGGTGTACGCCATTGCCCGCTACAAGCTGATCGACCATTTGCGGCGCACCAGGACCACGACGGCGGACGTGCCATTGGAAAACGCCGAATACATCCTGGCATCCGACGACAACGCCGCCGCTGAAAGCCAACTCGATCTCGCCAAGCTCTTTGAGAGGTTACCGGAACGAATGAGACTTTCGCTCCAATACGTGAAGCTCGACGGCCTGAGCGTGGCCGAGGCCGCCGATCGTAGCGGGATGTCGCCATCCGCCGTCAAGGTCAACATTCACCGAGGGCTGAAGATCCTCACCGCATTGATTGCACGGGAGACCAAAGCGTGAAAACCAATGAATTGATTTCCATGCTCAGTTCGCAGGTCGACCCGGTCGATACGCGGGAAGTTGTCCGGAACGTCCGGATTGCAATCTTGGTTGGCGCCGCGGCATCCCTGCTGGCGGTGGTTTTTGTCCTCGGCGTTCGCACCGACCTCAACGAGATGCACGCCCAAGTCTTCCTGGTCGCAAAACTGGCCTTCAGTTTGTCGGTCGTGATTTTGGCCTCGCATTACCTGGTCAAGTACATCCGTCCCGGCGGCGAATTCCGGGTCCGGTTCGCCCTCACCGTCCTGCCGTTTCTCGCGGCCATGATCATCGCGGCGATCAGTCTGGCCACGGCACCGCGGTCGCACTGGGAGACCATGGTATTCGGCAGCTATTGGCTTGAGTGTCTGATCGCCATCCCGACGGTCGCGGTCGTGCCGTTCGCCGCCATCATGTCGGCGGTTCGCCGCGCCGCGCCTACGGACCTGGTCCGCACCGGCGCGCTTGCAGGACTCGTCGCGGGCGGCGTCAGCGCAACCGCCTACGCTTTGCATTGCATGGATGACCTGCTTCCCTTCATTGCGCTCTGGTATGGTGGCACAATCGTTTTATGTACGGTCACCGGCGCCGTGCTCGGGCCCAAATTGCTGCGTTGGTAAATCGACGGACCATCCGTCAGGTCGCGGAACTCCCGAAGGCGGCGCGAATCCGACCCGCGGAACCCTCGACAAGATCGGCTGCGTGTTTGGATTCCAGATCGGCTTCATCTCGAGACGGGAAGCCGTGCCATCGGCGGACGTAAGTGCGAAGACGATACCTGACCTCGGGTTCGTTGATGCCGATGGACTCCTGTCGGCTGCCTGATCTCACGAGATCGTGAGCTTGTAACCGGACGCACCCTTTTCCCGAACTAACAGATGACGCTCGCTTTCCAGGGTGAGCGCCAAGACGTGGGTGCATAGTGCATGAACGATCGGGAAGACGCGACGGTGACCATGTTAATGCCAACGTTGGACGTCCAACGCCGAATGCTTGGCACGTTTGATTCTCGCAGCCGTACGCTGTGGCTGGTCTTGGCTGCATCGGCGTTGCTTGCCGGAATCGCGTTCAACTGGCGGTGGCTCGTGGTATCAGGTGCCCTGCCATTCCTCCTGCCAGTCCTCCCCTGTCTGGCCATGTGCGCCCTGCACCTATGTTCTCGTGGCAACAATGCCTCGGGATGCGAGCGACGCGAAGCGTCGCAATCTACTCCAAACCGCACCGCAGCCCGCGTTCACCACCGACGCGCGCCATTCTTTAGAAAGGCAACAAAATGAAGATCACCACTCTCATCCCGCTCGCATTGATTGCGTCGTTAGCGGCTTCCGCCGCCGTCCAGGCGGACGAAACGTCCACGCCACCGAAGACGCCGACGGAAACCAATCAACCCATGATGGGCAACGGCTCACAAGGCATGCAGGGAATGATGGGCATGATGAGCCAAATGCAGCAGATGATGGAAAGCTGCAATCAAATGATGAAGGCCAGCAACGAGCGTCACGACAAGCAAGATGCACCGAAGCAAAAAGACCGTCACGGCTGAAACAGCCGCCGTCCGATCATCATGCCAATCGATGAACTTTGCATTCGGAAAGGCGTCCATGAATCGTTCGGCCTCGGCATCAATCGGCTTTCGGGGCATCGAATGACCATTCAAGTGGGTCTTTCACATCGCCGTGAGCCTGTAACCGGTCCGGTGTCCGGTGCGATCTAATCGGTGGTTCGTTTGTACGATCTTCGACCGGTGGACTGATGTGCCCGGCCGAGCACGGCTCGGTCGGGTACGGAGGGATCGCCAGAAACGGGCGACCCGCTTGCGGTCGGGTACGGAGGGATCGCCAGAAACGGGCGACCCGCTTGCGATCGCTTCCCGGGCTGACATCGTTTCTGCCGGAAAGACGCAATCAGGTTCAGTTGCGGCATTCCGCAGCAGTGCAAGGGGTACACTACTGATGGATAAGTTGACCGAACACCGTCCATTCGAGGATGGATACGTGAGGCCCCGCGCCCAAACCGGAAGATCGACCGCGAAACGGATCGTGCTCGTTGCGTTTGCTACAAGCGCACTCGTCGCAATGCTGGGAGTTGGCTATCGACTCGGCCACTCTAACCAAACGTTGCCTGGCTGGGTCCCGCTTCGTGTCGCAGCCCTCCTCGGATCCCAGCCCGCCAAGCCCGTCGAAGCTGCAACGCCGACCCAGGACGCAAACTCCGGGGCCAAGCGTATTCTCTTCTATCGCAATCCGATGGGTCTCCCTGACACCTCTCCCGTTCCGAAGAAGGACTCGATGGGGATGGACTACATCCCCGTCTATGAAGGCCAGAACGACGCCTCCACAATCCAGATTTCACCAGGCAAATTGCAGCGCACCGGCGTGCGCTCCGAGCCCGCCGCTCTGCGCACCGTGACGCGGCCCATCCGCGCGCCCGGAACGATCAAGCTCGATGAGCGGCGCGTGGCGGTAATCTCGCTGCGAGCCCAGTCATTCATCGAAAGCGTCGAGAACGTCACGACAGGCGATCATGTCACCAAGGGACAGCCCCTTCTGAAGCTTTATTCCCCGGATGTGGCATCCGCCGGCGCCCAATATCTCTCCATCGTCGGGGACAGCGCTGGAACTGCCAATCTCGCGGGACGCAAGCAACTGATCGAGGGCGCGCGGCGGCGACTCGAAAACCTGGCCGTGCCCGCCGACGTAATCGCCGAGATCGATCGCACCAAAACGGTCCCGCTGACCATTACCTGGACGGCTCCGCGCGACGGCGTGATTCTGGAGCGAACGGCCGTCGAGGGCATGCGGGCGATGCCCGGCGACGTGTTGTTTCGGTTGGCTGACACGTCTGTAATCTGGATCATCGCCGACGTCGCCGAACAGGATATCGATGCCGTAAAGATCGGCGCGGCTGCGACGATCAGGGTCCGGAGCCTGCCGGGTCGGGAGTTCAAGGGATCAGTCGCCTTGATCTATCCCCAGGTCAACACCGAGACGCGCACCACCAAGGTACGTATCGAACTACCCAATCCGGACGACGTGCTTCTTCCCGACATGTTCGCCGACGTTGAAATCGCGTCGGGTGCGGAAAAGCCCGTCGTCGCGGTACCCAACGGCGCGGTGATCGATACCGGAGCCCGGCAGATCGTTTTCATCGACAAAGGCGAAGGCCGTTTCGAGCCGCGTGAAGTCAAGGTCGGCACGCACGGCGAGGACTACACTGAGATCCGCGAAGGCGTCGGCGAAGGCGATCGCGTTGTCGTTGCCGCCAACTTCCTGATCGATGCCGAAAGCAACCTGAAATCGGCCTTGCAGGCATTTACAGACGGAGAGAAATCGAAATGATCGCCCGCCTGATCGCCTGGTCGGCGCGAAATCTGATGCTCGTCCTGATCGGGACAGTGTTCGCGATCGCGGCGGGCATCTATGCGCTGCGCACCCTGCCGCTCGATGCCATCCCCGACCTCTCCGACGTGCAGGTGATCGTCTACACCGAATATCCCGGGCAAGCGCCGCAGGTCGTCGAAGATCAAGTGACCTATCCGTTGACCACGGCGATGCTGACGGTGCCGAAATCGAAGGTGGT
>NZ_MKSM01000113.1 GCF_001897285.1 Nitrobacter sp. 62-23
CCCGTGGTCGCGCTCGGCATCAAGCGCTCCAAGGGCGCAAGCGACGTCGTGGTGGCGAAGGCCGTGCAGACGCGGATCGACCTGCTGAGGGAGCAATATCCCGACGTCGAGCTGAAGCTGATCGACACCTCGGTGGATTTCACGCTCGGCAATTATGAGGCGGCGATCTCGACCCTGTTCGAAGGCGCGACGCTCGCCGTCATCATCGTCTTCCTGTTCCTGCGCGACATCCGCGCTACCGTCATCGCCGCGATCTCGCTGCCGCTGTCGATTTTTCCCGCCTTCTGGGCGATGGACATTCTCGGCTTCTCGCTGAACCTGGTCAGCTTTCTTGCCATCACGCTCTCGACCGGCATTCTCGTCGACGACGCCATCGTCGAGATCGAGAACATCGTGCGCCACATGCGGATGGGCAAGTCGCCCTACCGCGCCGCGCTGGAAGCCGCCGACGAAATCGGTCTCGCGGTGATCGCGATCAGTCTCACCATCATCGCGATCTTCGCGCCGGCGAGCTTCATGTCGGGCATAGCCGGGCAGTTCTTCAAGCAGTTCGGGATCACCGTCTCGGTGCAGGTGTTCTTCTCGCTGCTGGCCGCGCGTTTCGTGACGCCGGTGCTCGCCGCCTATTTCATGAAGGCTCATCCGCATGAGCCTTCGCCGCCCGGCCGCGTGCTGCGCGGCTATGCCAGCGTCGTGACCTGGTCGGCGCGGCACTATTATGTGACGGTCCTGATCGGGCTTGCGGTCTTCGCCGCCTCGATTCTTTCCATCAAGCTGTTGCCGCAGGGGTTCCTGCCCGCGCAGGACACCGCCCGCTCGCTGCTGGCGATGGAGCTGCCGCCGGGCTCGCAGCTTGCCTACACAGAGAAGGTCACCGAAGACATCGTGGCGCGGCTGCGCAAGCGGCCGGAGGTGAAAAGCGTGTTCGTCGACGGCGGTCGCGTGCCGCCCGGCATCCAGGAGGTGCGGCGCGCCTCGCTGATCATCAACTACACGCCCAAGCACGACCGCAACATGACCCAGCGCGAACTTGAACTCTCGATCGGACAGGAGCTCGAAAGCATACCCGACATCCGCTACTGGTTTCTCGACGAGAACGGCCTGCGCGCCGTATCGCTGGTGGTGACCGGACCTGACATCGGCATCGTCGGCAATGTCGCCAACGAACTGGCGACGCAGATGAAACGCATTCCACTGCTCGCCAACATCACGCCGGAGACCTCGCTCGACCGCCCCGAACTGCGCGTCCAGCCGCGCGCCGACCTCGCCGCCCGTCTCGGCGTCTCGACCGAGCAACTGTCGCAAACCATCCGCGTCGCCACCATCGGCGATGTCGGGCCGGCGCTGGCGAAGTTCGACGCCGGCGACCGCCAGGTTCCGATCCGCGTGCAGCTGGAGGACAGCGCCCGCGCCGACCTGAAGACGCTGGAGCAGATGCAGGTGCCGATCGGCGGCGGCCGCGGCCACGTCCCGCTCTCCGTCGTCGCCGATATCAGGCTGGATCAGGGTCCGACCAGCATCAACCGCTACGACCGGCAGCGGCAGGCCACCGTCGCGGCCGACCTCGTCGGCACCGCCGCGCTCGGCGATGCGACAAGGCAGATCCACGAACTGCCCGTGATGAAGACCCTGCCGAAGGGCGTGACGGTCAACCCTTCCGGCGACGCCGAAAGCCTGAACGAACTGTCGGAGGGATTCGCCACCGCGATCACGGCGGGCCTGATGATGGTCTACGCCGTGCTGGTGCTGCTGTTCGGCACCTTCCTGCAGCCGATCACCATCCTGTTCTCGCTGCCGCTCTCGATCGGCGGCGCGATCATGGCCCTGCTGTTGACGGGAAAGCAGCTCACGACGCCGGTCTGGATCGGCATCCTGATGCTGATGGGCATCGTCACCAAGAACGCCATCATGCTGGTGGAGTTCGCCATCGAATCGATCCGCGAGGGGCGCGCGCGCGAGGAGGCGATCATCGATGCCGGCATGAAGCGTGCCCGCCCCATTGTGATGACCACCGTCGCGATGGTCGCCGGCATGACGCCGAGCGCGCTGGCGTTCGGCGCGGGCGGCGAGTTCCGTTCACCGATGGCGCTCGCGGTGATCGGGGGCCTGCTGTTCTCAACGCTGCTGTCGCTGGTGTTCGTGCCCGCGATGTTCCTGATGATGGACGATGTCGGCAACTTTTTCGCTCGCCTCGGCCGCAAGGTGATCTCGTCGAACGGCGAACCCCACGAGGAGAGCGGACCGACGACGACAATCGAGTAACGCAGTTTTCACGCGTTGCGCGCGACGTCGGTCAACCGGCTCATGTTCTTGAGCAGGATGCGGCCGCGCTGCAGATCGAGGATGCCGTCCTTGCGCCATTGCTGGAGCTGGCGATTGATGCTCTCGCGCGCCGCGCCGACGTAAACGCCGAGCTGTTCCTGCGAGATATGAACCTCCGAGCCGTAGTCGTCGGCCAGCGCGCACAGCCTCCGCGCCATCCGCACCGGCAGCGGCTGCAGCACCGATTCCTCCATGCGCTCGCTGATCCAGCGGATGCGCTGGCACAACAGTTCGATCAGGCGGATCGCGATTTTCGGCTCCCGCTCCAAAAAGGCCAGCAGATCGCCGCGGCGCAGGACGAACAGCTCCGTCGGCTCGCCCGCCACCGCGTCGGCGGTGCGGGACTGCCCGTCGAGCACCGCGATTTCGCCGAACAGATCTCCCGGCCCCTGAAAATTCAGGGTCAGCCGGCCGCCGTCGGAGGCGCCGGTTTCGATCCGGACCTGGCCGCGGCGCACGCCGTAGAGCGCATCGCCCTCATCGCCCTTCTGAAACAAGACTTCGCCGACGTCGAGCTGCTGGGTATGGCAAAGCGCCGCCATCCGTTGCAGATCATCCGCGCCAAGATCCGAAAACAACGGGTTCATCTTGAGAATGACCGCGAATTCCGACTGCTTGCTCATCGCAATTCACCCTTGAGACCGAGTAGCATCACTCCCGGACTGCCTTACTCCCGCAATAGCGGCGATCCCGATTCCTGCCGGAACTCCGCTACCACATCGTCTGCCGCGCGCGCTCGAGCCATGCCTTGTCGTATTCTTCGCCGCCGACGCGGCTCTTGCTCATCTCCGCGAGGATTTCGCCGGGCGTCGGCAGGCTCTTGAGGTCGACGTGGCGGGCGGGGTCCCACAGATGCGAACGGATGATGGCGCGCGCGCACTGAAAGTAGATCTCCTCCACGGTCATGATGATGACCGAGCGCGGCGTCTTGCCTTCGACCCCGAACGACGCCAGCAGCCCGGGATCGGCCGACACCAGCGCCCGGCCGTTGACGCGAAGCGTGGTGCCCGATCCCGGAATCAGGAACAGCAACGCCGCTCTGGGGTCGCGAATGAGATTGCGCAGCGAATCGATGCGGTTGTTGCCGCGCCGGTCCGGAATGACCAAGGTGAGGTCGTCCTGAACGCGAATGAAGCCCGGCAGGTCGCCGCGCGGCGAGCAGTCAAGCCCCTCCTTGCCGCAGGTCGCCAATATAGCAAAGGGCGAACTTTCGATCAGCGCGCGATAGGACGGCGTGATTCTGTAGGCCACCTTGATGGTTGCCGCCTCGCCGGGCTGGCCGTAGATGGCCTCGAGTTGCTCGATCGTCTCGATGGCGGTCACCACAATGCTGCTCTCCTTGCGTTGAAACGGACGATCCCGCCGCTGACGACCCAACCGCACCGGTCATCCTATACATGCGCATCCATGGAACTGCGAGACCTACCGTTTTGCCGGCGGTCGCAGCGCCTTGCGGGCCAGCGCGAGCCCCATCAGCACGAAGGCCGACGTCACTTCGGGCCCCCCCACCACAATGCGCGTCGGCGTTTTCATCTTGTTCCATTCGTAGGCCTTGAAAGGTCCGCGTCGCCCGCCCTCGCCGGCATTGGCGACGATGCAGTTGAGCGCTGGCGTGAAGGCGGCCGCGTCGGCGCCGAGATGGCCCAACGCGATCAGCGCCAGCGCGGCGTCGAAGGCGTTCATCTCGGCTGACATCAACGTGTCCTGCACATACGCCAGAACCCGGCCTCGGATATATCCGAAGCTCTCATCGGGATCGATCGCCCGGCGGGCGGCGGGGGGCAGCGCCGCGAATGCCGCGTGGCAGCGCCCGAAGTAGGCGCAGTAGAGTTCGGGCAGATAGTAGATATGGGACCTGGGATCGCTGAACGCGCCGCTTTCGACCAGCCTTCTCTGGAAGCCGATGATCCGCTGCAGCGTCTGCAGGCGGCGCGGCGTTTCGAGAGCGCGCCACCGCGAACAATTGCGGAAGCTGACTTCGAGAACGTCGAGATTGAGGGTAGGATCGAGATCGTTGCCGTAAGGGCGGTCCCCCGCGAGATTGTCGATCCAGGTCACGATGCCGCCGTCGTAATCGATGTTGTCGTTCAGCGGCACGGTCACGAGTCGCTCGTTGGCGCCGCCGCCTGCCTGATAGCCGGCGTAGAAATCGAGCAGCGGCTGATCGAGGATCGGATCGGTCGAGCCGGCCTGCGTCGCGGCCGAGAATGCGCAGGCCGTGGTGTCGCAGTCAGGAACGTAGATGGCAAAGCCGAGGTCCTGCTTGATCTGCGCGAAGAAGCGGCTGAAGCGCGGATGGGGATTAGGCGCCAGCGCGGTGATCACGCTGACGCGCTCGCCATCGCGCGACAGCACATCCTCACGGCTGGTCTTGAGGCAGAAATCGATCATCTGCGTGCCCGCGCGGCGGATCGCCTCGGTTTCCGCAGGCGTCGTAAGACCGGTTTCAGCAAAGCTCAAAAGCGCTTCGGTGAAGAATGCGTCGTAATAGGCCGAGCGATGCCGGATCTGCACCGGCTCCCACATCGGTTCGGCGATGCCCCGCCACGGCGGGTTGATCACCTCGCGCGCCGGCGACCGCGCGATGAAGACCCGCGCCAGATTGAACAGCAGCGTCGAGTTCTTGTAGCCCCGCGCATCGAGGCCGGTGAGGGCGGCGAGAAACTCCCGGCCGCGCAGATCAGGATCGCCGATCAGGTTGAACGCGGCATAGGTCGGGATGAAGCCGTTCTTCTCAAACGACCGGAGCAGGTGCGCGCCGCAGGTCCGGATGATGCGTTCGATCTCGGCGAGGCCTGGCGGCGGTCCCGCTGCGGCCGTCCGGTTGGGCCGGGGGTGGTGCAACGTCACGGTGTCCAGCAATGCGGCCACCGGCCGGCCGATCGCCGCCCAGTCCGGGCATTCATCGTCCCGCGCGTGCCGCAGCGCGTCCTGCAGTTCCCGAAACCGGGCCTCGTCCCGCAGTTCCGGCAGGCCGGCCCGCCGCAACAGCGGACGCAGGGCCGGATTGGCCAGCGCGGTCCTGTAGAACTTGGCCAGATGAGGATCGCCGCCGCGATGCCGCAGCAGCAGGGGATCGCAGAGGTCGTACAGCGACGGACCGTCCTTGCGGTTGGTCAGCGCGCGATAGACGGCGCCGGCGACATGGCGAGCAGTCATGCTTTTCTCTGCGCTCCCAGGGGTGGACAGCATCGACAGCCCGATTCAGCCAAGCCATTGAAAAGCTATACGAATAAGCAAAAAATACAAATGTGACCCATCTCACGGCATCGCACCGCCATGCCGCGGCAGGTTGATCGCCTTCAGATTCCGCCTCTCCTGGGAATTCGTGACGGCCTTTTTCGGTTTTCAGAGGCTGCGGCAGGTGCTTAACCAATTGTGTTTCCAATAAATAAAGGTTTCGTGTTGCTCATGGGGGACGTGCAGGGTATGACCTTCATGTTGCAGTGCCGCAGAACGAGCATGTTTCACCGCCACAGTTCAGGCACCCCCTCAAACCGATCCGGCGTTGGCGCGACCTTGGAGCGCCATCGCGCATGACCAGGAATTGATCGTTATGACATTCGGGCAGCTTCGCCTCTCCTCCCGGTCGGTCACTCTGGCCGCTGTCCTGGTCGGGATGGTGTCACTGGCGATCGGAGCCCATGCCGCGCTCAACAAACGGAGCGTGGAGGTCGCGGACGCCCTCGCTGTCGCCGACGACACCACCGGCAGCATCGCCGTCAAGCCGCCGCGGGTCGCGCTGGTCATCGGCAACGGTCACTATCCGGATGCGAACGAGCCGCTGAAGCAATCCATCAACGATGCGCGGGCGCTGACGACGATCCTGCGGCGGGACGGCTTCGACGTCATCATGGTCGAGGACGCCAATGCGGATGACATGCGCAGCGCTGTCCGCCGCCTGGAAGCGAAGATCGGTCCCGATACGACGGCGCTCCTGTTCTTCAGCGGCTTCGGCATTCAGTCCGGCCGCGAGAGCTATATGATCCCGGTCGATGCGCGTATCTGGAAGGAAGCCGACGTTCGGCGTGACGGGTTGTCCGTCGAGGCCGTTCTCGGCGCGATGAAGGAACGCTCCGCCAGGGTCAAGCTCGCGGTGATCGACGCATCGCGGCGCAACCCCTATGAGCGCCGCTTCCGTTCCTACTCCCATGGCCTCGCGCCGATCAACGTGCCGGACAATGCGCTGATCCTGTCGTCGGCGACGCCGGGACAGGTGGTCGACGAGTCGGGCGGGCATAACAGCCTGCTGATGGCGGAATTGCTCAAGAGCCTGGACACGCCCAATCCGGACGCCGAAGCTGTGTTCGGCAAGACGCGTGCCGCTGTTTCCCACGCGAGCGAAGGCCAACAGGTTCCGGCGGTGTCGTCGTCGCTGGTGCAGGACGTGCCGTTCGGGTCCGGAACCACGACCGCCTCGCGCAAGGCCGGCAGTTGAAGCAGCTTACTTCCCGCTCGCGTCAGCCGTGACCGGCCTCACCGGGTCGCCTTCGCGCAGCAGGGCGCCGGCGCGCGCCACCACCACGTCGCCGTCCGACAATCCCTTTCGGATCTCGACCTGTCCCCCCGACAGCAACCCAACCTCGACGCGCCGGGTTTCGACGCGCTGGCGCCGGACCACCTGAACGACGGTGCCCGCGCTCCCGTACAGGACCGCCGTCAGCGGCACCGCGATGCCGCAGCTCTCGCCGGTTTTGACGATCGCGCGGCCGGACGCATTGACCAGCATGTGCCGGCTCGGATCGACGGATATGAAGACCTGCCCGAGTTGGCTGTTCGGTTCGACCGTCGGCGCGACGAGCCGGACCTTGCCATCCATGTCGCCGCCGCCCACCACCACGACCCTGGCCGTCTGACCGACCGCCAGCTTCGCCAGATCAGCGGTCGGCACCTGGCCGACCAGATCGAACTCGTTGCCGGTGACGATATTGAACAAGGCCTCGCCCTTGCCCGAGGCAATCGCGCCGATCTCGGCGGTGGAACCGCTGACCAGTCCAGCGACCGGCGCCTGAACCTGCGCCGATCCGCCCTCGGCCCGGTTGAGACGGGCAAGCACCTGCCCCGCGGTCACGCTTTGCCCCGGCTCGACCAATATCTCGGTGACCTTCAGCCCCGGCCGCTCCGGACGCACGGCCGCCTCATTCTTCGGGATCAGAATTCCGCTGACCTCGACGGTAGCGGTGAAACAGGACTTCGCGGCTTTCAGGACCGAGACGGCCGGGCCGCTCGGGGTCTCCTGCTCGCCGGCCGCAAACCCTTGAGACGCGACGACGGCCGTCCCCAGCACGACCGCGAGAGCGATCGCCTTTGTCGCAATGCGATGCGGGTCGAAGGATTTCATCGTCATCGAAAGATTCTTTCCGAAAAAACATAGCGCAATTGCAGTGACGGCTTGCGATCGCTCCAGGATCGACGGAGAGCAAACCTATTCAAGCCGGAATGGCGATTCAACGTCCGCCGGCGCGGTCCTGCCAGCGATGGATCTCGACCGCCGCGACCGGGTGGTGGAAGCCTTTCAGCGCCAGCGGCTTCAGCGGAGTTGCATCGACAAAATGCTCCACCATGCCGTAGGCGCGCTGATTGACGACGATCTGGCCCGCTTTGGCTTCGTCGCATAGCCTTGAGGCGAGATTGGTCACACTGCCGATCGCCGCATATTCCAGCCGGCGCTCGAAGCCGACCTGGCCCAGCGTCGCGTAGCCGACGGCGATCCCGACGCTGAAGCCGAGGCTGTGACCGCGGTTGCGCCATTTCTGCGACAGCACCCCAATGCTGTCGCGCATTTCCACCGCCATCCGCACCGCGCGCGAGGTGTGATCCGGAACCGGGATCGGCGCGTTGAACAGGATCATCACGCCGTCGCCGGCATAACGGTCCAGCGTGCCTTCGTACTTGAAGATCAGTTCGCCCAGCGCCGCGTGATATTCCCGCAGCACGTTCATCGCCTCTTCCGGCTCCGAGCTTTCGGTGAAGGCCGTGAAGCCGCGCAGATCGCAGAACACCACCGTGACTTCGCCGCGATGGCTATCCAGCAGCGAGTTCTGCCCATCGGACGAGGCGACGAGCTGCGCGACCTGTGGCGCGAGAAAGCGTTCGAGCCGCCGGATCCGCTCGATCTCTCCGAGCTGCTTGCCGACCTGCTCCTCAAGCGACTTGTTCCAGTTGAGCAGTTGATAGGTCTGTTGCTGCAGCCTGTCAGCTTGCTGCTGGACGATGCCATGCGCGGTGGCGAGTTCCTTGCCTTTCTGATCGACCTCGTGGAAAAGCCGCGCGTTGCGCATCGCCAGCACTGACTGATGGGCAAACGTCTGCATCAACCCGAGCAGGTTCGGCGAAAACACGCCCGTGCTCCGGCGCAGCACGATCAGCGCGCCGAGGACGCCTTGCTGATCGACCAGCGGCACCGCCAGCACGGAACGGAAGCCGGCGGCGGTCGCGGCATCGGCGAGCGGATTTGCGTCCGACGTTGCGAAGTCTTCAATTGCGATCGGCTGGCCGGTCGCGGCAGCCTGACCCAGCAGCCCATCATCGGCGCTGATGGCGCAGGGGTAGCCGTCCGCCGGCTTTTCCGCGCCGCTGGCCTCGATGAGATCGAAGCGGCGAGCTTCCGCATCGAAGCCGTAGATCAGCACGGCATCCGCTTTGGTGATTTCGAGCGCGCAGCCAGCGACCGAGCGCAGCACGGCGCCGAGATCGAGCGAGGAGGCGACGGCGCGGCCGAACTCTTCGAGCGCCTTGAGTTCACTTACCGATTGCGCGAGTTCGCGCGTCCGCTCCCTGACCTTGCGTTCGAGGTCGGAATAGGTCTCGCGAAGCTGTCCGGCCATGCTGTTGAACTGCCCGGCGAGCTGCTCCAGCTCGTCGCCGGTCCTGACGTCGATGCGATGTTCGAAGTCGCCGCCGCCGAGCCGCCGCGCGCCGGTGTTGAGGGCCTGAATCGGGACCAGCATGCGCCGCGCCAGCAGGATGCCGGCGAGGATCGCGAGCGCAAGGCCAAACGCGACCAGAGCGCCGGTGCGTATCAAAAGGTCATGGATCGGCGCGAGCGCCTGGCTTGCGGGTTGCTCGAACAGCACGAACCAGCGGAGCTTTGGGACCGGGCTCGAGGCGGTCAGCACCGCATTGCCTTCACCGCTCGTGCCCGACACGGAGGGCGCGGTGCCGGATTTCAGCAACGCCGCAAGCTGCGGCAGCGCGGACAAATTCTTGCCGGGTTGCATGTCCTTGTCGGAGCCGGCGAGCAGGACGCCGTTCGTGTCCACGACATAGGCCGAGCCAATTCGTCCGGCCTGCGCCTCGTCGATATATCCGGATAGAAAGCGAAGATCGATTTCCGCGACTGACGCGCCGGCGTCCCGCCCGGCGTGAGCGATGGCGATCGACATGAAGGGCTGTTGCTCACGGAAGAAAACCGGCCCGTATGTGATGCCCTTCGCGACGGCCTGCGTGAATCTCACATCGCGGGAAAAATCAGCGCCGCTGCCGAACGAGACTGAGTGACGCGACAGCCGAAGCTGCTCATGCCCCTGCCCGTCAAGCTGGAAGATCCGGCTCACGGCCGGCACCTGATTGAGCAATTCCGCGTAGTCCGCGCGCCGCTGCTCGACCGTGACGACGCTGGCGCGCGTCACCCAGCTGACCTGGCGCTCCAGATCCACGATCGACTGTTCGATGCGATGCGCCGCCGCACCCGCCTTCTCCGACATCTCGCGAACCAGCGCGGCCCGGGTCTGGTTGTAGCTGATCCAGATCTCGAGCGCGCCGTTGACCGCGAGAACGAACACGACCAGCCCGACGAGCGACGTGACGTATTTGGCGAACAGGCCCCTGCGGCGGTATCGGCTGTCGTCCCCGTCCCCGTTCATCAATGCCCCCGCACGGCTTTCGCGGTTCTGCCGTTAGCGTTCGCAAGGTGGCGCTGATCAGCGCCACATCCAGTTATGGCCCCAATCGCCTTTCCAGCCCACGAGACGGCCTTTGCGGAATTGCAGATAGAGCCGGTCCCTGCGCTCGAAGAAACCGCTGCCGCCGTAGCGTCGAAACGCCAGAAATACTTCGTTGCCCGGCCGTCCGCTGATGTAGTTCAGCGGCACGCCGAGCGCATTCGCCGCGGTTGCGCCGTCCATGCCGAAAGCCAGCGGTGTGTTGTTGGACAGCGTCGCGGTAAAGGGCGGTGAATAAGGGGGCGTCGCTGCCAGTTGCTGAGCATGTCCCGGCACGCTCCGCGCCGCGGAAAACGCAACAACGCAGGCCGAGGCCCAGATCAATGTCCGCTTCATGATACCGCCCTTGTGCTTGCTGACACGTAATGCTTTCCGACACGTAAAACGTGGTCCTGAATTCCGCGAGCTTCGATAATCGATCCTAACACATTCGCACTTGGGCTTTGGCGCGCGCCCGCCGCTTTTTGCAAATCAACGTCGCAGCTTGTGTTGCAGGCCCGTCTCATGCCGGGATCCCCATAAGTTAACGAAAGCAACGTTTTCCGTTGAATTATCGGCAGGCCGCTATACCGGTGTTAATAATACCGCTTAATCTTCGCGAATCTACTTATTGGCTAAAGTCCGTGCAGCGCCGAACTGCAAGCCGATGAGGATCGATGACGACGCCCACAACCGGATCGCGCGCAAGGCGTCGCCTGCTCCTGGCATCCGACCGGAGCGATCGCAGCGGCGACCTCGGGGCGATCCTGCAACAGGTCGGCGACGTCGACACTAGCCCCGCCACCGGGATTCCGGACGCTCCGACCGGCCGCTTTGCCGGCATCGTCGTCGACATCAATCTGCGCTCAGCCGAAAGCGTGCTGCAGGTGCGCGACAAACTGTGCATCGAGGCTTACCGGTCGGTGCCACGGCTCTTCGTTCTTGCCGATGCGCTTCACCACGGCTCGATGCAGGCGTGGGCGCTCGGCGCAACGGATACGATTTCACGACCGTTCGACGCAGAAGTCATCCTGCAACGCATCCGTCTCGCATTCCCCGACGACGATGATGCGACAGTGAACGGCACGGCGCTGAACCAGGGCATCGCGGCGGCGCATGCCGTGCTGGTGAAGATGTTCACGCAGCTTCCGACCGGGATTCCGCTTGCATTCGACGACGTGCTGGAGGCCGAGAGCCAGATTCTCGCGGCCATCAAGAGCACATCGCTGCGCCAATGGCTGACCGCCGTCGGTCGTCATCACACCCACACCTACCGCCACTGTCTGTTCGTCACCGGCTTCGCCGTAGCGTTCGCGCAACACTTGGGGCTGCGCGAGGACGATCAGCGCAGGCTGGCGCGCGCCGCATTGTTGCATGACGTGGGCAAGGCCTTCGTTCCGGTCGCGATCCTCGACAAACCGGGCAAGCTTACCGACGAGGAGAAGACTGAAATCCGCCGGCATGCGATGCTTGGCTACGAAGCCCTGCTGAAGCAGGGCGGCTTCCCGCCGGAGATGCTCGATGTCGTCCTGCACCATCATGAATTCCTCGACGGCTCGGGATACCCCGACGGTCTGCGCGGCGATCAGATCAGCGACATCGTGCGCCTGACCACGATCGTGGACATTCATGCGGCGCTGGTCGAACAGCGGGCCTACCGTCTCCCGTTCACGCACGCCAAGTCATTCGCGCTCATGGAGAAAATGGGAGACAAGCTCGATCAGCACCTGCTGCAAGCGTTCCGCCCGGTGGCGCTGGGCTATTGACAGGTTTCCCCGCTCCAAGCGGAGAGAACAAACATGCGAGCGCATCAATCGCAGCCCGCACTCAGCACCGCGGCTCTTTCGCCTGTCGCACGGAACGGTCCGCTTCGCGAGGCCGACTCACATCGGCGAGACATCGCCGATCGAGCCCTGGCTCGGAGCGTAATCCCGAAAGTGGAAACCGGCTTTCGGGAAAGATCATGCTCACCAAAAAAGATAAGCGGCGAGAAAGATAAACGACGAGTCTGATTCAACGCAGTTGAACCGGACTCTGGCCGCTCTTCAGTTCAAGCGATTGGGAAACGGAATCTCGCCGTCGACCGAGAAGTGCTGGAATTCGTCCTTCAACGACGGATCGCCAAACCGCTCCTGCAAGGCAAACGCGGCCTCTCTGCTCAGGCATGGCATCACCTCGCCCTTCACGTTGAGCGGATCCGGCGGCGCTTCCCGCTTGATGGGCATCATCGCAAAGCCGCATTTTGCCTGCTCGTCGGGCCACAGGGCAAACACGATGCTGCAACGCGCAAAACTTTCGCGAAGAAATGCATCGTCTTTTTGCATCAATCGATTAAAAGCTTCAGCGCCGTGTTCCAAGGCCCGGCGCAGCGAGCTGATCACGAAGCCATTGAATTCATCATCTTCGATCATTGATCTTCCTCTAGCCTCGATAAAAGAATTGGTTTGCTGCCCTGCACGGCAAGCATCTTTTCGATAACATATCCCGAGGATCGATCAATAACGTCCTGCATGGCCGTTGTTTCAAAGATTTCTTTCAAATATCGCGGAGTTGGGATGGAATATGTCCAAGTGCCGGCCGTTTGGACGTCGTTCCGCGCCCTTATTTCGGCCGGAGCCAACGATTTCCGGCAACGACAGGAATTAAAGCATATGGAGCGGTAGGACGTCGCGCCGCCGGCTGCTGAATGGAGTGACCCATGATCAAGGTTCAGCGCGTCGGCGAGGGTGAGTTCGAGGCCGTGGTCCGCGACGGAAATGGCGAGAGCCGCCACCGCGTCATGATGTCTGACGCCAAAGGCAAGCAGCTCACAGCCGGCAAGCACACGCCCGAGCGCTGCGTCGAGGCCGCCTTTCACTTCCTGCTCGACCGCGAGCCCAAGGAATCGATCCTCGCGCGCTTCGATATTTCCTTGATTTCACGCTACTTCCCTGAATTCGAGCAGGAGCTGCCGCGTTATCTCGCGCAGCCCTGACGGGATTGCAGCTCGCTGATTTCGCGCCAATGCAGGAATGCGTTCGCGGCTTGCACGGCTGGTTCCACTATGCTTGTTTGCGGCGTCATCGGTGCCTCCCGAGGGAGGTGAAACGGGAACGCGGTGCGGGGATATGACCCCAACGCCGCGGCTGCCCCCGCAACTGTAAGCGGCCATCCGCGTCCATTCCGCTGCCGAACATGCCGCGCATGTGAGGAAAATCGGATCCGGATAACGGCCGCGAGCCAGGAGACCGGCCGGCGACGCCTTCGGAGCATGGTCCCGAAAAGTGGCAACCGGTTTTCGGCTAAGATCATGCTCGATCAAAGGAAAAGGCCAGACTCTGTTTCAACGTGATTGAATCAGACTCTGGTGCGCGCGACGGTGGGTCGGCGGAAAGGATCGCCATGGTCTCCCGAATTTTGGGTTTCCCGTACTGTGCTGTCGGACCGGCCGGTCCGATGATCTGCCGCGTTTCCAACGCCGCATGATGACGCAAGATATCGCGGCCCGCCGACGAGCGGTCGTGACGGTCGCGCTATGTGCGGGAGTCGCGCTTTTGATGCTGGCGTCGCTTGGCATTGGTCCCGTAAAATTGTCGCCGGTCGCCGTTCTCGACGCCTTGTTCGGCGGCGGCAGCGAGGTCCAGCGGATCATCGTGCAGGACATTCGCCTGCCGCGGGCGATCCTCGGGCTCGCGATCGGCGCCATTCTCGGTTTGTCGGGCGCGGCCTTGCAGGGCCTGCTGCGCAATCCGCTGGCATCGCCCTCGCTGTTCGGCGCGCCGCAGGCGGCGGCATTCGGCGCGGTGCTGGTCATCGCGCTTGGAGGGATCGACGTGCGGTCGTTCGCGCTGCCGGTTGCCGCCATCGTCGCGGCGTTTGCATCCGTGTTCGTGCTGCTCGCGATCGCGGGGCGCAATGCCAGCCTGCTGATCCTGATCCTTGCGGGGCTTGCGATCTCCTCGCTTGCGGGAGCCGCGACGTCGCTGACCATGAACCTGTCACGCAATCCCTTCGCTGCGCTGGAGATCGCGTTCTGGCTGCTGGGTTCGCTGGAAGACCGCAGCTTTCGCCATGTGATGCTGGCGCTGCCGTTCATCATCGCGGGGGCCGCGATCCTGATGAGCCGGCGCCATGCGTTTCGCGCGCTCAGCCTCGGCGAGGAATCCGCGCAGAGTCTCGGCGTCGATGTCGGCCGCTTGCGGCTGTGGGCGATTCTCGGCGTTGCGCTCGGCGTCGGCGGCGCGGTGGCCGTCGCGGGCGCCATCGGCTTCATCGGCCTGGTCGCGCCGCATCTGATGCGTCCGCTGATCGGTTACGACCCGGCGCGGCTGATGGTGCCGAGCGCACTGG
This sequence comes from Nitrobacter sp. 62-23, assembly GCF_001897285.1. GTDB lineage: Bacteria > Pseudomonadota > Alphaproteobacteria > Rhizobiales > Xanthobacteraceae > Nitrobacter. Next base: position 14,574 of record NZ_MKSM01000113.1, read on the forward strand.
CCGGCGCGGCGCTGCTGCTCGCGGCCGATATCGCGGTTCGCCTCATTCCCTCGACATCGGACATCAAGGTCGGCGTGCTGACCGCGCTGATCGGCGTGCCGTTCTTCCTGTATCTGATCGTGCGCGAGCGTCGCGCGCTGGGCGGAGGCATCGCATGAGCGAAGCCGCCATTCTCACTGCCTCATCGCTGTCAGTGAGTCTCGGAAAGCGGGTTGTCCTGAGCGAGGTTTCGCTGGCGCTGCCGCGCGGGTGCCTTGCCGCGCTGGTCGGACCCAATGGCGCCGGCAAGACCACCTTGCTGCGGGCGCTGGCGGGCCTGTTGCCATCGGAGGGGACGATCGAGGTTTGCGGCGACGCGCTGTCCTCGCTCACCCTTCGCGAGCGCGCGCGCCGCTTCGCATACCTGCCGCAAGGCCACCAGATGCACTGGCCGCTGCCGGCGCGGGATATCGTGGCGCTCGGGCGCTACCCGCATGGCGCGGTCGATCCGGCGCGGCTGACCGGGACGGATGCCGCGGCGGTGGTGCGGGCGATGCAGGCGACCGACGTCACAGGTTTGGGCGATCGCCCGGTGACGGAATTGTCCGGCGGCGAACGCGGCCGGGTGGCGCTGGCGCGGGTGCTGGCCGTGGAAGCACCAATTCTGCTGGCCGACGAGCCGACCGCAGCACTCGATCCGCGCTACCAGATCGAGGTCATGACCAGGCTGAGGACCGCGGCCGACACCGGAACACTCGTCATCGTGGTGACGCACGATCTCGGGCTCGCGGCGCGGTTTGCGGATATCGCTCTCGTGCTGTCCGAGGGGCGTCTGGTGTCGCAGGGACCACCTGCGACCGCGCTATCGGAAACAATCATCGAGAATATTTTTCGCGTCAGGACCTATCGGGCCGACTATCAACGCGAAACCGTCATCGTTCCATGGTCGGAAGCGTGATCGCGATGCCGCCTGTCGCGTGGTCGCATCGTCTGTGCAAGGCGATCCGGGCCTGCATCAGGCGAAGCAACGGCGTTTTTGTCGTGGCCTTTCTAATATTGACCTTTGCAGCGCAGGCGCAGGCCGCCGGTCTGCCGCGCGTCGCCTCGATCAACGTCTGCACCGATCAGCTTTTGATGACGCTTGCCGACCCCGCCCAGATCGTCGGTCTCAGTCCCTACGCGCGGGATGCCGTGCGCTCCTGGGCGGCGGCCGAGGCGCGGACATATCGGCGGCTGTCGGGCGAAGCGGAAGACCTGCTGATGCTCAAGCCCGACGTGGTCGTCGCCGGCCTCTACATGAAGCGAGCGACGCGCCAATTGCTGAAACGCCAGGGAATGAGGGTCGCCGAATTCGATATCGCAAGATCGATCGACGACGTGAAAGAGCAGATCCGCCGGATGGGCGACCTCGTCGGGCATCCGGATCGCGCGGAAACCCAGGTCGCGCGTCTCGATGCCGCGATCGTCCGCGCGAAGCAAGCGGTGGCGCGCAAGCCCTATCGGGTGCTGGCGCTGTCGCGACGTGGCTGGGTTTCGGGTGATGACAGCATCACCAGCGCGTTGCTCTCGATCACGGGACTGTCGAACGCCGCGGCCAGCCTCGGCAGCCATTCCAGCGGGTTTGCCACGCTCGAAGCCATTGTGGCCGATCGGCCGGACTTCATCCTGATATCCGACGGCCGCGACGTCGCCGACGACGAAGGCAGCGCGCTGCTGCTGCATCCGGCGCTGGAAAAGCTGTATCCGCCGTCGCGGCGCCTCATAATTCCCGAGGATCTCACGGTATGCGGCGGGCCGATGCTGTCCGACGCGCTGGATCGGCTGGTCGCGGAACTGAAGCGGGTCGGAGGCTAGTGGAGTGAATTTGACATTCCCTACCCACTTTGCAGCAAACCCGTCAGGCGAATGTCAAATTCAGAACTCCCCTAGAAACCTGATAGTTGCTAGTGGTCCTTTGATTCTACCATTTGCAAGAACTCCCTGCGGCAACGGGATGCAAATGTTGGAATTGGACCACTAGCTAGTTTTCATCCTGGCCATTCAATCCCGGGAGTAGCCGATCAACGGGCGCCGCGGCCGGAACAGCAGCAGCAGCAGAATGCCCGCTATCGCCAGCACCGCAAAGGCCGGCTGGTTCAGAACCAGCCTGGCGAGGTCCCACAGCCAGGGCGCCGACGCCTCGATCTGGGTGCGAACCGCCTGCTGACTGGCCTGATGGATGTCGTTCCAGAATTCTCCGAGTTTTGTCAGCCGCAGGGCCTGGTCGGCGATCGACCGCGCGCCGTCATAAACCAGAAAAACGAAACCGCCCGCGAGCAGCAGCAGCCCGATCAGGCGAAAAAAACCGCGGATCATGCCGTCACCTGTTCCCTCTGCCGCCGGTCCGCCGGCCGCGCTTTAGCTGTCGAACCTCGGAAATTCAACTTCGGTTACCGTCGAATGCCTCGAAAAGGCCTCTCGGCGCACGCACCTGCCCCCGGAAGGCGTTGACGCTCGAAACCGTGGCCTCTATAAGGTCGCCGACGGCGGCGGGACGATCCTGCCGCCGCCGTTCTTTGAAGAATGCACCTCGCGAATCAGTTCGCTCCGAGCGTGGCATTTTCAGGAACAACCGGAAACACATTCAGGTCCCCCAGCGCAATCGAATGGCCGACGCCATCGGCCGGCCTCTCGCGGTGGGACACTGTCGAAGGATACGTCGAGACCATGGCCAATACGACCTCCGCCAAGAAGGCGACGCGCAAAATTGCCCGACGCACCGCCGTCAACAAGTCGCGACGCACGATGATGCGCGGCTCGATCCGAACCGTCGAGGAAGCGATCGCAAAAGGTGATCGCGACGCCGCGATCCAGGCGATGAAGCGCGCCGAGCCGGAGTTGATGCGGGCCGGCCAGCAAAACATCATTCACAAGAACAGTGCGAGCCGCAAGGTCTCGCGTCTCACGCATCGAATCGCCAAGCTCGCAAAATAATCCGATCCGGAGGCTGCACGTCAGCACGCCTCAGTTCGGTCAGAAGCGTTTCAGCAAAAGGCCCGGTGATTTGCCGGGCCTTTTTTTTGCGCGCGCGTCGCAGGGTATTTTGGTCAAGCCGGAACACGCGACGCGAAGCGGTTCGATGCGTCGCGGTCGCTTCGCCTTTCAAAGGGAAAGCACCTTCACGCGGATGACACACTTTTGATCGGCATCATGATCCATCACGCCGACTATTCGGCATGAAGTCTGCATAGCGATTCCATGACGATCGAGTCTCATACCGCCTGAGACAAAACCATCGGCTCGATTCCAGCTTGCTCCCGCCGGTCCGCCTGCCCATGAGGGCCGACGACCAGCTTCGCGCCGACACGCGACTGTCTTATTCGATGCTTCCCCGCGCATATAAACGCGAGCGCCGCGAGCGCGGGAACACAGCCTGCACGGGTTACCCGCAAAAACGGCCAGAAAAAAATGCGCGTCGCTAATCACTTATCCACATAGTGTAATGAAGCACTTCCAAAACGACCCGTCGCGTCCGCCCGTTTTACGGTTTGTTAAAATATTTTGGAGCGCGATGCGAATTTGTAACACTGCGCGGCGGCATCGAATCCGCGCGAAGATTCAAAACGTTGCTGCCGGACGTATTGAACGCGACCCGCGCCGTCGACACTCATTCGATTTGTGCGACGCAGCCGCGACGTGAAAGCCGTTGCGAGAATTGGGGTGTCGTGTATTTCTTTGGTGGCTCGCGACACTCACGGTTCTTCACGTTGTGCGGATTAAAGAATTTTGAGTAGGCGTGCATATCGGCGGCGATATGAACGTTAGCGAAGCTTTCCATGTAACAGCGAATGGCAACTCATTAGCAACATGAGAACGGATGCTCTGTGTCGAAATTTCTCAATTGCGACGTTTGATTCCAACGTTTCCAGGCAAACGAGATACGCTCAGGCCATGCCGCACATCCGCAGGACGCGGACGGGTTGAACTGTTGAGTGAGAGTGCGCGTAGCGGTCCCGACTTGCATGTCGGGCGTCGCAGACTGGTTTTGAAATAGACGTGAGAGGACATCTCGGCGCGGTCCATCGCAGCGAGGAGGGGGTTTATGTCAAACAAAAACAACATCACCGGATTTCATTCCAACGGATTTCATTCTCTGAATTATGTCACCGGCGTTTTCACGAGCGCGACCGCTTTGCTGCGCTCTCCCACACAGCCTCCGGGCGACCCGTCTAGTCGCTGCTGACCTCGCCTTCGTTTCGTTTCCCGCCATCTGACCCCGCTCGCGGTGCTCGGCCGAACGATCGGTCATGGCCGAAACGAGGCGGGCCGGAGGATCACGACGAGACGCGCGACGCCTCCCCGGAGAGCGGTCGCATCGCAACCTCATTCAAATCAGAAAAGTCATAAAAAAAATGTCAGACATCGAACAGGAGCGCTGGTCGCGGGTGAAGGGTCGATTGCGCACGACCGTCGGAGAGGACATCTACTCGAGCTGGTTCGCGAGGATGGACCTGGAGAGCGTACACGGGGAGAGCGTCCGCCTGTCGGTGCCGACCCGATTCCTGAAGAGCTGGATTCAGGCGCATTACGCCGAGCGGGTTCTCGCCTGCTGGCGGGCCGAACTGCCGGACGTTCACCGGATCGACCTGACGGTGCGCTCGGCCATGCGCTGCGCTGCTCCCGCCAAGGAACTGCCGGTCGTCGATCAACGCCATACCGAGCAAAGCAGCGCTCGCGCCAGCGCCGAATTGAAGACGGTCGCGACCGCGCCGGCGTCCGCCAATCACGACGCGCTCGGCGGTTCTCCGCTTGATCCGCGGCTGACCTTCGCAAGTTTTGTCACCGGCCGCTCGAACACGCTTGCCCACGCGGCGGCGCGTCAGGTGGCGGAGGGGCGGCGCGGCGACAGCGTCATGTTCAATCCGCTCTACATTCACGCCGGCGTAGGCCTCGGCAAAACCCATCTGCTGCAAGCCGTCACCTGGGCCGGCAACGCCGGCACCGAGCGCAAGGTGCTCTATCTGACCGCCGAGAAGTTCATGTACGGCTTCGTCGCGGCGCTCAAGACGCAGACGGCGCTCGCGTTCAAGGAGGCGCTTCGCGGCATCGACGTTCTGGTCATCGACGACTTGCAGTTCCTGCAAGGCAAATCGACCCAAGCCGAGTTCTGCCACACGCTGAACGCGCTGATCGATGCCGGCCGTCAGGTCGTGATCGCGGCCGACCGGCCGCCGTCCGACCTGGAAAGCCTCGACGATCGCGTGCGATCCCGGCTTGCCGGCGGCCTCGTGGTTGAAATGGGCTCGCTCGGAGAAGAACTGCGGCTCGGCATCCTGAAGTCGCGCGTCGACGCCGCACGGGTTCATCATGCGAGTTTCGACGTGCCGGAGCAGGTTTTGGACTATCTCGCCAAGGCGATCACGCATAACGGCCGTGATCTCGAGGGCGCGATCAACCGCCTGCTGGCGCACAGCAAGCTCAACGCCCAGCCGGTGACGCTGGAGATGGCGGAGCGCGAGGTCCGCGACCTGATCCGCCCGCAGGAGCCGAGGCGGATCAAGATCGAGGACATCCAGCGCGTGGTCGCCCGCCAGTACAATGTCAGCCGCTCCGACCTTCTGTCCTCGCGCCGGACCGCCAATGTGGTGCGGCCGCGGCAGGTGGCGATGTATCTGGCGAAGACGCTGACCCTGCGCTCGCTGCCGGAGATCGGCCGCCGTTTCGGGGGGCGCGACCACACCACCGTGCTGCATGCCGTGCGCAAGATCGAGGCGCTGGTGTCAAAGGACGCGACCCTGTCCGACGAGGTCGAACTGCTGAAACGCCAGCTTCAGGAATAAGGCAAGGCTGGAGAATTTCCGCCAAAATATGGGAAAAAGCCAAAACCCGGGCAAGCCAAGGCTTGCGCCGGGCACGCTTCCGCGTCACCTTGCGGTCCCGCCAGATTTAAGCAAATCGCCTTGAACTCGGGGTTTACGTGCTGCGGCGACGTCCCGCGGCATTTTCAAGACGTGAACTGATCGGACGGATTTGCAATGAAGGTCACCGTCGAACGCGCGCAACTGCTGAAATCGCTGGGCCATGTGCATCGGGTGGTCGAACGGCGGAATACCATCCCGATTCTGGGCAACGTGCTGGTTCGCGCCGAAAACGCCAGGCTGTCGCTGAAAGCCACCGATCTCGATCTCGAAGTGACCGAAACGCTGGCGGCGGAGGCCGGAACCGGCGGCTCGACGACTGTTCCGGCGCACATGTTCCACGACATCGTCCGCAAATTGCCCGACGGCGCGCAGATCGTGCTGGAAGGCGACGGTGACCGCTCGGTGCTGGCCATTCGCGCCGGACGTTCGCGCTTCACACTGCAGACCCTGCCCGAGGACGATTTTCCCGACCTCGCGGCCGGCGAGATGACGCATTCCTTCACGCTCGCCGCCGCTGACATCAAGCGGCTGATCGATCGCACCCAGTTTGCGATCTCCACCGAAGAGACCCGCTATTACCTCAACGGCATCTACCTGCACAGCGCCGGGAGCGCCAAAAGCGCGACGCTTCGCGGCGTTGCGACCGACGGTCACCGGCTGGCGCAGGTCGATCTCCCGCTGCCGCAAGGCGCGGCCGGAATGCCCGGCGTCATCGTCCCGCGCAAGACGGTCGGCGAGGTGCAGAGGCTGATCGAGGACAGCGAGGCCGACGTCGGAATCGAACTGTCACAAGGCAAGATCCGCTTCACCCTCGGCAACGTGGTGCTGACCTCGAAGCTGATCGACGGCACCTTCCCGGACTACAGCCGGGTGATCCCGCAGAACAACGACAAGGAACTGGTCGTCGACAAAAAGGATTTCGAGGCGGCGGTCGATCGCGTCTCGACGATTTCCAGCGAACGCGGCCGCGCCGTGAAGCTGGCGCTGTCGGCCGGCAAGCTCATCCTGTCCGTCACCAATCCGGATTCCGGCAGCGCCACCGAAGAACTCGACGTCGAATACGCGTCCGAGCCGCTCGATATCGGGTTCAATTCGCGCTACCTCCTGGACATCGCCGCGCAGATCGAGGGCGAAGCCGCGGTGCTGAAGCTCGCCGATCCCGGCTCGCCGACGCTGGTGCAGGACAAGGATTCCAAAGGCGCGCTCTACGTGCTGATGCCGATGCGGGTGTGATGGTTCCTCGAGGGCCGCGTCGCCTGCGCCCTCCGTCGATGGCCCCCTTACGGCGTTTTCGCGCGAAACATGTCCTTAGGCTCGACTTGGGGATGGATACCGGTTCGCGTCAGGAAAACGCGCCAAATCAGAATCTGGAGCCTGCTTCTGATTCCATCGGAAGCAAAGGCTTGAGGGGACGTTACAGATAGGCCCTGAGATCGGCGGCGGCCGCGTCAGGCGAGCGGTTGAGATTGAACGGCGCAACGAAGTTGCCGTCGCGATCCATCAGATAGATCAGCGCCGTATGATCCATCGAGTACTCGCCGTCCTTCAGCGGAATCTTTTTGGCAAAGACCCGATATGCGGACACGATCTTGGCGACGGCGGCCGCGTCACCGGTCAGGCCTTTCAGGTGCGGATCGAAGCTGGACAGGTACTCCTTCATCGCGGCCTGGGTGTCGCGCTCCGGGTCGACGGTTACGAAAAGGGCGTTGACGCGATCGGCGTCCTTGCCCATCGCCCGCAGCACCTCCGACATTTCGAACAGCGAGGTCGGGCAGACGTCGGGACAATGGGTGTAGCCGAAGAAAATCAGCGTCGGACGGCCGATCAGATCCTTTTCGGTGACGCTCTTGCCGGTCTGGTCGATGAGTTGAAACGGACCGCCGATCTTCGCCGGCTGGGACTTGCCGAGCAGGTTGCCGCCAAGCGGGCCGCCGCCGGTCAGCCAGAGCACCGCCGAGAGGCCGATTGCCAGGCTGGCGGCGAAGGCTGCGAACACAGTCAGCGTGCGGGTAGCTCGATTTGCCATCAGATGTCCTTAGAGCATTTTGCGGGATACGCGCTAAAAGCAGGCGGCAATGCCGGCGGAAAGCATCTCGAAGAACACCGTGGTTCCATAGTGCATCCACAGCGCCAGCGTTCCGAGCAGCAGCGCCACGCCGGCGGCTGCGCTGCATGCGACGACTATGGAAGCGATATCCCGTTGCGAGTTCGCCAGTTGCGCCGGGCGCTGCATGATTTCCGCAATTCCCGTGAAGAATTGTCCTCCTCGGCCCTCGGAAGGCGCAACGGCGCCCTGCCGGTCCGGAGAGGTTTCAGATAAGGCCAGTCGCGTCCTTAAGGCAAGCGCAACCGCCGCCGATCACGCCGTGATGAAGTGGCGGCGGGGTCAGTGCGCCGACGACGCCTGCGCATCGAGATAGCACGGACGGTACATGTCAGCGAGCTGGCGGCCACGCAGGAAGATCATGCGCCGGGTCAAGCCGCCACGCCGTTGAATCCAGCGTCGCACCGGAGAAGGGTACATCAGATACAGCATATGGGTCGCTTCGGGATTGGTGACGGCCCGGCCGTCGGAGCCGATATCCCAGGCGGCATGGAATCCGAGCGCGGCGTGGGAGGTCACGCAGATCTTGTCGTGGGGAACCGCGCCGAGAATGATGGTGCAGGCCGATGCGCATAGTCCATCGATAATGACGGACTGCCCCGAGTTGCGAAGATTCTGATATTTATCGACGTAGGTTCCGATGCGGCCGCCGCGGTCCTCACCGATCCGGACAACGGCATGACTCGCGGCCACATGTCCCAGCACGAGAACCGCTGCGAGCAATCCTGTCACGATCCTCATCGTCCGCCCCGATGTCGACCCCGAATCCGCAGGAACCCTTGTGCGATTCCCATGTCGTCAGCCTCCGGCGAGATCGACGCTTTGTCCAGATGACCGCGGTCGCTCTCATCAGATTCAGATCCAGTGTTGCCCATGCGCTGCACTTGCCGCTAAGTGGATTCGGTTGATCGCAGAAAATGCTCTCGATCAATGATCCATCATTTACGCGCGGTCTGATCAATCTTTTTTTTTGCGGAGCATGCGCCAGACGGATCGCCCGGCGAACGGCCGATTTATAATTAGCCTGTCGGCTCAAACTCGAATCCCGGAACCTGACCGGCTTTGCCGCATCCATTCTTAAAGGCAGAGCTATTCTAAAGAGAATTATTCAAGAGAACGGGAGCGAGGCATATGCCGCAGGTTCAGTCACAACGGATCGCCGGTTCTTGCGACGACGATCAGGAACTGGTTGGCCGCGCCCGCGCGCGCGACGAAGGCGCCATCCGCGCCATCATGCAGGCGAACAACCGCAAGCTCTACCGGATCGCCCGCGGCATCCTTCGCAACGACGGCGAGGCCGAGGACGTCGTTCAGGAAACCTACGTTCGCGCCTTCACACATCTCGACAGCTTTCGCGGCGACTCCCGGCTCTCGACCTGGCTGGCGCGCATCGCCATGAACGAGGCGCTCGGCCGGCTGCGCCGCCAGCGCCCGAGCGTCGACTGGACGACGCTGGAGCCTGTGGCGTCGGACGCCCGCATCATCCAGTTTCCCATATCCGCCACGTCCGTCGATCCGGAAAAAACCATGGCCCAGCGCGAAATGCATCACATCGTCGAGCAGGCGGTTGACGAACTGCCCGAGGCGTTCCGTATCGTCTTCATCACCCGCGTGATCGAGGGAATGAACGTGGAGGAAACCGCGGAGATTCTCGACCTCAAGCCGGAAACCGTGAAGACCAGGCTTCACCGCGCCCGTGCGATGTTGCGCAAGAACGTCGAGAAGAAAATCGGTCCGGTGGTGATGGAGGCGTTTCCCTTCGCCGGCAAGCGCTGCGCGCGCCTGACCGAGGCGGTTCTTGGCCGACTCGGTCTGGGCAAATAATTCGGGAACCTGTTCCGCCGCGCCGCATCCAATCCTGTGTCAACAAAACGCCCGGCGATTCCGGTCGCGGCGTCACAGGAGTATCAAAAATGCTTGTTCGACTGAGCGCGGCGATCGCCGCCGCGATGCTGCTGAGCAGCGCTGCCCTCGCGCAGGACGCGAAGCCCACCGACCCGCAGATCGCGCACATCGCCTATACCGCCGGCGTCATCGATATCACCGCGGCGAAGCAGGCGCTGGAGAAATCCGAGAACAAGGCGGTGAAGGCGTTCGCCGCCGACATGGTGCGGGATCACGAGGCGGTGAACGACAAGGCCCTCGCACTGGTCAAGAAGCTCAAGGTCACCCCCGAAGACAATGACACCAGCCGCACGCTGTCCAAGAACGCCGCCGCCAAGCTGAAGGAGCTGGCGGCGCTGAAGGGCGCCGCGTTCGACAAGGCCTACATCGACAACGAGGTCGCCTACCACAAGGCGGTCGACAGCGCTCTCGAGACCCTGCTCATTCCCTCGGCCAGTAATGCCGAGCTGAAGAGCCTGCTGCAGACCGGGCTCAAGATCTTCCAGGGACACGAGCAGCATGCCGAGCATGTCGCGGCCGAACTGAAATAGGACAAGTCCATGAAGCCGGGCGGATATTTTCTGATCGTTGCAGCCTCGGGACTCGCGCTCTCAAGCGTCGCAACCTTGGGACTATCCGTCCCGGCCTCGGCGGCGACGCTTCAAATCACGATGCGGGATCTTGAAATCACGCCGGCTGCGGCGGACGCCAAGGTCGGCGACACCATCGAGTGGGTCAACGAGGACATTTTCGTGCATACCGCGACAGCGCGGAACGGCGACTGGGATGTGACGCTGCCGCCGAACAAGACCGTCAAGCTCGTCCTGAAAAAGCCGGGAACGATCGACTACCACTGCCGCTTCCATCCCAACATGAAGGCGAGGCTGACGATCTCGCCATAGCGTTCGCGCCCGGACGCGCGGGCTCATGCGGATTGCGTACGCCTCCGCAACGCCATCGCCAGGCAGATGGCGACGCCGGCCTGCCACACCGGATAGAGCGTCGACACCAGATCGAGGTTGAGCGCATCGTCCAGCGCCAGCAGCGCGCCGGCGCTGGTGCCGGTCACCAGCATCGGCAGCCAGGCCAGCGGATCGCGCGGGCTGGCCGGCAGCAGGCTGACCCCGAACGCCAGGGTGCCGGAGCCGACAAAACCACCCGCCAGACCAGACAATACGTTTCTCACAGCGCTTTCCGAAACGGAAATCCGTCCGTCGATCCAGACCGCCGCGCTGACCGCCCAGACAAAGGCGATCACGGTCACCACGGCCCCTGCCAGCGCCGCCCAGCGCGGATTGTCCGAGCCGATCTGGATCAGAACGAGGACGAGGAGCGCGAACGGCACGGCCAGAAGCGCAATCCGCAAGTCCGCGGGCGCGCCATTGATATGATCGATCAGCGGCGTCAGAATGCCTGTTCCGACGCCCGCGGCGCCGGTCTTGAGGAGTCCGTCACGGCTACGATCATGCGGCGCGGCCATCCCGTCAAGAGCCCTCCCGGTCCGCCTCGAAGGGCGACGATGGCGAAGGGGATCGAACCCTCGCATGCAGCCTGGGAAGCTCGACGGTCCTCAACCTGCACAAGACATTGGGCACAAAACCTCCGACAGCATCCCTCAAGCGGATGAGGGGTTATAACGCGAAAGCAAAACGCGCAAAAGGGGATGCGACGCTCACCTTGGGACACGCCTTCAGCGCGTTCTTCCATTGCAGACGGTTGCGGATCACATAGACAGATGTCTCTGACAACGGCCTGGGGCTATCCCCTCCGCCGCGCGTTCACCGCGATGGACATCAGCGCGCGTTGCGCGATCGCGGGCGCCAGTGCCGAATGCTTGCGCGCATCCAGCGCCGCGATCGCGAGCTGATCCATCACCTGAAGCAGTCGCGCGGCGCTGAAATTGCGCAACGCCGTTTCCACCGCCGCCTTGCGCGAAAAATGCAGCCGCGGAAATCCACCCTCGGCGGCTGACGGAGCCGACGCGCCGCCTTCCATCAGAAGCGCCGCCTTGTGCAAGGCGGCGACCTGGCGCTGCGCGGCCGAAATGGCCAGGCCCGGATAGGTGCCGGCGACCATGGCCTTGGCGAATTCGGTTTCGACGATGGTGGGCTGTCCGGCGAAGGCGGCGTCGACGACGGGATCGAGCTTGAAGTCGGATGCGTCTGATACCACCGCCATCACGTCCTCGATCGTGATCTCGCGCGCGCCATGGGCATAAAGCGTAATCTTGCGCAACTCGTTGCGCGAGGCCTGACGGTCGCCGCCGAGCAGCGACATCAGCATGGCGCGCGCATCCTGCGCGATCTTCAGACCGGAGGCGCGCAACTCGTCGTCGATCAGGCGCGCGAGGTCGCGTTCGGTGTCGGGGTAGCAGGCGATCGCCACCGCGTTCTTCGCGCGCTCGCAGGTTTTGCGCAGCGGCGCTTCGGGCCGCAACTCGCCGGCTTCGATCACGATCCGGCAGTCCCGGATATCGGAGTCCGCCAGCGTCTCGACGCCACCGGCGAAACTGCGCGATCCGGCCTTGACGCGGATGGCGCGGCGGCCGCCGAACAGCGGCACCGTCATGGCTTCATCGACAAGACGCGACGGCTCGGCGGCGAGTTCGTCGCCATCGAGCCGAACCAGCGAGAACGGATCATTGACGTCGTCGACGGCCGACGCCGTCAAGGCGTCCGCGCGCTCACGTACGAGACCGGCGTCGGGGCCGTAGAGCAGGATGATCGGGCGGGCCGGATCGGGCCGGGCAAGAAAACTGTCGACGTCCTTTCCGCGTAGCGCGACCATGTGCGTTCGATCCAACCCCCCGTTTCGGCAAGAACGACGTTTCTTGGACCTCTGCCTGTGACAGAGGTAGCGCGGTTCCGACGCCGCGGCATCGAAAACGCCATGGCTCCGCAGAATGAAGGACGAATGGCGTTCTCACATTCCCGAATAGAAAAACGAGGCCAGACGCGTGTTGATGTTGTCGGCGATCTGCTGCGCGGCGCGGTCCTCGGCGTCGCGATAGGCGCGCGAGCGCGCGAAACGCTGGAACTGGCCGGGAATGTCGTAGGAGGTGCGGGCGAAGGTGTTGGCGTTGAGAACGGTCTTGCCGGTCGCGACCTCGATCAACTGGTAGCTCGCATCGATGCCGTAGCTCTCGTTGGAGGGCAGCGCCGTGTTGGGATCGAGCATCAGCGATGAGCGGGTGGTTGAGAAGCGGATTCTGAGCTGGTGTGTCGGAGGTGCGCCGGTGGCTCCGCCGTAAAGCTTGAATGCGAGCGCGTTGCGAATTTCGACGCCGATCCGGGCATCGCGCGAGGCGTTGGGCTTGTCGATCGGCAGCAGTTCGACGCCCATCAGCTTGTCGCGCAGGGCCGGGCTGCCGTCCGTGTGTTCGGCATACATCGGATGGAAGCAGCCGGCTGTCAGCGCCGCCAGCACGGCAATGAGGCTCAGCCGCGCTGCGAGGCGCGGACCAAAGCCATTCCCGTTCCGGCAGAATCGAAACGGGGCTCCAGATTCTGGTTTTGACACGTTTTCTTGCCGCGAACCGGTATCCGCTTCGCTCGAGAACACGCCAAGCCATGATCGAGCCGGTCGAGCCGACAACCTACCCCACCACATTCACGATCCTCTGCGGGACGATGATGATTTTGCGGGCCGGTTTGCCGCCCAGCGCCTGTCTTACCGCATCGAGCGCCAGAACGGCAGTCTCAATTTCCGGATTCGGCGCGCCGCTCGCCACCGTGACCTCGCCCCGCTTTTTGCCGTTGACCTGCACCGGCAGGGTCATGGTGTCTTCAACCAGAAGATCGCGCTCGATTTGTGGCCAGCGGGCTTCCGAAACCAGACCGGTCTGCCCCAGCGCCTGCCAGCATTCCTCGGCGAGGTGCGGCATCATCGGGCTGAACAACTGGACCAGGATGGTGGCGGCCTCGCGCAGGCTCCAACTCAGATCCGGCGCGAGGCCGGATGTCCCGGCGCGGGAGCGGGCAAGGGCGTCGGCCAGTTCGTTGGCGAACTCGCGGATGTTGGCGAGGCAGACGTTGAAGTGCAGCCGCTCGATGCCGGTCGATACCTTGTCGAGCGCGCCATGGGTCGCCTTGCGCAAGCCGCTCGCATCACGGCCGAACGCCGCCGGCCTGTCCTGCGGCGCGGCCCTGCCGGCATCAGTCGCTTCGTTGACCAGCCGCCACAGCCGCTGCATGAAGCGCGATGCGCCCTGCACGCCTTCCTCGCTCCAGATCACGTCGCGATCCGGCGGTGAATCCGACAGCATGAACCAGCGCGCGGTGTCGGCGCCGTAGCTGCCGATGATGTCGTCGGGATCGACGGTGTTGCGCTTGGACTTCGACATCTTCTCGACCGCGCCGATACTGACCTCCTCGCCGGTGGAGATCAGCGTGGCGCGACGGGTCTCGCCGCGGGCCTCGATCCGGACCTCGTCGGGCGAGGCCCAGCCGCCGTCGGCCTTGCGATAGGTCTCGTGCACCACCATGCCTTGCGTGAACATGCCCTTGAACGGCTCGTCCATACTGATGTGGTCGGTGGCCTTCATCGCGCGGGTGAAGAAGCGCGAATACAGCAGATGCAGGATCGCGTGCTCGACGCCGCCAATATACTGGTCGACCGGCATCATGCGGTTGGCGATCGCCGGCGTGGTCGGCGCCTGCTCATTCCACGGGTCGGTGAAGCGCGCGAAGTACCACGACGAGTCGACGAAGGTATCCATGGTGTCGGTTTCGCGCGTGGCCTTGGCCCCGCACTTCGGGCAGACGACGTGCTTCCATGTCGGATGATGGTCGAGCGCGTTGCCGGGCTTGTCGAAGCTGACGTCCTCCGGCAGCGTGACCGGCAGATCGGTCTCCGACACCGGCACCACGTCGCAGTTGGGGCAATGGATCACCGGGATCGGACAGCCCCAATAGCGCTGGCGCGAGATGCCCCAGTCGCGCAGGCGGAAGTTCACCTTGCGCTCGGCGACCGGCATGTTGCCGCGCGTCTCGCTTTCCAGCCGCTTGGCGACCTCTTCCTTCGCGGCCTCGGTGGTCATGCCGTCGAGGAAGCGGGAGTTGATCATCCGCCCGTCGCCGTCATAAGCCGTATCGGTGATGACGAAGCTCGCAGGGTCCTGTCCCTCGGGGCAGACCACCGGCGTGTTGCCGAGGCCGTACTTGTTGACGAAATCGAGGTCGCGCTGATCGTGCGCCGGACAGCCGAAGATCGCGCCGGTGCCGTATTCCATCAGGATGAAGTTGGCGACATAGACCGGCAGCGCCCACGCCGCGTCGAACGGATGGATGGCGCGAATGCCGGTGTCGAAGCCCATCTTCTCCGCCGTGTCGAGCTCGGCCTGCGCGGTGCCGCACCGCTTGCACTCGGCGATGAAATCGGCGAGCGCGGGATTGTCTTTCGCCGCCGCCTGCGCCAGCGGATGATCCGGCGCGATCGCCATGAACTTCGCGCCGAACAGGGTGTCGGGGCGCGTGGTGAAAATCTTCAGCTCGCTCTCACCGCTTGGGGTCGTTGCCGGATCAAGCGCGAAGCGAACCAGGAGACCCTCGGAGCGGCCGATCCAGTTGCGCTGCATCAGCCGCACCTTGTCGGGCCAGCGGTCGAGCGTGTCGAGGGCGTCGAGCAGGTCCTGCGCGTATTTCGTGATCTTGAAGACCCACTGGTTCATCTCGCGCTGCTCGACCACGGCGCCGGAGCGCCAGCCGCGCCCGTCGATCACCTGCTCGTTGGCGAGCACGGTCATGTCGACCGGGTCCCAGTTGATCTTGCGCTTCTCGCGCTCGGCGAGACCGGCGCGCAGGAAGTCCAGGAACATCTTCTGCTGGTGCTTGTAATAGGACGGATCGCAGGTCGCGAATTCCCGCGCCCAGTCGAGCGACAGCCCGATCGAGCGGAGCTGCTTCTTCATGGCCTTGATATTGTCGTAGGTCCACGCCTTGGGCGCGATCTTGCGCTCGATCGCGGCGTTCTCGGCGGGCAGGCCGAAGGCGTCCCAGCCCATCGGATGCAGCACGTTGTAGCCCTTGGCGCGCATGTAGCGCGCGATCACGTCGCCGAGGGTGTAGTTGCGGACATGGCCGATGTGGATCCGCCCGGACGGATAGGGGAACATTTCCAGTACGTAGTATTTTTCGCGCGGGTCGTCGTTTTTGGTCGCGAAGATCGCCTGCCTGTCCCACTCGGCTTGCCAGCGCGGTTCGGCGTCACGGGCG
>NZ_MKSM01000114.1 GCF_001897285.1 Nitrobacter sp. 62-23
TCACCATGCGCTTGTTGCGACGGGCGGCCGTCAGCGCCGCCTCGTTGACGAGGTTCATCAGGTCGGCGCCGGAGAAACCGGGCGTGCCGCGGGCGATGGTCTTGATGTTGACATCGGGCGCCAGCGGCACCTTGCGGATATGCACCTTCAGAATCTGCTCACGACCAACGACGTCGGGGTTAGGCACCACGACCTGACGGTCGAAGCGGCCGGGACGCAGCAGCGCGGGATCGAGCACGTCGGGGCGGTTGGTCGCGGCAATCAGGATCACGCCCTCATTGGCCTCAAAACCGTCCATCTCGACCAGCAACTGGTTCAGCGTCTGCTCGCGCTCGTCATTGCCGCCGCCGAGACCGGCGCCACGGTGACGGCCGACCGCGTCGATTTCGTCGATGAAGATGATGCATGGCGCGTTCTTCTTGGCCTGCTCGAACATGTCGCGGACGCGGCTCGCGCCGACGCCGACGAACATCTCGACGAAGTCGGAACCCGAAATGGTGAAGAACGGCACATTGGCTTCGCCCGCCACCGCGCGCGCGATCAGCGTCTTACCGGTGCCGGGGGGGCCGACCAGCAGCACACCGCGCGGAATGCGTCCGCCGAGGCGCTGGAACTTGCCGGGGTCGCGCAGGAACTCGACGATCTCCTGCAGGTCCTGCTTGGCCTCATCGACGCCCGCCACATCCTCGAAGGTGACGCGGCCGTGGGCTTCCGTCAGCATCTTGGCGCGCGACTTGCCGAAACCCATGGCCTTGCCGGCGCCGCCCTGCATCTGGCGCGACAGGAAAATCCACACGCCGATCAGCGCGATGAACGGCAGCCAGGAGACCAGCAGCGACACGAACCATGGCACGCTGTCGCCCGGAGGCTTCGCGGTAATCTGCACCTTGGCGTCATAGAGCTTTTTCACCAGACCCGGATCGGTCGGCGCATAGGTCTGGAAAGCGGAGCCGTTGGTGAACGTGCCGTGAATTTCCTGTCCCTGGATCACGACATCGCGAACATTGTTCTGATCGACTTCCGTCAGCAACTGCGAGAACGAGATGTCCTGCGCGGTTGTGTGGTGGCCGGGATTCTGGAACAGCGTGAACAGCGCCAACAGGAGCAAGACAATGATGACCCAGAGGGCGAAGTTGCGCATATTGGCGTTCATCGATTTTCCTTCGAGGCCGCGCGGATCGCAGCCGGGTGTCCCTGTATCGACTCAATAGATAGGGGGTGCCGATACGGATACAATCTAGGCGCGGAGGGTGCCGCTGCCAAGGGAACCGCGCGGGTCTTAATAAATAAACGTCGTCAACTGGAACAAGTTGACACAAGGCCGCAAGGCCGCGCCGAATGGTGCCGGACCCGGCCGGCTTCTGTTCTATCACCTCTTTGATCCGCTTCACCTTTCAATAGCCAGAAAGGCGGGCCATTACTCCCTCGCTCCAGCGCATTTCAGCGCACGGGCGGGCCCAGGCGCCGGGACGGAGCCGTTCCGGCTCATCATGGCGCGGTATTTTTCGGACAACGGTTAACGGGTTAACGCCCGCGATGCGTCAGCGGGCTCGCCGCGGCGGCGCGCGCTCGACGCTGATCCGCTCGGCGGTGAGCGTCACCAGCGCTCCAGCCAAGGTTCTTCTCAGCAAAATACGGCGACCGTGAACGCCGCCGCCCGCGGCCGCGCGGTCGAGCGCCAGCAGCAGGGTCTCGACCTTGCCCAATTCGGCGGGTCCCTCGCAGCCGACGCGATCGATCGCCCGCAACAGCAATCGGACCTTGATCTCCGGAGCGAGAGACGCGAAGGCCCTTGCCTGAAAGCCCGGACGTCGCGCTGTGCGATCCTGCAGCGCCAGATAGCGCTCGGCCCCGTCGACCAGAAGTTCCAGCGCGGCATTGGCCCGCGCCAGGCGCGATGCCAGCCGCGCCAGATTTCGAGCGTCGCATCCTTCCTTCGCCAGCGCCGGCATCAGAGCGCGCAGCCGCGGGCGCGTGAAGCCGACATCGCGATTGGTCGGATCCTCCGCATAGCCGATCCCGGCCTTGTCCAGCGTCGCGATCAGCCGCGATTTCGGAACATGCAGGAACGGGCGGGCCAGGATGAACCCCTCGCGCATCGTTTCACGCGTCATAGCAGACAGACCGGCGATGCCGCTGCCACGTGACATCCGCATCAAGACCGTCTCGGCCTGATCGTCCAGGGTGTGCGCGGTCAGGACGTGGCTCGCGCCATGGGAGCGCGCCGCCTTGAACAGCAGCGCGTATCGCGCCTCGCGGGCGGCCGCGGGCAGCCCGGTCACCGGCTTCTCGCCGGTCCAGCGCAAGGTGCGATGGGTCATACCGAGAGAACTGGCGAGTTGCTTCACGTTACGCGCCTCGCGTGCCGCTTCGCGCCGTAGTCCATGATCGACGGTGACGGCGATCAGATCGGGACCACGCGTCATGGCCCGCCGCCAGCGCGCCGCGAGCCACATCAGCGCCATGGAATCAGGACCGCCGGACACCGCTAAAACCAGCGCGCGGGCGGCCTTCCAGTTCGCGAAGAACGGTTTGGCTTCCGTTGCCGAGATCGGCGAGGCGTCGTCCTCGATCATGCCGCCATATTTAGAGCCTTTGCGCTGCTGATTCCATCAGAAGCGAAAAGACTCCCGATGCGCCGGCAAAGCCTGCGCCATCCGGACGCATGGGTGCCGGACGCATGGATGGAAGTGGTCCGGTGAAAGTGGTCCCCGACGCTAGCTCCTCAGCACTTCACCCGCTTCTGCTCGCGGTCCACCGCCTGCTTCACGCCCGCCGAGGAGCGGGGATATTTGCGCGTGACCTCGCCGAGCGCGGCGCAGGCGGCCTCCTTCTCCTTCAGCGCAGCCAAGGACTGTCCGAGCCGCAGCAAGGCGTCGGCCGCTTTCGCCGAGGTGTCGTATTTCGTGGTGACGCCGAGGAAAGCCTCGGCCGCCTCGCGATATTTCTGGCGCTGAAACAGACTTTCGCCCAACCAGTACTGCGCATCGCCCGTCAGCGTATCGGACGGGTATTTCTGGGTGAAATTGCGCATGGTTTCCTCGGCCAGCGCATAATCCTTGCGCTGCATGTAGCCGATGCCGAGATCGAATTCGTCGCGCGGCGTCGCCGACGGCGGCAGCGTGGTCAGGCCGCCGGTATGGGGCGGCGTTGCGTCGGGCGCCGGGTAGCCTCCCGGACGGCGCGGACTGGTGTTGGCGAGGTCGAGCGGCGCGCCGGCTTCCCGGCTGCCGGGCGACCCCACGGCTTGTTCCGGCATCGGCATGCGCCCGCCACCGAGCGCGCGCGGCGCACCCGGCGCGTTGGGATTTCGGCTGGGATCGAAAGCATCACCGCGACGGCCTTGCGCCGGCACGCTGACCGGTTGCTCCTGGACGACGGGCGCCTGCCCTCCCCCCGGATCATAGGCCGGCTGACGGTAGGTCGGGGCCGATTGCGCCGGCGGAGCGGCGGCAACGGCGGGCGGCGCGCCTGCCGGCTGCAGCTGCTGCAACTGTTGCTCGAGCATCCGATTCCGATGTTGCAGTTCCTCGTTCTGCCCGGTCAGCGTCCTCAACTGGTCTTCCAGTTGCTGAATGCGGATTTCAGGATCGACGTCGTATTGCGCGAACGCGGGTGACGAAAGCGCAAGCACCGCGGCAACGGCCGCTGCGCGCACAAGCCTCGGGGCTATGGATGACATTTTGGCCTGACGATTGAAATGAACGTCGCATCGAAAGCGCACCCATTGAAAACCCGACTGCGCCGAAAATGTGACTTGGTCCAACACCGGCAATCACTTTACAACGATCTTCTCCGCCCGTCTCCTGTCTATATTTTGTCTTGGTCGGCGCTCACTGCCCTGCGCCTGGAGCATTTTCGCTTCTGATTATTGTTTCGATGCGTTTTCTTCACGCGAACCGGTATCCATCCTCGGGTCAAGCCCGAGACTATGCTTCGCTCGAAACGCTGTGGCGTTTACCGCTCGAACCATCACGGCGGATGACGAGCGCCGCATTGACCGGAGCAGGAAGGTGGCGCAGCGAAGCGCGCACGCTCGACGAAAACCAGCGGTCCGCCCCTATTCTCCCGGCGCCGCGGGTGACTGCCTCGCATCGAGGTATCCATGGTGTGCGGCCCGAGTTGCACAATAAGCGGCGACACTCTGTGACGCAGTAAGATCTGTGACGCAGTCAGAAAAGGGGCAGGTCGATGGGCGAATGAATGCCGGCCGGAGCAATTCCGGACGCAAAATCGCTGCGCATTCTTGCTGGAAATGCTCTAGTGTCGTCCCATTCAATTGGAGCCATTTTGAGATGCTGGCATTTCTGGGTTTTGGCTTCGTGCTGGGGATGCAACACGCACTGGAAGCCGATCACATCGCCGCGGTGTCGAGCATTGCTGCGCGGCGAAGCCAGATCGGCGATATCGTCAAGCACGGGCTGACCTGGGGAATGGGGCACACCATCACGCTATTCCTGTTCGCCGGCGTGGCGCTGGTGCTCGGCCAGGCGATCCCCGCACATTTCGAGCAACGGCTGGAGACGGCGGTGGGCATCATGCTGGTCGGGCTCGGCGTTCACGTATTGTGGCGGCTGTGGCGCGATCGCGTTCACTTCCATCAGCATACCCATGGTGACGGCAGGCGGCACATTCATGTCCACGGTCACGCCGGCGAGGAAGTGCCGCATGCCTTGAGTGCGCACGAGCACAGCCATGGCTTTCGCTGGCGCTCGCTATTGGTCGGGCTGATGCATGGCATGGCCGGATCGGCCGCGCTGCTCGTGCTAACCGTATCGCAGACCAAGGATCCCATGCAGGGATTGTTTTACGTGCTGCTTTTCGGCGTCGGCTCGATGATTGGAATGGGCGCCTTATCCACGGTGATCGCCTTGCCGATCGCGGCATCGGCGAAATTCCTGACCTGGGTCAATCGGGGCCTGCAGGTCGTGGTCGGTGTTGTCACCATATCGATCGGGTTGAATACGATCGTCCAGACGGTACTGATAACGCTATAGCCGCCATCGCAGGCTGGATGCTCATCCGCCACGGTCCGAGTAGGGATTGTCGGCCGCTGTGTCGACTTCGCGCCTTGCCCTGTTCGCGAGATACGTCTTGAGCTTTGCGATCGCTTCGGGAGACCAGTTGCGCACGTCCGTTACGGCGATCCATGCATCCACGTAATGTTCCGGCGCATAGACATGGCCATACCCCATGGGCGTGCTGTTCGCGGCGGGCATGTCGACGGCGAGCTGAAGCATGGTGACGATCGGATACCACCGCAATTCCGGAGAAACGTCCGGGCCGCGGGGCTCCTGCATCCAGGCCGGGCGTTGATACGCATATCGATATGCGAACAGCACGATCGCATCGCTTGCATATTGCAGATAGACGACGCGCATCGGACCCCAGGGCGCGTCGGCGGGGACCGTCGATCCGTCCTGGTTCATGAATCGCACAAAGCGGCCATCGCGGAATTGCGGCAGCCAGGCAGGAGACCCCTCGTTGCGATTTGCCGTGATCGAGCGCCAGATTCGGCTCTCGAAGGGAGGCCCGCTCCAAAGGGCGCCAGCGATGGGATCGCCGATCGTCTCGAACAACTCCGACGATCTCTCCGAGTTCAAGGCACCGAGGCTGAGGCCGTGCAGATACAGTTTAGGACGCGCATTTCTCGGCAGCGTGGTCCAATATCCGTAGATTTCGGCGAACAGTGCGCGCGCCGCCTCCTTGCCATATTCGGGTTGAAACATCAGCGAAAGCGGGCTGTTCAGATAAGAGTATTGCATCGCGACGCTGGCGATGTCGCCGTCGTGAAGATATTCGACCGAATCCATCGCCGACGGATCGATCCAGCCTGTACCGGTCGGCGTAACGATGATGAGGGTGGAACGCTGAAAGCCGCCCTGGCGCTTCAACTCGGCCAGCGCGAGTCTGGCGCGCTCGCGCGCTGTAGCGGCATTGCGCAGGCCGACATAAACGCGGATGGGCTCCAGGGCAGGCCGTCCCGTCAATGCGCGGATCTGGTCAGCGCTGGGCCCCGACGCCACGAACCGGCGGCCGGTTCGACCGAGTTCATTCCATGTCAGCAGGGACGCCGCGCTTCCCGTTTTTCCAGGAGAAGTCGGCTGCTGCCGTTCGGGTTCGAACAGGGCGTCGAGTTCGCGAAACGACGTATCAACCGCTCGAAACGCGGTACGAATAAGGAAGTTCGTGGTAATCGACCAGAACAATAGCGCCGCCAGAAGCAGGCCGATAGCATTGGCTATTTTTCTTGGAATGAAACGGCGAATCTGGGTGGAGAGAAAGCCGGTCACGGTCTTGAAAAGCCGTGCCACCACCAGGATCGCCAGGAACGTGATCGCTGCGATTGCGCATACCTTGAAAGGACGGGAGCTTTCGACCGCTTCCATGCCCATGACGGCGCGAATCGAGTTCTGCCAGCCTGTTGCCTTCCAGAGAAAGGTGACCATGACTGCAAGACACAGAACCGAGACACCAACGTTGGTGACGGAGCGAATTCGGTCGGAAGGTTGGGGAAGTTCGAGATAGCGCCACAACCAGCGCCACAACACGCCGGCGCCGTAACCGATCGCAAAACAACCTCCCGCAAGGGCGCCCTGTGTCAGATAGTGCCGCGGAATCAGCGACGGCGTGAGCGCAGCCGCAAAGAACACGGCCCCCAGCAGAAGCCCGACACCGGACAACGATTGTATCTGCCGCCGGACGATCTCCATGGAATATCTCAAAATGGCCAATGGACGATTTTCCTCAACAACGTAACCTGATTGAAACGGAGAATCGTACCACAATGTGGTGCGATAAATCTGGGGCGTTTTTGATTGTTGCGAAGGAGCACGTTACCGGCAACCGGATTCATCAGGCCCTAAGATGCTGACGTTTAACGTTCGTAACGATGATATTGTCTTGATCTATCGTTTTTTCTCTGCTGTGATGTCTGACCGAAGGTTGTTGTCAATCAAGGACATTCGGCAATGTATTTGAGCCGGCGCCATTCCAGCAAACGTGCGTAGCGGCTTCGGAAATTGCGTAAAACTCGTTAGAGAAAAGGGACGGACAATTTAAAGATATGGAGTATCGGGGCGATTCTATAGTTTCGCCGGAAGTGCTCCAACTCAGGCGCAAGCAAGCTCAATAATTAAGGACGGTGCCTGTGCGTCGACTTCTGCATTCGTGTTTTTGCATTCTTGTTTTGTCATGGGTGCTTCCGTTTGTCCTGTCGGCTTCATGACATCATCATCGCTCGGGCAGAGATATCTGTAGTGATTTCGGACTTCAATGCGCAACGCGCGCAAGGACAAAAGTCGTCCCCGCCCGCCGGATCCGCAGCGGTCGTCGCGGCGACCAGCCAGTGCGGCGCAGGATTTATGACTGCCGCGGCCGTCCTTCCGGACAGAACCGCCCGCACGGCACCTCTGCCCGTACTATACCAACCGGGTCCGGGCTTTCCGGGATTTCTGCCCCTGAGGGCGTGAAACGAGCGCAATGGCAGGAATTGAAAGGATCCCGGCATGTTGAGAACAAGTCTGATCGGTGTCGTGGGCGCCATCACATGGATGTGCATTGTCACATCGCCCGCGCGCGCCGATCTCCTTCGCGTCGGCAGATTGATATGTTCGGCAGACGTACGGGTTGGATTGGTGCTGGGATCCACG
This sequence comes from Nitrobacter sp. 62-23, assembly GCF_001897285.1. GTDB lineage: Bacteria > Pseudomonadota > Alphaproteobacteria > Rhizobiales > Xanthobacteraceae > Nitrobacter. The sequence continues at coordinate 7,653 of NZ_MKSM01000114.1, forward strand.
CAGTCGCTTCGTTGCGTGTTCCACAAGGTTCGTCCGGCGCGCCGCTATATCTATGAAGGGCGCATCAACCGGGTGGGTCTCGATCTGGGCATTACTCAGGGTGGCATCTTGTCCTGGGCAGTTCTCGCTAAAAATTCCCGCATCGGTCCCGGCACCATGAGGGGCACCTATGTCGGCGCCAGCGGCAATGTTGCCTTCGGACCTGGTCTGGGCGCGAACGTTCTGATCGGCGGGTCGCGGAGATCGGTCGTGTTGCAGCCGCTGTCCGTCGAACTGAATGTCGGCATCAATCTCGCGGTGGGAGTAACGCGTCTTACGTTGGGACCGAGGGGGCCGCGCTAAAGCATAACACCATCGAGACCAACTCTTGCTCTGGAGAATTTCAGAATGTCTGATCTGGTAATTGTAGGCTTTGAAAATCAGAATGATGCAGATCGGGTTCTAACTGACCTCACCCGATTGCAGAAGGAATATCTCATAGACCTTGAAGATGCCGTTGTTGCCATCCGCGATAGTGACGGCAGCGTTCGCATTAAGCAGTCCGTCAATCTCGTTCGCATCGGGGCAACCACCGGCGGATTGAATGGGGCGATCCTGGGAAGCTTGGTGGGCCTGCTGTTTCTCAATCCACTTGCTGGTTTCGCGGTAGGCGGATTGGTTGGAGCCGGCTCAGGGGCTCTGTCCGGCAGCTTGATGGATTTCGGAATCAACGATGACTTCATCAAGTCGATCGGCGAAACGCTCAAGCCGGATACATCCGCCCTGTTTCTTTTGATTCGGAAGGCACAGCCGGAAAAGGTTCTCAAGGAGCTTGCCGGATACAAAGGGCATCTCATTCGCTCGTCTCTGTCCTCCGAACAGGAGGCCAAGCTCACGGCAGCGCTCGCGCAGGCGCACGCACCGAGCCCGAGTGACGGCGTGGAGGGGGCCAAGGCCGCACGTTAGGGTGATTGAGGCGGGCAGCGGAGAACAGGCTCGATGCTCGCTTAAGGGCCTGTTCGGAAAGTCACCGGGCATCTGCCGGCTATTCCCCGGACGCAGCGCAGCGTGAAACGGTGCGCTGCTGAGCCGGGGTCTTTGCGAGGCTTTCTGCAACGATCCCGGGTCTGCAACGATTCCGGGTCTGCGCGGCGTCACTTCGTGCCGCAGCGCACCCGGGACACCCGGACAGCAAACGTTTCAAACAGGCTCTTGACCACCGGATCGCGCGACAGCTTCTGTCGCGCGCATCGAGTCGTATGCATCAGGCTGTCCGATCAGCCATATCCAATCCGCCGCTCTCCATGAGAAAATCGATAACGATCTGAACGCCGTCGCCGCGCATGAGATCGGTAAAACCGAACGGACGGTCGCCGCGCATTCGCTTGGCGTCCGCGCGCATGACATCGAGGTCGACCTTCACGTAAGGCGCAAGATCGCTTTTGTTGATCACAAGGAAATCCGAGCGCGTGATGCCGGGACCGCCCTTGCGCGGAATATCCTCGCCCTGACAAACGGAAATTACATAGAGCGTGAGATCGGCCAGGTCAGGAGAGAACGTTGCGGCAAGATTGTCGCCTCCCGACTCGATAAAGATCACGTCGAGATCCGGAAACTTGCGGTTCATCTCGGCGATCGCCTGGAGATTGATGGATGCATCTTCCCGAATGGCGGTGTGCGGACAGCCCCCGGTCTCGACTCCCAATATCCGGTCCTCCGGAAGCGCCTGGTGCCGCGCAAGGATCAGCGCATCTTCCTTGGTGTAGATATCATTCGTAATGACGGCGATCGAGAATTTCCGGCGCAGTGTCTGACACAGCTTCTCCGTCAACGTTGTTTTGCCCGAGCCGACAGGTCCGCCGATGCCCACGCGGAGGGGACCGTTACGCGATGCCATGACCACCGTCCTCAATTCCGTTCAAGAGTTCGCTTCAATCATGATGATGGTGGTGATGGCCATGATCATGGTCATGTGAATGATCATGGTCATGGTCGTGCGCATGGTCGTGCTTATGATCGTGACCATGCTGATGTCCGTGCCCTGAATAGGCGCCGCGCAACGGGTTAAAGGGAGCCGTGATTTCACGCACTGTGGCGCCAAGTCCAATCAGCATCGCCTTGATGACATGATCGCGCAAAATCAGAATCCTGTCAGCCGCGATCGCAGCCGGCAGATGGCGGTTGCCAATGTGCCAGGCGAGTTGAGCGATATCGGCGCTATTACGCGCCGTGATTTCGTAGAGCGGTTCGTCGGCGGCGACGATGGCAACGACAGCGCCATTGTCGAGAAGAAGCGCGTCCCCCGCGGCCAGGACAACAGGCTCGGGCAAATCGACCAGGACCTTGCTGCCATCCGTCAGCTTGATCGCCTTGCGGCGCAGATGACGTTCATCGTGCTGCAACACCGCCGTGCCAAAAGGGGACGGTGCATGTGTGTCAACACCCGCCTTCGAGGCGGCTTGAATAGCGATCGCCCGCAACATGCTGCGTTCTCTCTGTCAGTTCAGTTGTAAAGGTTTTGCAGAATCTCGGGGCGAAAGCCAGTCCCGCCGATTTGAAAATTCATGCACCCCATGCAGCGCGTTCATCTTCAGATCTTTCAAATTCAGGTCTTTCAAATCGAAAGCGGTACTGGAAGCATAAAGCTGCTCGCACTCTTTGCTTTCCCAAGTTCGTCAAGAGCAAATGTCATAACCTTACATGAACTTCGGAAAGCGGTTACAGGTGTGCCGCAGTTCGCATGCCGCCTCAAGCCACGTACCGACTTGCATAGGCTCCCTGTGTCATTCCGCTGTCCGGATTACTTCTTCCGTCGGCATCTTGTGGGCTGCATCCTTTCGCGTTATGCTCGCATGGCGATCATGGCGCCGCAGCACGGGGGTTTTCCTTGGACGAAGATTGCTGGCGTGCAGAGCTTGAACTTTGGCTCGAACACCATGATGGCAAAACACGATTGATGCGCCGCCGTCATGTCGGACCGCTTGTGGTACAGCGTCCCTTCCATCCTGAGTCAGATGGCACAGCCCATATCTACCTGTTGCACCCGCCCGGCGGAATTGCCGGTGGCGACAGGCTTGAGATCACCTGTCATCTTGAGCCAGGAACGCGCGCCGTCCTGACGACGCCTGGCGCGACAAAGTTTTACCGCAGCGTAAACGGCCTGAGCAAACAGACAACCTCGATCAATGTCGGCGCCGGCGCCGTCTGCGAGTATCTTCCCCAGGAGACCATTATTTTTGATGGCGCTGACGCTCACGTCGGAACGCGCGTGACGCTCGCGGCCGCGGATGCGACCTATGTCGGCTGGGATTTCCTGAGTTTGGGACGACCTGCCGCGGGCGAGCGTTTTGCGAGAGGTTCGGTGCAGCAGCGGATCGAGGTGTCGCTGGGTGGTCGTCCTGTCTGGTTCGAGCGGCTTTTTCTTCAAGGCGACGCGCCCTTGAACCGTGCGGCGTTCGCACTCGGCGGACGACCGATCGTCGGCACCATGATTTATGTCGGCCCCATCGCGGACAACGCGGCGGAGCGTGTTCGCGACTGTCTCGGGGAGAAGGCGCGCAATGTCTTCTCGGTGAGCCAGCGCGATCAGGGAATTGTCTGCCGTTATCTCGGTGAGATGATGTCCGAGGGCAAATCGCTCTTCACCCGCGTGTGGGATGTGCTGCGTGAGGCCGGACAGGGCAAGCGAGCCGCGACGCCGCGCATATGGGCGACATGAGACGAAATGTAGGTGGGAGGTCAGGCAATGGAACTGTTGCCGCGTGAGAAAGATAAACTTATGCTTTTCACCGCCGGATTGTTGGCGGAACGCCGAAAGGCGCGGGGCGTCAAGCTCAATTACCCCGAGGTGATCGCCTATATCTCCGCAGCCATTCTCGAGGCCGCCCGCGACGGCAAGACGGTCGCGGAGCTGATGTCATACGGCGCCACGCTACTCACCCGAGCGGATGTATTGGAAGGGGTGCCGGAGATGATCCACGACATCCAGGTCGAAGCCACCTTCCCCGACGGGACAAAGCTCGTCACCGTTCACAACCCGATTCCATAACGAGGCCACCATGATTCCCGGTGAGTATTTTATCGAGGATGGCTCCATCGAACTGAATGCAGGGCGCGAGGTTCGCAAGCTGGACGTCGCGAACAGCGGAGACCGTCCCATTCAAGTCGGCTCTCACTATCATTTCTATGAAACGAATGCCGCGCTCGTGTTCGATCGCGAGAAGGCAAAAGGATTCCGCCTCGCCATTCCGGCAGGCACGGCCGTCCGTTTCGAGCCAGGCCAGAACCGCTCGGTGGAGCTGGTGGCGCTGGGGGGCGACCGCAAGGTCTATGGTTTCAACGCCAAGATCATGGGCAAATTGTAGGAGACGCAGATGGCTACGATCACGCGCCAGGCGTATTCGGACCTTTACGGCCCGACGACCGGTGACCGGCTGCGTCTTGCCGACACCGAGCTGATCATCGAGGTCGAAAAGGACCACACCATTTACGGTGAGGAAGTCAGCTTCGGCGGCGGCAAGGTCATTCGCGATGGCATGGGACAGAGCCAGCGGCTGGCCGGCGATGTCGCCGATCTCGTCATCACCAACGTCATCATCCTCGACCATTGGGGCATCGTCAAAGCCGACGTCGGCATCAAGAACGGCCGTATTTCAGGCATCGGAAAGGCCGGCAATCCGGATATTCAGCCGGGCGTGACCATTGTCATCGGGCCGGGCACCGACGTGATCGCGGGCGAAGGCCGGATCCTGACGGCGGGCGCCATCGATACCCACATCCATTTCATCGCGCCCCAGCAGGCCGAGGAAGCTCTCTCCAGCGGCACCACAACGCTCGTGGGAGGCGGCACGGGACCGACCGTCGGCACGCTGGCAACCACTGTGACGCCGGGTCCCTGGGCGATCCACCGGATGCTGGAGGCGGTCGAGGCGCTGCCGATCAATGTCGGATTGCTGGGCAAGGGCAATGCCAGCCTGCCGGAGCCGCTGCGGGAACAGATTCGCGCGGGTGTAGTCGGCCTCAAGCTCCACGAAGACTGGGGTACGACGCCTGCCGCGATCGACAACTGCCTGACCGTCGCGGATGAAATGGACATCCAGGTCGCGCTGCACACCGACACGCTGAATGAAAGCGGGTTCGTGCGCGACAGCTTTGCCGCGATGAAAGGCCGGGCGATCCACAGTTTCCACACCGAGGGCGCGGGCGGCGGCCACGCGCCCGACATCATCACGGCGGCGGGTGAAGCGAACATCCTGCCGTCATCCACCAACCCGACGCGTCCCTACACGATCAACACCATCGACGAGCATCTCGACATGCTGATGGTGTGCCATCACCTCAGCCCGCAGATTCCGGAGGACGTCGCCTTCGCCGAATCGCGGATCCGCAAGGAGACCATCGCCGCGGAAGACATCCTGCATGATCTCGGCGTGTTTTCGATGATGTCGTCGGACTCGCAAGCGATGGGCCGCATCGGCGAGACCACGCTACGTTGCTGGCAGACGGCTCACAAGATGAAGGTGCAGCGCGGGCCGTTGCCGGAGGACAGCGCGCGCAACGATAATTTCCGCGCGAAACGCTATGTCGCCAAATACACCATCAATCCGGCGCTCACGCATGGCTTCGCGCACGAGATCGGCTCCATCGAGGTCGGCAAACGCGCCGACCTCGTCCTGTGGAAGCCGGCTTTCTTTGGTGTGAAGCCGGCCCTTGTCATGATTGGCGGCATGATTGCCAGCGCCCCGATGGGCGATCCCAACGCCTCGATCTCGACACCGCAGCCCGTGCACTACCGGCCGATGTATGGGGTGCTTGGCCGCGCCCTCGGCTCGACCGGCGTCACCTTCGTTTCCAAGGCGGCGCTTGATGACGATATCGGCGGCAAGCTTAAGCTCAGCAAGCAACTCGTGGCCGTGCGCGGGACGCGGACCATTCGCAAGAAAGACATGATCCACAACGGACTCACGCCGAAGCTGGAGGTCGATCCGCAGAATTATCAGGTCCGCGTCGATGGCCAGATCATCACCTGCGAGCCGGCGCGCGAATTACCCATGACGCAGCGATACTTTCTGTTCTGATCTGAGACCGCGCCCGGAAACGCAGGGTTGATCTTGTCGAGAATCGGAGGGCTTCCATGCGTGTTGACCGGTTTCAGAACCATGCCGTCTTGGGCTTCGTCGATTGGACGCTCCGCGGCGTCGGCCAGGTCGTGTTTCAGAATAATCCGTTGGCCGGCTTGGTCATCCTTGCCGGCCTTCTCGTCAATTCGTGGATATATGCCGCAATCTGCGTCGTCGGAGTGGTCGCGAGCACATTGACCGCCATCGTTCTGAAGGCCGACAAGGCGCTTATTCGTGATGGCTTGTTCGGCTTCAACGGTGCGCTGGTCGCACTCGCGCTCGTTGCGTTTACGAGCGAGGATTTCCGCGCCGGCGCGATACCGTCCGTCGCCATGCTGGCCTATCTGATCTGCGCCGCGGCGCTCACCACGATGGCCTTTGCAAGCATTGCGGCATTGCTCGGCCCCCACAAGGTCGCGCCGCTGACGATGCCTTTCGTGTTCGTGGGCTGGCTGTTTCTGTTCGCCGTCCTGAAATTCGACGCCATCGATGCCGGACCGATGGCGAAGCCGGTCTCGCCAGATCAATTTCCCTATGACGCGCCCTATGATCTTCGAACATGGTATGAGGGAATAGGCACGTCGATCGGCCAGATCTTTTTCCAGGACAACTGGATCACGGGTTACATCATCATTGTCGGCATGGCGATCAATTCGCGGATCAGCGCCACGATGGCGTTTCTCGGCGCGGTGATCGGCACGGTTGTCGCCGTGATGTTCGGAGGGCCGGAGGGCGCCATTCGCGACGGCCTGTTCGGCTATAATGCGGCGCTTACGGCGATCGCTCTGGGCGGTTTCTTTCTGGTGCTGACCTGGAGCAGCTTCCTTTACGCCGTATTCGGCGCCATCGTTTCAGCATGGCTCTGGGCGTCGATCGCCATCTTTCTCAAGCCCATCGGCATGCCCGTGCTGACTTCCACCTTCGTCATCGTCACCTGGACCATGCTGATCGGCCAGTATGCGTTCAAAGCGCTCGTACCCGTTCCTCCCGCCGAGGCGACAACTCCGGAAGACAACCGGCGGCGCTATCTTGAAGAAAGCGAGCGTTCGCAGACCTGAGTTCGTTCAGGAGCGGAACAAGCGACTGTACTGTGTCTCATGCCAAGCGCTGGCCATGGCCAGTGCCGGCGCGACGTTGCCGATTTCATCATCCGGAAGCGAAGCGGCATTCGCGGACGCGCGTTCGATCACCTGCACCGCCGCGATCAGAATGCGCTGGCCGGCGGTATGACCGAGCGGAACAAGACGGATCGCAGCCGCCACCTGTGCTTCGACCACGCTCCACATCAAACCTTTGAGCGCATCGGCCGATGCGATCCGCCAATGATGGGCAGCGATCGCGAACATCGCCGGATAAGTGACAGCGCGCCCGGGAGCGCGCCGGGCGAGCGGCACCTCCAGATCGAGCAGAAGCTGCAGCAGTGCTTCGCCCATCCGTGTGTCTTCGAGCGCGAGTTCGCGGCTCTCGCGGCCCGCCGCGAGCCAGGCATCCAAAGCCAGGAATCGCTCGCTGTCGTCATGCTTCAATGCGCAGGTCATGCGCCAGAACAGCGCGCCATCGAGCACGGCGTAGGTGTGTTCGAGCGTTCCCAGTATCCATTCGCACGCGCTGGCCTCGTCGACGACAATGCGCGCGGCGACGGCCGCTTCCAGACCGCGGGAATAGGAGAACGCTCCCACGGGCAGGCTCAGGCTAGCCAGACGCAGCAGGTGAAGCGGCATTACTCCGGGGCCGTCGTGATAAACCACATGCCTTCTCTGATTTGAGGCTGCCGGGTCTCCGCATGTCCCGGCACGCCTTTCCGCTGGAGCGTGATCTGATCGAGTTGAATCCAATCATGCTCCAGGGATTATTGCCTAATCCCACTTTATGCTGGCAACCGATTCACCTCGCTGAAAAATTCTTCAGCTAGTGGTCCGATTCTAACATTTGCATCCCGTTGCGGCAGGGCGTTCCTGCAAATGTTAGAATCAAAGGACCACTAGCAGCTATCAGGTTTCTAGTGGAGTTTTGAATTTGACATTCGCCTGACGGGTTTGCTGCAAAGTGGGTAGCGAATGTCAAATTCACTCCACTAGAACGATCCGAACATCGAGCCCAGGACAAGAACGACCACGAGCGAAATAATCACGCTGACGATCACGGTCATGACCATGTCGAAATAGCTGTCGGCATGGGTTTGCTTGCTGATTTGAAGTAGCAGGAGAACCGTGCCGTTGTGCGGCAAGGCATCAAGCGTCCCTGCGCTGATCACCGTCAGACGATGCATCAGCGCCGGATCGATGCCATGTTCAAGCGCGAGACGCATGTACTCGCTGCCCAGCGCGTTCAGCGCGATGGCCATTCCGCCGGACGCTGTCCCCGTGAGCCCGGCCAGGACGTTCATGGCCACCACGAGCGATGCCAGCGGTCCTCCCGGAATCTGCAACACCGCGTCGCGAACGATGGTGAATGCCGGCATCGCTGCCACCACGGCGCCAAAACCGACGAGGCTGGCAACCGTCAGAATCGGCAGGACTGACGAATTCGCACCGGCATCCAGGCTTTCGCGCAGCGCAGTGAGCCGCTGAAAGTTGACGGCTATGAGGGTCAGAATGGCGGCTGCGAGTGCGATCAGGACAGACCACACCCCGATGAGCCCTCCGACATCCAGATTCCACGGGGCCACGGTGAGGAAGGAGAAGTCGATGCGCGGGAGAATGACCAGCGCCATCATGAAATTCACGACGATGACGACAATAAGCGGCAGCAAGGCGAAGATGAAAGGCGGGTAGCGGTCAGCGCGATGGCCGTGGGACAGTTCGGCCGGATCGAAATCGCCCGACAAGGTCGCTTGTTCGCGAACCTTCTCGTCGATGGCGGGCATTTCGGAGTCCTCGACATAAACCTCGCCGGCCTTGCGCGCGGCGGCCTCCGCCCGCGCCAGCCACCACATGCCGAAGACAAAGGTGACAATGGATGCGATGATGCCCAGGCCCGGAGCCGCGAACGTTGTCGTTCCGAAATAGGGCATCGGAATCGCGTTGTTGGTCGACGGGGTTCCGGGAAGCGCCGACATGGTAAATGTGAAGGCGCCAAGCCCGATCGCCGCTGGCATCAGCCGGGCGGGGATGTTCGCGGCTTTGAACATCTCACGGGTCATCGGGACCAGAACGAAGAACGCGACAAATACGCTGACGCCGCCATAGGTCACCACTGCGGACGCAAGCACGACTGAAAGCATCGTCCGGCGCACGCCCAGACGTTCCGTCAGAAAGCGCGCGATCGACGTGATCGAGCCGCTATCGTCCATCAGTTTGCCGAAGATGCCGCCGAGCAGAAACAGCGGGAACCATCGCGCGACGAACCCGGCCGTACCGCTCATGAAAGTCTGCGTCCAATGAGCAAGAAGGGGCTCGCCCGAGATCAAGGCGGCAAGGAGCGCCGCGGCCGGGGAAAGGAGGAGAACGCTCCACCCTCGATAGGCGAACCACATCAGAAGTGCGAGTCCGACCAATATTCCGAGAAGCCCCATATCTAAATCCCTTGAATTCAGGATGACAGCAACGACGTCGTTGCCCGCCCCCCGTGAGGCAGGATGTCAACGCTCGCAAAATTACTCGACGCGCGAGCCAGTTCGTCGGAACGTAGCACGTCGGAAGCGCGGTTCTGATAGTATTCCATTGAATGAATTTAATTTACAGACGAGCGCACTGCAAAGATCGCTGTCGGTCCGGGGACGGACGCCAGTGCGGGACTTCAATGTGGTGGATACGGCGCCAATAGATGGGAGATGCATGCGTTGGATCGAGCTAGGCAAACCTCATAAAAAGCCAGGAGGAAGAGCAAGCCGAGAGAAAGAGAAAAAGAGAAAAAGACGACAACGGATTCGTTGCCTGCTGAAGATGCTGTTCATCTCCCGCGAGGCAGGTTGTGCAAAGTATGACGCCCGCAAACTCTTGATGCAAACGAAATATCTGCCCATAATGAAGCGAGCGCTCAATGGATCCCGTGAATTTCGCCGCTCGCCAAGCACCACATTTTGGCATGACTTCATTACCGATGACATTCATTGACATCGTCTCTTCGTGGCCGGCTTGCCGGAGGCAGGTGGCAAGATTTTCGACGGGGATAAGCTATGAACTCAAGGACGCGACCGCGAGCGTCCCCGCGAATAGCCGTTTTGATGTACATGACAAGCGCTGCCTGGGTACAGTCGGCTCAGGCCCAGAACGCGGTGCCATCTACGTCATCGCAGCGGAACGCGTTGCCGACCATCGAAGTCGTGTCGGACGGGCGGACTCGGCATACACAGGTCAGGGGCGCCACCGCTAGCCGCTCTCACCACGCCACGGCGCGACCGGCCGCGCCCGCCGCCACGGTCCCATCGCCTGCTCCCGCAACGTCCGGTTCGGGGTCATCTCCGGGATCGCCCCGGCCCGAGTTGTCAGCGGCGAGTGAAATGGTCGTCAGCGGCACCGAGGTCAACACCCGGCCCTTCTCGCGTCCGGCCGAGGCACTCGAGGTCGTGCCCGGCTTGATCGTCACCCAGCACAGCGGCGACGGCAAGGCCAACCAATACTTTCTGCGCGGCTTCAATCTCGATCACGGCACCGATTTCGCAATCACGGTCGACCGCATGCCGGTGAACATGCGGACCCACGGCCACGGGCAAGGCTACGCTGACCTGAACTTTCTGATCCCGGAGCTGATCGGCTCCATCGACATCCGCAAGGGGCCGTATTTCGCCGACGAAGGTGATTTCTCATCCGTGGGCGCCGCGCATATCAATCTCATCAATGGCATGCCCGGCTCGATGGCCTCACTGACCATGGGCAGTTTCGGCTACTGGCGCGGGCTCGGTATCACCTCGAACAAGGTGGGCGACGGCACGCTGCTGGCGGCAGGCGAAGTCAACGCATATAACGGCCCGTGGGATAATCCCGACGATCTGCGCAAGCTCAACGGCGTCGTACGCTACAGCCACGGCACGCCCGACGACGGGTTCTCGCTGACCGCGATGGCCTATTCCAACCGCTGGAATTCGACCGACCAGATCCCGCTGCGCGCCATTGAATCCGGCGAGATCGGACGCTATGGCGCGCTCGATCCGACAGATGGCGGCAGGTCCGACCGCTTTTCGCTGTCGGGCCAATGGGCGCAGTCCGGCGAGGCGGGCGTCTCGCGGGCCAATGTCTACGTCATCAAGAGTTCGCTCGATCTGTGGAACAACTTCACCTTCTTCCTCGACGATCCCGTCAACGGCGACCAATTCCATCAGCATGACGATCGCCTGGTAGGCGGCGTCGACGCCTCGCATACGTTTAGCGTGAGCCTCGCCGGCCTGCCGACGGAGACCGAGATCGGCCTGCAAAGCCGCTATGACGACATCGATGTCGCGCTGACCAACACCGTGCAGCGGCAGTTCCTGTCCGATGTGCGCAGCGACAAGGTGCAGGAGGGCAGCATCGGCCTTTACATCAGCAACACCGTGCGATGGACCGACTGGCTCCGCACCACGCTCGGCTATCGCGGCGATTTCTATGCCACCAATGTCGATTCGATTTTCAACGCAGCGAATTCCGGCAGGGCACAGGCCGCAATCGGAAGTCCGAAGGCCGGCGTCGTGTTCGGGCCGTTCCACAACACCGAGTTTTTCATCAATGCGGGCGAAGGCTTTCACAGCAACGATGCGCGAGGCGTGACCATCACGCAATCGCCAACCGATGGCTCTCCGGTCGACTCCTCGCCGTTTCTGGTCAGAACGCGCGGCGCCGAAATCGGCATCCGTTCCCGCGCCATCGCCGGCCTCGATAGCGCGGTCAGCGTGTTCATTCTGGATTCGGCCTCTGAAATCCTGTTCGTGGGTGATGCCGGCGACACCGAAGCCAGCCGCCCCAGCCGACGCTATGGCATCGAATGGACCAATCGTTATCAACCGGCATCATGGTTGAGATTTGATGGCGATATCGCGCTCACCCACGCGCGCTTTCGCGGAGACCAGCCCGATCAGGCCGCGGCCTATGCCGAACTCGCCGGCTATCCGGAAAGCCAGATCGGCAACGCGCCCGGCAACTACATTCCCGGCGCGCCGAACATGATCGCGTCGGCGGGCATGCGGATTGGCGAAGCGATCGGCTGGTTCGGCGCATTGCGCTATCGTTATTTCGGACCGCGCCCGCTGACCGAGGACAACGCGTTCACCTCGCCCGCGACCGGGTTGTTGAACGGACAGATCGGTTATCGATTCGAGAACGGCTGGCGGGTTCAACTCGATGCGTTCAACCTGACCAACAGCCGGACCGACCAGATCACCTACGCTTACGGATCGCTGCTGAAGTCGGATGCGCTATTTGCGCAGTGCCTTGCCAATATTCCGCCGGCGGCTGTCTGTTCGACCGGGGTCATGGACCGGGTGCTGCATCCGGTCGAGCCGTTCGCCGTCCGGCTCACCGTTACAGGACGGTTTTAGAGCCTGATCCCGAAACGTGGAAACCGGTTTTCGGACACGATCATGCTCAAACAAAGAAGACGGGCGACGAGCCTGATTCAACGCCGTTGAAGCAGACTTCTAGAGCCTTTTGCTTTCTGACGGGATCAGAAGCGCGGCGCTATGATTTTGATCCCGTGCGTTTTCTTCATGCGAACCTGTCATCCATCCTCGGGGGCAAGCCCGAGGATGGGCTTGGCGCGAAAACACCGTGCAACCTTCGCCGTCCAATGGCGCCACGTCCTTCTTCCGCCGACCGCATCGCCGCCCTCCATCTCAATCAACGAGTGCCGGACTTGGCTGGCTCTCCACTTCCTTAGCGCGGAAGAAAATCACATAGAGCGCCGGCAGGACGAGGAGTGTCAGCACCGTGGCCACGAACAGGCCGCCCATGATGGCGAAGGCCATCGGCCCCCAGAACACCGTCGGCGCGATCGGAATGAAGCCGAGCACGGTCGAGATCGCGGTCAGCATGATCGGCCGGAATCGGGACACCGCGCCTTCAACGATGGCGTTCCACAGGTCGCGGCCCTGTTTGCGCTCGGCCTCGATCTGCTCGATGAGAATGACCGCATTGCGCGCGATCATGCCCATCAAAGCGAGAATGCCGAGGATGGCGACGAAGCCCAGCGGCCGGCCGGACAACAGCAGCGCCAGAACGATGCCGATTAACCCCATGGGCACGAGCAGGAGCACCATGGCGAGGCGGCTGAAACTGTGCAACTGCGCCATCAGGAACAACAGCATCAGGAACAGCATGGCCGGCGCCACCGCATAGACCGAAGCCTGAGACGCGGCGCTTTCCTCGACCGTGCCGCCGACCGCGATATGATAGCCGCGCGGCAGGTCCGCCCGTAGTTTGGCGATCGCCGGCGCGAGCGCCGCGACCGCGCCTTCCGGCGTCGCGCCGGGCGCGACATCGGCCTGAACCGTGAGCGTCGGCACGCGGTCGCGCCGCCAGACCAGCGGATATTCCTGGTCGTACTCAAAGCGCGCGATCTGGCTCAGGGGAACCGTTTGGCCGCTTGGCAGGGGCACCTGCAAGGATTGCAATGTGTCGAGCGAGACGCGCTGCTCCCCTTTCGCGCGGGCGATGATGTCGACGAGATAGATGTCGTCGCGCACCTGCGTGACCGGCGCGCCGGTCATGACCGTATTGAGGAAGGACGACAGGGCCTGAGAGCTCAGGCCGAGCAGCCGCGCCTGATCCTGGTCGATCTCGACCCGCACCTGGCGCGCCGGCTCCATCCAGTCAAAATTTACGCGGCGTAACGCGCCTTCATTGCCGAGGATCGCCCCGAGCTGCAAGGAGATCGCGCGCACCTGCCCGAGATCGGGACCGCTGACGCGATATTGCACCGGCCAGCCGACCGGCGGCCCCAGTTCCAGCGGCGAGACGCGCGAGACGACGCTGGGGAAATTTTCGGCGAGCGTCTTTTCCAGCTTGGCATGCAGCCGCTCGCGCGCGGCAACGTCCTTGGCGATAACCACCGCCTGGGCGAAGAAGTCATTGGCAAGCTGCACATTGAGCGGCAGGTAGAAGCGGATCGCGCCGCGGCCGACATAGGTGCTCCAGCTGGCGACGTCCGGATCCTCCTTGAGAACGGCGTCGAGCCTCTCGGCGACCTTGTCGCTGGCGAAGATCGAGGCGTTCTGCGGCAAGGTAAGATCGACCACCAGCTCCGGCCGGTCCGAGGCCGGGAAGAACTGACGCGGCACCAGGGGCATGGCGAGAAGCGACAGGACGAAACAGCCGACTGTGATGCCGATCGTGATCCAGCGATAGCGCATGGCGACGAGCAGGACCGAGCGGAAAACATTCATCACCCGGCTCGGCTTTTCCTCCTTTTTCGCCTCCGGCTTGAGCAGCCAGACGCCGAGCAGCGGCGCGAAGATCACTGCGACGAACCAGGAGACGATCAGCGCGATGGTGACGACCGCGAAGATCGAAAACGTATATTCGCCGGCCGAGGACCGGGCGAAGCCGATCGGGACGAAGCCGGCCGCCGTGACGAAGGAGCCGGTCAGCATCGGCGCGGCCACGCTGTCATAGGAGAACGCCGCCGCCTTTTCCTTGCTGTCGCCGAGGCCGAGGCGCACGATCATCACGTCGATGGTCGTCATGGCGCTGTCGACCAGCAGGCTGAGCGCGATGATCAGGGCGCCGAGCGAGATGCGCTGAAGATCGATGTGCAGCGCCTCCATGATCGGAAAGACGATGGCGAGCGTCAGCGGGATGGTCAGCGCCACCACCGTTCCCGGCCGCAGGCCGAGGCTGATGATGCTCACCGCCATGATGATGGCGATGGCCTGCCACAGGGATTCCATGAATTCGCCGATCGCCGTCTTGACCACGACCGGCTGGTCGGAGACGAGCGCGACATTGACGCCGAGCGGCAGTTCCTGAACTTCGTCCGCGACCGCTTTCTTCACATTCGCGCCGAGGCCGAGAATATCGCCGCCGTCGCGCATGGCGATGGCGAGGCCGATGGCAGGCTTGCCGTTAACGCGGAACATCGGCTGCGGCGGGTCCGAAAGCGTGCGGCGTACCTCGGCTATGTCGCGCAGGCGGATCAGCTGGCCGTTGGACAGGAAATTGAGGTCGAGCAGGTCGTTTTCGGATTTGAAGGCGCCGCTGACGCGGATCGACAATTTCTCGTCGCCGGTCTGGATCGACCCGGCCGGAATGACCGCGTTCTGCGCCCGGATCGCCGCGATCAGCGCGGCGCGGTCGATGCCGAGCCCGGCGAGCTGGCGGGTCGAGAATTCGACATAGATCTGCTCGTTCTGCGCGCCGAGAATCTCGATCTTGGAGACGTCGGGAACTTGCAGCAGCTTCGAGCGCATCTCCTCGACATAGTCGCGCAATTCGCGGTGGCTGAAGCCGTTGTCGGCCGTAAAGCCATAGATCAGGCCATAGGTGTCGCCGAAATCGTCATTGAAGCCGGGGCCGACCACGCCCTGGGGCAGCGAGCCGCGAATATCGCCGATGTTCTTGCGCACCTGATACCAGATGTCCGGCACCTCCTTGGGCGAGGTCGAGCCCTTGAGATTGACGAAGATCGTCGTCAGGCCGGGGGTCGTATAGGACCGCAGGTAGTCGAGGCCCGTGGTCTCCTGCAATTTGCGCTCGATCCGCTCGGTAACCTGCGTCAGCGTGTCTTCCATGGTCGCGCCGGGCCAGGCGGCCTGCACGATCATGGTGCGGAAGGTGAAGGCCGGGTCCTCGTTGCGGCCGAGACGGTAATAGGACGACAGGCCGATGACCGTGATCGCGAGCATCATGAAGACGACGAATGAGCGATGCTTCAGCGCCCATTCGGAAAGATTGGGGCCGATCATGACCGCGCGCCCTCAAGGCGGACCTTCTGGCCCGGAACCAGCGCCTGAACGCCGGCGGTGACGACGATCTCGCCGCCGTCGAGTCCCCCCGAAAGCACCACTGTCCCGGGATCAAAGCGCGCAACCTCGACAGGCTTGAGACTGACGGTCAGGCTGTTCGGATCGACCACCCAAACCGCCGGCCTTTTGTCCGTGGCCGTCAAGGCGCTCGCAGGCAGTGAAATTCCGTGGCCATGGTCGACGTCCACCCGGCCCGTCACGGTTGCGCCGAGCCGCATGGCCGGCGGCGGATCATTGACCGCCACGCGGACCTTGAACGTGCGCGTGACCGGGTCGGCCTGCGGATCGATCTGCCGCACCCGACCCTTGGCGGTCACGCTTGGATCGTCGGTCAGAGCAATGGTCACATCGGCGTCGCCCGGCGCCGTACGCAACACCTGAGCCGAAACGTCGAACACAGCGTCCCAGCCGGCATCGCGCGCAACCGTGAAGATCGTCTGCCCGGCCTGCACTACCTCGCCCGATTCCGCCGCGCGGCGAGTGATCGTGCCGGTCACGCCCGCCCTGAGTTCAGTGTAGCTGACGCGGTCCTCGGCGATTTCAGCCTGGGCCTTGGCATTATCCACTGCCGCCTGCGCGGTGCGCAGGGCTTGCTGGGCCTGATCGAAATTGGCGCGGGTGGTCCAGCCCTGCCGCAGCAATGTCTCCTGCCGGTCGAAATGATTGGAATCCTGCTCCAGCCGGGCGTTGGCGGCCGCGAGCGCGGCGCGCGCGGAGCGAAGCGAGTTCAATTCGTTCTGCGGATCGAGCTTGGCCACCAACTGATCCGGCGTGACGCGATCGCCCGTATCCACCAGGCGCTCGATGATCCGGCCGCCGATACGAAAGGCGAGCGCGACTTCCTTTTCCGCCTGAAGCTGTCCGGTCAAGACGATGGATTCGCCTAGACCACCCTTTTCGGCGACCACGGTGCGGACGTGACGCGGCGGCGGCGCTTCCTTGGCGACCTCGCGCTCGCAGCCGGACAGCATGACTACGAGCAGCGGAGCAACCGCAAGCAACAGGCAGGATCGGCTTCGGGCAACCATGCCGGGGTGAACTGACGAGGACATTCGAACCTCACATTAGAGCCGTTCCGGCAAACATGCGCAGCGGTTCTGCGTCCGGAATTCGTGAAAACTAAAGAGATAGAACATCGGAGGCGATTCTGGTCTCGCCGAAAATGCTCTGGCCGGTGGCGTGGCGACAATATCGTTTAGCATGATCTTATATAGATTCCGCCTCGAAGATAAACCCTGAGCCCACCGACCCCGATCTCATCCGCAAGGTCTCATCCGCACGGCGATCTGGCTGACGTTCATCCGCCTGTCCCGTTCTAACGAGCCGTCGCGGCCTTTCTCAGCGCGGGACTTGA
Source organism: Nitrobacter sp. 62-23 (assembly GCF_001897285.1). Taxonomy (GTDB): domain Bacteria; phylum Pseudomonadota; class Alphaproteobacteria; order Rhizobiales; family Xanthobacteraceae; genus Nitrobacter. Next base: position 24,976 of record NZ_MKSM01000114.1, read on the forward strand.
TCTGACGATGAACTTCTCGATCTCCACCACGAGGAAAAAGACGACTCCCCCGGCAACCAGCCAAAGCCAGGCGGATCGCGGCATCGCCTCGGTGTCGAAGATTGCCTGGAGCGGCGGCGCATAGGTGAACAGAAGCTGCAACACCACGACCGCGCCAATTCCGTACCAAAGATAGGGATTGCCCATGTGGGCGCGCACCGACAGGGAGGAATCGAGCAAATAGCGGCTGTTGAGGAGATAGAAGATCTGCCCCATCGTGATGGCGTTGACGGCGACAGTGCGCGCCAACGGGTCAGAGGCGCCGTGCGCCTTCATCCAGAAGAAGGCCGCGAGCGTATAGAGCACGAGCGCCGCGCCGACGAAGAGAATGCGCCATATCCCGAAGCCGGTGACGATCGGCCGATCCATTGCGCGCGGCGGCCGCAACATCACGTCCGCCTCATGCGGCTCGAAGGAAATGGCGAGGCCGAGAGCCACGGACGTGACCATGTTCACCCACAGCACCTGCGGGCGGTGATCGGGAGAGTAAATGCAAACAGAATCGCGACCGCGATCACCGCCCCCTGGGCGATATTGGTCGGCAGCAGGAAAAGCATCGCCTTCTCGATATTGTTGTAGACGGTGCGACCCTCCTTCACCGCCGCAGAGATCGAGGCGAAATTGTCGTCGGCGAGAATCATCCCGGCCGCTTCCTTCGTGACCTCGGTGCCCTTGATGCCCATCGCCACGCCAATATCCGCTTTCTTGAGCGCCGGCGCGTCGTTCACGCCGTCGCCGGTCATGGCGACGATCTGCCGGTTGGCCTGAATCGCCTTCACAAGCCGCAGCTTGTGCTCCGGGCTTGCGCGGGCGAAGACGTCCACGTCGCGCACGCAATCCTGCAAGGCCGCATCGTTCATGGCCTCGATCTCGGTGCCGGCAACGGCGGTCTTGCCGTCGCCGATGCCGAGCATTTTCGCGATGGCCGCCGCGGTGATCTTATGGTCGCCGGTGATCATCGTCACCCGGATGCCGCCGCCGTGACATTCCCGGACGGCGTCGATCGCCTCCTTGCGCGGCGGATCCATCAGTCCCACGAGGCCCAGCAGGATCAGGTTCTTCGGAAGGTCCTCGGCCTTGAGGCCGCCTGCCGCTAGACTCGGCGCGGGCAGCCACGCGAGCCCCAGCACGCGCTCGCCCTGCGCGGCGAGCCGATCGCCCTCCCGCATGAAGCGGTCGCGGTCGAGGGGCGCCGGAGCGGACGCCGTCTGCTGGCGGTCGCAATGATCGAGGATCACCTCGGGCGCGCCCTTCACCAGCAGCATCTCGCCGCTAGCCCCGCGGTTGAAGGTCGCCATGAACTTGTGTTCGGATTCGAAAGGAATTCCGTCGATCCGAGGCGCGGCGGCGGCTTCCGCCGCACGGTCCATGCCGAGCTTGGCGGCGAAGGGATAGAGCGCGCCCTCGGTCGGATCACCCTCGACCTTCCACTTGCCGTCGTCCCGAAAAATTTCGGCATCGTTACACAGCAACGATACGCGGCCCATCAGCACCAGCGTTTCGGGCAGGTTGCCGACCGGCTGACCGTTCGCCTTCACCTCGCCCTCGGGCGCGTAGCCGTCTCCCGTGACCTCATAGGCTTCGCCTGCCGTGACGACGGAGGTCACCATCATCTCCATCAGCGTCAGCGTACCCGTCTTGTCCGAGCAGATGCGTGAGACCGATCCGAGGGTTTCGACCGCCGGAAGACGGCGGATGATGGCGTTGCGCTGGGCCATGCGCTGGACGCCGATGGCGAGCGTGATGGTGATCAACGCCGGAAGCCCCTCCGGGATCATCGAAACGGCAATGCCGACGACGGCCTGGAACAACTCGACGAAGCTCATGTGGCCGAGCCAATGGCCCCAGGCGAAAAGCAGAACGCCGATGACGGCGATGGCTGCGGTGATGACGTAGCCGAATTTCTTGATCTGACGCAGCAGCGGCGTTTCGAGCATCTGCACGTCTGCGAGCATCTGGTTGATGCGGCCAAGCTCCGTCTCGCCACCCGTCGCCACGACGATGCCGGTGCCCCGGCCCGACACGACCATGGTGCCGGAGAACGCCATGTTCTCGCGATCCCCGACGGTCGCCTTGACGGGGACCGGCAGGGTGAGCTTTTCGGCAGGCACGGACTCGCCCGTCAGCGCCGCTTCCTCGGTGCGTAGATTCTTCACGTCGAGAAGGCGCATGTCCGCGGGAATCCTGTCGCCCGATTCCAGAAGCACGACATCACCCGGTACGAGATCCTCCGCCGGGATCATGCGGGTTTCCCCGCCGCGCACCACGCGAGCCTCCGCGGAGAGCATGTTGCGGATGGAATCGAGCGCCTTCTCGGCCCGTCCCTCCTGCAGGAAACCCAGGAGCCCATTGAGAATAACGACCGCGAAGATAATGGAAGCGTCGAGCCACAGGCTCAGCATGAGCTTCACGAAGCCCGCCGCGAGCAAGACATAGATGAGAATATTGTTGAACTGGGCGAGAAGCCGCATCAGCGGTCCCTGCTTCTTGCCCTGAGGCAGGCGGTTCGGCCCATGGCTCTTCAGCCGCACGGCCGTCTCGGCCGCATCGAGGCCGCGCGCGCGCTCGACACGCAGTTGCTTCTCGATGTCCTCGGCCGGCATCGCGTGCCACGGCGTCGATGCTATCCCTGGAGCCGCGACCTCGTTCATGCTGGTTTCTCCGGTTGCGGTGGATGTGGAGCCCGCGCGGCTCAGGCGGTTGCGCCCGCTCGGGGGCTGGCGCGGCCGAGAAGATGCGCCGCCGAGCGCCAGGCGTGATGCACGATCCGGTCGATCCGGCGCGCGGCATCGATCTGGGCGAAAGCTTCGGTTGCGGTCAGTTCGCCCGGCGCCACGGCGGCAAGGGTGGCGGCGCGGTGATCGCGCTGCATGGCGTCGAGCGCGGTCGAGGCCTTTTCAGCCTCGGCAAGAGCCGCGGCGACCTCGGCCGACGCCGCCCATCCGATCGGCTCCGCCTGCACGGTGAGGGCGGACTCGGCTGTGATGGACGCGCTGATCGTCTGCGTGGCCCGCATGGCCTGCTCGCAAAGCGCGGCCGCGCGCGGATCATGCGAGGCGGCGGGTCCCGTCCTTGCGGACTCGCCCTCCCCGAGAATCTCGATAAGCCGCGAGGCATGCTCGAGCGCGTGCAAGGTGCTCGTCATGCGGTGCCGCTCGGCTTCGGTCTCGGGCGGAGCGTTCATGTCCGAAAGGAAATCCCGAACCTGCTCGAGCGTAGCGGCCGCCGCCGCGATACCCGGCGGGACTCCGCCGGAGGCGGCCGAGGCGGCCGTCGTCCCGAGGATATCCGCCACGACGCGCCGGGCGGTCTCGACTGCGATCACCGGGTTGGAGAGCGCGCTCGGATCCAGCGCGCGCTCCAGCGCAGTTTCCTTCGACGGCAGGATCCGTTCCACGACGCGCGTAAACCACTGCGTCGCGGGGAGCAGCACCGCAACGCCGACGACGTTGTAGGCGGTGTGGTAGGCGGCAAGCAGCGTCGTCCCGTCGGCCGACGCGGTGAGGCGCGCCATCAGCGTCACGGTCAGTGGGAAGGCGAGGATTGCGATCACGGCCGCGATCAGCTTGAACAGCACATAAGCGAGCGCGAGACGTTTGGCCGTCACGCTCGCGCCGATGGCCGCCATGGCCGAACTCGTCGCTGTTCCGATGTTCTGCCCGATGATCAGGGCGGTGCCCTGTTCCAGGCTCACCGCCCCGGCGTAGAAGGCCGCGATGGTGACGGCGATGGCCGCCGTGGAGGACTGCATCACCGCCGTCATGGCGAGGCCGACGATGATCAGGATGAAAAGGCCTCCCCAACCGGCCGCCCAACCGATCCCCGGCATGCCGATCACCGCGGGGAGGTCGGACGGGTTCAGGCTCTCCGCAAGGCCGCCCATGCCCTGCTGGAGCGTGGTCAGCCCATAAAGCACCAGCGCGAAGCCCGCGAGCGCGCTGCCCGCCGACGCGATCCGCCCGCCGGCCAGCAGCTTGGTCAGGGCGCCGATGAAGATCAGCGGCAACGCGTAGGCCGAAAGCGAGACGCGCACGCCGATCAACGCCACCAGCCAGCCCGTTCCGGTCGTGCCGACATTGGCGCCGAACACCAAGCCGAGCCCTTGCGGAAAGGTCAGCAGCCCGGCGTTGACGAGACCAATCGTCGTCATGGTCACCGCGCTCGACGACTGCACCAGCAGGGTTATGATTCCGCCCCAGAAGGCGCCCGAGAGCGGCGTGGCCGCCGCCTTGCCAAGCACGGTGCGCAAGGAAGATCCTGCCAGCGCTTTCAATCCGTCGGTCATGACGGTCATGCCGAGCAGGAACAGCCCGACGCCTCCAAGAATCGCAATCGCGGTCGACATGGACGGTCCGGCGCCTATTTTTGTTGCTTGAGTTCCGCTCGCGCCGCGGCGAGATCTTTCATCTGCTCCGGCGAGACCTTGGGGTATTCGAGGTTGAGCTTCTCCATGGCTTCGACGATGGCGGCGGCAACGACAAGGCGCGTGAACCATTTGTTGTCGGCGGGCACCACGAACCAGGGCGCGGCCTTCGAGGCGGTCGCGCGGATCGCCTCTTCATAAGCCTTCATGTAGTCGTCCCAGTGGCGGCGCTCGCGAACGTCGCTTGCCGAGAATTTCCAATTCTTCTCGGGCCTGTCGAGGCGCTGCATGAAGCGCTTCTTTTGCTCCTCATATGACAGGTTGAGATAGAACTTCAGAATGACGGTGCCCTGCCGCGTCAGATAGTCCTCGAAGCGGGCAATATCGGCGAGGCGCTCATCCCATATGTTTCGCCCGACCAGTTCGGCAGGAATCTTCTGCGCCTTGAGCAGTTGCTGATGCACCCGCACCACAAGCGTCTCCTCGTAGTAGGAGCGGTTGAAGATGCCGATGCGGCCACGCCGGGGCGCCATCTGGGCATAGCGCCAAAGGAAATCGTGCGACAGCTCCTTGCTCGACGGTTGCTTGAACGAAAACACGTCGCAGCCCTGCGGATTGACGCGCGACATGACGTGCTTGATCGTGCCGTCCTTTCCCGCCGCGTCCATGGCCTGGAACACCAGCAGCACCGACCAGGAGTCCTGCGCATAAAGCATGTCCTGCTCCATCGCGAGCCATTCCGAGCCGCGCTGGAGAAGCCGTGACGCCTCCTGCTTGTTCATCTTGAGCCCGAGCGTGTCGCCCGGATCGAAGTCCTTCAGGCGGAATCCCCTCCCCTTCTGTACTCGAAATGGGTCGGTGTATTTCTTGACCGCGTCGACTATTTCACTTCGAGTCATTACACTTCGAGCCATTGGGAGTTGTCCTCAGAAGGCTGTCCTCAAAGTACGAGGGCACCCTCAAATACGAGACTTCGAGGCGGCCTGATCCTGCTTTTCTCTCCCTTCTCCCTGATTATCGCTGCGCGGCGGCGGCAGCCGTCGATGGCGGGGGAACGACACGTCCCGCGCCTCGCGGTCACGAACAAACCACGCCGTCATATTTTTCCGGAAATGGATCAGAAAAAGAAAACCGGAAATGAGTCGGGATAAGACAAAATAGTCGCGCTTGCCTCCGCAGCCGCAAAACCAGGAATTCACATCCGGAATTAACGCCAGAAAAACTTGTCCAACTGCTGTACATGCGGAATCTGCAACGCGAGCAATCATTTTGTCAAATTAACACTGTCAGCCAACACGCTTCAAAAATAGACAAAGTGATGATCGGTCGCGGAGATTGCATTCGCCCCGGACATTGCAATCGTGCTCCGATCTAGAAAATGTGCCAAATCTAATATGCTCCAATCCACTGATCCAACTCAGCAAAGTCGGATCGTTCGACCAGGATCGTCCAACATGAGAAAAGCGCCGTGTGTTCAAGCGCAATTCCTCTCGCGGTCCAGAGACAGATCGGCGTGATCTGCGAGAGCGTTACGAGAAGCACAAACGCATGGCCGCCCACGCCGCAAGCGTGATGAGTTGGTTCAAGCAGTCTGCACCAAGGTATCCGCGCGTCGGCGCTCATGCCGCCAAGATTAGAGAGCCGCGCATTTCCGACCTTCACAAGAGACCGACGTCGGTATTTCGAGCCACTTGTCTCATCTGTCATCATATGCGATGCAGTAAAACAAGATACGACGCAGCCGTTTATAGATCTCCTATAGATCTCCGCCAGATATTCAGATCGGCTCCTCCCGATGCAAAGTCATACTACTTCGGCAGATTTACTGACGCTGCAGTTCTGCAGGGATTCATTCGTCTACGATACCGGCATCGCTTGGAGCAGTTCAGGCAAAAGTGCGGGCGGTTGCGTGTCCGGAATTGCGTAAGCTCAAGAGACAGAGCATTGGCGACGATCCTGTTTTCACCAAATGCTCTCGTTGACGGCCGAAGAACGAGATCGACGGTGACATAGCATGTTGCCGGCGAGCTTAACTGAGGTGGAAGTTTGTTTAGACTTTCTTTTGCGCCTCGCTTGTGCGAGGCGAAAATGCCCGATGGCGAAACGTCACAAGAAAAACCTGGTTGGAGAGACAAATGTGGAAACTCTGCTTCGCGACCATTCTCTGTGCGACCACGGTCGCCTTGACGGCACCGGCTTCCGCACGAGCGCAGCAAGCTCGTGTCGGCGGATTGACGTGTCACGCTGCGCCGCGAGTCGGATTAATCGTCGGCTCGGTGCAGCATCTGCAATGTGTCTTTACCCCGAATGCCAACGCCCGACGCTGTAACTATAACGGAACCATCGGCCGCGTCGGACTCGATGTCGGCATCACCGGCGGCGGAAGGCTGTTGTGGGCGGTCTTCGCGCCGACCTCACATGTGGCGTGCGGTTCGCTGCGAGGCAGCTATGCCGGGGTAAGCGGCAGCGCGTCGATCGGTGTCGGGCTGGGTGCCAATGTTCTCGTCGGCGGATCCCACCGCACGATTTCCCTCCAGCCGCTATCGGTCGAGGGTCAGATCGGAGTGAATCTGGCGCTCGGCGTATCGAAGTTGACGCTGCGATAAGCACGCACAACGTTTTCGAACAAAGCATGTCCTTGGACTCAATGCGGGGATTGGATGCCGTGTAACGAAAACGCGTCAAACTAAACCATAGAAGCCCCGCTTCTCCATCAGAAGCGGGGCTTCATGCGTTTTACAGCCTTTATAGAGAAGCATGTTTTCGGGCTTGACCCACGGCGGCTTGCCCGCCTTTGAAATTCCTGGAATTTATCGGCCTGCGACTTCTGTTCCGGGACCAGTGTCCGTCATCTGCTGACCTTCGGCGAACCGTCGCTCGATCATGCCCATGACCGATGTGACCTCGCGAAACGCGCGCGAGTGCGCAAGTCCGCGCATGCCCGTCAAATCAAACACCAAGATGCCTTCGCGTCGAAACTCGCTCCTGTAAGGCTCCTGATCGGGATTGACCTTGCCGAGCCGTGTGGCTCCGCCCCGGATCGATCCGGACAATCTGAGGGCGAGGTCGTCCTGTGACACGAACAATGCGAAACGCGGCCTCTTCTTTCCCATTTCCAGCATCCGCGCACGAAACAGATCGACGTCGACATCGGGCGCAACCAGCATCACATTCTTGATCTTGTTCGCGATCCTGCCAGTCCGCTGCGCGCTTGCGTGGAGCGCCTCCACCGTGGGCCAACAACCCATCGAATGACACAGGACCGTCACCTCTTGCACGTCGGGGTTTTTCACGATCGTGTCGAGCAACTGCGCGATGGCTCCGCTGGATGTCTCTGCGATATTGAGGTCGTCCTCGTAGGCGCGCAGACTGGCAAAGCCGCGCGACGGCCAGGAAAACAGGACAGGTACAGCAGAAACCCCCGAGTCATGCGCGATCTGGGCGAAACGATAGACGGCCTGATCGAACCGGTTGTTGAACCCGTGAATGAAGACCAGCACCTTGCCGCGCCCGTTGCGCTTGGCGGCGGCCGAAAGGTCCGAGACGAAGGTTGGCTTTTCCAGATAGTTCGCCGAAACAGTTACGAAATTTTGCCGGGGATCACCCGGCGCAGAGGTGGGCCACTGCACCTCGCCGGTCCTTCGCAGGATATCAGGAGGGATCGACACAGTGACTGACGCGTACGACATGGCGCCCGCCGGGCTGCCGTTGAACATTTCACCGGCATCGGCTGCCGAGCGGCTTCGCGTCGTGGCGATGAGCACTGGCACATGCGAGATTCCGTTCACATTGACCGGCTCGACCGGCACCAATGCGCCCTGCGCCAGTTGTCCTGCGCATCCCCCGCAAAAAATCGTGGACGCCAGGGCCGCTACTGTCAGCAAGCGAATCCTGCAGGTCAAAAGATCACTCCCTGAATCGGCGCCGGCTTCTCCGGTGCGCCCGTGACCGGCCTGAAAACCATCGCGACTGCACCCCTGTTCGACGCACACCGTCGATCGGATAGTACGGTAACGCCCGACGGCGAAGGTGCTTTCGAAGGGGCAGGTGGTCCGGAAGTATTTCCGGTGCTCGGCCAAGGCAAAGTCATGAATGAATGCAGTACATGGCTTATGTCGTTCACGTCTAGCCGGTTTCCCGTTATCAGACAAGATCGCCATCCAAGGGCCCGGTTTCGATTCCCGCTCGCGATAAATTGGAGACCGTTCGACCGATTGAAGCTGACATCCTGCTGAGATCCGGACACACCCGATCGCCATCTTCCGAAAGCAATTGCTCACCACCAAGGCGCCGCTGAAACTACTCAGGCGCGCCACTCCGGCTCCCTTGTCCCGCAGCAAAAGCCCGCCTAAGCTCGATGCCGTGCAAAGTACCGCTCTCAAGACTCTGACAGACAGAGAGCGGGACATCCCCGGTCCCGGAAGGAGCTTTCCAATGCTGAATCGCCGTTTGTTCTGTGGGTGCGTTTCGTTTGCTCTGTTTGCAGGCGCTACCGCCGGGAGCGCGCGCGCCGAGCCTGCGGAATGTGCGGTGTTCACGCCAGACCGGCAGAAGCACACCAGTCCCGACGAGGCGATCGCACGCCTCAAGGCCGGCAATGATCGTTTCGTCGCCGGCGCAACCGTCAATTGCGATCTGATGGCGCAAGTTCGCGAGACCGCGAAGGCGCAGGCACCGTTCGCGGCCATCGTCGGCTGCATCGATTCGCGGGTCCCGCCTGAACTGGTGTTCGACCAGCGCATCGGCGACGTATTCTGCGCCCGTATTGCCGGCAACTTCGTCAACGACGACATCATCGGCAGTCTGGAGTTCGCTACCCAGGTCGCCGGCGCGCGCGCCATCGTGGTGCTCGGACATTCCAGTTGCGGCGCGGTCATGGGCGCAATCGATGGCGTCAAGCTCGGCCATCTGACCGGAGCGCTCGCCCACATTCAGCCGGCGGTTTCGGCCACCAAGGCCGAGGGCAAGCCTTCATCGAAAAACGACGCCTTCGTCCAGGCGGTGGCCGAGACCAACGCCCGCATGGCCGCGGCGGATTTGACAAAGCGGAGCACGATCCTGAAGGCGCTGGCAGAGAAAGGTGAACTGCGCACCGTTGCCGCCATGCACGATCTCGCCACCGGACGGGTGAAGTGGTTGAGTTAAGGAAAGCGAAGCGACGACAGCCGACGGCTTCGATCGTTTACAACGCTCTCGAAAACGTCCTAAAGACTCGCCGCCAGCAGAGCGAGAGTGATCAGAAGCAATGAGACGCACGCCGCCGACCATTGGCAGAGACGGGCGTCAAGCGCTTTGAAGGATGAGCCGATACCCAGAAGGCGGCCGAACGCGGCCTCCTCAAGGACAATGCTGTCGCCGACCGGAACGCGGGGCAAGAACCGGTCGATCCGCCGCAGTATCAGAGCAAGGCCAACACCGAGCGCCACCGGCCAGAGCCCATCGACAAGGGTGCCCCATTCAAACGCATATGAGATATCGCCGACTGCCGGATAAAAGGCCCACGGCAGCAGGATCGCGCCAAGCGCAATGCCGGGCCAGAGAGGGACGAAGCCGGCCGGGCATTCCTGTGCGGCGCCGGACGGCGAGGTTGCAAGACAGATCAGGAAATGTGTCATCAACATCGCGGTGCCGATTGAAGACAGGGTGGCGAGAACCGCCTCCGCGCCGCCGGCGAATTGCGCCTTCGTTGCAATCTTGGCCAGGGCGCCGCCTGTCAACGGCAAGCCGGCAAGGCTCAGGGCAAGCAGGGCAGCAAGAATATACGTCGCGCGGGAAAGCCTTCCGCCTCGTATCGCCAGCACGCCGATAGTCAGAAACAAGGCAGCTTTGACCAGCAGGTGGTTTGCGGCATAAAAGCCGACCTCCAGAGCAGCGCCGGCTTGTCCTTTCACGAGCGCCACGCCAAAGGCAGCCATAATGACGCCCATCTGGCTGATGCTGGAATATGCCAGCACGACCTTGGTGTTTTGCTGGACCAGGCCAAAAGCGACACCGTAAAAGGCGCAAAGAAAGCCCATGACCACCAGGGCATCGCCCCACCCTTCCAGCGGAAGACCAAGCGGCAGGAAGCGCAGCAACCCGATCACGCCGGCCTTGACGCCCGCGCCGCTCAGCACCGCGGCGGCAGGAATAGGCGCCGCGCTATAGGTCAGCGGCATCCAGCCATTGAAAGGGATCATGCCCATCTTCATTCCGAAGCCGGCAATGATCAGCCCCAGAATGGCATCTCGCCAGGGTGAGGTCGGCAAGGCGGCCATGACATCGGCGATGTTCGCGCTGCCGTGCGGCTCGCCTGCGATGAGCATTGCGAAGGCAAGCAGCAGAAGCGCCTCACCGAGAATGGTGAAAGCCATATAGATCGCGCCGGCACGTTTGCGCTCGCCGTCGTCGGAAAACGCGAACAGGCCGTAGGCAGGAATGCTGGCGAGCGCATACAAAAGATAGAATGAGACAAGGTCGCCCGCGATAAAGACCCCCAGATTGCCTGTCATGGTGAGAAGCCAGGAAAGGCCCCAGCGGTTATCCGGCTGGCGGTCGCGCCAAATCGCGGCGCTGATGATGATCCAAAGCAGCGCCGCGCCGGCGAGAAGCAGCGCGCTTGGCGGATCGAGGCGCAGGGTGAAGCCCGAGACAGGCAGGTCGTAGGTGAGCGGCGCACGGGTCAGGCCGGCCAGACCGGTCGCGAGAGCGGGCGTTGGGGCGAGCCATTGCAGGGCAAGGACCTGACGCCGCCAGCCTTTGACAAAGCAGGCGGCAAGGAAGGCCAGGGGCGTGCCCAGGCTCGCAACCAGCAAGATGGGGAAAAGATCAGTCATGGCAGCGCCGCCGCTATTGGACGGCCTATTTCAAGAATGTCAGAGAAAGTCTGCGGCATGAAGCCGAGTGCGATGGCGATCATCGCAAGACCAAGCGCAAGAACCTCCTGGCTGCGCTTCGGCGACGATTTCAACGAGATCCGGTCATCGGACAATGCGGGCGCGAGAATGCGGTAGACATAGCCGGCGGCAAGCAGCCCGCCGGCTAGAATGGGAAGCGTCCAGAACCACTGGCCTGATATGATGGAAGCTTGCAGCATCAGCCATTTGGCGCTGAAGCCGCCGCTCGGCGGCAATCCCATCAGGGACAATCCGCTGAGAGCGATGGTCAGGAAGGTCAAAGGCAGCACGCGCGCCGCGCCGCCAAGCCTTGCGATCTGGTCATGGCCAAGCGCTTCGGCGAGCAGGCCAGCGGAGAAAAACATCGCGGCTTTCGCGAATGCATGGGCGAGAATCTGCATGAAGCAGGCACTCCAGCTCATCGCGCTCCAGCTCTGCGCGCCTGTAGCGAGCGGAAACACCAGAAAGAGGTAACCGATCTGGGCCACCGTCGAATAGGCGATCAACAATTTCAGCCGCGCTTGACGCAATGCCATGACGCTGCCCGCGATAATCGCCGCCGAACCGAGACAGCCGATAACCATCGCTGCCTGATCCGCGGAAAGGCCGGGAAGGACATAGAACCACAGCCGCAGCGTGAGAAAGAACGAGCCTTTGACAACCAGGCTGGACAGCACCGCGCTTGCCGCCGCCGGCGCGTTGGCGTGAGCGGGCGGCAGCCAGAGATGCAAAGGGAAAAGAGCCGTCTTGGCGAGCAGACCGCCGGTCATAAGAGCGGCTGCCGTCCAAACAACGGGCGTGGACTGAACCCTTTGGGCGAGAAGCGGAATGTCCAGCGTTCCGTGCGCCCCGTAGAGCAGGGCGACGCCAAGCAGATAGCAAATCGATCCGAACAGGGCGAAGAGGAGATAGCGCAATGCGGCGACGAGCGTCTCCGGGCGGCCATCGATACAAACGAGAGGCACCGCAGCGAAGGTAAGCAGTTCCAGCGCGACGTAAAGGTTGAAGAGGTCGCCGCTGACGAAAATGATGATCAGCGCGGCCCAGATCGACTGAAGCATGATCCAGAAAATCAGGGAGCTTCGGCTTTCCCGGATGCCGTCAGGCGTGGCGAATTTCGCGCGGGCGTATAATGCGGCGGCCGTTACAATAACCGCGGTGGTGATCAGCATGATCGCCGATATGCCGTCGGCGCGCAAAGCGATACCGAGCGGCGGCTCCAGCGCGCCGATCACGTAGACGATGGGCTTGCCCGCTCGACCGACATGGAGCGCGATCGCACAGGCCAGCGCCAGTCCGAATGGCGTCGAGCCGAGAGCGACGCGCTCGGCGCTGCGGCCCCCAAGCGTGAAGGACAGAATGATTCCTGCAAGCGGCAGCAGAATCGCAAGAACGATGAGGTAGCCGCCAGGCGTGGTCGTCCACAGCTCGGTCATCACTTCGCGTCCCCGCCGTCCGGCCGGGTCGGGACCTCGGGGTCCAACGTGACGCGCCTGCCCACCGCGGACAGGCGCAGGATGAGCGCCACCGCAACCGCGCTGGCGGCGAAGGCGACGACGATTCCGGTGATGATCATGGCTTGCGGGACCGGGTCGAAGCGCAAGCCGGCAGCCGCGCCGCGCCGCGCCACGATGCCGAAAACGAGGAAAACACCGCTGCCGATCAGATTGAAGGCGAGTAATTTGCGCAACGGATGTGGATGGAGAATGAGACCATAGAGTCCGAGACCAACCAGAGCCGCGCCGAGCAATCCTGCTATAACCGATGGCGTCATCGATCAGGTCTCTCGCCCGGTGAACCGGCGACGAGCATCGGCAACGCCGCCGCTATGGACAACACCATGAACGCTTCGATGAACAGAATGATCGGCTTGGCGAGGGCGGGCGGATAAGCAAAGAAGCTTCCTGCCACAACACCGCCCGCGAGGCCGATGACGAGGAATACCGCAGGTCCGGCGACCAGCGCCACGCGGAGCCACCTTGCGTCGACGCGGGGCGGCTGCGCCACTCCCGCCATCATCGTCACCATCCACATGGCCGCAAGCAGGGCGCCGCCCTGAAAGGCGCCGCCGGGCTCGTCGGCGCCGACCCAAAATATATGAATGCCAATGAGCACGCCGACTGGCGCCAGCATCTGGGCGAGGAAAACCATGGGAGCGTCGGGTTTGGATACGCGAAACGGCGCCGGCGCTCCGCCCCAGGCGTTGTCGGCGCCCACCGACCAGACCCCGACTACAGCCAGGATCAGAACCATCTTCTCAAGCATGGTGTCGAAGGAGCGATAGGACATCAACACCGCCGTGATGGGGTTGCCAAGGCCGGCGCCGGCGCCGTGGATGGCGGCAACGGCTTCCGGTGCGAGCGACGGCGGCGGATCAGGCAGCATCAGGATGACAGCGCACAAGGCGCCGGCGACAGCCGCGGCGAGCACGCCGGCGACGAGGCTGAGGCCGAATCCCGGTCGCTCGCCCTGCCCGACATTCCTGAGCCCTCCGAGTCTTTTGCCGGCGGTAATAAGCAGGACGCCGGTGACCCCTCCGCCAACGGCCGCCTCGGTCAAGGCAACATCCGGCGCATAGAGGCGGATCCAGACGAAAGCGAGCAACAACCCGTAGGCGACATAGCCGACCACCGAAGCGAACAGGTCTCGCGCCGCGATGGTCCAGAAGGCGACGGCGACGACTAAAAGGGCGAGACAGATGTCGAGATAGGGGAGAAGACTCATTTGCGGCCTCGCCTCAGCGCGCGACCAATCAATTGCGCAGTCGAGGCGCCGGAGAGCAGAACCAAGGCCCAGATGACAACCAGCTTAAGCGCTGAAAGCGCGCTTTCGGCACGCGGGAGCAGGCCAAGCACGATCAGGCCAAGGCCGAGATTGTCGACCTTGGTCAGAGCATGCAGACGGCTGAGCGAATCCGGAAAACGCAGAAGGCCAACTGTTCCGGCGAAAAAGAAAAACGTGCCGGCAGCGATGGCGGCGATACTCAAGAGGTCGAGAAACGCGATCACGCTTCCCCGTCTCCTTGTTCAGCATCGAGCAGATTGACCAGAGCAATGGTGGCAAACGCGGCGAGCAAGGCAAGACCCAGCGCAACATCCTCCACGCCGGGAACGCTCGTCGCATACGCAATCAGTAATAATGCTGCGATGCCGCCGGTACCGAGCAGTTGGACCGCCATCAATCCTTCCACGTCCGAGCCGCGCGAAATGCGCGCAAGTCCAACCGCAACCATGAGTATGATCAGGCCCGCCGCGGCGAGAAGCAGTTCATTCATGACAGATCGCCGCTTTGAACAGGGTCTCGTCCGCCTTGATGGCTTCCGCTGTCGGCTGCGAAATGTCGAGGCAATGCACCTGAAGCATGTCGCCTTCCACACCTATCGGCGAGGTACCCGGCTGAAGGCTCTGATAGACGAGAAAGACATTGCGAGCTCCGCCGGGCGGCAGGGTAACGGGAACGTCGGCAAATCCAGGACGTAGATCAACGCGCGGCAGAAGCGCGCGGCGGGCGACATCCACGCCAGCGATGATCGAGCAACTCAGAAAACGAAAGCTAAGTCTGGCAAGCTGGACAAGACGCAGGCGGACCGCGCTGGGCGGCAAGAGCGACAGACTGATCCACAGAGCAAGCGCGGACGCCACCAAACCGACGGCAAGATTCTCTTCGCTCCAACCCGCAATCACAAGCCATATGCCAAGAAAGAAGACGAGACGAGCAACGGCAGCCCTCATCATCAAAGGCGTATGACCGGACATCGAAATAGCTCACCTCTTCGATTTGAGCATTCAGGCTAACATCCTCGCGCATGGTCAGCAACGTTTTCATGGCTGTCCTGCCGGACAGTGATCGCTCCCGAGACTCCGGCAGGCTGGTCCTTACCCGGATCGACACGCTGTCTCGCGTAGCTCGAGCCGCGATGCACGCGACCACCACGGCCTGCATTTCGCTCATCACCGTTTGCGCGTCCTCCCTAGCACTCAAACTGATTCCGGGCGTCGAGCCGGATCACAGCGGCGATCGCTAAAAAACGCGCCAGTTCGAAATTCTCGGACACCGCTTCAAAACAAAACCGGCGCCCGAAGGGACGCCGGTCGGAAACTAGAGATGCGCGACGTTTTCAGGAGCTGGCGTTCAACACCGTGACGGCACGGCGATTCTGGGACCAGCAGGAGATGTCGTTGCAGACGGCGACCGGTCGCTCCTTGCCGTAGGAGATCGTACGCATCCGGCCCGCGTCGATGCCGCGCGATGCGAGGAAGGCCCGAACCGTTTGCGCACGACGTGCGCCAAGCGCGATGTTGTACTCGCGGGTGCCGCGTTCGTCGGCATGGCCTTCGATCGTGAAAGAATAGCGAGGATAGGTCTGCAGCCAGCGCGCCTGCTTCTCCAGCGTCGTAATTGCCTGCGGCGACAGGTTGGTCTGGTCGCTTTCGAAGAAGACGCGGTCGCCGACGTTGACCACGAAATCCTGCTGACTGCCCGGCGTAGCGGCGCCGGCCATGGCGCCATCCGCGCCGCCCATGCCGTTCTTGTTGGCGCAGGCCCCCATCGACAGCGCCGCCGCGAGCACGGCGACCAGCTTCAATCCCCGGAGGATTCGCTTCTGATGTAACATTCCGGAGCCTCCACGCTCACGTTTTTCCACTGTCATCCGCTCTACAGGGCGATGGTTAAGCGAACGTTCCGTCAACCTTGATGAGACGTTGCCCGACTGCATCAAATGCCAAGTTTTGCGAAAAGAAGCGCTGCAATAGTTAATGAGTTGCAAATGTGGCGTGACGGTGAAGTGCCACCGGTTTTCACGGCGCGATTCACATTCAATATCGTTTTCGGGCCACAGCGTTTGGAGTCAGGCATCATACCGGAGGGGCGGTCGGCCTATCGAGGATGGTCCATCGAGCCTGACAGGACGGAGAGACGACCGGTTCCGGATCAAAACTTCGGGGCGGTCGAGACTCGCGCGAACGGAAGCGTAGAACCGGTCAGCACAGACGCCGCGGCTCCGCTCCTTCGCTCGAACAACATCCGCCGTTCGAAATAGCTCGAGCGCAGGTAAGGATAGCGGGCGAAGACCTTTTCGCGCGAGGCCGGAAAATCGACCGCCATCAGGCAAATCGGCTTGATCAGCCCCGGATAGAGGCGCGGCGGGCTCAGCGGCTGATGGTTGAACAGGCGGGTGTAGAATGTTCGGTGCTCGGCGCGGACGGTGGCCAGACCAAGATCGGCGTGAAAAAAGCTGCAGGCGACGAAGCACAGCCGAAGCGTGAGGTATGGCAATTCCGGAAATCGTCCCGCGATTTCGGGATCGGCGACAAAGCGGGTCGGGTCAACCATGACCTTGCCCTGATCGACCTCCGGCTGAAGATAATCCTGGAACACCTCCACCGACGGACAAAGCGGAGATTCCGGCGAGGAAATGCTGAGGCGGATGGAACTGGCGAGCACGCCATCCAGATAAACGCCGAAAACCCAGGAGTTCGGCATATCGTCGAACCGATCGGTGATTTTATGATCGGGATTGGGCTCGATCGCCCCTTCCTTCAAATAGGCCCGATATCGCAGGCGATAGATGAGATCCCTCTCCGCCCGCGTGTCCATCAGGCGATAGTCGATGCGATCGAGAAGCTCGATGCCGCGATCTGCTGGCTTGGTAATCGTCTGTTGAGCTGAACTCATTGGAACACCCCCGATCCACCTTGAATCCCAGCCGACAACCGAAGGTTAACGCTTTGCTAACACATTGCAAAGACAACAAAGCATTAGCGTTAATCCGTATCCTCTTATCATAACAATAGTGTTAAATCGCATCGGTTGCACTCCTCATCGAATGAGAAGATTTCAATTTCAGGTCGGGAGAATCGTGGAAAAAATTCAGGCAATCGACCGTGACGGGAGGATTTTTACATTGTCGCCGCGCTGACGCCGTCCATGGGAGGCATCCAGCAGTTGACGGATACGGGCCGCGGACACCGGCCGGCTGAACAGATAGCCCTGCGCTTCCGTTACCGTGCCATCGGCGCTGATCAGTTCGAGCTGCTCGTTGGTTTCGATGCCTTCGACGACAACGGACATGCCGAGATCGGCGCTCAGCCGCGCCACGCCGCGCAATAGCGTCAGCGGGCGGTCCGTATCGATCCCTTCGAGGAACGAGCGGTCGATCTTGACCTTCTGAAGCGGGAAGTTGTGCAGATAGCTGAGGCTCGAATAGCCGGTGCCGAAATCGTCGAGGGAAATCTTCACGCCCGCCGAGCGCAACTGAGTCAGGGCATCAAGCGTCCACTGGGTATTGCGCAGCAAGGACGATTCCGTGATCTCGATCTCCAGGCGGTGCGCCGGAAGACCTGAGACCTCCAGCGCATAGCGGACTTCGCTCAGGATCTCGCGCTGGTGGAACTGCTGCGACGAGAAATTGACGGCGACGCTGACGGCCTCCGGCCACGTCATGCATTCCATGCAGGCCTTGCGCAAAATCCAGCGGCCGAGATCGATGATGAGGCCCATCTCCTCCGCCACCGGAATGATGTCTATCGGCGACACCGTTCCGCGCGTCGGATGATTCCAGCGCAGCAGCGCCTCGCAAGCCATGATCCGTCCCGACCTCAGATTGACCAGCGGCTGATAGAACAGCTCGAACTCTTCGTTGGCCAGCGCCTTGCGCAGATCGAGTTCGAGGGTGCGGCGCGCTTCGACGGTTTCCGCCATCTCGCTGCGGAAGAAGCAGAATGCGCCGCGACCACCCGCCTTGGCCCGGTAGAGCGCCATATCGGCGTTCTTGAGAAGGGTGTCGGCGGTGGCGCCTGGCGACGTCAGCGCGATGCCGATGCTCGCGCCGATCTCGACAAGGTGGCGATCGACTTCGTATCGCTCGGTGAGTCGTTCGACGATGCGACGGGCCAGCGCGGCCGCCTCCTCCGGCGACTGGATGTTCTGCTGGAACACGACGAATTCGTCGCCGCCGAATCGCGCCACGAAATCCTCCGGGCGCAGCATTCCCCGGAGCCGGTCGGCGACGATGCACAACAGGCGGTCGCCGCAGGGATGGCCAAGCGTATCGTTGATCTGCTTGAATTGATCGAGATCGATGAACAGCAGCGCCGAGAGCCGCAACTCGCCGCCCGGCAATGCCAGCAGACGTTCGATTTCGTCGCGGAAGCTGAGCCTGTTGGGCAACTCCGTCAGCGAATCGAAACGGGCGAGGTGGCTGATCCGCGCCTCCGCCTTGCGCCGCTCGGTGATGTCCTCGACCAGAACGACGGTTCCTCCGCAAGCCATCGGCTGGAACGTCCAGGATAGCGCCCGGCCGTGTTCGGCGTCCGCATCGGCGGTCACGATCGCGCCAGCCTGCGAATTCTCGAGTTCCGAAATGATCGTCCGCCCGTTTTCGGACGACATCTTTCCGGCCGCCACGCATGCCGCGATGACGTCCGCCGCGCCGACATTGCGACGCACGAATCCTTCGGCGAGATGCATCATTTCACTGAAGCGATAGTTCATCACGCCGAGGCGGCCGTTGGCGCCGAACATGCACAGGCCATGCGGCATGTTGTTCAGCGCAGTGTCGAACTGGGCGGCGAGTGCGGCTTCGCGTTCACGCGCGATCAGGGCACGGACGAAAATCGCCTGCAATCGCGTGGTGATCCTCTCAAGGCCGAGGAAGTACAGCACGGTGAGAAGCGCCATTCCCACGTAGTAGGGGTCCAGACGCAGCGCCATCGCCGTGGCCATCGGTCCGCAGGTCAGCAGAATCTGGAGGTGGAAGATCCAGGGGCGCCCGTAGGCGCGGCCGGCGCCGGCCGCCACGTATCCCGTGGTGACCGCGATACAGATCATATGCGCAACCGCATCGTCGGTCATCAAAAGCGAGATGGCGCACCACGCGCCGAGCGCAATTGCGTAGAGCACCGCGCCGACCTGGTACCGTATCTCCCAACTGGCTGCCTCCGCCACGGTCAGGTCCGAACGGCGGCGCTTGTACTTCACCATGTCGTAACTGCGGAGCGCACCGACCAGAACGAGCGATACCGCGCAGGGCCACAACAGATGGTTGCCGGTCTTCAACGCGGTCATGGTGGCGGCAATCGCCGCACAAACCGCGCCGGCGAACATCGGCGCCGGATTCTGAAACAGCGACCCCACGAGCGCGGCGTATATCGCCGGCGACATCGTATCAGTATCGCGATGGTGATCGGCCAATTGCATCGGGCGCGCGCATCCTTATTCGAGATGCACAGTGTTACCGAACGCTGGTGAAGCCTTTCTGAGCGAACATCGTTAGCGAGACATTGAGCCGATCGCAGAAAAACGGATTTGCCTCCTGAATCAGGCAGCTAGTGGAGCGAATTTAACATTCGCTACCCACTTTGCAGCGAACTTGTCAGGCGAATGTCAAATTCAAAACTCCACTAGAAACCTGATAGCTGCTAGTGGCCCTTTGATTCTAACATTTGCAAGAACTCCCTGCGGCAACGGGATGCAAATGTTAGAATTGGACCACTAGGGTCCGTACTCAATAAGGATTCCC
>NZ_MKSM01000115.1 GCF_001897285.1 Nitrobacter sp. 62-23
GCGACCTCGACAACATGATCGAGCGCATGGAGCGGCTGTCGCGCTCCGGCGACAAGGACGCCGCCAGGCAGTTGCTCGAACAATTGCAGCAGATGCTCGAAAATCTCCAGATGGCGCAGCCGGGCCAGAGCGAGGATGGAGACTTCCAGCAGTCGCTGAACGAACTGGGCGACATGATCCGCAAGCAGCAGCAGTTGCGCGACAGGACTTTCAAGCAGGGTCAGGAGTCACGGCGCGACCGGATGCATGACAACAGCCAGGACGGACAGCATCCGATGGAGGGCTTGCAGCAGGATCAGCAGGCGCTGCAAGACAGGCTGAGGACATTGCAGCAGGAGCTTGCCCGGCGCGGCATGGGACCGGCTCAGCGTGACAGGCTCGGTCAGGACGGCGAGCAGGGATCGCAGGCTGAACAGGGCGAGGATGGTCTCGGTCAGGCCGATAGCGCCATGGGCGACGCCGGCGGACGGCTTGGCGAAGGCAATGCCGAGGGCGCCGTCGATGCGCAAGGCCGCGCGCTTGAGGCGTTGCGCAAGGGCGCCCGGAGTCTGGCTGAAGCCATGCAGCAGGGCGAGGGGCAGGGCGAGGACGGTTCGGGCAGTCGGGCGGGCAACCGGCAGAGCGGCGGCAACCAGACCGATCCGCTGGGGCGGCCGGTGCGTGGCCGGGAATTCGGCAATGATTCGAGCGTCAGGATTCCCGGTGAGATCGACGTGCAGCGGGTCCGTCGCATTCTCGAAGAGCTGCGCCGCCGTTTCGCCGATCCGTCACGGCCGAAGATCGAACTCGACTACATCGAGCGGCTGCTCAAGGATTACTGATCGTTGCGCGAGCGTCGTTCGGCCAGCGCATCGGCGACGGCGGTGCGGATATCGGCCACCGAAAACGGCTTGGTGACGACGTCGTGGACGATCGCGTTGAGCCCCGATGCGCGCTCGCGCTGATCGGCGAATCCGGTCATCAACAGAATGACCAGATCTGGGAAATCGCGCGCGGCGGCCAGCGCCAGGGCGATGCCGTCCATGATCGGCATCTTGATGTCGGTGAGCAGAAGATCGAAGGCGCGGGCGTCGCCGGCCAGAATATCCAGCGCCTCTGCGCCGTCGGCCGCGGTCACCGTCTCGTGGCTGTCCATGGCGATGGCGCGGGCGACCAGCGACCGCATCGAATCCTCGTCGTCGGCGATGAGAACGCGCGCCACGGCTACACTCCGCTTCCCGTGGCAAGATCCCGCCGGTTGAAGAAACGAACGTCGATGCTGCGGCCTTCGGGCGGCGGCGACGCCAGCCGCGAACGGAACCAGACATTCTCGCCGGGCTTGAGCGCAGCCTGTTCGAGCACCGCGTTCCACGCATAGATCTCCGAGCCGTGTGCGTCACGGACGCTGAAGCGCAGGCGTGGCAATTCGACCGGCTTGCGGGTTTGCGCCACGATCATCCCTTCGATGATCAGGACGGGTTTGCCGTCGACGGTTTCGCTCGACATCTTGACGTCCTTGAACACTAGGCCCCGCAAGTTCACCTCCAGCCCGGCGAGACGATAGAACGTTGCGGTTTGCGGCAGCAGCCGCACGATCTCGGCGCGCCAGATCACCAGCGCCAGCACCATGGCGGCCATCGCGACGCAGACGATGTTCAGATTCACCGCAGCGCCGCGCAACGCGAACCTCGGCTTGAGCAATCCGCGCAGCCGCGAGGTGAGCGGGCGCTTGTCGGCCTGAGGCTGAGGCGTATTGTCCTGCTGCGCCGGCGAGGTCCATGCGCCGGCAAGCTCCTGTTGCGTGCCGCCGGGTTCCGGGGTTTCCGGCAGGTCGCTGGCGATCGAAGGGCTGTCGATGGAGGGGATGGCTCGCGCGGGTTCGGTCCATCCCGCCGCCTCGTCCGCTCCTGCCATGGAAGGAACGCGAGCGGCGGCGACGGCTACCTTTTCGGGCATTGCCCGCCATGTTTCCTTGCAGCGCGAGCAGCGCACGGTGCGGCCCGCATCGCCGAAAGTTGCGGAGTCGACCGCGTAGGATGTCGTACAATGAGGGCAGATGATGTGCATGGACGAATCGCCGCAAATGACGCTGTCCGGAGTCTATGCGCCGACCGTTAACGAATCGGAAACCATAACCGACGCACAACGGATCCGATCGCCGCAGGGGCGCGCAAGGTCCGGGCAGCTTGATTTGGCCGATCGCGTCCGCGAACCGAGTTCGTGGGGCGGATCGGAAATTCTCCTCATTTTCGTAAGGAGCCCGTCAAGGGAACTTCTGAACGACCGACGTTGACGTCTTTTCTGATCCAAGGTTCGCGAAAGGAGGCGCCAGGAATGTTGCGAACTTTGGATTCGGGGCGCCAGGCTTGATCCGATTCGAAAATGTCGGCTTGCGCTACGGGCTCGGCCCGGAGATTTTGCGCGACCTCAGCTTTCAGGTTCCGGCCCATTCCTTCCAGTTTCTCACCGGCCCGTCGGGGGCAGGAAAGACGTCCCTGCTGCGGCTGTTGTTTCTGTCGCTGCGGCCGACGCGGGGGCTGGTCAATTTGTTCGGTCAGGACGTCTCGCTGCTTGGCAAGGACGAGGTCGCCGATTTGCGCAAGCGCATCGGCATCGTCTTGCAGGACTTTCGCCTGCTCGATCACATGACCACTTACGAGAACGTCGCCTTGCCGTTCCGGGTGATGGGGCGCGATGAGTCGACCTACCGGCGCGAAGTCATCGATCTTCTGAGATGGGTGGGGCTCGGCGAACGCATGGACGCGCTGCCACCGGTGTTATCCGGCGGCGAGAAGCAGCGCGCGGCGATCGCTCGGGCGGTGATCGCGCGTCCGCAACTCCTGCTGGCGGACGAGCCGACCGGCAACGTCGATCCGACGCTCGGACGGCGGTTGTTGCGGTTGTTCATCGAGCTGAACAAATCCGGCACGGCGGTCATCATCGCCACCCACGATATCACGCTGATGGACCAGTACGACGCGCGGCGTCTGGTGCTCCATCAGGGACGGCTGCACGTCTATGAGTAACACTGGCGACGACCACGGCGTTTTGATGGACCTCGGGCGCGAACGCCCGCAGGTGCCGGCCCGCGCGCGCAACATGTCGCCGATCGTGCCGCGCGCTTCGATCGCCGGCCGTGCTCTGGTCGCCGTCGTCGCCATCATGACGTTTCTCGCCTCGATCACGACCGGGGCGGTTCTGCTGGTCAGCGCCTCGGCGACGGAATGGCAGTCGGACGTTGCGAGCGAAATCACCATTCAGGTGCGCCCGGTCGCCGGTCGCGACATTGAGCGCGACGTTGCCGCTGTCGCCGGCGCCGTGCGCGCCGAGCCGGGCATTCTTGAGGTCAGGCCGTACACCCGGGAGGAGTCCGCCAGGCTGCTGGAGCCGTGGCTCGGCAGTGGCCTGTCGCTTGACGATCTGCCGGTGCCGCGCATGATCGTGGCGCGGGCGGCGCCGGGGACCAGGCTCGACCTTGAAGGACTCCGCGGCCGCGTGACGCAGGTGGCGCCGTCGGCCAGCGTGGACGACCATCGCGCCTGGATCAACCGGATGCGGTCGATGACCAATGCGACGGTGTTCGCCGGGATCGGCGTGCTCGTTTTGGTCATCATCGCCACTATAATTTCGGTATCCTTCGCGACCCGTGGTGCCATGGCGGCCAACCGGCCGATCGTCGAGGTGCTGCATTTCGTCGGCGCGAGCGACCGCTACATCGCCAATCGCTTCCTGCGGCATTTCCTGCGGCTCGGGTTCGAGGGCGGCGCGATCGGCTGCGTCGCCGCCATGCTGATGTTCGGCTTCTCCGAATCGATCGCCACCTGGTTTTCCGGAACGCCGGTCGGAGACCAGTTCGCGGCGCTGCTGGGCACGTTCTCGCTGCGTCCTTCAGGCTATCTCGTTCTGGCGGCGCAGACGGTGCTGATCGCCGCGATCACCGCCCTGGCCGCCCGCCGCACGTTGTTTGCGACGCTGGACGAAATTGACTGAGTGGCTGGTTCAGGTCTCCCGCTTTACCTAGCGCGACCGGATTCCACTTCGCCCCAAAACGAACTAAAGTCGGGGTGACCAGGAATATCGCACGGATGAGTGAACAAGCGCGCCATGACAAGCCGGAAGCCACGCGCCAGACGCCGGCGCGGCGTCGCGCCAGGATGCTCGCGGCGGTGGTTGCCGTAGCCGGGATCGCCTTTGTCGGGGCGGGAGTGGGCTTCGTCGGATTTCTGTCGCAACTGCGCGGAGTCGAAACGAAACCGGCCAGCAATGCCGACGGCATCGTCGTGCTCACCGGCGGATCGTCGCGGATTTCCGACGCGATCGAGCTTCTGGCCGGCGGCTATGGCAAGCGACTGCTGATCTCGGGCGTCCACCCCACCAACGGGGTCAGTGATATCTCGCGCTCCTTGCCCGACAGCCAGCGGCTGCTGACATGCTGCGTCGATCTCGATCGGTCGGCGGTCAACACCCGGAGCAATGCCAGCGAGACGCGGCGCTGGGTCGACGAACGGGGTTTCCACTCGCTGATCGTGGTGACCTCCAACTATCACATGCCCCGCGCCATCGTCGAATTGTCGCATGCGATGCCGGACATCACCCTGATTCCGTTTGCGGTGATCGGCGATAAGTGGCGCGAAGAGCCATGGTGGACGAGCGGTGCTACCTTGCGGCTGTTGCTGTCGGAATATGTCAAATACCTCGCCGCGGAGGCGCGGGTTCGCCTGGCTTATATTGGTCTCGAACCTTTCCCCGAGACCACCGACCCGTCTGCCGGATCGGCCGAGCCGAAACGACCGCCCTCCGGTTAGTGTATGATCCCGATCCAAACGGCCGCGCCAGCGCAAGGTGCAAGCCGGTTTTGCGATCAGAACACGCGCGGGTTATTGATGAGAGCATTGCCTTGCGGCTGGCCGGATCCGCTTCCGGCGCCACGAAATTGGATCGTTGATGATTTTGATCTTTCTGCGCTCGCTGGTCTTCAACGTCCTGTTCTATCTGACGATGGCGATCTGGATCATTGCCGCGCTGCCGACCTTCGCGATGCCGCGCGCAGCCCTCGTCGGCATGGCGAAGGCCTGGGGACGCTGGAACATCTGGCTGATGCGGGTGATTTGCGGCACGCGCGTGAGGATTCTCGGCGCCGGAAGGATTCCGAAAGGGCCGCTGATCATCGCTTCGAAGCATCAGTCGATGTGGGAGACGTTCGCGCTGTTCAGTCTCATCGACCAGCCGATCGTCATTCTCAAGCGCGAGTTGAAGTGGATTCCGTTTTTCGGCTGGTATCTGACGAAGACCGGCATGATCGGCATCGACCGCAAGGCCGGCATACGCTCGCTCAAGATGCTGGCCCGGATGACGCAGGAGCAGATGCGTCTCGGGCGTCAGCTTGTCATTTTCCCCGAGGGGACGCGGCGGGCGATCGGCGCGCCGCCGGCATATAAAAGCGGCGTCGCCATGATCTATGCCGAGGCCAAGGTGCCGTGCGTGCCGGTGGCGCTCAATTCCGGCCTGTGCTGGCCGCGCCGCACGTTCCTGCGCTATCCCGGAACGATTTCGGTCGAGTTTCTCGATCCGCTGCCGCCGGGATTGCGGCGCGACGAATTCATGTCGCGGCTGGCGGCCTCGATCGAAACAGCGACGACGGCTCTGGTCGAGGCGGAGCAGCGCGAGCAGGCGCGGTTGTTCGGGCGCGGGCCGGACGCCTCAAAGACCGAGGATTAGAGCATGATCCCGAAAGTGGAAACCGGTTTTCGGAAAAGATCATGCCCAATCAAAACAAGCAACGAGTCTGATTCAAACAGTTGAAGCAGTGGGTCCGATTCTAACATTTGCATCCCGTTGCGGCAGGGAGTTCTTGCAAATGTTAGAATCAAAGGACCACTAGCAACTATCAGGTTTCCAGGGTCCTTCACCGTTCCATGGAAACAGTGAAAGACTCTAGGCGCTTGATTTAACGCGTTTTCTTCACGCGAACCGGTATCCACTTCGCTCGAAAACGCTATAGTGGAGTTTTGAATTTGACATTCGCCTGCCGGGTTTGCTGCAAAGTGGGTAGCGAATGTCAAATGCACTCCACTAGCCGCGCACCGGCGTATCGTCGCGCAGCAATTCCGCCAGCTGATGAAGTTTCGGGTCGCGAAAGCCCTGTGCCTCGATCGACTTCACGGTGGACAGCACGTAGTCGCGATTATGGCCGGAGCGGCCGTGGCCCTGCCGCACGTAGCGAACCTGTTCCGCCAGCGTCAGCCGTCCGGCATACTGGACATGACCGCGATCGACGACATAGGCCAGCGCGCTGACCCGCCGGCGGGCGTCGTCCTCGAGCCAGACGGAGCGCATCACCTCGCGATAGACGTGGGTGGTCTGTTCGCGCCCGCGCAGGTAAGCGAGGGTGGCCTCGCGACAGCTCGGCGCAACGCGGAACGCGATGCCGCGGCAGGCGCCTCCGCGGTCGAGGCCGAGAACCAGCCCCGGTTTCTCCGGCGTCCCGCGATGGTCGAACGAATAGACGCAGAGCGCCCGGTGCTCGCCGATCAGCCGCGCCGGCACCTGCTCGGCAAAGTCGAATCCCGGCCGCCACATCAGCGAACCGTAACCGAACACCCAGAAATCGGTATCGGAATGGCCGGAACCCGGCTCGAATTGTCGTTGAGCATTCATCGCGTATGCCTGGAGGGTTGCGGTTCTTTGACCGCATCCTGCCCCTGAAATATTGCAGACCCGCGCTGTCAGGCGAAGCGGAATTGAAAGGGCTGGTTTTGCCGCAACGGCGCGATTATTCTCCAAGGCAACCGCTGATTTGACAAATTCACGAGTGTACCTTCCTGCATGGCCGCCGCCACCACGCCCCCTTCCAAGCATCGTCTTTGGCCCATTTTCGTCATGCCCGCGCTGGTGGTCGTCGCTGCCATAGCGTGGAGCGCGTTCTGGTTCTATTCGGCTTCGCAGGTCGACCGTACCGTCGACGCCTGGCGCGCGCGCGAAGCCGCGTCCGGGCGCATCTATGATTGCGCCAAGCGGACCGTCGCGGGGTTTCCGTTCCGCCTGGAGGTTCACTGCCTGGATGCGACCGTCGAGCTGAGGTCGCAGACCGCTGATCAGGCGGCTGCCCAAGCGCCACCGGTGACCGCCCGCCTCGGGGACATTTTTGTGATCTCGCAGATCTACACTCCGAGGTTGCTGATCGCGGAGTTCAAGGCTCCGGCGACGCTATACCGGCTGGGGCAGCCGGTGATGGTCGTCAACTGGAAGACCGCGCGCAGCAGCATTGTCGGGCTGCCCGGCACACCGCAAAGCGCTGACCTCGTATTCGACGATCCAGTGGTCGATCGCGTGGACGGCTCTGTGCAGACCCCGGTCGCACGTGCGAGCCACGTCGAGCTTCACGGCCGCATCGCGGAGAACTCCAAACCGGATCACCCGACGATCGAGACCGTCCTCGAATTGACCGGAGCAACGCTTCCCGACATTCACCCGGTGTTGACCAAGCCGTTCGATGCGGACGTTCGTGCGATGCTGCACGGGTTGAAGGATTTCACGCCCAAACCCTGGCCGGTGCGGTTTCGCGAATTGCAGGCTGTGGGCGGCCGCGTCGAGATCATGCAGTCGCGCATCCAGCAGGGTGATCTGATTGCGATCGCCGCCGGCTCGCTTGGCCTCACCGCCGATGGACACCTCGACGGCGAGTTGCATATGACGGCGACCGGCTTTGAGGCGATCATTCCGGCGCTCGGAATCCAGCAAATGCTGGAGGAGGGTGTTCCGCAGGGCACGCTCGACAAGGTCGCGCCGGGCGTGAAGACGGAAGACATCAACAATCTGTTCGGTGCGCTGGATCGGGCGATTCCGGGATTGGGCAAGGCCGTGCGGGAGAACGCCAATGCCGGTGTCACCGCGGGCCTCGCGGCGATCGGTCAGGAGGCAACGCTCGAAGGCAGGAAGGCGCGCTCCTTCCCGTTGCGTTTCGTCGATGGCGCCGTCTTCATCGGGCCGTTGAAGGTCGCCCAGACGCCGCCGCTGTTCTGACATTTACCCCGGCCGTCATGCGCGGGCTTGACCCGCGTCCATCCATCTTCTTAAGCGGATGGAGTGCCGGATCGAATCCGGCCATGACTTCTTAAGGCTTCTTTGCCGCGTTCGGTTGCAGCCGTCCGAAATCCGGAGCCGCCGAATCCTGACCGATCTCGACGATGCCGCGGCGGATCGCGCGGGTGCGGGTGAAATGCTCGAACAGCGCCTCTCCGTCGCCACGGCGCATGGCGCGCGTCAGCTTGGAAAGATCCTCATTGAAGGTGCCGAGCATTTCCAGCACCGCGTCCTTGTTGGACAGGAAAACGTCGCGCCACATCGTGGGATCGGACGCCGCGATGCGGGTGAAGTCGCGAAAGCCGCCGGCGGAGAATTTCATCACTTCCGAGGACGTGACCTCGCCGAGTTCGTCCGCGGTGCCGACGATGGTGTAGGCGATCAGGTGCGGCAGGTGGCTGGTAATCGCCAGCACCAGGTCGTGATGTTCGGGCGTCATGGTTTCGACCCTGGCGCCGATCGCGGTCCAGAATGCGCGCAATCTGTCCACCGCGGCGGTGTCCGTCCCCTCTGGCGGCGTCAGGATGCACCAGCGGTTGATGAACAACTCGGCGAAACCGGAATCCGGTCCCGAGTGCTCAGTGCCGGCGACCGGGTGCGCGGGCACGAAATGAATACTCGCGGGCAGATGCGGAGCCATGTCGCGGACGATGGCGCCTTTCACCGATCCGACGTCGGAGACGATGGCGCCCGGCTTGAGATGCGGCGCGATCTCCTGCGCCACTGCTCCGCACGCACCGACGGGAATGCAGAGGATCACGAGATCGGCGCCGTCAGTGGCTTCGGCGTTGGTTTCCACCACGCGATCGGCGATGCCAAGCTCCGTCACCCGCGCACGCGTTTTCGCGGAGCGTGCGGTGACGACGATTTCTCCGGCGAGGCCTCGCGCACGCGCGGCGCGCGCGATCGAACCGCCGATCAGTCCAAATCCGATCAGCGCGATCCGCTGGAACAAGGGCGCTGCCGTCATGCCGGTGCCATGAAGTCGCGCAAGCCCTCAGCCACCAGGCGGTTGGCTTCCTCGGTGCCGATGGTCAAACGCAGCGCATACGGCAGGCCATAATTGTCGAGCGCGCGCAGCACCAGGCCGCGTCGGGTCAGAAACGCATCGGCCTCGGACGCGGTCTTGCCCCGGGTCTCGGGGAAGTGGATCAGAATGAAGTTCGTCACGCTCGGCGTCACCTTGAGGCCAAGTTTTGTCACTTCATCCGTCAGCCAGTTGCGCCACTTCTCCGTATGCGCCTTCGACATCTGGACGTGCGCGGTGTCCCCGATCGCCGCCGCGGCCGCAAGCATCGCAGGGGTCGAGACGTTGAAGGGGCCGCGTATCCGGTTCACCGCCTCCACGATATGCGCCGGGCCGAACATCCAGCCGATGCGCAACGCAGCCAGGCCATGGATCTTGGAGAAGGTGTGCGTCAGCACGGTGTTTTCGGTGGTCGCCACCAGTTCGATGCCGAATTCGTAGTCGTTGCGCGACACATAATCGGAATAGGCGGCGTCGAGCACCAGCAGCACGTGCGAGGGCAGTCCTGCGCGCAACCGCCTGACCTCGTCGAACGGCAGATAGGTGCCGGTCGGATTGTTGGGATTGGCGAGCCAGACCATCTTGGTCTTCGGCGTCACGCGCTTGAGGATCGCGTCGACGTCGGCGGTGTAGTCGGTCTCCGGCGCGACGACGTTGGTCGCGCCGTTCGCCATGGTCGCGATCGGGTACACCAGAAAGGCGTGGGTGGTCGAAATCGCCTCGTCGCCGGGGCCGAGATAGGTATGCGCCAGCAGGTTCAGGATTTCGTCCGACCCTGCGCCGCAGATGATGCGATCGGGGTCGAGTCCGTAGGCGCGCGCGATGGCGTCGCGCAGCACGCGCGAGGTGCCTTCCGGATAGTCCTGGAGATGCGTCACGGCATTGCGGTAAGCGTCCATCGCCTTCGGCGAGGGGCCGAACGGCGTTTCGTTGGCCGACAGCTTGAACATCTTGCGGCCCGCTTCCGGCACCGGGCTCTTGCCGGGCACGTAGGGCGCAATATCGAGAATGCCGGGATTCGGCACCGGTCGGGACATGATGAACTCCGGGACAGTCCGACGTTACGGGCGAGCCGCCGCGCTGGAAGGTATCGTATAGCGTGTTGCGTGGCTGCCGACGAGGGCCGTCGAACGAACCGACGCACCGGCCTCAAACAGCGCCGCTCGGATCGTGTCGAGGCCGGTGCCGCCGGTGACGGACACCAGCAGCGCGGCGCCGTCGAAGGCGGTGTCGGGGACTGCGACGATTTCGGCAAGCGGCGACAGCGTTCGCGCGATACCGGCATTCCAGCCGGACACGCGCACGCTCCAGGTTTCCACTTCGGTGACCCGCGCATCGTCGGCGACGCGCGAGACCACGAACACCGGCAGCGCCGCCGGATGGTCGGCGCGCTCGATGAAAGGCAGGCGGGCGATGATCTTCGGCGCGCCGTCGGCTTCGAGCGCAAGCCACCACGGCGCACGGCTCGATGTCGCCGAAACAAGCGCAAGGTCGCCCTTCGAATTCGCCACCGCTTCCACGGCCGCCTGCGCGCTGAAATGCGGCACGAACGGCACCGTGAAGCCGAAGTGGAAGCGCGCGGAATCCCGCATCGCGGATTCGCCGAGCGACAGGTCGGCGTGCAGCGAAAATGGCGCCTGCACATAGGTGAAGGTCGCGATGATGACGCGCCAGATGCTCTCGACGGTGTCGAGCGGCAGGATGCCGCGATGACGCTGCGCCAGGCGGCGCATCATGTCGGCTTCGCGCGCCGGGCGGAATGCGGAGCCGGTTTCCTGGGTCTGCTTCACCGAGATCAGGCGATCGATGATGTCGCCACGTCGCATGAGCAGGCTGTGAACCTGTTCGTCGATGCCGTCGATCTCTTTGCGCAACTCCTGCAGGGAAGGTGGCGCGGGCGGTGCTTTGGTCATGGATACCACTTGTCGGCCGCGAACGGGCGGCTACCGGTTCTGCCATTCCCTCCCGTTCCAGGGGCGTCTTTTTGCGAAGCTCCGACGCCGGGGGACAGTTGCGCCGGTCGCTCGGCGAATTCGGTCCTTCGCGAAATAACGGGTCGCGAATGGTAAATGAATTTCCACCAGCGGCCGCATTGATAGGAAAGTAGGCGCACGAAAGCAAAGAAAACCTTGCCGCCTCGACGCAATCACCGTCGGCGGAAGTGGCAGCTTGTCTTGACGAAAACCGCATGCGGGATTAGGTTCCGACTGTTCCGTGGTCATTTGAGCCGGCCGGCTTGCAGCCACGTTAAACAACTCGCTAAACAGGCCGGGGACAGCGAAATCCTGATCCCGGCCGAACAGATGTTCAGGCCGGTTTTTTTATGGCCTGCGGTCCGGCGGTTTTTTACCAAGCCCCGGAGGAGGTCATCGGCAGGATGGTCAACGTGCAACCGATACCGGGCCCGGCTCATGCCGAGGATCGAGCCCTTGAGGCGGACCATCCCACCTCAAAGGTTGCGATGTTCACCGGCGATCAGCCGCTACCGCTCGATTGCGGCATCGATCTCGCGCCGTTCCAGATCGCCTACCAGACCTACGGCGAACTCAACGCCGGCAAATCCAACGCCGTTCTGGTCTGCCATGCGCTGACCGGCGATCAGCATGTCGCCAACGTTCATCCGGTCACCGGCAAGCCGGGTTGGTGGATCACGCTGGTGGGGCCCGGCAAGCCGCTCGACACCGACAGGTATTTCATCATTTGCTCGAACGTGATCGGCGGCTGCATGGGTTCGACCGGTCCCGCCTCGACCAATCCCGTCACCGGGAAGGTGTGGGGGCTGGATTTCCCGGTCATCACCATCCCCGACATGGTGCGGGCGCAGGCGATGCTGATCGACCGGCTCGGCATCGATACGCTGTTTGCCGTGGTCGGCGGCTCCATGGGCGGCATGCAGGTGCTGCAATGGTGTGCGGCCTATCCGCAGCGCGTGTTTTCAGCGCTGCCGATCGCGTGCAGCACCCGCCACTCCGCGCAGAACATCGCGTTTCACGAGTTGGGACGACAGGCTGTCATGGCCGATCCCGACTGGCGCGACGGCCGCTATGTCGAGCAGGGCACCCATCCGCACCGCGGGCTCGGCGTGGCGCGGATGGCCGCGCACATTACCTATCTGTCGGATGCAGCGCTGCATCGCAAATTCGGACGCCGGATGCAGGACCGCGAACTGCCGACGTTTTCCTTTGATGCGGATTTTCAGGTGGAGAGCTATCTACGCCATCAGGGATCGTCGTTCGTCGAGCGCTTCGATGCCAACAGCTATCTCTATTTGACGCGGGCGATGGATTATTTCGACATCGCCGCCGACCATGACGGCGTGCTGGCGGCCGCGTTTCGCGGCACCCGGACCCGGTTCTGCGTGGTGTCATTTACGAGCGACTGGCTGTTTCCGACCTCGGAATCGCGCGCCACCGTTCATGCTCTCAATGCCAGCGGGGCGCGGGTCTCCTTCGCCGAGATCGAGACCGATCGCGGCCATGACGCCTTCCTGCTCGACGTACCCGAATTTTTCGACATTGCGCGTGCTTTCCTGGAATCAGCAGGCCATAGCCGCGGGCTGACGGCAGATGAGTGAGATGAGCGCACCGCAACCTGCCTTGCCGCTGGCTGACAGCGTGCCGCCCCGAAAGCGCTATCGCCGGAAAGGCCGTTATCGCAGCGACCATCTGCTGCTGGCCGAGATGATCGAGCCCAATTCAAAGGTGCTGGATGTCGGCTGCGGCGACGGCGACCTCCTGCAATTGCTCGAGACGCGCGGCGTCGATGGCCGCGGCATCGAACTGTCGCGCGAGGGCGTCAATCACTGCGTCGCCAAAGGGCTCGCCGTGGTGCAGGGCGATGCCGACACCGATCTCGTCAACTATCCCGACGACGCCTTTGATTACGTGATCCTGTCGCAGACTTTGCAAGCCACGCGGCAGCCGAAGGCGGTGCTTGAAAACCTGCTGCGGATCGGCAGCAGGGCCATCGTGTCGTTTCCGAATTTCGGCCACTGGAAAATGCGGCTCCAACTGTTGATCGGTGGGCACATGCCGCGCACCGACAACCTGCCGGCGACCTGGTACGACACGCCGAACATCCATTTCTGCACGATCAAGGATTTCGTCCAACTCTGCGACGAGATCAACGTCAGGATGGAGCGTGCGGTCGCGCTCGATCTCTATGGCCGGCCGCTGCGCTTCAACGCGCCATGGTGGTTCTGGAATATGTTCGGGGAGCAGGGTGTGTTCCTGCTGAGCCGGGCGGAGAAGATCAGATAAGCGTAGGCAACGCTACGGCGTTGTCGCTTTTTTAACCAATCTGGACAGACCGCGAAGCTCCGATTCGGCGCGAAATTTACCATCTGACGAAGTCGTCAATCTCTGCGGCCGGCTCTCCACAGATAGAAATTATAATTACGCAACAAGAGCTTGGATAAATTTTTGGCCCGCCGCAGCCAAGTGCATCGCTGATCTGTGCTGCACGCAACCCAGATATGACTTCCAAATCCCTAACTCCCGTGGTTTCAAAGCGCCGCGTTTTCCCGCCGCAACATAATCGCGGATTTACCGTGAAGCTGGGGGGAAATGGGAGGTGTCACAGGGGAGCAAGAATGTCTCAGTTAGTTGCGTTACGCCGGCTGCCGCATATCCTGGCGCTGGCGGTTTGTTCCTTGGCAGTCGCCGCATTCTCGGCGCCGGCCTCGGCAAGGCCTCATCACCGCGCGGGACATCACGCGTACGTTCATCACCACAAGCATCATCATCACGCGCATCGGCACCACCGCTATCGCCATCACAGGCACAATCACGCGTCGCGCCTGGATTCAACCGAAACCGGATTTTCAGGTGGAGGCTTCGTGTCGAACATCGTCACCGAGGCACGTCGTTACATCGGCGGCAATCCCACCGGCCGCAGCCGGCTTTGGTGCGCCCGTTTCATGAACATGGTTCTGAAGCGTTCCGGGCATCGGGGAACGGGCTCCGACATGGCGAGTTCGTTCGCGCATTACGGGCGGAGGGTCTCCGGTCCGCAGGTCGGCGCCATCGCGGTCATAGGTCGACGCGGCGGCGGCCATGTCGGCGTCGTCAGCGGTGTCGACCGCCGTGGCAATCCCATTATCGTTTCGGGCAACCATGGCCATCGCGTCGCGGAGGCGGTCTATCCGCGCGGCCGCGTCTACGCCTATGTGATGCCGTCGAACTGAGCGGAACTTCACCCGATCATAAATCGTCGTGATCGAGCACTTCGATCTTGTCGCCGGCGGCGATCGTGCCGCCGGTGATGACTTCGGCATAGACCCCGCAATCGCGATGCCCCAGCGTTCGCGTCAGCGTGTTCGGAATGTCGAGGTCGCGCGCTGCGGTCTCCGGATCGACATTGGTGGCCGTGCATCGGACGATGCGCTTGACCACCTTGAGCCGGATGTCGCCGATTGCAAGCGTGTGCCCGAGCAGGTCGAGTTCGCGCCAGGCCGGCCAGCCGCGGACGTAAAGATTGGCGCGGAAACGGAGCGGATGAACCGGCTGCCCGACCATGTCCTCGATGGCGGCGACGCTGCCGAGGTTGATGATCGAGACCACCTTCCTTGCGACGTCCGAGAAGCTGTGGCCGCTGCCGACGAGAACCTTGGGCGGTCCCTTGAGTTCCCGGGTGAAATTGGCGGTGAAGAACCGTTCGACCGCGCCGCGGCCGGCGTCGGTGCCGAGGTCGGCGCGCACCGCCTCCTCGCCATTGGTCCGGATGGTCAGGACCCGGCTGGCATCGTCATAGCGGCTGCGGAGCGCGGCGAGTCGTTCGTCGCGCATCAGCATCAGAAAGCGGCTTTTCGGAAAGTGCTGCGGATGGGCCGGGTCGAACCCGATAGGGCCGTTCTCGATGGCATAGCTGCGGTCGCCGGGAACGGTCTCGCCGGGGCGCAGCGTCGCATGGGGCAGGGCTTCGGCGGACAGGCCTTTGACAGGGTAGCGGTAAAGGGCGGCGACAGTCGCATCCGGGATGGCAGACATAGGGTCCTTTAAGGGATTCAGGCCGGCTGCGCCATCGGTTTTGAAAACCCGCCGCGGTTCCCCTTCATTTCCTGGGAGCGTATTCCTACATTTGCCACAAGCCGGATCGACGATCCGTCGTGCCGACCGCTGCCGGTTGAGGAACGTCAATGCGGCCAGCGGAAATCCAATACCCAATGAAGATGTCGCCTCTGTGCCTTCGGGGCAGGGGCGACAGGCTGAGGGAGATTCCATGAATATTGAAAAATATACCGAGCGGGTGCGCGGCTTCATCCAGTCGGCGCAGTCGCTTGCGGCCCGCGAAGGCCATCAGCAATTCACGCCGCTCCATATCCTGAAAGTCTTGCTCGACGACAGCGAGGGTCTGGCGGGAAGCCTGATCGATCGCACAGGCGGCAATTCGCGCGCGATCCTGAAGGCGACCGAAGCCGCGCTCAACAAGATGCCGAAGGTGACCGGCGCCGGCGCGGGCCAGATCTATCTGGCGCCGGCGACCGCGCGCGCGTTTGATGCCGCCGAGCAGGCGGCCGAAAAGGCCGGCGACAGCTTCGTCACGGTGGAACGGCTGTTGCAGGCGCTGTCGCTCGACAGGGACAGCGACGCCGGCAAGCTGCTGAAGGATGGAGGCGTCACGCCGCAGAACCTCAACGCGGCGATCAACGCGCTGCGCAAGGGACGCACGGCGGACAGCGCCACGGCGGAAAACGCCTACGACGCGCTGAAGAAATATGCCCGCGACCTGA
The DNA here is from genome assembly GCF_001897285.1 of Nitrobacter sp. 62-23. Classification (GTDB taxonomy): domain Bacteria; phylum Pseudomonadota; class Alphaproteobacteria; order Rhizobiales; family Xanthobacteraceae; genus Nitrobacter. The sequence continues at coordinate 15,819 of NZ_MKSM01000115.1, forward strand.
CGCAGGCGGCGCGTGACGGCAAGCTCGATCCGGTGATCGGCCGCGATGAGGAAATCCGCCGAACGATTCAGGTGCTGTCTCGCCGCACCAAGAACAATCCGGTGCTGATCGGCGAGCCCGGCGTCGGCAAGACCGCCATCGCCGAAGGCCTGGCGCTGCGCATCGTCAACGGCGACGTGCCGGAAAGCCTCAAGGACAAGAAGCTGCTGGCGCTCGATCTGGGATCGCTGATCGCCGGTGCGAAATACCGCGGCGAATTCGAGGAGCGGCTCAAGGCGGTGTTGCAGGAGGTAACGTCCGCCGAGGGCGGCATCATCCTGTTCATCGATGAGATGCACACGCTGATCGGCGCCGGCAAGGCCGATGGCGCGATGGACGCGTCGAACCTGCTGAAGCCGGCGCTGGCGCGCGGCGAATTGCATTGCGTTGGCGCGACCACGCTTGACGAGTACCGCAAGCATGTCGAAAAGGACGCCGCGCTGGCGCGGCGCTTCCAGCCGATCTTCGTGTCCGAGCCGACCGTGGAGGATACCGTCTCGATCCTGCGCGGGCTGAAGGACAAGTACGAACAGCATCACGGCGTCCGTATCGCCGACTCGGCGCTGGTCGCGGCCGCCATGCTGTCCAACCGCTACATCACCGACCGCTTCCTGCCCGACAAGGCCATCGATCTGGTCGATGAAGCGGCGGCGCGCCTGAAGATGCAGGTTGATTCCAAGCCGGAAGAACTCGACTCGCTCGACCGCGAGATCGTGCGGCTGAGGATCGAGCAGGAGGCGCTGAAGAAGGAGAACGATGCCGGCTCCAGGACGCGTCTTGAGAATCTCGAGAAGGAACTGGTCGATCTGGAGAAACGGTCGGCGGATCTGACCTCGCGCTGGAATGCGGAAAAAGGCAAGTTGTCCGATGCCGCCAAACTCAAGAGCGAACTGGATCAGGCGCGGATCGAACTCGCCAACGCGCAGCGCAGCGGCGAATACCAGAAAGCCGGCGAACTGGCCTATGGCCGGATTCCCGAACTCGAAAAGCGTCTGGAGAGCATCGAGGCCAGCGAGAGCAATACGATGATGAACGAAACGGTGACGGCGGACAACATCGCTCAGGTGGTGTCGCGCTGGACCGGCGTCCCCGTCGACAAGATGCTCGAGGGCGAGAAGGAAAAGCTGCTGCGGATGGAAGAGAGTCTTGCTGCGCGTGTCGTGGGACAGTCCGAGGCCGTGCGCGCGGTGGCCACCGCCGTGCGCCGCGCCCGCGCGGGCCTGCAGGATCCCAACCGTCCGATGGGCTCGTTCATGTTCCTAGGGCCCACCGGCGTCGGCAAGACCGAGTTGACCAAGGCGCTCGCCGCCTATCTGTTCGACGACGAGACCGCGATGGTCCGCATCGACATGTCCGAATACATGGAGAAGCATTCGGTGGCGCGGCTGATCGGCGCGCCTCCGGGCTATGTCGGCTACGACGAGGGCGGGGCGCTGACGGAGGCAGTGCGGCGGCGGCCTTATCAGGTCGTGCTGTTCGACGAGATCGAAAAGGCGCATCCGGACGTGTTCAACGTGCTTCTGCAGGTGCTCGACGACGGCCGATTGACCGACGGTCAGGGCCGCACGGTGGATTTCCGCAACACGCTGATCATCATGACGTCGAACCTCGGTTCGGAGTTTCTGGTGAACCAGCCCGAGGGCGAAGACACGTCCGCCGTGCGCGAGCAGGTGATGGGGATGGTGCGCGCGCACTTCCGTCCCGAATTTCTCAATCGCGTCGACGAGATCATTCTGTTCCATCGGCTGCAGAAGAGCGAGATGGGGAGGATCGTGGACATCCAGTTCGCCCGGCTGCAAAAGCTGCTCGAAGATCGCAAGATCGTGCTCGACCTCGATTTGGCTGCGCGCGACCGGCTGGCCGAGAAAGGCTGGGATCCCGCTTATGGCGCGCGCCCGCTCAAGCGCGTGATCCAGCGCGACGTGCAGGATCCGCTCGCTGAAATGATCCTGGCGGGCAAGGTCCATGATGGCGACCACGTCGCGATTTCGGTCAAGGGCGGCGTTCTCACGTTCAACGGTGAGACGCCCTCGGTGGCGGATATCGAGCAGTTCGAACCGCGCATGCCGAAGCGCAAGCTGCACTGAGCTTCTCCGCACGCGGCCTGATTTCCTGCATCGCAGGAAGATGCCGCGTGCGAAAGCGAGACCGTTCCTTGATCTCGCCCGGTCGCGTGATCGCGCTTTCCGGCATTAACGCAAGGTAAAACCGGCCGACACTCCGGCACCCCATTCGGGGCGTCCCGGCCACTCTCCCGCAATGCTAAAAATAAGCGCGGCAACGAAATATTCGTTTCGCTGCCTGCGTGCGCTGAAGGGTAATATTCTTTTTTTCAATAACGCATTGTTTTCTCTGCCAAACCGGACCTATTCAAGAGACCCGGACTGTCGAAAATGGCGCGGCAGATTCCGTATCGTTCAGCGGCTCGACCCGACCTGTGAAATGCAAATCGCAATCGGGCGGGCAGTTCGCTTCCGAGGTTTGCTTGCGATGACAAAATTGGAATTTCCAGGATCGGCGCTCTCGACGGATCAGTGGACGCAAGTCAACCAGCTTGCGACGTCGCTCAGTCATGAACAGGCGATCTGGATCAGCGGCTATTTCGCCGGTTTGAGCCATAAGGCTCGCGCGGCCGCTATTGCTTCCGATGTCGCGGAGCTTGCGCCACCTTCACAAGGCAATCTCATCGCGGCGCCTGCGACGCGGCTGTTGACGGTTCTGTTCGCCAGCGAAACGGGAAACAGCAAGGCTCTGGCCCAGACTCTCGTCGACAAGGCCGCGGCCAAGGGCATCGAGGCCCGCCTCGCCGATATGGCGGACTACAAGACGCGCGGTCTCAAGGACGAGCAGGACATGCTTGTCATCACCAGCACCCATGGCGAGGGCGACGCGCCGCAGACGGCCGTCGGCTTCTTCGAATTCCTGGAAAGCCGCAAGGCGCCGAAGTTACCGCAGTTGCGCTACGCAGTGCTGGCGCTGGGCGATTCCACCTACGAAAAATATTGCGAGGCAGGTAAGCGGGTCGACCGGCGGCTGGAAGAACTGGGCGCGCAGCGTCTCGCCGACCGCGTCGACTGCGACGTCGACTATGAGGAGGCTGCGGAAGCGTGGATTGCGGCCGTGGTCACCAGCCTCGCGCCATCGGCGCAAACCGCGCAATCTGCGCCGGCATCGGCGGCCGCGGCGCAGAGCCGTGAACCGGCGGCGGCGACATTCGACAAGAAGCATCCGTTTCAAGCCGCGGTCATCGACAACATCGTGCTGACCGGGCGCGGGTCGACCAAGGAAACCCGCCATATAGAACTGTCGCTTGCTGACTCCGGACTGACCTACCAGCCGGGCGACGCGCTCGGCATCGTGCCGCGCAACGACCCGGCGCTGGTCGAGGCTGTGCTGGAGAAGCTGTCGCTGCCGGCCGATGCCCCGCTGACGGTGAAGCAGACGATGACTAGCCTGGGGGAGGCGTTGAGCGCGACCTTCGAGATCACGGCGCTGACGCCGCGCTTTCTCGATCATTGGGCCGACATCACGGGCGCAGCCGAGCTTCAGGCGTTGCGTGCGCCCGATCAGAAGGAGGCTCGCGCAGCGTTCCAGCACAGCCACCACATTCTTGATGTCGTCAGCCGCTTTCCGGCGTCGGGCATCGATGCCGCGCAGTTCGTCGCCGGCCTTCGGCCGTTGCAGCCGCGGCTCTATTCGATCTCCTCCAGCCTTGCCGCGGCACCGGACGAAGTGCACCTCACCGTCAGCACCGTGCGCTACATGATGCACGACCTGCCGCGCGCCGGCGTCGCCTCCGGCTATCTCGCCGCGCGCACCGAGGCGGACGCCACGATTCCGGTCTACATCCAGTCCAACGATCACTTTCATTTGCCGGATGACGATGTGCCGATCCTGATGATCGGCGCCGGCACCGGCGTCGCGCCCTACCGCGCCTTCATGCAGGAACGCGAGGCGCGGGGTGCATCCGGCCGCTCCTGGCTGTTTTTCGGCGAGCGCAATTTCCGCAGCGACTTCCTCTATCAGGTGGAGTGGCAGGAACTGGTCAAGAACGGCGTGCTGAGCCGGCTCGATCTCGCCTTCTCGCGCGATGCCGCGCCGAAGACCTATGTGCAGGATCGCCTGCGCCGCCAGGGCCGCGACGTCTATGCGTGGCTGGAGGAGGGCGCGTATATTTACGTCTGCGGCGACAGCGCGCACATGGCGCCGGATGTCCATGCGGCGCTTACCGATATCGTGGCCGAGCACGGCAGCCTCGATCGCGACGAGGCGGTCGCCTATCTCTCGGCGCTGCAGCGCGATCGCCGTTATCGGCTTGACGTGTATTGAGGCCAGTTTGATGGATGTGAAGGCTGAGCCCGATCGCAGCCGCGACGTTTCCCAACCCCTCGACAAACTCGGGCCGGATGAAACGCTGAAGGCCAACAGCGACTATCTGCGCGGCACGATCAAGCAGAGCTTGGCCGACGAGATCACGTCGGCGGTGGCGGCGAGCGACGCCAAGCTGATGAAGTTCTTCGGCATCTATCAGCAGGATGACCGCGACATCCGCGACGAGCGTCGGCGCCAGAAATTGGAAGCGGCGTTCTCATTCATGGCGCGCGTGCGGCTGCCGGGCGGCGTCTGCAGTCCCGGCCAGTGGCTGAAGCTTGACGATCTGGCGCGCAACTACGGGGGCGACACGCTGCGGCTGACCACGCGTCAGACGTTCCAGTTTCACCGTGTCATGAAGCACAACCTGCGCAGCCTGCTTCAGGGACTGCGCGACGTGCTGCTCGACACCAAGGCCGCCTGCGGCGACGACACCCGTGGCGTGATGTGCACGGTCAATCCCGATCTGTCGAAACTGCACGCCGAGGTTTATGCGCTTGCCAAGCGCGCGAGCGATCACGCCGTCCATCGAACGGGAGCCTACAAGGAAATCTGGTACGGCGCCGAGCGTGAGGAGACGGATGGTCCCGAGGAGCCGTTCTACGGCCGCACCTACATGCCGCGGAAGTTCAAGATCGGCTTCGCGATACCGCCGAGCAACGACATCGACGTCTACGGCCAGGATCTCGGCTTCATCGCCATCGCGCGTCGCGGCAAGCTGAAAGGCTTCAACGTCGCCATCGGCGGCGGCCTTGGCCGCACCGATCAGTCGCCCAAGACCTATCCGCGCCTGGCCAGCGTCATCGGCTACATCGACGCCGACAAGCTGTTTCCGACCATCGATGCGGTGATGTCGGTGCAGCGCGACTACGGTGATCGGCTCGACCGGCTGCACGCCCGCTTCAAGTATACCATCGACGAAAAGGGACTCGACTGGATCAAGGCGGAGACCGAGCGCCGGCTCGGCTTCGCGCTCAAGCCTGCGGAGCCCTACACCTTCACCTCGAACGGCGATCCGCTCGGCTGGGTCAAGGGCGAGGACGGCCGCGAGCATTGCATCCTGTTCATCCAGAACGGCCGCATCATCAACACACCGGACTTTCCGATGATGGACGGCTTGCGCGCCATTGCGCAGGTCCACAAGGGCATGTTCCGCGTCACGCCGAACCAGAACCTGATCATTGCCGACATCGCTTCCGAGGACCGGCCGGCGATTGAAGCGCTGATGAAGCAATACGGTCTCGACCAGTTCGAGACCCGCAGCGGCTTGCGCCTCAACTCGATGGCTTGCGTTGCGCTTCCGACCTGCGGTCTGGCGATGGCCGAAAGCGAGCGCTATCTGCCCGATCTCGTCACCAGGATCGAGGCCATTCTTAATACCCACGGGCTCAAGGATGACCCCATTACCATTCGCATGACCGGCTGCCCGAACGGTTGCGCGCGACCCTACATCGCCGAGATCGGCCTGACTGGCCGCGCTCCTGGCAAGTACAATCTTTATCTCGGCGGCGGCTTCCACGGCGAGCGCCTCAACAAGATGTATCTGGAGAATGTCGGCGAGCCCGCGATCCTGGAAGCGCTGGACAAGACGCTCGGCCACTATGCCCGCGAGCGCAAGCCGGGCGAACATTTCGGCGACTTTGCCATTCGCGCCGGTTATGTCGCGGAGGTCAAGGAAGGGCGGTTCTTCAACGACTAATGGCGCCGCCGGCCCATTTATATTTCGGCTGAAGCTCTTTAAATATGTCGCGATCGGCTGGTCGCGACATCCCGGACGGGATGTGCGCTCGCCGCATTTCATCGAAAGTCCACGAACATCATGCCCGAATCTACGAACCTGAAAACGGTCGCGGCCGCAAACGGCATCGCGACCGAAGATGCCTTCGGAGCGGTGACGCCGCCGCTCTGCCTGTCGAGCACTTTCATCTGGCCCGGCTTCGGGCGCAGCGGCCCGCACGAATATACCCGTACCAGCAACCCCACCCGGACGTTGCTGGCCGACACTCTCGCCAAGCTCGAAGGCGGCGCCGGCGCGGTGGTGGTGTCCTCGGGTTTGGCCGCGATCGATCTTGTGCTGTCGCAACTGTCGCGCGATGAGGTCGTGATTGCGCCGCATGACTGTTACGGCGGCACTCAACGCCTGCTGGTGAACCGCCGCGACCGCGGCCACTTCAAGGTAGTTTTTGTCGATCAGAACGATACGGCGGCGCTGACGGCCGCCTTGCAGGACAGGCCCAGGCTCGTCCTGATCGAAACTCCGAGCAATCCTCTGATGCGCATCGTCGACATCCGGGCGATTGTCGCGCAGGCCGGAGCGGTTGGCGCCAAAGTCGCCGTCGACAATACGTTTCTGTCGCCCGCTCTGCAGCGCCCCATAGCGCTCGGGGCGGATTTTGTCATTCACTCGACGACGAAATATCTCAACGGCCACTCGGATATGGTCGGCGGCGCCGTGATCGCGGCCGATGCCGCTGATGCCGAGGCGCTGGCGACCTGGGCCAATATCGTCGGCACGACGGGGGCGCCGTTCGATTCGTATCTGGCGCTTCGCGGCATCCGCACGCTGTTTCCGCGCATGGAATGGCAGCAGCGCAATGCGCAGGCGGTCGCCGAGTTTCTTGTGAAGCATCCGCTTGTCGCCGCGTGTCACTATCCGGGATTGCCCACGCATCCGGGCCATGCCGTCGCCAAGGCCCAGCAATCCGGCTTTGGCGCGATGCTGAGTTTCGAACTGAAAGGAAGCGACCTGGAAGCCGCCAGTTTCGTCGAGGCCGTGAAGCTTTTCAGTCTCGCGGAGTCGCTCGGCGGCACCGAGAGCCTGGTGGCTCATCCCGCGACGATGACCCATGCCAGCATGTCGGAGGAAGCGCGTAGCGCCGCCGGCATAACCAGCGGTCTTATCCGGCTTTCAATCGGCCTGGAGGACGCCGCCGACCTGATCGCCGATTTGGACCAGGCTCTTGCCAGGATCAATGCATCGGCTCGTTCAAAAGCGACCGCCTGAACGGTCACGGGTAGACACCCGCAGGGCAAAGATCCGCTTGTTATAAAAAACGCGGAGCCGATAGGCTCCGCGTCAACAGCTCGGATATGTCGGCACGACCGTGCGCCGAAAAATTCTGTCGCCTACGGACAGGGATGACGATAGCCGTCCAAGCCGAGATACGTTCCGGATGCCGGATCGTAGGAGCGGAAACGCTGCGCGCAATAGGCCGCGTTCTGTTGTGCGGCCGCGTTGGCCTGACCGGCAGCGATAGCGCCGCCGATAATGGCGCCTGCAGCCAGGCCGCCGATCAACGCCCCGGCGCCGCCGCCCCCGCCATGATAGTGGCGATGATGGTGGTGATGACCATAATGATGGCCATAATACTGAACAGCCTCGATCGAGGATGGAGCCGCGTTGCTTATATTGGACTGGCCCATGAGCGGTGCTGATGTCGCCGGCACGGAAAAGGCAAACGCTACGGAACCGGCGAGCAATGCCGGTAACATGATCTTCGATCGCATGATCAATCTCCTCAATGGCAGGTATCGGGACGGTGGGATATTTGGTCAAGACGTCGTGATTGGCGAGGCGTCAGATTGACGCGAGCGGGTGGAATGGCACGGGTTAAGGATGAATGGACTGGCGTGAAGACATGCGTCAAACCAGAAAGATAAAGTCTCTCGCCTGATTACGTCAGAGGCGGGAAGGTTGGCGGGAAGGTTCCTCCGACGAGCTACACCACGACGCTCAGCCGCTTCGCGGCGCGGGTGATGCCAGTGTAGAGCCATCGTGCGCGGCTGTCCTGAAACGCGAAACTTTCGTCGAACAGCACCACGTCGTCCCATTGCGAGCCCTGCGACTTGTGCACCGTCAGGACATAGCCGTAGTCGAACTCGTCGTAGGGCTTGCGCTGCTCCCACGGAATATCCTCGATGCCGCCGGCGAAGCAGTCCTGCCGCACCGAGACTTTCGTCACCTTGTGCGCGAATTCTTCATCAGGGGACAGCCGCATCGTGATGATTTTCGATTTCGAGGCCGCGCGCGACTTCACGCGCCACAAGCCGCCGTTGAACAGCGCCTTTTTGCGGTTGTTGCGCAGGCAGACCAGCTTGTCTCCGGCCACCGGCAGCGGGTCCTCGATATTCTGCCGCTGCCGCATCCGCATGTTGTAGGAGCGGCGGGTGTTGTTGCGGCCGACCAGCACCTGGTCGGCGTTCATCACGCGTGCGGGATCCAACTCGCCGCGCGCCACGACTTCGCTTTCGCCGTAGCGGCCGATGTCAAGCTCGCGGCCGTCGCGAACGTCCATCGACATGCGCACGATCGGGTCGTCCTGGGCCTGCCGGTGAACCTCCGTCAGCATCGCGTCCGGATCGGCGCTGGTGAAGAAGCCGCCGCCCTGGATCGGCGGCAACTGTGCGGGATCTCCCAGCACCAGCAACGGGCAGTCGAACGACATCAGGTCGCGACCGAGTTCGGCGTCGACCATGGAACACTCATCGATCACGATGAGCTTGGCCTTGGAGGCGGGCGCATCGTCCCACAACTCGAAACTCGGTTGCTCCTCGCCGGATTCGCGGGCGCGATAGATCAGCGAGTGAATCGTCGACGCGCCGTCGCAGCCCTTGTTGCGCATCACCAGCGCGGCCTTGCCGGTGAAGGCCGCGAACTTGACCTCGCCGTCGACGCCGTCGGCGATATGGCGCGCCAGCGTGGTCTTGCCGGTGCCGGCATAGCCGAACAAGCGGAACACCTGTGGCGTGCTACCTTTACCGGGTTTGGCTTTCAGCCAGTCGGCGACGGCTTTAAGCGCTGTGTCCTGATGCGGCGAAAAGGAGGTCATGGGTCCAGACGGATGACGGAGCCTGCGCCGCGACGCCGCGACTCGTTTTATGAAAGCTGAATAGCGTGGACGAGCTGATCCGACCAGTCAACCGGGCGATTAAGAGCTTCGCTTTATATCGCGTGGAGGATGGAGTTCGTATATCCCCCGAGCTGCTTTTACATTGATCGTTGAGTACAGAGGACGGACATCAACCAACTCCCACGCCAGCCACCCGTCCTCGAAATAACTGCTGCAAGCTGCGGCCATGTCTTCTGGTACAAACGGGCGAACTGTAGCAACGCGCACTATGGCAACAACGCGACCTTCATCATCTTCATCGCCTTCATTTCGAAGAAACCTGTTATTCTCGACGATCAACAGATCTTCATCAGCACGCAGACTGGGCTTCCAGCGCCGCACTTCCAGCGTCTTCTCGCCAGATGCGATTTGAGTGCCGCTTGGTTTTACAAGCGATAGTGCTTTCATAAATTTCAATCTCTCGCCCGGCATATTTAAAGACAACGACAAATCACTGACGGCCGCATAGCACCGATTTGACGTAGCAAGAAAGCGCTGATTCAAGGCTTCCTTTTGACGCAGGCTTATTCTTTTACGTGTGACTCTCGTTTGCCGCACCGAAAGCGGGAAGGGCGCTCAGGTCGTCGGAACGAAGGCGCGATGATCACCGTTGCCGGGAGGCGTGATCGGGATCCCGCCGTCGGCGTATTCGTTGAGCTTGTTGCGCAGCGTCCGGATCGAGATGCCGAGAATGTTCGCGGCGTGGGTCCGGTTGCCGAGGCAATGTTTCAGCGTTTCGAGAATCAGGTCGCGTTCGACGTCGGCCACGGTGCGGCCGACCAGCGCCCGCGTCACCTGCTCGGCGGCGAGCGTGGCATGGGCGACGGCGGGCGCGGTCTTCGCCAGGTCGAGACGGTCGCCGTCGGGCGTCAAAATCGCGTCGGCGCCGATCTCGTCGTCGCTCGTCATCAAGACCGCGCGGTGAATGGTGTTCTCCAGCTCGCGGACATTGCCTTGCCAGCGGTTCGTCGTCAGCACGCGCCGCGCGTCGGCCGACAGCGAACGCACCGGCAGGCCGTTGGCTTCGGCATATTTCTTTGCGAAATGCTGCGCCAGTTCGAGAATGTCGGCGGGACGCTCGCGCAGCGGCGGGATCTTCAGGTTCACGACGTTGAGACGGAACAGCAGGTCCTCACGGAAGGTCCCCTCGCGCACGGCCTCCGCAAGGTTGCGGTTCGATGTGGCAATGATGCGGATGTCGACCGGCACCGGCCGCGTGCCGCCGACGCGATCGATCACGCGCTCCTGGATGGCGCGCAGCAACTTGGATTGCAGCCGAACGTCCATCTCGGAAATTTCATCGAGCAGCAGCGTGCCCCCGGTGGCCTCCTCGAATTTGCCGATGCGGCGCGCGACCGCGCCGGTGAACGCGCCCTTCTCATGACCGAACAGTTCGGATTCCAGAAGATGCTCCGGGATCGCCGCGCAATTGATCGAGATGAACGGCCGCTTGGCGCGGTTGGAACGGGTGTGGACATACCGCGCCAGCACTTCCTTGCCGGTGCCGGATTCGCCGGTGATCATGATCGAGGCGTCGGAGCCGGCGATCTGCTGCGCCAGCTTGATGACCCGGGCCATTGCCTCGTCGCGGTAAATGAGATCGCGGGAATCGTTCGCCACGGCGGCGAGCACCGCGGCGATCAGTTCCGGATCTGGCGGCAGCGGGATGTATTCCTTGGCGCCTGCATGGATCGCGGCGACAGCGGCTCGCGCGTCGCTGGTGATGCCGCAGGCGACGATCGGCACGTGAATGTGTTCCGCCTCGAGCCGCATGACGAGAGCGCGGATGTCGAGATCGACATCGACCAGAAGGAGATCGGCGCCCTTGCCGCCGCGAAGCACGGCCATGGCCTGTTCGTTGCCGTCGGCGTGGGTGACGGAGGCGCCATTGTCCATCGCGATCTTGGTGGCGGTCGTGAGCTGGCCCTTCAGTGTGCCAACGATGAGAAGCCGCATGATCTGCTCCTGTTATGTGTCCCGGCTCGCGGCGGGCGTCAGGCTTTGTCGGCCTTGATGATTTCGGTCATGGTCACGCCGAGCTTGTCCTCCACGAGAACGACCTCGCCGCGCGCCACCAGCCTGTTGTTGACGTAGATGTCGATGGCCTCGCCGACACGCCGGTCGAGTTCCAGAACGCTGCCGGGCCCAAGTTTGAGAAGCGCGCCGACGTCCATCCTTGAGCGGCCGAGCACGGCGGACACCTGGACAGGAACGTCGAACACCGCCTCGAGATCGGAGGCGACCCGCGAAACCTGCTCATCCTCGCTGTATCCGACATCATCATCCGCCGGCGCATCGGCGGCATTGAGGTCGGGAAGCGGCACCTGGGTGTCGTTATCGCTCATTGTTCGTCCCCATGCCTCAGGTGTTGCCGTTCGATTTGCGAGCCATGTAGCCGCGCACCAGGTCGTCGATCCTGGCATTGACAGCGGCGCGTTCCAGCACGACCCCGCCGTCGGCCCACTCGATCCGGCAGTCGCCGGTCTCGATGTCGGGTTCGGCGAGTATGACGAGATGTCCGGTAAACCCGTGTTGTTTGGCGAGGCGCTCGATCTGCTCGCGCGCCGCGTCGTAGAGCTGGTCGTTGATCCGCACCACGAGATGCGGCGTCGACACCAGATGCCGGAAGCTGTCGCGGATCAGCGCAATGATCTCCGTCAAGGGTTCGGCGGCCATCAACTCGCTGCACAATTTGCGCGCGACGGCGACGGCGACGTCGACTGCCTCGGTCTCCATCCGCGCTTCGACCCCGCTGACGCCTTGAGCGATTCTCTGGAGGCTTGCGGCGATGTTCTCGATCGCCAGCGCGATACGGCGGTCGCTCTGAACCCTGGCTTCGCGCTGCGCGGCATCGAACCCGTTCTGATAGGCCCGGGATTCCGCGGCCGCGATCTGCTGCGCGATCTCCTGAGCCGTGGGCGCCCGCTCGCTGGATTTATGCGGAACCGAGAAGTCCGTGTCGAACAGGAATTTTGCCGGAGCGCCCATCAGTACACCAGCTCGTCGTCGGCGCGGTTCTTGGACAGCATGATTTCGCCCTTGGCGGCGAGGTCCTTGGCGAGATTGACCAATAGCGCCTGCGCCTCGTCGACATCGCGCAGCCGGACTGGTCCAAGCGCCGCCATGTCGTCCATCAGCATTTTCGCTGCGCGTGACGACATGTTGCCCATGAAGAAGGCGCGAACCTCCTCGTTGGCGCTCTTCAGCGCGATGCCGAGCTTGTCCTTGTCGACGTGGCGCATCAAAGTTTGCGCCGAGCCCGCATCGAGCTTCACGAGGTCGTCGAAGGTGAACATCAGGGCCTTGATGCGTTCGGCAGACTCGCGGTTTTCTTCTTCCAGCGCGGTGATGAAGCGGGTCTCGGTCTGGCGGTCGAAATTGTTGAAGATTTCCGCCATCACCTCATGGGCGTCGCGGCGGCGGGTCTGCGACAGGTTGGACATGAATTCGCTGCGCAGCGTCTGCTCGACGCGCTCGATCACTTCCTTTTGCACCGCTTCCATCTTGAGCATGCGGCCGACCACGTCGAGCGCCATGTCTTCGGGCAGGATGGCGAGCACCCGTGCGGCGTGTTCGGATTTCAGCTTCGACAGTACGACAGCGATGGTCTGCGGATATTCGTTCTTGAGATAGTTCGCGAGCACCTCCTCCGGAACGTTGGACAGCTTTTCCCACATGTTGCGGCCCGCCGGTCCCCGGATCTCATCCATGATTCCGCTCACCCGGTCGGCGGGAAGGTATTGGGTCAGCAGCCGCTCGGTTGCATCGAAGTTGCCCATCAGCGCGCCTGAGGCCGACATCCGTGAGACGAATTCCAGCAGCAGGTCCTCGACCACATCGGCCTCGACCGTGCCGAGCGTGGACATCGCCAGCGACAGATCGCGAACCTCGTCGTCGTCCAGCATCGCCCAGACCTTGCCGCCGTATTGCTCGCCCAGCGCCAGCATCATCACGGCCGCCCGTTTCGGTCCGCTCATCGGCTTGGACTTGGGACGGTTGCTTTGACGACTGGCAAGCGAGGCGACGACGCTGGCGATATCGTTTGCGTTGGTGGTCTGAGGTATAGCCATGTCGGATCACGCGGGCTCGGTAAGCCATTGACGGATGATGGAGGCGGTTTCGGCGGGATTGCGCTCGGCCAGTTCGCCGACCCGATGCACGGATTGGGCGTGGACCTGCCCCTGCACCTGGGCAACGTCGATCAGTTGCGCGGTGGCGTTGTTGCCGGGAACGAGATTTTGTCCGGACCCGCCGGCCTGGGCGGTGGCATCGGCCGGAGCCGGCAGGGCGGACGGCGGACTGGGCGGCGGCGGCTCCGACGCCAGGATACGCTGGACCAGCGGACGGATCACCATGAACGTCACCACGAGGCCGAGCAGCATCATGACGGCGAGCTCGATGACGTACATCAGGTCGTCTTTGGTCAACTGCATCATTCCCAGCCAACCGGCCGGCTCGGAGAGCGGCACTACTGACGGCGGCTCGGCGAATTTGAGGTTGACCACCTCGACCTGGTCGCCGCGCTTCTGGTCGAAGCCGATGGCCGAGCGCACCAGCGTGGCGATGCGATCGAGCTGCTCCTTGCCGCGCTCCGCATAGACCATCTGGCCCTTGTCGTCTTTTGTATACGTGCCATCGACGAGAACGGCGACCGAGATGCGATTGACGCGGCCGACTTCGGTCACCTCGGTCTTGGTGGTGCGGGAGATTTCGTAGTTGTTGGTCTCTTCGCTCTTCTTGCTCTGGTCGCGCGCGGGGTTTGCCGTGTCCGACTGCTGGTTGCCGGGCAGCTCGTTGTTGACCGTGACCTGGCCGTTGTTCTCAGCGGTGACGGAGGATTCCTCGCGGGTCTGGCTGGATCGCAACACCCGGCCTTCCGGATCGAACTTGTCGGAGGTCTGGGTGATCTTGTTGTAGTCGAAGTCGGCGGAGAGCTCGACGCGTGCCCGGCCGCTTCCGACCACCGACGACACGATGGCCTCGACATGATTGCGCATGCGTTTTTCGAATGCAGCCCGCCGCTCGTCGCCGGTCGCGCCGTCGGCATCGGTGTTCGAGCCGTCGGCAAGCAATTGGCCGGCTTCGTCCACGATGGACACCCGCTGCGGTTTCAGCCCGTTGACGGCCGAGGCGACGAGATGGCGGATGGCGCGGATCTGCTGCGGTTCGAGGCCGCCGCGGACGCGCAGCACGATCGAGGCGGATGGCTGCGGCGCTTCGCGCGAGAACAGCGGCCGTTCGGGCAGCACCAGATGGACGCGGGCGTCCTGGATGCGGTCGATGGCGCGGATGGTGCGGGCGAGTTCGCCTTCCAGCGCGCGCAGGCGATTGATGTTCTGGACGAAGCTGGTGGTGCCGAGTGCGTCGGATTTGTCGAAGATCTCGTAGCCGACACCACCGCCCTTGGGCAGTCCCGCCTCGGCGAGCTTCATCCGCAGCCGCGTCACTTTGTCCTTCGGCACCATAATGACGGCGCCGTCGTTGCGCAGCTCGTAAGGAATGGCCTGGCGTTCGAGGTCCTTGATGATTCCCGAGGAGTCCTCGACGCTGAGGTCGGTAAAGAGGGTCGTCATCTGCGGGGTCGTGACGCGAATGATGACGAATGCGAAGAAGCCGATCAGCACGGCGGTGACGGCGACCATCGCCATCAGCCGTGACGCGCCCAGGCCTTTCAGAAATGCCAGCAGCCCCTGCAACGAACCAGCCCCTTGACCCGGCCCGCGGTAAAGGCCGACTCGGCAATTATTGCCTATGGTATGGTTTCGATATGGTTAACGACGGTTAAGACCCGTGACGAAATTGCTCAATGACAAAAAACCGGTCTCCAGAGGGAGACCGGTTTTCCGAGAATTCGCGCTAATCTGGAAGTGTTTTACTGACGATATTGCTGGATTCGCGTGGTGCGCAGACCGGCAAGGCCGTGCTGGTCGATCGAGAACTGCCAGGACAGGAATTCATCGACCGTCAACGTATAGCGGCTGCAAGCTTCCTCGAGGGAGAGCAATCCGCCGCGTACCGCGGCGACGACCTCGGCCTTGCGGCGGATCACCCACCGTTTGGTGCCGGGCGCGGGCAGATCGGCGATCGTTAACGGGCTTCCGTCGGGCCCGATGACGTATTTTACCCTCGGGCGATGGGGTTCTGTCATGGCGTACTCACAAACTCTAAACCACTGAACTCGCCGAGGAAGCTACGCCTTGCGGCTTAAAACCCACCGTTTGGTGCCGGGCGCGGGCAGATCGGCGATCGTTAACGGGCTTCCGTCGGGCCCGATGACGTATTTTACCCTCGGGCGATGGGGTTCTGTCATGGCGTACTCACAAACTCTAAACCACTGAACTCGCCGAGGAAGCTACGCCTTGCGGCTTAAAATTTGCCTAAGCCCAAGGCTTCAATACGATTCTCCTTGAAAAGACCGCTCGGAAGCGACGCCGGGCCCTTGGTTCAGTGGCGCAAGACCGGTCGGATCATGAGCGGGAAGGTAGTTTCTGACAGCCGGGCACGAGCCGCGCCGGTCAATTCACGATGCGCTTGATCTGGCTGATCGTGTAGCTCTGGCCGCCGATCGACAGCAGTGGCGGCGATTGGGTGAGATCGACCGAATTCACCTGACCCTGAATCTGCGTCGAGACCATGACCGGATTGCCGGAGGCATCCGCCCCCGTCGCCGTCAGCGTGTATTTGCCGTCGGGCCATTGCGTGCCGTCGTTGCCGAGGCCGTTCCAGGCGAAAACCTGATTGTCGCCGGCATTGACGTCGTATGATCCGGAGAAAACGTTCTGGCCGGTGCTGTTGGCGATGTTGACGGTGAGGGTGGAGGCGGCCGGGACGCTGAGCTGCCAGGTCGCCGCGCTGTTGGTCATGGTGGCGGTACTGCCGTCGACCACGGCGTTCTTGCCGACGAAGTCCAGCGCCTGCGTCGCCTGCGTCGTCTGCTGCAGCGAGACGAGGCTCGCGAGCTGGTCGTTCGTTCTCAACTGCTGCTCGACGCCGGCAAACTGCACAAGCTGCTGGGTGAACTGGTTGGTGTCCAGCGGATCGAGCGGGTTCTGGTTCTGCAACTGCGTCGTCAGCAGCGTCAGGAAGGTCTGGAAGTTGCCGGCGAGCGTGCTGTTGGTGCTTGCTGCCGCGGAGTTGGAGGAAGCGGGCAACGCCGTCGTGCCCGACACCACCTGCTGAACCGCAGAGCCCACTGAACTCGTCATGTCCGTCTCCTACACTCTGATATCGAGGCCGCTGCTCGATGCGAGCATCCGGCCATAGCTTCGCCCGGCCGCCGCCGGAACGATGTCGTCTTCGGTTATGATCAGGCGCTGCGCATTGCGCCCGGTATCGTCGCGCGGGCTCTGGCCCTGCGAGGACTGGTCGCGCAGGCTGAATTGCAGGCCGCCGTCGCCGGTCTTCAGGCCCGCATCCTGCAGCGCGCGCTGGAGCTGCGGCGCGTCCTGCCGCAGCATTGCAAGCGTTTCCGGCTTCTCGACCGTCAGATGCGAGGTGACCCGGCCCTGGCGGTCGACGTCGAGGCGGACATCGATGCGGCCCAAGTCGGCGGGGTCGAGCCGGATTTCGAAGCGGCTCTTGCCGCTTTGTGCCGTGACCGCGATCTGGACCGCCAGCCCGTTCAGCGGCACCGCGCCGGCGGCCACCGCGACGTTGTACTGAGGCGCCGCGGGCGTTGTTGTCGCGGCGGTTGATTGCATCTGGGGCTGCGCGACGGCGCTATTGATGCCCTGCGGCTGAGCGCTGTCGGGCTGGCCGGGCTGCGGTTGCGCGGCGTCGACCGCTGCGGCTGGATGATGCGCCGCCGTCGCTCCCGGCTGCGCCGCGGGCGCGTCGGTGTCGGACGCGGCGGTCTTGGTGCCGTCGGCGGCGGCGGCATCGTGCTTGCGATCGCCGGGCGTGGCGTCGTGCGGCACGTTCGGGCTCGCGGCGGCAGCTGGCGCTGATGCATCCGAGGTCGTTGGTTGAGGCTGGAGTCCGGTCATGACTGATGCGGCCGTCCTGGCCGGTTGCGCATTGTCCGGCGTCTTTCCGGTCGCTTTCGCGGCGGCCGGTGCTGCCGCGGCGACGACGGTTGCCAGGGCCTCGCCGGCTTCACCGATCTGCATGGCGGTGGTTTGCGCGGCCCGGAGCGCCTCAGGCGGGGCTGTCGCTTCCGGGATGATCGCCGCCGTGGCTGCCGCGGTATCGGCGTCGCCGGCTGCTAGCGTCGCCACGACCGGTGGCGTGACCGGGACGGCCACCGCAAGCGGGATTGTGACGGGTTGCGAGGATGCGGCCGGGTCTGTCGTTGTGACGTCCGAAGCCGTCGGCACGGGATCTGGAGCGTCCCCGGTCGAGGCGGTCTCGGTATCGTCGTGTCGATGGTGGTGTCCGGCGTGTGATGCCTTGGTGCCGGTATCGGCCTTCTGAATGCCGGTGCCGGGCTCAGTGGTCGAATTGATCTGCGGCGGCTGGCGGGACGATGCCTGGGGACCGTGTGCCTGCATGTCGCCGCCGTCGGGAGTGGCGCGGCGAGAGGCGGGCAGCCGGTCAGGACGCAGACCGCGCCGATCGGACAGATTCGGCGTCTGCGCGCCCGCAGCCTGCGAGGCATGCGCGTTAGCATCGACCATGGCCGCGAAGGTATCGCCCGGCGGTGACCGCTCGTCCGGCTCAGCCTTGAGCTCGGATTTGGGCTCAAGCCCCGGCCGCGCGCTCTGGAACGACACGCTGGGGACGGATTCTGGTATCACGGTACGCACAGGCAACCTCTCGCGATAGGGCGCCAAGTGAGCAGCAAGGACCGGGCCATCATCCGGTCTGGTTGTAAAATTAGCGTATTCAACGAGTTACGTGGAACGCGCGGCGGCCGGAACGGTCGATCCGGCTGCTTGCTTTCTGCCCGGCGGCAAGATTTGCCGCTGGTCCGTTGCCGTCGTCCGGCCGTGATTGCCTCGCAGGAATACGGACTATATTACTATAACAAAAGGTGGTCTTTCGGTCGGACAAACGGAACGGAATCCCCGCTCCGGAACACCGCGAAAGTCTCCGATCCGCAAGGCGCGTGTGATCTTGCGCGATCTCAGGTATGACGGGATCAATGCTCAACAGTCTGGATCTGGAAGGCCGTCCTCAGGATACGCGGGTCGTGGTCGCCATGTCGGGCGGTGTCGATTCGTCGGTGACGGCCGCGCTGTTGAAGTCCGAGGGTTACGATGTCGTTGGAATAACCCTGCAGCTCTACGATCACGGCGCGGCCACCCATCGTAAGGGCGCCTGCTGTGCCGGTCAGGACATCCATGACGCCCGCAACGTTGCCGAGCGTCTCGGCATTCCGCACTATGTGCTGGATTATGAAAGCCGTTTCCGCGAAACCGTGATCGAGAATTTCGCGGACAGCTATGCCTCGGGCGAGACGCCGGTGCCCTGCATCGAGTGCAACCGCCTGGTGAAGTTCCGCGACCTTTTGGCCACCGCGCGCGAGCTTGGCGCCACCGCGCTGGCGACCGGCCATTACGTCGCCTCACGCCGTCTGGCTGGTGGATCGCGCGCGCTGCTCTGTGCCGCCGATGCGGACCGTGACCAGAGCTACTTTCTGTTCGCCACCACGCGCGAGCAACTCGATTTTCTGCGCTTTCCGCTCGGCGACATGACGAAGGCGCAGACCCGCGAACTGGCGCGGCGCTTCGAGCTGTCGGTTGCCGACAAGCATGACAGCCAGGATATCTGTTTCGTGCCGACCGGCCGCTACACCGATGTCATCAGCCGGTTGAAGCCGAATGCATTGGAGCCCGGCGATATCGTCGATCTCGACGGACACGTCCTCGGCCATCACGAGGGCATCGTGCATTTCACGGTCGGACAGCGCCGTGGCCTCGGCATCGCTTCCGGCGCGCCGCTTTACGTCCTGAGTCTCGATGCCGCCAACCGGCGTCTGGTCGTCGGACCGCGCGAAGCGTTGAAGATGCATCGTATCGTGCTGCGCGACGTGAACTGGATCGGCGACGGTGCGCTCGATCGCGCCGTGGGAGCAGGGCTTGAACTGTTCGTGCGGGTTCGCTCGACCCGCAAGCCTCAGCCGGCGTGGCTGCGCGCCGTCGACGGCCGCTATGAGATTGAACTCGTGGCCGGCGAGGAGGGCGTATCGCCCGGTCAGGCCTGCGTGTTCTATGATGGGCCGGAAGGTCAGGCGCGGGTGCTCGGCGGCGGGTTCATCGCGCGCGCCATGGCGAAGCGCGCAAGCGGTGCGGCCATGCAGAGCGGTACGTCGGTGGCGCCTCTCGCCGCCGAATTGCGCGGGTAGAGGCGGGACGAGGAAAAAAGTGTATCGTGGTTTCCGCCCGTATCCCGCTTCTTGAAATATTGGAATCGGTCACGTTCATGATTCCGGATCGATTCGATCCGGGATCATCGTAATCCAGAACGCGCAGGGGAGCATGGGCAACGATATCGACCGCGCCGGCGTCGCGAAGGCCTATGGCCGCTGGGCGCCGATCTACGATCTCGTGTTCGGCAAGGTTTTCGATCCGGGCCGCCAATCCACCATTGCCATCGCCGATACGATCGGCGGTCGTATCCTTGACGTCGGCGTCGGCACCGGACTGTCGCTGTCGGATTATGCGTCCACCACGAAACTGTGCGGCGTCGACATTTCCGAACCGATGCTGCGCAAGGCGCAGCAGCGCGTGCGTGCGCTCAATCTCACGAACGTCGAAACCCTGGCGGTGATGGACGCCAGGAATCTCGCCTTTGCAGATTCGTTTTTCGATGCGGTGGTGGCGCAGTATGTCATCACCGCGGTGCCGGATCCTGAAGCGACATTGGACGATTTTATCCGTGTGCTGAAGCCGGGCGGCGAACTGATCCTGGTCAATCACATCGGCGCCGAGCGGGGAGCGCGCCGTCTGTTCGAACTGGCGTTTGCGCCATTGGCGCGGCGGCTGGGCTGGCGCCCGGAATTCCCGTGGGCGCGTCTCGTGAACTGGGCGGCGAAGCACGGCGGCGTCACACTTTCCGAGCGTCGCCCGATGCCGCCGATGGGGCACTTCTCGCTGATCCGCTACCGCAAATCCTGATTGCCGGTTCCCGAGGAACAACCGTTGCGACCGTTCGTTGCCGTGGCATGCGGATGAAAGCCACGTCTATATTTTTATTCGTCGCGATTATTGCGCTCGCGGATACCGCCTTTGCACAGGCGCCGCCGACACCGGGGACATCTCCTGCCGTCCCGACTCCAGCACCCTCCACGAATACAGGCGTTTGCGCCCCCCACGATACGGCGCCGCCGAATCGAACGACGACCGGCGAGCGCAGGGAGCCGCTCGGCGACAAATTGGCGAAATCCGACGGCGTGCTGTGCCCGCCTCCGGATGTCGATCCGGAGATGCGTGCGCCGACGCCGGAAGGCGGCAACACGCCGGTCATCCCGCCACCCGGCAGCCCTGGCGGCGATCCTACCGTGCGGCCAAAATAAGAGCCTGTTTGCTTTTCGGGTGTTCCGGGCGCGCTGCGGCACGAAGTGACGCTGCATTGACTCGGGATCGTCGCAGAAAACCTCGCAAAGACCCGGCTCAGCAGCGCACCGTTTCACGCTGCGCTGCATCCGGGGAACGGCCGGGAGATGCCCGGTGACTTTTCAAACAGCCTCGAACCGCTGTCGTGCAATAAGCTGGCATATCGGGCGGCTTTGCTTGACAGGTCCTTTGGCGGCTTTTTATATGCCGCGCGTTCACGACTCTCGTCTATTGTGGACGCTGCGGCGAGGTAGCTCAGCTGGTTAGAGCACGGGAATCATAATCCTGGGGTCGGGGGTTCGAGTCCCTCCCTCGCTACCAGAAATATTCGTCTGTTTCGAATAGTTGCGGTGATGTCTTTTGCGCTTCCGCGTGCGGAAACGTATTGTACCAATTTTGTGCCGATGGACTGACTGCGCAGCAAGCAATCGCGCGAGCGCTCGGGCCCGCTTGATCGCGCCGCCTCGCCTCGTCAAACAAATCTACTGAATTGATGCGGCAGTCTCCTGCCGAGGCGCGAAGGTTAGCTACGGACCTACTCCGCTGATTGCTTGCGTTCGCGCTCGCTCGGGCCGAGGCGCTAAAGTCTTTCACCGTTTCATGGAAACAGTGAAAGACTCTAGGCTCTTGATTTGACGCGTTTTCTTCACGCGAACCGGTATCCACTTCGCTAGAAAACGCTATAGACTGCTGCCGACGCTTCCGAATTGCGTAGCACCACCGGGAGCGGCCTGGCGCCGCTGCGGCGCGCTATTCGTCCTCTGACAGCTCGGCGTCCCAGCCACGCGCCTTGGCGCGGGCGATGGCCTCGGCATAGACGCGGTTGTGGCGCTCGGCGAGCTCTGGCGGCAGCGCGCTAGGCAGGTTGCCGTACTCATCCCAGAGCTGCTCTATTTTGCTCTTCAGAATCTGCATTTGGCCGATGTCCCAGCCCGCGCAGTCCTGTGTTTCGGGGATGAGACCGAACACACGCGCATCAAGCACGATGCGCCCGAGCTGAGTGATGCCGTATACGTCCTGATCGAGCCCGACGTATTTTTTATTCGTGGGGGAGTGCGTGTTTTTATTCATGCTTGGACGCGAACGAGTTCTTGGACGCGAACGAGTTGCGCGGTTGCGGTCGCCACGGATGTATCAGTTCGCCTTAGGCATTGAATAAGCAATTCAAATTTTTCCTTATTGAGTTCATCACTTATCGTAATAACAGTTCGGTCAGCCGGGGCTGGCGGACCCTAGCCGCTCCGCATTGTGCCATCCCGTTCGGCATTATGCCATCCCGATCGCGAGGAGTATCTACCGTGGACCAATGGGTCTCTTGGTGTCTCGTGGCGTTGCCGATGCTGCCGGTGCTTTCGGCAATCGTCGCCCCGCTGGCCGGAACCGATAGGCCGGCACGGGCAGGGCGTATCAGCGTGGCCATGCTCGTCGCCACCTGCGCGACCGCACTGGCGTTGCTGGTGGTGGTGTTGCAGGTGCCGCAGGAACGCGCGGCTTTGGCGCAACTCGGACCGGCGGTTCTGCTGCTCGACCATCTTGCCGTGGCAATGGCGGTACTGGTGTCGGCTATCAGCTTGGTGGTGCATGTTTACGCACTGCACTACATGGCCGACGAGCCCGGTTATGCGCGGTTTTTCGCCTTGCTGGACCTGATGACCGCCGTGATCCTGCTGATGGTCACCGCCGGCGATCTGCTCACGCTGTTGGCCGCCTGGTTCCTGATCGGGGTGCTTCTATTCTTTCTGCTGGGCTTCGATGCCAGCCGCAAGGCCAGCGGCCGCTATGCCTTCTGGACGTTCCTGACCTATCGCGTGGGTGATCTGCCGCTGGTCGGCGCGACGCTACTGTTGTGGCATGGCTACGGCACGACGCAGCTGCCGGAACTGTTCGCCCGGATCAGCGCCAATCCGAACGTTGAACTCGGAGAAGTGGCGGTGGTGCCGCTGGCAGCGCTGCTGCTGGCGCTGGCGGCATTTGCCCGCTCGGCGCAATTCTTTATGCATACCTGGCTACCTTACACCATGGACGGCCCCACGCCTGTGTCGGCACTGATGCATGCGGGCATTGTCAATGCCGGGGGATTTTTGTTCAACCGCTTCGCCCCGGTATTTATCCACGCGCCCGACGTGCTGCACCTGTCCTTCGTCGTCGGCGTGGTGACGGCGCTGACCGGCTCGGCGCTGATGCTGACGCAGAACGACGTCAAGAAATCCCTTGGCTATTCCACCATGGGGCAGATGGGCTTCATGATTATGGAATGCGGCCTGGGCGCATTTTCGCTTGCCGTCTATCACCTGATCGCGCACGGGCTATTCAAAGCCACGCTGTTCCTCGGCTCGGGCAGTGTAATCGGCGATACCCGACGCGACGATGGCGTGCCGCCGGACGACATCTACACCTTTGTGGTCGAACGCCGTCCGCTTCGCGCTGTGAAGGTGCCCTGGCTATTGGCCGCGCTCATCACCGTGCTGGTGCCGGCGTTGATGCTGGGCCTGTCGCACTGGATGGTGGCCGAGGACTTCTTCCACAAGCAGGGCGCGGTCGTGCTGCTGTTCTTCGGCTGGGTCACCGGCGCGCAGGCGTTCTTCTCAATTCACAAGCTGCCCAGCGAGAACCCCTGGCGCTCATTGACCATGATCCTGCTGTCTTTCCTCATCGTGGTGGTGGGCTACGCCCTGATCGCGCATGCGTTCGAAACCTTCCTCTACCCCGATCCGGATCTGCGCGACGCAATCTATGCCGCGGCGGGCATCAACGCCTTGGCTTTCGACGTCCTCGTGGTGTTCCTCACGCTCGTGTTGGTCGGCGCCTGGCTGGTGACTTTTTATGCCGAGTCGCTCGAACTCGAAGGACGGCCCGGCACGCTGTGGAATGCCATCTACCTCAATCTCTACACCCTGTTTACGCGGGAGTTCTACGTGTCCGACGTTTACACCCAACTGGCGCGCGGTGCGCTCACCGCGGCCAAGCGGGTAAATATCTGGCTGCGGTGGGTCTGAACCGCCATGATCGAACTGCTCCTTGCCCTGATCCTGCTGCCGCTGTTTCCCCTGAGCCTGTTGGCCAACGCCGCGCTCCAGGCGCTCCCCGTCTGGTTGCGCGTTCCCGCGCTGCTGGCGCTGCCCGCAGCCGGCGCACTGCTGCTTAGCCAAACGACTGTGCCGCCCGGACCGCTGGCTACCGCGCTGCAGGTACTGGCGGCGTTTACCGCGTTGCTCTATGCGTGGCGGCTGCTCGCAGTGCGCGAGGTGTTCGTTTGGGCGCGGCTGCAGGCCACCTCGGCTTGGCCGCTGGTGTGGTTGGCCTGGCTGCATGGTCTGCGCGGTGTGGCCCTCCTGCTCGTGGCTCTGGCGATGACAATCCCGGCTGCCGTGTTGATCATTCTCGGCTGCAGCCTCAGCCGCCGGCTCGGAGGGGCGTATCTCGGACTGCGCGGACGCATTGGCCCGGCCTATCCACGCCTGACCGGCGCTTGGGTCGTGGCAATGATCGCGGTTCTGGCCGCGCCGCCGTTCCCGGGATTCTTTGCCATGCTCGCGGTGCTGCAGCAGGTTCCTGCTGGTCCGGCGGCCGTGGTGCTCGCGGTGTGGCTTTTGTGGAGTTGGGCGGCCGCGGTGTTGTGGCAGCACGCCCTATTCGGGGATGAGTGGCCGCGCGCGGTGGGCACGGTTGACCTGTCGCGCAGCGCCGTTGCCCCGTGGCTGGTGCTCGCCGCCGCTGCCGCTGTGCTGGGTTCGATCGGAGGATGGTCGTGGTGGATGCACTGAACCTCGGACGGCGCCTGCGGGTGCGCTCGACCGCCTACGTGGCGGGTGAGCCGGTGCCGTTTTTCTGGCCGATGCGCAACTTCATTCACCACAATCCGCTCTACGGCCTTGAGGATATGCCCTTCGAGCAGGCGGTGCGGCGCGGCGCGGAGCTGTTCCATGCGCGCATGTTCCTGCCGCGCGGCA
>NZ_MKSM01000116.1 GCF_001897285.1 Nitrobacter sp. 62-23
CGGCTCCGGCCGAGAACGCCGACATGACCGTGGTCTACGGCGTCAACCACGACAAGCTGACCAAGGACCATCTGGTCGTCTCGAACGGCTCCTGCACCACCAACTGCCTCGCGCCGGTCGCCAAGGTCATCAACGATCTGGTTGGCATCGAGACCGGCTTCATGACCACGATCCACGCCTATACCGGCGACCAGCCGTCGCTCGACACCATGCACAAGGATCTCTATCGCGGCCGCGCCGCGGCGCTGTCGATGGTCCCGACCTCGACCGGCGCCGCCCGCGCGATCGGTCTCGTGCTGCCTGAACTCAAGGGCAAGCTCGACGGCGTCGCCATCCGCGTGCCGACCCCGAACGTCTCGGTGGTCGATCTCAAGGTAATCGCGAAGAAGGCGACCACGGCGCAGGAGATCAACGAGGCGATGAAGCGCGCGGCTTCGCAGGAGCTGAAGGGCATTCTCGGCACCACCGACCAGCCCAACGTCTCCAGCGACTTCAACCACGATCCGCATTCCTCGACATTCCACATCGACCAGACCAAGGTGCAGAACGGCACGCTGGTGCGCGTATTGTCGTGGTACGATAATGAATGGGGCTTCTCCAACCGCATGACCGACACCGCGGTCGCGATGGCCAAGCTGATCTGAGACGACGCGTCCCGGACGCATCGCGGCGCAAGCGCCGCGATGCGGACCCGGCTCGTTAATCCGCAATTTTGCAATCCGCAATTTTTCCTGCGTAGCGGTCCCGGCTCTGCGGCGCACCGTGCACGCACCGTGTCCGGGATACCCAGCCATGACAAAGCCCTTCCGTACCCTCGATGACGTTGACGTAAGCGGAAAGCGCGTACTGCTGCGCGTCGATCTCAACGTTCCCATGGAGCAGGGCCGCGTCACCGACACCACCCGGCTGGATCGCATAGCGCCGACGATCGCGGAAATTGCCGACAAGGGCGGCAAGGCGATCCTGCTGGCGCATTTCGGCCGGCCCAAGGGGCCCGACGCCAAGGATTCGCTGAAACCGGTCGCGGCCGAGCTTTCGAAAGTGCTCGGCAGGCCGGTCGCGTTCGCCGACGATTGCATCGGCGACGTCGCGCAGAAGGCGGTCGCCGCGATGAAGAACGGCGACATTCTTTGCCTGGAGAACACCCGCTTCCACAAGGAAGAAGAGAAAAACGATCCGGCCTTCGTCGCCGAACTCGCCAAGCTCGGCGACATCTGGGTCAACGACGCCTTCTCGGCCGCGCATCGCGCCCACGCCTCCACCGAGGGTCTCGGCCACAAGGTTCCGGCCTATGCGGGACGCACCATGCAGGCCGAACTGGAGGCGCTGAACAAGGCGCTCGAAGCGCCGACGAAACCGGTCATCGCCATCATCGGCGGCGCGAAGGTCTCGACCAAGATCGATCTTCTGGAAAACCTCGTCAGCAAGGTCGATGCGCTGGTGATCGGCGGCGGCATGGCCAACACCTTCCTGCACGCCCAGGGCATCAACGTCGGCAAGTCACTGGCGGAAAAGGACCTCGCCGCGACCGCGCTGCGCATTCTCGAAAAGGCCCAGGCCGCCAACTGCGCCATCATCCTGCCGGTCGACGCCACGGTGGCGTTCCATTTCGCCGCCAATGCGCCCTCCCACGCCTACGGGCTGGACGCGATCCCGGCCGATGGCATGATTCTCGACGTCGGTCCGCAATCGGTGGAACGCGTTCATTCCGCGATCGATGACGCCGCGACGCTGGTCTGGAACGGCCCGCTGGGTGCGTTCGAACTGACGCCGTTCGATCGCGGTACCGTGGTCGCGGCACGACACGCGGCAGCCCGCACCAAGGCCGGGAAACTGGTATCCGTCGCAGGTGGCGGCGATACGGTCGCGGCGCTGAACCAGGCCGGGGTGGCCGGTGACTTCTCCTACGTCTCGACCGCCGGCGGCGCTTTCCTGGAGTGGATGGAAGGCAAGCCGCTGCCGGGCGTAGAGGTGCTGCGGGCCAAATAACGCTGCTCCTCGCGGCAAAATGAGTTGCAGCGCCGGGAAACCGCATTTCTCCTGCCCGCATGCCCTTGAATCCGATATTCTCGTTCGGAGGAGAGCAGGCAGGAGGAGACGCGCATGAATCTCGCCGACCTCAACAAGGTGGCTCAAGCCATGGTCGTGCCCGGCAAGGGCATTCTCGCCGCCGACGAGTCCTCACCCACCATTACGAAACGGTTCGACGCGATCGGCGTGACGTCCACCGAGGATAGCCGCCGCGACTATCGCGAGATGCTGTTCCGCTCAACCGAGGCCATGACGAAGTACATCTCCGGCGTCATTCTTTATGACGAAACCATCTGGCAGAACGCCAAAGACGGCACGCCGCTCATCAAGCTGATCGAGCAGGCTGGCGCCATTCCCGGCATCAAGGTCGATGAAGGCACCCAGCCCCTGCCCGCGTGCCCCGGCGAACGCGTCACCGTCGGGCTGGACCGGCTCGCCGAGCGATTGAAGCGATACTACGAGCGGGGCGCGCGCTTTGCGAAGTGGCGCGCGGTGATCGACATCAACGCGAGAGGAATCCCGAGCATGACGGCCGTAGGCGTCAACGCCCATGCGCTGGGACGATATGCCGCGCTCTGCCAGGCCGCCCAGATCGTGCCGATCGTCGAGCCGGAAGTGCTGATGGACGGAGATCACGACATCGACCGCTGCCTCGAGGTCACGACGCGGGTGCTCAACGTGACGTTCCAGGAGTTGCGCAAGCAGCGCGTCGCGCTGGAAGGCATGATCCTGAAGCCGAACATGGCGATATCCGGCAAGACCTGCGCGAAGCAGGCATCGGTGCAGGACGTCGCGGAAAAAACCGTGCGCATGCTGAAAGCCTGCGTGCCGGCCGCCGTCCCCGGCATCGCCTTCCTGTCCGGTGGACAGTCCGATGAGGAAGCCACAGCCCATCTCGACGCGATGAACCGGATCGGCAACCTGCCGTGGAAGCTGACCTTCTCCTATGGCCGCGCGCTGCAGGCTGCGCCGCAGAAGGCGTGGGCGGGCAAGGCCGCGAACGTCGCCGCCGGGCAGCAGGCGTTCATCCATCGCGCCCACATGAACAGCCTTGCTTCCAAAGGCGAGTGGAAGGCCGACCTCGAAAAGAAGGCCGCGTGACATTCGTCGCCCGCCCCTACACGACGTCTGTGGCCGTCGCCGGGCTTGACCCGGCAATCCATCCTTTTGAAAAGATGGATGCGCGGGCGCATGACGTTTGTGCTCAAGACCGCGCGCCAAATCCGTCTTTCGCCCGCAGACTGTCAAGGGCCGCCATTTGATGTCCGCGAAATCCGCCCCTCCGCCTCTTGCCCCGAGGCTTTATCTCGCAACGCCCGTCATCGACGACCCGTCGCAAGTTGCGGCACGGCTTCCGGCGCTGCTCGCGAGCGCCGACGTCGCTGCCGTGCTGCTGCGGCTTTCGCCGTCCGACCCGCGAACGCTGATTTCGCGCGTCAAGGCGCTGGCCGCAGTGATCCAGACCGCTAGCGCGGCGCTCCTGCTCGATGGTCACGCCGATCTGGTCGCGCGCTCAGGCGCCGACGGCGCGCATCTCACCGGCATTGCGGCGTTGCAGGAAGCGCTGCCGATGCTGAAACCCGATCGCATCGCCGGGTCCGGCGGACTGTCGACGCGCCACGACTCCATGATCGCGGGCGAGGCCGGCGCGGACTACGTGCTGTTCGGCGAGCCGGATGAGGCAGGCGACCGGCCCTCCACCGACGCTATCGCGGAGCGGCTTGAATGGTGGGCCGAACTGTTCGAACCTCCTTGCGTCGGCTATGCCGCGAGCTGTGAGGAGGCACGCATCTTCGCCGCATCCGGCGCGGATTTCATCCTTGCCGGCGAGTTCGTCTGGAAAGACCCGCGCGGCGCGGAGACGGCGCTGGCGGAGGTCGCCGCGGCGATCCGGCAGGGGCACGGATTGCAAGACGGCCGCACGACACCATCACCGAAGGCGGAGGGAGGTGCCGCCGGATGAGCGTCCTGCGTCCCATTGCCCGTGCTCTTGCCATTGTCGCGTGCGTCCTCATGCTCGGGGGAAGCGCACTGGCGCAGCTCCAGTTGACGCCACAGCCGACCGACGAACCGTCCCGGCCAAGCAAAAGCGTCAGGACGAAGTCCGTCAAGCCTCCACCGCCGCCGAAAGAAGCCGCGACGCCTGCGAAACCGGCGCCCACACCCAACGACAAGGCGGATGCTCCCGCGCCCGACAATCCGAACGCCGACATGGTCTACGGCGCCTATCAGCGCGGCCTGTACAAGACTGCGTTCGATCTCGCGATGAAGCGGGCGCAGGAGAACAAGGACCCTGCCGCCATGACCATGCTCGGCGAGCTTTATGCCAACGCGCTGGGCATCAAGCGCGACTACGGCAAGGCGATCGAGTGGTACCGGCGCGCAGCCGACCTTGGTGATCGCGAGGCGATGTTCGCGCTCGCGATGCTGCAGATCAGCGGGCACGGCGGAGCGCCCGACCGGGCGGCTGCGGTGAAACTGCTGGCCTCCTCCGCCAAGCTCGGCGAGCCGAAAGCCGCCTATAACCTCGCGCTGCTCTACATGGACGGGCAGACGCTGCCGCAGGACTTCAAACGCGCCGCCGAACTCTTGCGCTTCGCCGCCGACGCCGGCAGCCCGGAGGCGCAATACGCGCTCGCGACCTTCTACAAGGAAGGCACCGGCGTCGAAAAGAATCTCTTCACGTCGGTGCGGCTGCTGCAGGCGGCCTCGCTCGCCGGCAACGTCGATGCCGAAGTCGAATACGCCATCGCGCTGTTCAACGGCACCGGCACCGAGAAGAACGAGACCGCCGCGGTGTCGCTGCTGCGCAAGGCGGCGCGGCAGAACAGCGCGATCGCGCAGAACCGTCTCGCCCGCGTTCTTGTCACCGGCATGGGAGCGCCGATGGACAAGGTCGAAGGCCTGAAATGGCATATCGTGGCGAAAACCGCCGGCAAGGGCGATCTGATGCTTGACGAGGCGATGGCGCAGGCAACGCCTGAAGAGCGCGCCAGGGCGGAGGCCGCCGCCCGCAAATGGCTCGGAGTCAAATGACGCCTTGACGGAGCGGCCTGCGCAGGGCACCCAGTCCGCACCCTTCATCCGAGCCGAAAATCATGCTGCAATCCGCCCTCATGAACGTCATGGTCAAGGCCGCGCGTCGCGCAGGCCGCAGCCTGAAACGCGATCTCGGCGAGATCGAAAATCTTCAGGTGTCGCTGAAGGGACCGGCGAATTTCGTCAGCCTCGCCGACAAGCGCGCCGAGGAAATCATTTACGAGGATCTCAGCAAGGCGCGCCCCGGCTATGGCTTTTTCGGCGAGGAAGGCGGCAACCGCGAGGGCACGGACAAGAGCCACACCTGGATCGTCGATCCGCTCGATGGCACCACCAATTTCCTGCACGGCATTCCGCATTTCGGCATCTCGATCGGCCTGCAGCGCGACGGCGTGCTGATCGCGGGGCTGGTCTACAATCCGGCCACCGACGAGCTTTACACCGCCGAGCGCGGCAAGGGCGCATTTCTCAACGACCAGCGGCTGCGCGTGGCCGGGCGGCGCCAGATGAACGATTGCGTCATCGCCTGCGGC
>NZ_MKSM01000117.1 GCF_001897285.1 Nitrobacter sp. 62-23
TCATGCGTGCCCGCGGTGTCGTCGGCTTTCTCGGCGCGGCCGATGTGCTGGGCGACCGAGCGCACCACCGGCAGAGCGATCAGGGCCTTGGTGACGAGAGCGCCGAGGCGCTCGGATTCGGCAATCGAGGTGCCGGGCACAGCCGACATGTGAAGAATGAAATGCCCTTCCTGGAGTTCGGGCAGGAAGGCGCTACCGAAGAACGGAAGGGCGGCACAGCCGGCCACGGTAAAAACCAGAGTGGCAGCGATCGCCGTACGCGGATGGATGGCGATGCCGCGCAAAATTCGCTCATAACGCCCGCGCGTCCAGCGAACGACGGGCGGCTCTCTATCATGCGCGACCGCACCCGCGCCTTCGCCTCGTCGTCCACGGCCGGCGAGCAGCAGCATCGAGAGCGCCGGCGTCACCGTCAGCGCCACAACAAGTGATGCGAGAATGGCGAATATATAGGCCATGCCGAGCGGCGCAAAGAACCGGCCGGCGAGACCCGGTAACGTCAGCACGGGCAAGAAAACAAGAATAACCGCGAAGGTCGCATAAATGACAGCGCCGCGCACTTCGAGCGAGGCGTCGAGGACGACCCGGCCCACTGGCCGAGGTTCCGGCAAACGCCTGTTCTCGCGTAAACGCCGGACGATGTTCTCAACGCCGATCACCGCATCATCAACGACTTCGCCGATGGCGATCGCGAGCCCGCCCAAGGTCATTGTGTTCAGGCTCTGGCCCAAAGCGTCGAGGATAATGACGGCGGCAAGCAGTGACAGCGGGATCGCCGTGCAGGCGATCGCCGCCGTGCGTAGATCGAACAGGAACAGAAACAGGACCACAATGACGAGGATACCGCCGAGGAGCAGCGAGTTCCGGACATTGTTGGTGGCCGTATTGATGAAGTTGGCGGGACGAAAAAGATCGCCGTGAAATTTGATACCGGCCTTTTCCAGTCCCGGCCGCAAGCTCGCCAGCGCCTCTTCGACGTGCTGGGTCACCTCGACCGTATTGGCGCCGTATTGCCCCGAGACATTCAACATTACGCCAGGCTTGCCCATAATCGTCGCGCCGCCGATCGGCGGCTCCGGCGCATAGACCACCTCGGCGACGTCACCGAGAAGCACGCTCGAAGCGCCTTGGTTCAGCAGAACAGTGTGAGCAACATCCTCCGCCTGGAGCGACTGGCCCTCGGTCTGGAAGACGATGCGCTGATTGGCGGTGTCGATAAAGCCCGCGCCGCGCACGCCGGTGGCTTTCTTCGCCACGGTCAAAACGTCGTTGAGGGTGAGATTATAGCGAATGAGCTGGTCCGAATGGACCTGAACCTGAAGCGAACGGAGATCGCCGCCGAACACCGCGACCTTGGCGACGCCCGGCACGGCGAGAAGCCGCAGGCGCAGCGTCCAATCGGCGATAGTGCGTAAATCCATCAGCGAGTGCGTGTCGGAGGTGAGCCCGGCGACAAGGATGGTACTCGTCGAAGAGGTCAGCGGCGTCATTCCCGGCGGCCCCGTCTCCGCCGGGAGTTGTTGTGCGGCGACCGCCAGGCGCTCGGCCACCACTTGCCGATCCCGATAGATGTCACTTCCGGGCGCGAAGATAACCGTGATGACGGAGAGCCCCTGGATCGAGGTGGACCGCAACGATTGCACGCCGGGGACACCATTGATGGCATTCTCGATCGGCTGGGTGACGAGGACCTCGATCTGTTCTGGCGTAAGGCCGGGCGCCTCGGTCTGGATGCCGACCTGGGGCGGTGCGAACTCCGGGAAAACGTCGTAGTTGGCGCCAGCAACCGAGAGGACGCCGTAGCCGAGCAGCACCAAGGCCATAGCCACGACGATGCCGCGGAAGCGGATCGCGAAACCGATGACATTCGCTTGCAAGCCGAATGGTGTTGAATGATCAGGGTTTGCCGACGTCATTTCTTGTCCTCGCCGACCTGGATCTGTGACCGGAACTCCTCGGACAGCAAGATCTGCGCGCCCTGCGCCACAATCTCCGGGTCGGGGTATGGGAGGCTCTTGACCGAAACGATGAAACCGCCTCCGGGCGCGGGCACATCGGTTGGAATTTCGTGGCGCGTGAACGTGTCCGCGCCAGTGCGCAGATAGACCCATGCCCGCCCCGTCCACCACACGACCGCCGAGGCTGGAATTTCAATTCCATCGATGGGAGCACCGGACGGCAGGAACGCAAGGACGTTCATTCCCGGCAACAGATTGCTCGCGGCATCGGCCGCATAATAAAAACTCAGGCCTTGGATCTTCGGGTCCGTTTGCGTGGCGGCCGAGACAAAATCCACTTGATGGTGCGAGGCGCTTGCGCCGAATTGAACCGTCGCGGTCGACGGCGGCGTCATGGATGTTCCAGGCGGCAGTGTGATCTGGAGGAGGAAAGTCTGGCGCTCGATCAGATGCGTCACCAAAGGCCCACTCTCGACGAGCGCCTTGCCGATGACCGTTCCCCACTCCTGCAGCGCCGTTGCTTTTAGCGTTTTGACCTGGGCTTCTGCCGTTGCGACGCCGGCTTTATCCGCACCGAATGTGGCCTGGGCCGTCTGTAGCTGCGCCACAGTCGTGATGTTGTCCTTGGAAAGGGCCTGCGCGCGCTCGAAAGCCGCCTTCGATGCAACGATCTTAGCCTGAGCGCTCTGAAGCTGGGCGACGGCAGTTACATAATTGTTGTCCAGCGTAACCAGCTTGTCGAGGTCAAGCACTGTTCCGTAGGCGCGGACTTGCTCCTGGTACTGCGTCGACTTTGGTTTGGTAACATCGACTCCGCTCTGCCTACGCGTTGCTGCGTCGAGGGTCACGACGGGCTGCCCTCGGCCGTCAGTCGACACGCGTAAGGGCGCTTTGACCGGACGTTCTCGCTCGGCTTCCATCGTTGCCTCGCCGCGTCCGGCAAGGAAACCCCAGACGACAAGCACGCCAAGACCTCCGATCGCCGCCAGAATAACCAGAAGCCGAACGATTCGACGCCCAGGTCCACCAGGATTCTTGTGCTCACTACCGGACATGCTCACATCCATCGACAGTTTCCGATTGCTCTAAGCTGATGAGGTGTTGTCTGATCGGAATTGCTTTCGTAGAGCGAGCAGGCCGGCCAAAGCGATGGCGGTGAAAGCCGCGCCGGCCAGGAAGGTCGCGTTCGGGCCGTAGACATCCCAGAGCGCTCCGGCGACCACGCTGGCGACAAGCATGGCCACCCCGCTCGCGAGGTTGAACACTCCAAACGCGGTTCCGCGCAGATCGGCAGGCGCGGTGTCCGCCACCAGCGTTGCAAGCAGCCCTTGGGTCAGGCCCATGTGCAGGCCCCAAAACACCGCACCGAACAAAAGAATGGGCACTGACGTCGTGAGTGCCAGGAGCAGATCGGCGACCACGAGTGTAGCGACGCCGACGATCAGGACGCCCTGACGCCCGAACCAATCAGACAGCATGCCGGCCGGGTAAGCTGCGAGTGCGTAAGCAATGTTCATAACGACCATGACGACGGGTACGATCGCAATCGCGAGACCTACATTCTGAGCCCGCAGAACCAGAAAGGCTTCGCTGAACCGAGCCAGCGTCAGCACCACCGCAACTGCTACCACGGCCCAGAATGGCCCTGAGAGCCGCCAGACATCGGCGAACTGCGGCTTGGGTCTTGCCGTAGCGTCAATGGCGCGTTCCGGCTCCGTCACCCCGAACGCCATCAGGCCGAACGCGATGAACGCCGGGATGACCGCGATCCAGAACACCGCGGCGTAATTGTCGCCGGTGAAAAGCATAAGCCCGATTGCGGCAAGCGGGCCGAGGAAGGCCCCGATCGTGTCGAGGGATTGTCTTAAACCAAAGCTTGCTCCTCGCAGCGGAGCGGGGGCGAGATCGGCCACCAGCGCGTCGCGCGGTGCGCCGCGAATACCCTTTCCCGCCCGGTCAAGGAATCGGGCGGTCACCACCCATTCAAGCGTCGTCGCGAGCGGGAAGATCGGTTTGGTGAGGGCAGCAAGACCGTAGCCGATAACGGCCAGCAGCTTGCGGCGACCCAACCAATCAGACAGCGCGCCGGAGAAAATTTTAGTGATCATCGCCGTCGATTCGGCGACACCCTCGATGAGTCCGACCGTGAGTGTCGAGGCTCCAAGCACGGCGACGAGGTAGATCGGCAGGAGAGCGTGGATCATCTCGGATGAGAGATCCATGAACATCGATACGAACCCAAGCGTCCAGATTCCGCGCGGCAGGTTTCGAAGCGCCGTCGAGGCGGCAAGAACCTGGTCAGCCATCCCGCAGTCTCCCTCGCTTCTTGAGCGGGGAATTCGGAGTCGCGGTATCCGACGAACCAGCGCTGTCATCAGCCGCGTCTACAACACCCTCTTGCGTATAGACCGCGCCGGCGAAGGTTCGCAAAGCGGCGCCAGAGGTCTCGAGCGTTTCGTTCGCCACTTGCATTCGAGCGTTGGGGAAAAAGTCGCGCGCCTTGATCTTGGCGAGCCAGGCAGAAAGCTTGTCGAGGTCGTCCTCGATCTCTTCAAGTTCTGCAAATGTGAATTTCCGGCGCCGGGTCTCCTTTTCGATCTCGGCGAGAAATTCGCCGGAGCGCTCGGCGAACTCGTCGTATTCGCGTGCTCGGTCCGCCTGAAACCGAGCAATAATGGCTTGCTCTTCTTCCTCGCTGGTCGCAGTCGTCGAGAAGACGGTGGCGCTGCCGCCTTGCGCGCGAACCATCTCGACAAGCTGCGCATAGAGCAGTTTGTGCTCGTCCGTAACTGTTAAAATCCACGCCCCATTCAGCACGCTGGCAGCTCCGGCGGCACGAAGACGCCGCCACAGCGCCACGCGCCCGCTGGAGGGGGCAGCCGGAAGCTGCGCCAAGAACAGAAGCCACTGACCGGTAATGTGTTCTCTCCGACCTCCGAAACAGGTGTTGCATTACCGGGGTTCTCAGACGGATGCAACACCTGTTTCATTGCTATTGCAAAGATGCAGGGCATCCGCCAGTTGTTGCATTCCACGCCGAACATTGACCTCCCAAGCCCTGTTGCAAGCGACTTGGCGGCAGGGATCAGTTGTGATCCGCCTTAATTGCCTTCGGCAGCGTCTAAAAATTACAAAGCAGTTTCAATCACGTAAGATTTCAAAATGTTATTCTGAATGGCGCGCCACGTTCACAAGAGCCTTCCTAATTTATTCGCCTATTTGACGATCGGTTATCCGTCGGCGCGCACTGACCCTACAGGCGGTTTAATGAAGGAGGCCGTCTCTCGTTTTATATACTGACCGAAACCTTTGCTGCCGATCAGTTCGCCATCCTTAACGATACATTGGCCGCGCACCATCGTCAGTTCAGGCCATCCTGTGACGTTGAGGCCCTCATACGGCGTGTAATCCGAGCCATCCTTCAGAAGCGCGTGGGTGAGTGTCACCTTTTTCTTCGGATCCCAGATAGCAATATCTGCATCGGATCCCACTGCGATCGTGCCTTTGCGCGGGTAGAGGCCGTAGGTTTTGGCATGATTGGTCGAGGTCAGCGCGACGAAGCGATTCAGGTCAATGCGGCCTCTGTTGACGCCTTCCGAAAACAGGATGGGCAAGCGTGTTGCCACTCCCGGAATGCCATTCGGCACCCAGCGAAAACTTGTTCTGCCTTTTGCGGTCAACTTGCCCTGTGAATCGTTATAACGAAACGGGCAATGGTCTGAGGAAAAAACCGAGAACACGCCAGTCTGGATACCCTCCCAGCACGCCGCTTGGCTGGCCTCGTCGCGTGGTGGCGGCGAGCAGACGTATTTGGCGCCTTCCATATTGAGTCCGTCGAGGTCCTTCTCCGTCAGCATGAGGTATTGCGGGCAGGTTTCGCCGGATACGCTCAAGCCCTTGGCTTGAGCACGGCGGATTTCCTCCATCGACTCGCGATTTGAAACATGAACGATCATCACGTTCACGCCG
Organism: Nitrobacter sp. 62-23; assembly: GCF_001897285.1. Classification (GTDB taxonomy): domain Bacteria; phylum Pseudomonadota; class Alphaproteobacteria; order Rhizobiales; family Xanthobacteraceae; genus Nitrobacter. The sequence goes on from NZ_MKSM01000117.1 coordinate 5,928, forward strand.
ATGAGTTCCGCCAGCGAGATTGCGCGGTGCGTTGCTTCGCGCTCGACCACGATTGGCCGGGAAGTCGCATGATAACGCGGCGAGGTTTTCCCCGCGAGCTCAAGCCGGTCGGTGAGGAAGCGGATGGCGTCATAGTTCTCGGCATGAACCATGACAAGCGCGCCCGTTTCGCGCGCGACGCTCATGACTTCCAATATTTCCCTATCGGCGAGCGCGAGGCCTTCGTAGGTCATGAAGACCTTGAACGAGGTATACCCATCGGCAACAAGCCCCGGCAACTCCTGCCCGAGCATCTGCTCGGTGGGGTCGGAAATGATGAGATGGAAGGAGGTGTCGATATGGCAATTGCCTTCAGCGAGAGCGTGATAATCCTTCAATGCCTGGCGCAGCGATTGTCCTTTCTCCTGCAAGCAAAAAGGCAGAATTGTTGTATTGCCGCCGAATGCAGCCGATCGCGTTGCGCTCTCGAAGTCATCCGCCATGACGACATCGGGGCCCGACGGTTGCGATATATGAACATGGCTGTCGATGCCGCCGGGCAGCACCAGCCTGCCGGTGGCGTCAATGAACTGGTCGGCAGTACCAAGGTCATGTCCGAGGGCAGCGATGCGTCCGTCGCGGATGCCGATATCGCAGGAAAAGATGTCCGACGCGGTCGCGATCGTGCCGGCTCGAATGATGGTGTCGAATTTTGCCATGGTGCCCTCCTCACTGCGGGCCGGTGTGATACAACATCCTCGACACCGACGTCATGGTTGAGCCGAAAGCCGGGCATCCTGGAACAGGCTGCCCCAGCCCTTGACCCGCCGAGGGTCGGCGCTGGCCAGAACAAGGCTCTTCCAAACGGCCGTCGCGATCGAGTCATAGACCGGAATGCCGAGTTTTGCTTCCAGCAATTGAGCAAGCGGAGCTCCGCGCATGTTCGTGCACACGATCGCGACTGCCTCGCATCCCGCTTTTTCAACCGAACCGATCATCTCTGCTATGGTGTGCTCGCTGACTTCCGCGAACGAAAAATTATCGCGGAGACCGCTATGCCGTTCTGCCGAGCAGATAATGCCGGCGGATTTCCAGTTCGCGATGATCTTCGCCTGAACGTCGTCGGTATAGGGGGTCACAAGACCGATCCGCCTCACACGTGTTCGCTCAAATATTTCCCGAAATGCCAATACGGATGTGCAGGCGGCAATACCGGTCGAGGAGGTGATGCGTTCGCAAAGTCGCTCATCGCGGTCGAAACCAAGCCAGCTCGCGGATGTGCCGTTCCAGGAAATCACATCGACCTTGGCATGGGCGAGAAGTTCCGCCGCGCGCAATATCTCGGTGTCGTCGAACTGCTTCAACGCCTGATCCGACAATGCGATTTCGGTTACCTTGAAGCGGCCAAAATGAACGCTGACCTCCGGAAGTCCCGCGACCATCTGCGTGCTGATGGGCTCGAGGACGGTGTTGGACGAGGGGGTCAACATTCCGAGACGCAGGCGCGTGTTCATGAAGTTCTCCGGAGAGCATTGCGAAAGCTCGAATAATGGTCAGGTAGCTTCGCTAATGCGAATGGTCATCCGACGCCGTCGGTCTGCGTCGATGACCGGATGATACTGGATGATTCGGAGTGATGAGCCTCGCATTCACGAGCGAGGCTCATCGAGTCCGATCTAAACCGGAAGTTTCCGGCTGTAGTCGATTGCAGTCGAGCAAACGAGCAGCGCTACGCCCGCGGCGGCGAAGAACATCAAAGCGAGGTAGTAGGATCCCGTGAACTGAACAATGAAACCTACGATAATCGGGACAGTGACGCCGGCGATGTTACCGCCGAGATTCATGCAACCGCCCAAAAATCCCGCCCGATTTCGCGTGGCAAGAATGGATGGGATGGCCCAATACATTCCGCACCAGCGCAGGAAGAACAGCGTCGAAGATAGCAGCGCAACGACGATTACGGCGTCCTTCACGTAGGCAACCGAGAAGATTGAGATGGTTGCGACGATTGCAGCGATGCCGAACAGAGTTCTAAAGACGGTGTTGGGTTGACCGCCACGTTCCCGCCAAACGTCGGCAATCTGTCCCCCGACGAGTTCCCCAATGAATCCGGCGAAAAACATGATGAACAGAGCCCCGCCCAGCTGCTTGATGTCGAGGCCGTGAACCTTGAAGAGGTAGGTCGGCATCCACGTCAGCAGTCCGTAAAACACGGTGTTGAAGAACATCCATCCCAAACACATGCACCAGACAGACTTGTACGCGAAGTAGGCGCCAATCCCGCGGCCAGACGACACCGGATCATTCAAATCCTCCAATGCGTGGGCGGTTTCAATATGCTTCGCCTCGGCTTCATTGACGGACGGGTGCTCGCTTGGACTATTGCGAATGTACCACCAGGCAAGGGCGCCGCAGAGAACCGTACCGATTCCAGCGACCGCAAAAGAAATCCGCCAGGAATCGAACGCGGCGATAAGGCCGGCAATGACAAGTGCGCCCAGCGCCGCGCCAAGCGGCGCGCCACCATCAAGCAGCGTGGCGCCACGCGCGCGCTCGTTTGGCGTCATCCACATCGCATTGAGCTTGCCGCCGGCGGGATAGATCGGCGCTTCCGCCGCCCCGAGTCCCAAGCGGGTTAAGATAAGCATGAACGAACTTGTTGAGGCGGCTGCGATCGCCTGAAAGAAACCCCAACCAATCGTCGCTGCTGCAATGACGATGCGCGGCTTGTATCGGTCCGCCAGCATGCCGCCGGGGATTTGCATCAGGGCATAAGTCCAGAAGAACGAGCTCAGAATAAATCCCTGAGCTGCGGCATCGAGACCAAACTCCTTGGAAATGAGCGGCATCGCAACGGAGAGGGAGGCACGATCGATGTAATTGATCGTGATCAGAAACAACATCAAAACGAAAATCTTCCAGCGTACGCCGGTCTTTTGCTGCGAGCCTTCCGCTGAGATCACATCGCCTTGCGCAGTCATTTGTTCCTCCAATGTTGAGTCATCTAAGCCATGCGGCCTCCTCTTGATTGAGAGACCTGCATGCGACCGTGCCCGAACCGTCAGAAATCCCGATAGCCGCTGCAAAGCTGCAGCACAAACGGGCAGAACACAACATTTTTTGTATTCTGCATACAATTTTTTTGAGGAATATATTCCGAATGACATGAAGACGATGTGGCTCGTTAGCGGTTTGCGTCTCTGACAGGACTTGTTGGTTGGTGAATATTCCTGCGGGAACGTAGTTCCTTGTTGACCGTTCGGCCGGTATGCAAGACGTGTTGCGTCAACGCACGGGCCGCGGCAGCGCCGTCGCGCTTCTTGAGCGCTTTTAAAATTTCCCGATGCTCCATGACGGAATCATCCCAGCGCGAGCGAGACGACAAAGCGAAGTAGCGTGCACGCTCAGCGCGGGCAAGGAGCCCGTCGTGCGTCGATTTCAAGACCGCATTTTTGGCACACGCAACAATGTAGCTGTGGATCTCCTGATTGATTTTGAAGTAATCATCCAGCCGGCCATCTTCGTGATGGGTCTCCATCCGATCCTGGAGCTGTGTCAGCCGCCGCAACTCTGCAGATGTCATGCGTGATGCCGCGAGTTCAGCGGCAATGCCTTCAAGAGCGCTGATGACCTCGAAGATTTCGTCGATCTCGACCGGTCGTAATGGTGCGATTTGCGCGCTGCGGTTGGATCTCAACTCGAGCAACCCTTCTGCCGCCAGTAGCTTGAGTGCCTCGCGAAGGGGAGTCCGGGAAATTCCGAGCTCTTCGCTGAGCTTGGTTTCGAGGATTGCCACGCCGGGAGCGAGATCGCCGCGGACAATCAATGTGCGCAGCCGCGCCAGAGCCTGTTCATGGAGCGCAACCCGTTCAGGCAGTTTCCGGGCGGCGGCGCGAACTTCTTTGACTCGTGTTACAGCAGTCCGAGGTGTCATTCACCACTCCATCCAACCTGCACTGTGTCTGAAACAATATAGAGGCGTTCTCAATCCATTTGTATACTGCATACAAAAATTTGTTTGCAGATCGTGTGTTCTTAGGTATTTGCTCTGACAGACGGACCGTGACAGCTCCCGTGCCGGAAGCTGCGGCAGATCGATCGGACTAAAGGACTTCGTCCCGCATGCGCATCATGGTGCTTAATCCCAATACCAGTGAATCTATCACTGCGCGCCTTGCCGCTGCCGCCGAGAAGGCTGCGGCGCCGGGTACCGTTATTGTTCCGTTGACCGCGCCCCGCGGCGTTCCCTACATCGCGACGCGCGCCGAAGCCCAGATCGGCGGCGCCATCGCTCTGGAAATGCTTGCGGAACGGCATCGGGATGTAGATGCCGTAATTATTGCGGCTTTTGGTGATCCGGGTCTTTTTGGCGCACGTGAACTGTTCGATCTGCCCGTCGTCGGCATGGCTGAAGCCTCGATGCTGACCGCGTGCATGCTCGGACGTCGCTTTGCCATTGTGACTTTCGCCCGGGCCCTCGGTGCTTGGTATCAGGATTGCGTCGACATGCATGGCTTGGGCGGGCGTTGCGCCGGCATCCGCATGCTCGATGGTTCCTTTGCGTCGGTTTCGGAGGTGCAGGAAGAAAAGGAAGAACTGCTGGTTGAGCTTGCCAACCGAGCAGTGACCGAGGACGAGGCGGACGTCATTATTCTCGGTGGGGCGCCACTCGCCGGCCTCGCCGAGAAGGTCAAGGGTCGAATTCCGGTGCCGGTCGTGGATCAGATGGCAGCGGCGGTGAAACAGGCCGAAGCGTTGACTGTGTTGGGTGCTCGCAAGGCCACCGCCGGCACGTTCCGCCGTCCCGAGGCTAAACCGACGATTGGACTTGCCGACGCATTGGCCCGCAGGATTGAGCATCGCGACAAGTCGCTCTGAGTGAGCGCGGCGCTAGGCGTCCTCATGTACGCCACCGCAAATGGCTGTTTCGAACATTTCCGAAGGTCGGCATTTGCGTGGTGGCGAAATGATCGGGCTGCTGTGTTTGGTTCTGGCCGTCCGACCTCGCCATTCAAGTCGACGTTGCGGCTTGAAGCCGAGAACGTAGCGCTTCGGCATCAGTTGGTCATCTTACTGCGCGCACGGAGATTGCTGCTGGCGCGATCGCGATGGGGCTGGGAGATTACCTCGCCGCGCGCACAGACGCTCAGCAAAGCGTCGGAACGATCGCGGGAGGGATCCGAAATCGGTACCAAGCGGGCATTTGAAGTCGCTGAGGTTCGCGCAATACGGGCTGGCCGACGCGGACGCCTTAGCGGTGCTGCTCGGCGTTGAGCCCGAGGATGTCGGCAATGTGCGGGCGGGAATGCCCGCGACGCTGAAGTCGGCGTTCGACAATAATGCATCCTGCGACTCCCGGTCTCTCTGTTCCCGCACGTGAGCTTCCCGCGCATCGCGGTCAGCGTCGACGCAGGCGTCCGGCGGGACTTTACTGAAGGCCGACTTTTCGATCTCATTCATCGTGTTCTCTGGGGTAAACAGGTGTTTGCGGACGGGGTTACTGGGTATTTGACAGCAGCAGGCTAACTTGTCTTTTGGAACGCGACTCCGATCAGGTTTTCCTTTTTCCAGGCCATCCGACAGCTTTTTATGATGTTGTCTGGATGCACAACCAACTCGAATGTGTCGGGAATGCCGAGCGGGCTTTCGACCTGAAGAGTGGCGCCACCGGCTGACAAATTCCTGATGGTGCAATCGATTGCGGAGCGACCGCCGTTAAATACTATTTTCCCTCCCTTCAGCACTCGCCTGCGTTCATGCTCTCGTTTGTCTTCCATGGCCATATCCGATGCAGCTTGTTGCGGCGACGGCGGCGCGGTTGTGTCAAACAACAAAGCCAAACGCTTGCCCACGATAGGTCGTTGATCGAACGAGACTGGCGGCTTAGCGTGAGGTCTTACCGCTCATACCGTCCATTACCGCGAGAAGATCAGCCAGCGCCTGCTTGCAAGCCGCAGGATCAGGTACACTCGCACGCAAGGCTTGGAGCGCACGGTCGATGGCCTTATCGAGTACGTGCCAATCAGCCGCCGCGCGCGACTTAAGCCCGCCCTCCGCCTCATCCCATGTCATTTCGAGATCCTTGATGCGTGTCTTTGCCCCCGCCAGATCGCCCTTGTCCGCAAGCGCCTTGGTGTCAGCCGCGATCGTTTGGAATTTCGAGAGGTCCCCGAGCTTCGAGGCCGCGGCGGCCTCGGCCTTCGTAGTGGCGAAGAGGCTCACGGGGATCCGACCTCCTCCCGCCAGAGCGGCGGCGCCTACTATCATTAGCATGATTGCCATACCCGCTTGTCTATGCGTGGTCATCGCTGATCTTCTGATTTTGTGGAAACGTTGATTGCGATTGATCCTGCCCGGCGGGGACGATTCGCCATGTACGGGCTCACACCTTGTCTTCGGCCAGCATTGGATCTGCAGGCTTCCCGGCTTCCACGCTCAGGAAGATCACGAGCCCGACGATAACGACGAGAAAGGCCATGCTGGTATACACGGTGCCAAGTCCAAGCCCGCCGTACTCCCGCGACTGGGACAGAAGGTCGCCCAGCGACGCTCCAAGCGGGCGCGTCAAGATGTAAGCCAGCCAGAAGGTGAGAACCGGATTGGCACCGAAACGATACGCCAGTGTAATGGCCGCGATCAGCGCGCCGAAGGCTACCACCCCCAGATTAAAGCCAAGACCGAGCGCTTCGGTCGCAAGGTCGCCGGCCGCCGTGCCCAGCGCAAAAGTGAAGAGGATCGCGAGCCAATAGAATAGCTCGCGTCGCGTCGTCACGATTGTATGGATCGACAGCGTTCTTTCAAATCCGTACCACACCGCGAAGGTTGCGGCCAAAGCGGTTGCGAATGCGAAGGTGCTGACATACAGGCGGACGCCGAGCTTGTCGGTCAACAGGTCTGTGATCTGCGTACCGACGACGCTGACGAGCACAACCGTCAGCCAATAGATCCACGGCACATATCGGTGCATCCGGACTTGCAACACCAGCGCGGCAAGCAGCAGCGCGGCCATGATCCCGCCGGTGAGGGCGGTGCCAAGCCCTACGTGAACCGCCAGGTAATCCGCGCCGGTCTCCCCGACCGTCGTCGACATGATCTTGATGAGCCAGAAAAAGAGAGTCACCTCTGGAACTTTGTTCAGCATCATCCTGACAATGCTTCCGCGTTTCGACAGTTCTGAGGTCATGAGGTTTTCCGTCCAATCGGAGAGCTGCGGCGACAATCGGCGACCGCCCGTCACACCCATAAGCGCCCATGGGGATTGGAACGGCATTCCCGGATGTATACGGATCGGTAATCTGCGCCCTTTTGGGCCAGTTTCGAGCGCGCGCTGGCCAATCAGTCCTGGCGCCACCGTGGTCCAGGTAGGCTCAAGTTCTAGGAGACGCGGCTGGAGCTTGGGAATCGCACGACGGCACGAAGGCCCGGCGCATTGTCGATAATCTCGAGCGTCCCGTGGTGGAGCGCGGCAATTGCGCTCGCCATGCTCAGGCCAAGACCGCTGCCGGGGGTCGATCGGCTGCGTTCGAGTCGGTAGAAGCGCCGAAGCACGTTTGAGCGTTCCTCTGCGGGGATCCCCGATCCGTTGTCCGCGATTTCGGCAATCACGGTTGTCGAAATTTCAGACAATTGCGCGACGACGATGGTTCCCTGCGGCGTATGATGGAGTGCGTTCTCCACGAGATTGGAGAAGAGCTGAACGAGAAGGTCGCGGTCGCCATTGATTGTTACGCCGCCCGCAATGTCTATCCGCAACGTGCGTCCGCTTTCCTCGGCAGTCGGCGCATAGGCGTCTGCGACCGTTTGCATGACCTCCGACAGGTCAACCGACCGAAACGCCGAACACCGGACGCCTGCCTCGATCTGCGCTATGCGCAACAGGGCGGAGAAGGTGTCGAGGATAGCGTCGGCTTCCTCCATCGCGTGTTCGACGACGCCGCGATAGTCGGCCGCGGTCAGCTCGCGCCATCGTGCTTCCTCCAGGCCTTGGCGAAGGCGGGAAAGGGGCGTCCGCAAGTCGTGAGCGATATCAGTCGAGACTTGGCGGAGATTTTCCATCAGTCCGCTTATCCGGTCCAACATTGCGTTCAGCGTCGCCGATAACCGGTCGAAATCATCTCCGGACCCGTTGCGCTCGATCCGCCGCGAAATGTCGCCTGCGATTATGGCATCGGCAGTGCGCGTGATGGTCTCGACGCGACGAAGAAACCCAGCGCTGAGAAGAAGGCCGCCTCCGATGCCGAGCAACAAAACAACGCTGAGGGCCGACGCGAAGGCGGTCAGGAAGGTGTCCTCGATCTCGCGCACCTGCTCGAGATCTTCGCCAACACCCAGCCTGTAACCTCCCTGCAGCTCCGAAACGAGGGCCTCGATGCGTTCGGATTCCGTACGTTCCTTTCCGTCTGCATCACGACCGCTTTTCGTGCGAACCCAGCCGACGCTGCCGGAAACCATCGGCAGGTCTCCGGCGAGGCGTTTACCCGCAGGATCCAAGACGAAATAATCGAGATTGGACGGCGTTCGCGTTCGTTCCTGCACCGTCGCGACTAGGTGATCAATTCCATCGCTTCTAAACTCTTCCTGCAGGAAGCTCATCTCGGCCTCGATCCTGCGCCGGAGCTGATCTTCCAGTGCCGCGCGCGTGCTCCAGAAGGTCACTGCGCCCAGGAGAAGCACGGATATGCCGAACAGCAAGGCATAAAGCAATGCAAGCCGAAAGCTCGCTGTGCGCAGAAGCCTACGCTGGAACACGAAGGATATATCCGGAGCCTCGTACGGTTTCGAGCAGCTCCGTCTCGAAGCCCTTGTCGATCTTGGCGCGCAACCGGCTCATATGTGTCTCCACAATGTTGGTCTTGGGATCGAAGTGGAATTCCCAGACATTTTCAAGCAGCATTGTGCGCGTGAGAACGCGGCCGGCATTGCGCATCATATATTCAAGCAGCCGGAACTCGCGCGGCTGAAGGGCAATGTCCTGGCCGGTGCGTTTCACCTTTCGGCCAATCAGGTCCATTTCGAGGTCGGCCACCCGGATAATCGTCAAGACCTCTGTCATGGGCGGGCGACGAGCCAACGCGTTGATTCGCGCTAGAAGTTCTGCGAAGGCAAACGGCTTTACCAGATAGTCGTCGCCGCCAGCCTCAAGGCCCTCCACGCGGTCGCCGATCCCCGCCATCGTGGTCAGAAACAGGATTGGCGTTTTCACCCCGGCGCCGCGTACTGTTTTCACTACGCCTAGCCCGTCGAGGCCGGGCAGCATGCGATCGACAATCATAACGTCATAGGTCTCCCCAGCGGCGAGAAACAGGCCATCCCGACCGTTAGGAGCCAAGTCGACCACATGCCCGTGTTCCTCCAGGCCCTTGCGGACGTACGCTCCCATCCGGCGATCGTCTTCAATGACGAGAATCTTCATGGCCTCTATTCCTGCTGCGGTTCTCACCGGGGTCGGCGCTCTCATACCCATGACGCAGCTCCAGGTCGGACCAAAGCGACGTTGCATTATAGTAATGAGCACCCGCCCCCATTTACATCTCCCTTAGCCGCTGAACGGCCGGGATCCGCGTCTCGTGTTGCGCTCCGATCACCGCCGCCGCCATTGAGGCGAAAGCAGCACAGATCAGGACAAAGATATAGATCCACGGAATCGACAGCTGATCGGGAGGGGGATCGAAGACGCCGGTCAGCAGCTTGACGAGCATCCATGCCATGCCGAAGCCGCCGGCGACGCCAATTGCGCCTCCGACGGTAAAGATCAGCATCCCTTCACTCCAAAGAAAAGCACTGAGTTGGCGCGGTTTCGCTCCCAGCGCCGAGAGGATGGCGAAGCCGCGCCGCCGGTCGGCCAGTCCCAGCGCCAGAACGAGCCCAGCCGCGCCGGCCACCATGATCACGGCGAACACCAGTTCGATCCGGGTCAAACCGACGAGATCGACAGCCGTCAAACTCGAGCCAATGAGATGCTGCGTGGTTCCGATGTCGCGAACCTTCAAGCCCGGAAGCGAACTCACGACCTGCTCTGCCAGCTTAGCGACGGCAGCTGGATTGCCGCGCGTGCGCAGCAGGACGACCTCAGCCGAGTCGGAGCCGGTCACCTTAGCGATGTACGTAGCATTGGCGACGAGAAAGGAATCCTTCGGCGCCGTCGGGAATTCGCGGACGATACCAATGAAGCGGAACGGAACGACGTGGTACTGGTGATCGGTCGCCGATTGAAGGCGCAAATTGATCGGATCGCCCAGCGCAAGCTGATAGTCATTGACGGTCTCCTGCGAGACGAGGACGCCGTCGGGCGTCTTGGCAAGCTCGGCCAGGGTGGCCTCCGCATTCCGGTTCGCAAAATAAGCGTCAGAGACATCGGTGGCCTTGCCCAGATTAATCGGATCGATTCCGTAGATGTCCTGCAGATCCGTCCCGACATAGGCAAAGCGATGCTGCATGGGCTGTGCCGCCACGACGCCCGGCAAAGCCGCGAGCTTGTCCATGACGTTGGAGGCCGGTGCGGTGCTGGTACCAGTGACGGCGACGTCGGCTCCGTTAGTGAGTTCCGCGTCAACGCGAGCCTGCGCGTTGTACGTCGTGTTGAAGACGGCCGTCGAAGTCGCGAACGCAAGGGCGAGGGCGCTCATAGCGATCCCGCTCGTCAGCCGCCCGCGCTGTCGCCCCATCGTAGCCGCCACAAGGTCCGAGAGAGGTCCGGCGACAGGCCGCAGGACGGCCGTGAGCCAGCGGCGGCCCTGCGCGAGCCCCACTGTCGAAAGGCGGACGGTCAACAGGCCGACGCCGGCCCACATCAGCAGGGGAGCGAGAAACGTCGCATAGTCAACCGAAGCTGCCGCCACGCCTTCCGGCGCGAGCACCACCTGGTAACCGGAGCTCGCCGTCTTCCAGAAGACCAAAGCGCCGATGGCAATGAGCACCAAGTCTACGAAAGCTCTCCGCCACAACGGCACGTGATCCGAACCGAGCACCATGCGCGCCGCTGCAACCGTGAGCCGACGCGCCTCGGACCAAGCTGGTAGCAGAACGGCCAAGAGGGCGAGGGCGAGCCCCGCGATCACGGCAGCCCCGAGCCAGGGCCAAAGGCCGGTGATGGTGAGCACTGCACCGAAAGTAAGGTGCGCCGCGAGAACTGCGACGGCGAGGCCCAGGACCGCCCCGCCCGCAGCGACGAGGGCCGCCTCGACAGCGGACAACGTCAGGATCCGGCGCGTCGACGCTCCCCGCAATCGCAGCAGCGACTGATCCCGGCGTCGCCGGTCCGCGCCCGAGCGAGCACAGGCGACAGTCAGCAGTGCCGCGAGAGCTGCTCCCGGCGCTCCGAGAAACAGGAAGAGCACCTTGGCGTAAAGCGCGTCCCCGCGGGTGGCATCCAGGCGCGCCGCAAGGTTGTTGGCGAGAACCGCGGTCCCTGCCACTCGCGCCTCGAGGTTATGACCGGAAGCAGTCGCGGCGATATAGGCTGCTCCGGGATCGCTGGATAACTGCGCGCGGTCGATGCCGATATGCAGTTGTTGGCGCACGCTATCCGGCCGGACGTTCTTCTGTGGCAAGAAGAGCTCGCGCCAAAGCGGGGCGGGAAGGACAAGCACGTTGTCGGGCGGAGCCTGCGGTGCGAGGCCTTTCGGGGCGCCGACCGCCTGGAAGAGCGAGTCGGCGTTCGGGAGATCGATCACTCCGCCCACTTTGACCGCGGAGTTCGACAGCCCCGGCCGGTGAATCATCACCATGTCTCCGAGACCGACGTGCAGATTGGCTGCCGTCTGCTGGGCGACGAGAACGCCGTCTAACGACCCAAGAAGAAGCCGGATCTCGCCGGGGAACGAGGCAGTATAGGAGGGGTCGAGGCCAAGGACCTGTCCAGCTCCCGTCGTCTGCACCGTGCCGTCGGTCGAGGACTCGAAGCCGTCGACAGATGCGTAGTCGACCGTCTGCACCTTCGCGAGCGGGTTTGCCTTCGAGGCTGCTTCCTTTATGGCCTCGAGTGAGGCGCCGAAAGCCAATTGGATCTGCCAATCGACAGGCACGGTGGCGATCGCCCGGGTCGTCATGCTCGCAGAGCTGGCCCGAAGAAATATGCCGAGGACGGCGATAAGAGCCACCACGCACGCGACCCCTGCGACGGCACCGATCAAGCGTCCCGAGCGCGCCCGGACGAGTCCGGAGATCCATGGCCCTATCATCGCTCATCTCCCGCCGCGGAACACATTTGGCCGTGGTCCATGTGCCAGATCCGCTCCATGCGTTCGGCAATGGCGAGATCATGCGTGGCGATCACCAGCGCGGTCGGAGAGCCTGCCAGCCAATTCAAGAGACCATCGATCAATGCGAGCCCGGTCGCCTGATCAAGCTGCCCCGTAGGCTCGTCCGCCAAAAGGAGCTGCGGGCGCGCCGCGATCGCGCGAGCCATGGCCACGCGCTGTCCCTGCCCGCCGGACAGTTCCTCGGGCAACTTATTTGCCAGATCGGCAAGGCCGACGCGCTTGAGTGCTTCCATAGCGGTGGCGCGCGCGTCGTCCCGCCCGTCCTTCAAAATAAGGGGAAGCTCGACGTTCTCGATGACGCTCAGCGGCGCCATGAGGCTAGGCGATTGAAAAACCATGGCGACCTTGCCGGGCAGCAGACCATCCCGGCGTCCCAGAAGCGGCCAGCGCATTTCGCCCGCGCTCGGGATGTCGAGACCCGCCATAAGGTGCAGGAGGGTGGATTTTCCGCTTCCCGAGGGTCCCAGTAAAGCGATCCGATCCCCCGCTCTGACCCGACACGTCGTCGGAGCGAGCGCTGCCACGGTCTTGCCGCCGCGCTGGAAGGAGCGGGCCGCTCCGAACGCTTCGACGAGATCAATCATGGACAATCCGCCCGTCTTTGATCCGCAGAATGCGGTCGGCGCATTGCGCCAGGGACGCGCTATGGGTCGCGACCAGAATGGCGCAGCCCGCGCGCCGCCTCTCGTCGAGGAACTCGAGAATGCGATGCTCGGTGTCGGCGTCGACCTCGGCCGTCGGCTCGTCGCAGATCAGGATGTCCGGATCGGCTGCGAGCGCGACGGCAAGGCCGGCTCGCGCGGCCTCGCCGCCGGAGAGCTGCGATGGCATTGCATCGCCATGCTCGCCGATGCCGAGCCGCTGCAGCAGCGAACCCTGCTCGCCCTTGCCCGACAGCTCGATTTGCAGCGCGATGTTGGAGGACACCGTCAAGTGGTCGAACAGGTTGTTGGACTGCATCAACATGCCGATATGGCGAGCGCGCAGACGAGCCCGTGTTGCTTCGGGCCGCCGCGACAGGCGCTCTCCCATGACGTCCACATGACCGCCATCGGGCTCGTCCAGACCGGCGAGGCAGGCGAGGAGCGTCGACTTGCCACTCCCGGACGGGCCGACCAGGGCGACCATCTCGCCGGCGTCGAGCTGCACATCGATGCCTCTCAGCGCCGGCGTCTCATCGTCGCCCACGTGGAAGAACCGATACAGCTCGTGGCCGCGGAGCACGCTCATGTCACTGCCAATGGAAAGAGTTCGACATCAGCCGCCACTGATCCACATTGTCGGCGCCGAGTGGCGCGGACAGATCGAGCGTGACCAAGGTGCCGTTCCTGAACATCAGATAACGGTCATGCTCGAGCCGGATCTGCTTGCCGGTGACGGCGTTAGGGGCGGAGTTCGAGGCATAAGAAACAAGGACAGCAGGGCCCGACTTGAGCTTGACGTCCTTGACCGTTTTTATCGCGACAGCATGGCCGCCCTTCTGCAATTCGGCTGCTTCGCGTGTTTTCGCGATCGTCGCATTGGGCGCCTGGTCAGCCTTCGAAACAGCCAGATCGATGATGTTGTATTTGTCCGAAAAGCGAGCGCCGTCCGCGCGATCGGCGCGAGCCCAGCCCTCGGGGACTTTCATGGCGAAGCCAAACGGCGATTTGTATTCAACGAAGACCTGGCTGTCCGGGATATCCCCCGGTGGATTCTTCTCCGGCGCGACGGCCGTCTCCCGAGCGAGGGCAGGCGCGGCGGCGATCGGCACGGCCATCGAAGCTGCCAGCGCAAACGCCAGCGATGATGCGATGAGGTGACTTCTTGATCGGGTTTTCATGTTGGCCTCTTGAAGGGTCGTTGCGGCTTGGCTGTCATGGCGACGGCTGGCCCACGGATCGAGAGCGAGAGAGGGAGCAATAGGAGGCGGCTCACAGCGAGCGCGAGCCGCCCAAAATGACGAGCGTCAGTTGTCGTCGCCCTCGTGGCCGTTCTCATTCTGCTCATCGTCGGCCATGGCTGTCTTCACAACCTGACCGCTTTGAGTGTCGACAAGTACCTTGTGCTTCCGGCCGTCTTGAGGTGACGATGTCGCAAGCGATCACGACCGCGGAGAGCCAAGAGAATGCGCTCGCGACGATCACAGGCGTTCGACCGCGACTATACAATTTGCCAATGTTGGCCATCGCGCGTGGACAGGAACTAGCGCGCGTGAGATTGCTCTCACATGTATGTTTTTCGAAGCGCGCCGACACTCCTTGTGGCAATGGCTCACCACTTCTGTTACGCGACAGGAGATTTGTCCGCTCCTGTCATTCTTGGCGTTGCCGCTCTTTTCCTCGCGTTCGGACTCCTCGCCGCGGATGTGGCGGAGGGTGACACCACGGCCTTTGATAACGCGATTCTCGTGTTCTTCCGACAGTCCGGAGACATGGCGAACACAATCGGACCCCTATGGCTCAAAGAGGCTGCCCGAGACCTAACGGCGCTCGGCAGTACGGTCGTACTCGGTCTCGTCTTTGTAGCTGTGCTGGGCTATCTCATTATGCTGCGCAAGCGTGCCGCCGCCTTACTAATCCTTGGAGCAGTGTCGGCGGTCAATTAATCAGCATCCTACTGAAGTTGAGTTTCGAGCGCGCGCGACCCGACCTCGTTCCAAATGCCCCGCATGTGTTCACGGCGAGCTTCCCCTCAGGCCACACAATGCTCTCGGCTACTACGTACCCACGTTGGGCGAGCTCATCGCACGCGTTGGGCCACGCCCCTCCGTAAGGAACAGCTGCGCGGCCAGCTTGGCGAGCATACGTAGAGCATTTCTAATGTTCGCGCCGGGAGGCAGCTTGACGTCGACTGGGCGGCTGCTCACAAACGTCGCATGTGCGACTGCCCGCATCCGCCTCCCGAATTGCTGCTCGGCAACGCCCCGCGGGGCTTTGCCGGCACCGTCGTGGTGCTAAAATCGGCAACGTACGGGGCGGTTGCAGCCGAGCGCGAGCAGCAACTGATCGAAATGGGGTTCATCGAAGGCGCGCGGGTCGAAATCCTGCACGAGGGGGCCATCGCCCGCGATCCGATCGCTGTGCGCGTTGACAATATCACGATCGCATTGCGGCGGCGCGAAGCTATGGCTGTCGTGGTGCGATGATCGGTTTCGATCGATGACGGCGGCTTCCCTGCACATCGCGCTGGTGGGTGCCCCTAACAGTGGCAAGACTTCGCTGTTCAACGCGCTAACCGGCAGCCGTCAGAAGGTCGCCAACTATCCCGGCGTCACCGTCGAGCGCAAGACTGGCTCGTTCGTGACGCCCGAGCGCCGCACCATGTCGCTGGTCGATCTGCCCTGCACCTATTCATTGCGTGGCCGCAGCCCTGACGAGGAGATCACCCGCGACGTCGTGCTCGGCCGCTATGCCAACGAGGATCCGCCTGACATCGTGCTATGCGTCGCGGACGCGACCAACCTGCGCCTGACTTTCCGCCTGGTGCTGGAATTGAAACGCACCGGTCGCCCGCTGCTGGTGATCCTCAACATGTTCGACATCGCCCAACGGCGTGGAGTGAGATCGATATCGACAAGATGTCGGCGGCACTCGGCGTCACTGTCGTCACCTCGATCGCGGTGCGCAAGGGCGGCATCGCCGAACTGCTGCGGCGCACCGACGAATTCGCGGCGCATCTCGGCGAGAACAAACGCGACAACACCTGGATGCCGCTGAGTATCGCCGAACTGAAAGCCACCCAGCGCGAGGCCGACCGCATCATCCGCGAGACCGTGACGATGCCGTCGAAGCCTGACACGCTGACCACGCGCGTCGATGCCGTAGTGCTGCATCCGGTGTTCGGCCTGGTCATCCTTGGACTTATCCTGCCTACACAGGTCAGAACCTTGCAGGTCACGCCAAGGTGACTCCACGCAGGCCCGCCAGTTCGCCCTCAAGGCTCATCCCGGGAAAATCACCGACGAGGAGCTTGGGCGCGAGGCCGGTGGTAGCGGGTTGCGCTATTCGTTCGACATCAGGACGGGCTCGCGGACCCAGGAAGTCGGGATTGATGCCGCCACTGGCAAGGTGCTTGAAAACAAGACCGAGGGGCCGCATCCGGATTGATGTGATCGCCCATCGGATTGATCAAAGGAGTTACATCGTCTTGCGCAACTTTGATCTTGTTGATCGCTGGGTGGTGCTTCCTGCCACAATTCCGCTCTAAATTGCGCCCCGATTTCGAATCTCAGGTCGTGAAAACGGAAGACATGGTCGCGCGTAATTGATTGAGCCTCCTCGGTCGCTCGGGCCGGAAGGAAAGTATGAAACAAGCTGGTGCTGACACACAGGGGGTGGAGGACGTGAAATGAAGAATAATCTCTCGCTTTTGCTTTGCAGTACCGCTGCGCTGCTGACCTGTAGCACTCCCGGTCAAGCGGCAACCCCCGCTCAAGACCCTCGCCCTAACCTGCAGGTTCAGTCTTACGCCGAGCTACTCGAGCCTATCCCCGATGCGGTCGCAATGTTGAGAGCGGACGACGCAGCTCGCACTAGCGAGACGCCACTTGTCCAACTTGCACAGTATCATCACCACCATCATCATTTTTACCATCACCATCACCATCACCACGGATATTACTCCGATGACCCCGCTGCAGGTATAATTGGCGGAATCATCGGTGGAATGGTAGCTGCGCCACGATACGCGCCGGATTGCTATTGGACTCAGGGAAGGCCGTATTGGGACGGCTATAGCTGGGTGCGGCGCCGAGTCCGGGTCTGCGAATAGATGTCGATCGTGAATCGGCGCGCTCGGGTAGCTTTCCATGACCTGCTGTGTATTGCACGCGGCATATTCTTATTGCTTCGCCCAGCAGCGCCACGTCTGTCGGGAGGCGGCGGGTACCGGATATAACCGGAGCCGCAAGCTCGGGCTCGCTCCCATCTAGTTCAACTTGGAACTTGCGGTGCGGGGGAACGTTACAAGGTGCCAGCATCCGTTGGCTAAGATTCTCAGGAGGCGTGAATGGACAAGAAGATCGCCGGACTTATAGGAGCCGTGGCGACGCTCGGAGCCTGCAATGTCGCGGAGGCAGCACCCCCCGTAGTAAATCCCGCGCCAACTGACGTTCTCCAGGCAAACTCGTATGCCGATCTGCTACAGCCAATTCCGAACGCGCTGACCACTCTTCAGGCCATTGACGCTGCTTCATCACCTTCGGCTGATGGCCAAATCGAATTGGCCCAGTTTTATTATCATCATCATCATCATCATCACCATCATCACCATCGATGGCACCGCGCGCCTCGGATCGTTGTGGTTCCACCGCGATGGCACCATCATCACCATCACCATCACTTTTACCACCACCATCACCATCATCATTTTTATCGCGACGACGACTAAGCGAATCGATCAAAAGGGCCGTCAGGCCCCTTTTGATCAAGCCGCTATTGATTGCGGGCTCGATCCTTGGCCGCCCGATGCAGATGGCGATAAGTGCCGTCGAATACGGTATCTGTCGATGACGTCCACTCGGTACCTTCCGCCAGCTTCGGACGATTGGCAAATATCCGGCGCGATTGCAGCTCACGTTCGGCGGCCTCCTCGTCGTTCATCTCCTCAAGTTCAAAGGCCGCCTCTTCCGGGATAACGATGATTTGCACGAACGGCTCATTAGGCCGGAAAATGTGAGTTCGTCCTTCGGCGGGGGACTTGAACACCATGAAGAACAACATCGGCCACCAGTTTCGTATCAGCGCGGGCACCGCCACCGGCACGGTATCGGTGCGGTCGGTGTAGAAACGCGGGTGCGGTTCGGTCCTGATAGCGAATCCTTGCTCGACCTTAAGATCGAGGAGGAGTTGATAGGTGTAGTAGCTGTCGCCAAAGTTCCGGAACGGCGGCCATTGCACTCCGGACTCTGGCGGGGGTCCAAAATCTCCGTCGAGAACGAGCTTGCCATCTTTTGTGCTCACGCGAAGCTCGTTGTCGTAGGGATAAAACAATTCGATCCCGTACTGGGCGCCTTCCGAAAAGGGCACACAATGCCAGACCTGTTCGCGCGAACCATTCGCGCGAGGCTGGCGCTCACCCGCCCATCCAGGTAGCTCCAGCTTGGTCCGTCGCGGCGCCAGCCGCGAGTTGATCAGACGATATTTGACCTTCTGCATTTTCGCCCTCGCTCGCGGCCCACCGCGTTGATCGTTCTCAGAATGGCAACGCGATTCTGGGCTTGACCTGTCGCCGCAGCATCCTTAATTGATTTAGAATTATTCTAAACTATGGCGTCGGGGCTTCCAATGAAGAATTTTGCGGACCTGACCGAAAGGGAGGTGCTTGCCGTCGCGATCTCGGGCGAAGAGGAGGACAGCCGAATCTACATGAGCTTTGCGGAGGATCTGATGAGCAGATATCCCGACTCCGCCAAGATTTTCGAGCGGATGGCCGAGGAAGAAAAGAATCATCGCCACATGCTTCTCGAATTGTACGAACAACGGTTCGGTCCCAATCTGCCGCCGATCCGCCGCGAAAACGTCAAGGGATTCCTGCGCCGCCGTCCGATCTGGCTGACCAAAAATCTCTCCCTAGATACTATCCGCAAAGAAGCCGAAACGATGGAGTTCGAGGCTGAGCGTTTTTATACGAAAGCCGCCGAACAGAGCCGCGACATTGGAGTCCGCAAGTTGCTTGGCGATCTTGCCGAGATGGAGAAAGATCACGAAAGCTTCGCTGCGAGACTGACTGGCAACCTCAGCCCTGACGTCCGCGAGGAGGAGGACAAAACCCGCAAGCGAATGTTCGTGCTGCAATACGTTCAACCGGGCCTCGCCGGATTGATGGACGGCTCGGTGTCGACGCTTGCACCGCTCTTCGCCGCGGCATTCGCGACCCATCAAAACTGGCAGACGTTTCTGGTCGGCCTCGCCGCATCGATCGGCGCCGGCATTAGCATGGGCTTTGCAGAAGCGCTGTCCGACGACGGATCGATGACCGGGCGCGGTTCGCCTTGGTTGCGCGGAGCCATCTGCGGCCTGATGACGACGTTGGGTGGCCTCGGCCACACCATGCCTTACCTTGTCCCCGATTCCTGGCCCAACGCGTTCTGGATTGCGACGACGATCGCCGGTGGCGTCGTCTTTCTTGAACTGTGGGCGATCGCCTACATTCGTACGCGGTACATGGACACGCCATTCCTGCAGGCGGTGTTCCAGATTGTGCTTGGAGGTGCGATCGTGCTGGCGGTCGGCATCCTGATCGGAGCGGCATAGTCATGCACCAGCAATTGCACTACGGAACCACGGCGAAAGTCTTTCATTGGCTCATTGTTGCGCTGCTGGTGGTGCAGTACCCGATCGGTTGGTTCATGCCGGACATTCACCGTGGCGCGCAGCCGGGCAGCGCCATGGTGTTTCACGTTTCCTTCGGGCTCACCATCCTCGCGTTGATCGTTCTTCGTTTCGGGTGGCGCATCACGCATCCGGTTGCGCCGGAAGTCTCGCTTCCTCCCTGGCAACGCCTGACATCCGAAGCTGTCCACTGGCTGCTTTATGCGCTTGTGTTGGCAACGACCATAACCGGCTGGCTGTTCGCCTCGTTTCGCGGATGGAGTCTGTCGTATTTCTTCCTGATCCGTTTGCCGATGCTGGCCTCCGAAAGCGCCTCCGGCGTTCGTGCGATCGACGGCTGGCATCAAATTATGGAATGGTCGTTACTCGTCGCAATCGGCGTTCACGTTGCGGCGGCAATGGCACACCTCTTAATCCATCGTGATCGTGTGATGCAGCGAATGCTGCCGTGGTGATTCCGGAGGCGCGCTCGCTATTCGTATCAATGGGAGACGCTAGAGCGTTTCACGAGTTTATTGAATCGGGAGGGATTCCGGTTTTGGCGCGAATATGATTCAAGATGCTGGCTGGACTGGAGGCCAGCATCCGATGGTCAGACCTCTTTCCATTGACTTGCGCCAGCGGGCGGTCGCTGCGGTATCGAAGGGTGAGAGTTGCCGGGCTGCGGCGGCGCGGTTTGGCGTTGCGGTGTCTTCGGTGGTGAAGTGGTCGCAGCGCGCTACCGGGCGACGGGTTCGGTCAGGCCCGGCAAGATGGGCGGTCACTGCAAGTCGGTGCTGGAGCCGCATGGCGGCTTCATCAAGGAGCGGATCAGGCAGACCTCACAGCTGACGCTGCACGCCCTGAAGGAAGAACTGGCGGGACGCGGAGTTCGCGTCTCGCATAATGCGGTGTGGCTGTTCATGCGCCGCGAAGGACTGCGATTCAAAAAAACGCTGTTCGCTCTTGAACAAGGCCGCTCCGATGTGGCCCGCCGGCGGCGGCGCTGGCTATCGTGGCAGGCCGGCCTCGATCCGCAGCGTCTGGTCTTTATCGACGAGACCTGGATCAAGTCCAACATGGCGCCGCTGCGCGGATGGGGCTTGAGGGGCGAGCGCGTGCGGGGCTTCGCACCATATGGCCGCTGGCGTACGATGACCTTCCTCGGCGCACTGCGCTGCGACGCCCTCACAGCTCCCTGCCTGTTTGACGGCCCGATCAACGGCGAGTGCTTCCGCGCCTATGTCGAACAACAGCTCGTGCCGTGTCTGAGGCCCGGCGATATCGTCATCATGGACAATCTCGGAAGCCACAAGCCGGCCGCGCTGCGCCGCCTGATCAAGGCCGCAGGTACCAGGCTATGGTATCTGCCGCCATACTCACCCGACCTCAACCCGATCGAGCAGGCCTTCGCCAAGATCAAGCACTGGATGCGCGCCGCCCAGAAACGCACCCTCGATGAAATCTGCCGAAATCTCGGCAGCCTCATCGCAACCATCCAGCCCGCAGAATGCGCCAACTACTTCGCAAACGCAGGATACGCTTCAATCAAAACGTGAAACGCTCTAGGTTCGCGCTTGCAATAGAGCTTTATTCGGCCGCCCGGTTCGGAACGAACGCGCGGCCGGGCTTCGTCTGGCTTTCGATAGATGCGAAGTAGGAATAAAGCGCGGGTAAGACCAGCAAGGTGAGCAGCGTCGCGCTCAACAGGCCACCGATCACCACGGTCGCCAGCGGCTTCTGCACTTCTGCTCCCGTCCCCGTCGCAAGCGCCATCGGCACGAAGCCGAGCGAGGCGACCAGCGCGGTCATGATGACCGGACGAAACCGCGTCAGAGCGCCTTGGCTGATGGCCACGCGGGTATCCACACCTTCCGAAACCAATCTTCGAATCTGGCTCAACATCACCAATCCATTCAGGACGGCGACTCCGGAGAGTGCGATGAAGCCGACCGCGGCCGAGATCGAGAACGGCATGCCCCGCAGCCACAGTGCGGCAATGCCGCCGGTAAGCGCGAGGGGCACCGCGCTGAAGACCAGAAGCGCGTCCCGCGCGGAACCAAGGGCACCGAACAGCAGCAGGAATATCAAGAGGAAACAGCCGGGGACCACGAACATCAGACGCTGCCGGGCGACGGAGAAATTCTCGAACTGCCCACCCCAGGAGAGCCAGGTCCCCGGTGCCAGCTTGACCTTCTCTCCGACGATCGCTTGCGCCTCGGCGACCAATGATCCGATATCCCGCCCACGCACTTCAGCCGTCGCGACGACGCGCCGCTTGCCGTTCTCACGACTGATCTGGTTTGCGCCCTCGGTTTGCTCGAATGTCGCCAGAGCGCGAAGGGGGACGGATGCCACCGCGGCATTTGCGGTCAGTCGCGGCAGTTGGACCGGCAGGTTTTCCAGCGCCGCGATATCGTTGCGCAATGCGTCGTTCAGCCTGACGATGATCTGGAAACGTCGATCACCCTCGAAGACCAGTCCGGCGACCCGACCGCCGATTGCGGCCTCGATCACGTCCTGAACCGCGAGCAAACTGAGTCCTCGTCGTGCGATTTCGGCCTTGTCGATCTTGATCTCGAGGAACGGAAGACCGGCAGTCTGCTCCATCTTCACATTCTGGGCGCCGTCAATGCGGCGCAGCGTATTGGCGATGCTACCGGCGGCCCGCTGCATCTGCTCGAAATCATCGCCGAACACCTTGACCGCCAGATCCTCGCGCACGCCGGCGATCAGCTCATTGAACCGCATTTCGATGGGCTGGGAAAAGCCGAGTTTGTTCCCCGGCAGTTTCGAGGCTTCCGCTTCGATCTGCTTGATGAGATCGTCCTTGGTCATCGATGGATCAGGCCACTCGGCCTGCGGCTTGACGATAATGTAGGTGTCGGACGCGTTCGGCGGCATCGGGTCTGCGGCGAGGTCCGGGGTTCCGGTACGGGAGAACACAAACGCCACCTGCGGAAACTTGCTGACGACACTCTCGATCTGGAGTTGCATGGCTTGCGATTGGGTTATCGACGTACTCGGGATACGCTTGACCTCCATCACGATGTTCTTCTCATCCAGCGTCGGCGTGAACTCCTGCCCCAGCCGGGTGAACAGCAAACCCGCCGCGATGAACAGAACCGAAGCAATCCCGATAGCCGGCAGCGGCGACGCGATCACCCGCGTCAACAGCGGCGCATAGCCCGCCTTCAGCTTGCGGATGATGGCGTTTTCCTGCTCGTTGACAGGCTTGGTGACGGTCAGTGCAACCATGGCCGGGACGAACGTCAGCGAGACGACGAAGGCCGCAACGAGCGCGATGATGACCGTCAGCGCCATCGGCTCGAACGTCTTGCCCTCGACGCCCGTGAACGTCAGCAGCGGCACGTAGACGAGAATGATGATAAGCTGGCCGTAGACTGTAGGCCGGATCATTTCGATGGCGGATTCCTTGACGGTCTGCAGCCGTTCGTCCAACGCCAGCACTCGCCCGAACTCGCGCTGGCGTTCGGCGAGGTGGCGCAGACTGTTTTCCGCGATGATCACGGCGCCGTCCACGATCAGTCCGAAATCCAGCGCGCCCAGGCTCATGAGATTGGCGCTGATCTTGCCCTGCAGCATGCCGGTTGCGGTCAGCATCATGGTGACCGGGATGACGCACGCGGTCACTACCGCGGCCCGCAGGTTGCCTAGCAGGAGGAAGAGTACGACGATGACGAGCAGAGCGCCTTCGGCCAGGTTGGTGGCGACAGTCTTGATCGTGGCATCGACCAATTGCGTCCGGTTGAGCACGGTGTGGGCATAGATGCCGGGCGGAAGCGCCCGGCTGATCTCCTTGATCTTCGCATCCGCCGCAGCCGCGACCGTGCGGCTGTTGCCTCCGATCAGCATGAGCGCCGTTCCAAGGACGACTTCGCGGCCGTTGACGCTGGCGCTGCCGGTCCGCAACTCCTTGCCGATCACGACGTCGGCGACATCCTTGACGCGCACCGGCACGCCGGCCCGCGTGGCCACGACGATTTGCAAGATGTCTTCTATGTTTTCGACGCGGCCACTGGCGCGGACCACGTAACCTTCACCATTTTGTTCGATGTAGTTGGCGCCGCGGCTGACATTATTGGCCTCGATGGCCTCGATGACCTGATTGAGAGATAGTCCAAAGCTGATCAGCCGTGCTGGGTCGGGTTGCACCTGGAACTGCTTGACGAAACCACCGATAGCATCGGCGCCAGCCACCCCGGGGACCGTCTTCATCTGCGGACGGATGATCCAGTCCTGCACGGTGCGCAGATACACCGTCCGCTGAAAATCATCGGTCAGGCGCTCACCTTCGGGCGTCAGGTATGTCCCGTCCGACTGCCAGCCGGGCTGCCCATCGCGCACCGGCGCAATAGCGCCTGGCTTGGCGTATTCGACCGCCCACCAGTAGATCTCGCCAAGTCCCGTCGAAATCGGCCCCAGCTTGATGTCCACGCTGGGCGGCAGATTGGCCTTGGCCTCGTTGATGCGCTCCGAGACCTGCTGGCGCGCAAAGTAGATATTGGTGCGATCGGTGAACACGGCCGTGATCTGGGCAAAACCGTTTCGCGAAAAGGACCGCGTCGATTCCAAGCCGGGCGTGCCAGCCAGCACCGTTTCCAGCGCCACGGTGACCTGCTTCTCGATTTCGACCGGCGTCAGCGCCGGAGCCACGGCATTGACCTGGACCTGGACATTGGTGACGTCCGGAACCGCATCGATCGGAAGCTTGGTCAGCGACCAGAAGCCCGACACGACTGCCGCCAGCGTGATCAGCAAGACGAGCCATCGGCGCCGGACCGAAAAATCGATGATGCGTTCGATCATCGCTCAGTCCTCGTCCCGAGGCTTCGACAACTCGGCCTTGAGCGGAAACGTGTTCGTCGCTGCGATGGCCTCGCCGGGCGTCAGGCCGGACACGATCTCGACGGTCTGATCCTCCCTCTCGCCCAGCACGACGTCGCGCTTCTCGAAACCGTCTTTGGTCCGGACGAATACGATCGGTTGGCCGTCCAGCTTCTGAATTGCGGTCGCCGGCACGACGAGGGGCACGGTCCGCTCGTTGAGGGCGATCGCCGCCGTGACGAACGAGCCCGGACGCCACATCCGGTCAGGATTCTGCATTTCGGCGACGACGCGCGCCGTGCGCGTATCCTTGTCGACCAGCGGACTCACGAAGACAATCTTGCCAGTGGCCGTCTCGGTGAGGCCTCGCGCGGAAATTTTGACCTGCTGGCCTTCCTTGATCAGAGGAAGGTCGGAAGAGGCAACAGACAATTCCACCCAGACACGGCTAAGGTCGACCACGACGAACAGTTCGGTCTCCAGACTGTCGCGGCCGACCGCCGTTCCCAACTCGACCTTGCGTTCGGCCACCCGCCCGGAGATCGGTGAGCGTACATCCTGGCGTCGAAGCGAAGCCTCCGGGGCTTTGGGCACCGCAGTGATTTCCTTTTCGCCTAGGCCCAGCGCGAGCAACTTCTGCCGCGCGATCTTCAAGCGCATTTCGGTCTGCGCCGCGGCGTTGCGCGACCGCAGGTATTGCTGCTCGGTGCCTACACGGCTGTCCCAGAGCGTCTTGTCGCGGGTGGA
>NZ_MKSM01000118.1 GCF_001897285.1 Nitrobacter sp. 62-23
GGCCGCTACCCTGACTTGGTGGATCAATTGAGTCTCGACCCTAGAGCGTTTTCGAGCGAAGTGGATACCGGTTCGCGTGAAGAAAACGCGTCAAATCAAGAAGCCAGAGTCCTTCACCGTTTCTATGAAACAGCGAAGGACTCTAAGTCCTCTCGTGAGTCCGGGATCTTATCACTCGGCGGCTGCGCCTGCCCCGTGGCCAACGACGAAATGCTCGGCGAAGGGGCCGCCAGCCATGTCGATGTGCCCGGCATCGCCCTCGATTAGTCGAACGCCGGGCAGCAGGAGAATCTGCCGGATCGTCTCCGGAATGATAGCGTAGGCGACGAACTGGCCGAGGCATTCGTGCGGCCCGAAGCCCGTATGCAGATAGGATGTACGGCGGCGGACGCGAAACTCATTCGGCTCGGGGAAGACACCTGCATCGAACATGGCCGAGCCGATGCCGACGGCAATAACCGACCCGGCCGCCACCGTGGTCTCGTGCGGGCTGCCCGGCGCGAGCACCGCCCGTTCGGCGGCGACGCGGGCGACGAAGGTGGTCATCGGGTTAAACCGCAGCGCTTCCCAGACGATCGCGTCGAATTCTGCGCTATCCGGCGATCGAGCCGCTTCGATCGCGCGCGCAGTGATGTCGTGACGCAGCAGGATCTGCTCGGTGGCGTTAACGATAGCTTGCGACGTCGTTTCGATCGCGCCGACCAGCAGGCCGCAGATGTTGCTCACCACCTGCTCGGTATCGAGGCCGGAGAGACCGCCCGCGGTCATTCGCAGCAAACGCGAGACGCTATCCTCGCCCTGCGCGCCGCACCACGGCTCACGTTCAGCAAGAAACGCACGAATCCACGTCCGCATCTCGGCACCGGCGGCGTTGCAGGCGTCAAGCAGGGAGCGGTCGTTTGTCAGGTTGTGGAACATATCGGCCTGCGTCGCCCACGACCAGCGCAACATGTGCTCATCGTCCGGTCCCGGGAAACCGAAGCTTTGCTGAACGACACGCAGCGGCACGAGCCGAGAGACAGTCTGCACGACGTCAATCGTAGGCGGCGGCACGGCGGCGAGTGCTTCCGCCGCCGTGCCTGCCGCCAGCGCACGGATTGACGAAACGTCCTCCCAACGGAGTATCGCGCGCATCACCGATTTGTCGCGCCAGTTCTCCACCGCCCCGTCGCGGGCCAGCATGAACGGACCGACCGAGTCGTCCATATGCGGCGTGTAAGGCACGCGGAACGTCTCGTTGCGGGAAAGCGCATCGACGACGTCAGACCAGCGCGCCAGAACCGTGAAGGGCGGCAGTGACAGGACCGGACGGTTCGCGCGCAACTCGCTGAACAGCGCCCTCCAGTCGCGTCTGAGCCACTGATAGAATAGTGCGGTGCGAGCGGGATCGTCCGCGGGCAAGGCATCAAGCGCCTCGAGGAATGGCATGACGTCGTCCCCAATTGCTGTGACCAGAAGGCAAAAGCTTATGCCGGTCGATTGCTCGATGGCAAATCTCAGAACTAGATTATGGTGGGTGGCATAAACATAATGCTTTCAGGCCAGATCAAATATTCCATACTTGTCTTCACGATTGCCTCCACAGTCTGGAACACCGGCTTGGTTGGCGGATTAAAGCAACGCGACTCGGTCCTTGCTTAAATTAGACAAAGAAGAATGGCGATGGCCATTTGATTACGCTCGATCTCAGCTCCTGAACCTGCTCTCGCCGCAAACATGCCCTTCCGAGGCCTTCCCGCCGAAATCCCTTCACCTTGCCGGCGGGTTACGGCGGGCAGTATCGTTCTCCAAAACGCGCAGCCAGTCTCCAGAGATTCTTTGAACCAGCCGCAATACATCGAAGTCGTGATGCTTCCGCGTCAGCAAAGATTGTTCAAAGCGTTTTCAAATATTGCACCAACGCGTCACGTTCAGCGTCGGTCAGACCACGTCCAATAACGCCATTCGGTAGCTTGGTCTTGTCAGTCTCGGTGCCTTCGAATGAATGCCCAAGATTGCTGTTTCCAAGTCCGGTCACATCAAAGCGGGTCAGTCCGGTAGCGCAGGCTTCACCGGATTTCACCGGAAGGCCGACTTTGACAGGATCGAACTCCCGGCTTCCGACGCAGAAAACCTGGGGCCTCAGGTGCTGTGGAGTGAGCAGGTCATACAAGGTTGGCACCGAGCCGTTGTGAAGATAAGGCGCCGTGGCCCAGACGCCGTCGAGCGGTCGTGCGCGATAGTGCGGTACCAGGACGACCGGCGGATTGGGGGGCTTGCCGTCAACAGGCGCAATCGGTTTGAAGGCCTTTTTGTTCTGGCAGTTCCGTCGCCCTCCCCGCATGATCTTCTCCAGCTCCGCCGGGACAGGGTTGTCTTTGAACCATTGGTCGATCGACTTATCGACCACCGCCATCAACGCCAAGGTGAATAAAGCGTTGAGCGCTTCGTCGTTCGGCGGCAGGTCGCAGGACCACTGCGCGTTGAGTTGCTGGGTTGGATTTACGCCGAGCGAAGGCGGCAAATAGACTTGACGTTCGGAGAGGACACGAGACTGTTGGCGGTCAGTGCCCATGACGGCTACCGGCTTTTCAACGACATTGAAAAAACTGCGGTCGCCGATCTTGACCCAGTTTTTCTCAGCTCGGTCTGGATTCTCAGCGCGCCAAAACGAAAGATCGGGCCTCTCCTTGTCAAATTCAGGATCGCGCACGGGACCGCGATGACACTCGACGCAAAGCTCGGCATAGAGCCGTCGACCGTTGCTCACTTTTTCATCGTCGACTTGCCAGGCTGGATCGCTTTGAAATATATCCGCAGCCTCCTTCCATCTGGGCGCGACCAGCCCCTTGAATTTCGGCTCCTGACCAGGCGTGTTATCGGCAAACGGATCGGGTCCGCGAAGCATTTCCTCGATCCAGAAGATGTTCTTCATCTTCATGGAGGACCTGAACAGGGGTCGATTTGGATCCGAATGCTCTGTCAGGTTAAGCTTTGTTTTGACGCCCAGCGACTGTCCTGCATTTCGGACAAGTTCGTTTTGGACCGAACCATCATATTGCGCCCATAGGAACCACGGCACGTCCCAGATCGGTGGAAAGCTGACCGGCGCATCAGGTCGCGCATAGTTCCTCGCGAGCTCCTGAGGAAACCCCTGATTCCCGTTAGTGTCCGATGGCAGCAAGTCCGAGAAAAAGAGCTGATTGCCGATGCGATTGAGGGCATCGAGACGGCCAAACCCCTCATCAATATAAGTCATATTCCCGCGCGCAAGGATTGCCTTGCTCCAATCCCTTTCGCGTTTGATCTTATCAAGGGTCTGTCGCAGTTTCCTTTTGAGTTCTTCTTTGAATGCAGAGCGATCAGCTGGTGCCGAACCAGCTTTTACAGCGCGCTCGATGACTCGATCGGCAAAACGATCGAAGCGAGTGGGAACGTAGACGGTATAAAAAATCGAAAGTCCAATGGCAGACTCAAGATTTCCGAGATTGACCATCGCCGGCCCGCCGTCAAAGCGAATGTTGACGCCTCGATAACGGATTTGGCCCGTATGGCAGGCGGCACAGGTGAACCCAAGCTGAGCGGGATAAGGCTCGCCGGTCGACGGCTCGATGCCGCCCTCCAGTTTTGCAAACCCCACCGGTAGCCCGTCGGGATTTTCGGGATAATCCTTGAACTGTTCGGGTTCGGCCGAAGTCTGGATGTTAGAAGCGTCCTTGCTGTAACCGAAATCGGATGCGCTACTGTCAAGCTTGCGTGGACTGGGAATGAAGCCGAAACGAATCAGATAATCTCCATCGCTCAGCAGCTTCGGCGTGGATAGGATTGCGAGCTCCGCCCGCTCAAGCGAGACAAACCAGTCATAGGGCACTGGAAAGGTTGCAGTACCTTGAGAGGCGTGATGAAACCAGAAGCGCTCACGCGCTGACCAATTTTGCTTGAGCCAATAAGCCTTCGAAGATACCTGCGCGGCCGGCAGCGGTGGAGGCAATATGGCCGACACTGTTTCGCCGGCCCAGCCGATATCCTTGAGCGCCGCTCTGACCTTCTCCGGTGCGAAAACCGCCACTAGAAAAAAAATCATCAAGGCCGCCACCACGCCGGTGGTGATCACAAAAATAGTTTTAAAAAAAATAGGCCAATGTTTGAATGAAAATCTCATAACGATGCGCCCCTCGGATCGACTCTTAGCGGTTACCCCGATTCAAGTTACATAAACCCGAACAATGTCAATCGTCGTTTTCGGCCGAAGCTAGGCTCGCTTCTTTTTGCGGTTTCCGTCCCTGATGCAAGAAGTTTTTTTACCCTATGGGTCGGTGATCGAGTGCGCTTTTCTGTAAAGACCTTTGATTGCGGATTTGTAGCTGCCGAGACAGATGGGGTGGACGTCCCCTGATGGCATGACAGTGCCAAGTGATATTGTTGATCATCACTTGAAGGAAGCGTCCATGTCAGCAGTTCGCATGATCGGGTTGGACTTGCGAAGAATGTATTCTAGGCGCATGGCGCGGACGCGTCGGGCGCAGACTTGCTCGGGCATGCCGATAGCTGGTGAAGAGCCCTTCGTTGAGTCACCCGGCCGCTGAAGCTCTCTGCATGGGCTTGCCCGGCGCAATATAGTGCCATTCGACCAGTGAAACTCATACGGTGGATCCTGGCAGCATCACGCGCGCCTGTGCCTGTCGCAAATCAAATCCGCATATATTGGTGATGCAGCCCGCCCGGGATTGAAAGGCAAAGAATACGCCCTGCTCTCTGAACCGTGGGCGATAGGGGCGTATCCTTGTCCAACGATAGGTGCGGCGGAAGATGCACGCGCTACCCCTGTACAAATGTCGCAGGTCGGTCATACTTTGAGCTTGGCTTGAAAAGAGGTGCCGTGATGAACGAACACGACCGCGCCAATAAGTTTATGATCTGGACCATCGCCCTTGGCGCTTTGATTGTCGCAGGCAGCGTGGGTTTGGTCCTATACAGTTGAAGTCCATATTCTTAAAGTTTTAGGCCGAATATTTGAGCTCTTGCGCGGCGAAATAGGCCCAGGCAGCAGGTAATCGATTTGACTCGTCGCGTGGCCGTTGACGATCCAAGCGGCCACCAGGAGCGCGCTAAGAATTAACGGTGTGGCGGAAGACATAACATCAGATTACTCGCTCGCCCAGCGCACGGGTTTCCATATACCCATCTATCTCAATCCCAGCGGCGAGCGACGATAGCCGCTATTCCTGGCCTCGTTCCTGCATACGAAGCTGCCGGAATATCCCGAAGCATAGCGCCTCTGACCTTTCAGGTAGTAGCGCTCTCGTTTGAAATCGAGCCAAACGATCGTATCCGCGGGACAGTGGCGCTGCGCCTGGGATTCATAGCGGAATGGCGTAAGAACCTGCGCAG
The DNA here is from genome assembly GCF_001897285.1 of Nitrobacter sp. 62-23. GTDB lineage: Bacteria > Pseudomonadota > Alphaproteobacteria > Rhizobiales > Xanthobacteraceae > Nitrobacter. The sequence continues at coordinate 5,371 of NZ_MKSM01000118.1, forward strand.
CCGCGCTATAGGGCTCCCATGAAACGAGGGCCAAAAACGTAGCAAAAGAGCCGTAGAAACTTACGCGCATGTAGCGCCTTATTTCCTTTTTGCTTTCAATCGAATGAACTGTAACACTCTTTCTCCGCCACGCTTCCGAAGACGACGAACCTCTCTCCGACACCTCCTGCGACTGCCGTCACGATTCCCGGACGAAGCATCACAACGATTGGCGCGTGACCGGCCAGTACGCCAAGATCGCCTTCCATGCCGGGCAGATCGACCTGGTCGACCTCACCGGAAAATAGCAGACTTTCCGGAGATACGAGACTCGCCTGGAACCTTGTCATGCCCTAGCCTCAGTGATCTCGGCTGCCCGTGTCTGCTATAATTATCGACGAGTTCGGATGTCGCGTTGGATCCTGTAAACGACTTCCGCCAGCACCGCGATCTCCGCGATCACTAGCCTGCGCTGCTACCGGCCATAAGAAGGCCTACGATCTGCACCGCGATCACCTTCACCAGCGTCATGGAAGGAAAGATCATAGCGTAACCGATGTCGGGCCGTTCGGTCGGCGCCATCTTGGTCGAATAGACGAGAATCGCCGGATTTCCTGTGGCGCCAGATGCTACGCCCACGAGATCATCATACGGGATTTTCATAACGTGGTGTCCGACCAGCAAGACTATGAATACTGGCGTCAGCAGAACCGCACCTCCGATAAAGAGCATAGTGAGCCCGGATTCCGTGACGGTTCGAACGAAGGGCTGCCCGGCGTTAACCCCGACGGTGGCAAGGAACATCGCAAGTCCGAAGTTTCGCAAGACGATGTTCGCTGGTAAGGGCATGGTCCAGAGCATGGGGCCTGTGCGGCGTAATTTGCCGAGGATAAGCGCAACGATCAACGGCCCCCCACCGATACCGAGCGTCACCACACCTACTCCAGGAACCGGAATCGGAACGAGCCCAAGCAAGACCCCCAGGACCATTCCAACTCCAAGCGAGACGTAGCTGAATTCGGCCGCCGCCTTCACGGTGTCGCCAAAGTGACGCCGGACATCATCCTTTCGGTCAGGCGGCATCAGCACGCCGACTCGGTCGCCGAATTCCAGCATCAGGTCTGGCGTCGGTACGAGGTCCGCATCATAGCGACGGACGTGCAATATGTGCGTCGGAAAGCCGGCCGGCATGGGAAGCTTGGCGAGCGGCACTCCGACTACGCTGGCTTTCCCGACAAAGACTCTGATGTAATCAAGATCCGCGCGGTCGCTGGCCAAGCGGCCCGATTCCAACTTTCCGAGCACCGCGGCCGCTTTGGCAATTTCTTCATTTTGCTCCGCAATCACGAGAATCGCATCGCCGGCGGACAAAACAGTATCGGCCGTCGGAACGAAGTTGCGCCCGTTCTTTCGAACCATCGTGACCTGCACTCTGCTGAGCGCCCTTGCCGTCAGTTCATCAAGTCGCTTCCCGTCGTGGCCTTCGCCGATTAGAATTTCGCCCATCTGGAACCGCTGCGCTTTAGCCGGAAATTTCGGTTTTACTATTCTGGTCATGAAATAGATGCACAGGATCGGACCGATGACCCCGAAGGGGTAAGCGATCGAATAACCGATCGAAGGATCCTTGCTCTTCATAACATCGAGCGCAGCCTGGAGCGTGGCCGTGCTTGTCATCGATCCGGCGTAGATGCCGAGCGTATGTCCGATCTTGATGCCGAAAATGTGCCCGAGCCCAAGCGCGACCGCCAAGCCGGCCAGGCATGCGAAGAGAGCCAGCAGATTGTACTTCTGTCCGACGCCGACCATGCCTTCGAAGAACTGTCTGCCATACAGTATACCGATCCCATACAGGAACATGATCAATCCTGTCAGCCCGATTGGCCCGATAATCTGGGCTTTTGGCGCGAACGCACCGATGGCGAGGCCGACGAAAAGAACAGCGCCGACGCCGAGAGAAAATCCTCCGATATTGATCTGGCCGACCAGGTAACCCAATCCGATCGCCAGAAATGCCGTCAGTATCGGCTGACTTCCGATGATCTCACGAACAAGGTCCAACATTTCGTTTCTCCCGAGACTCTGCCGATTAACGCGCTCGGCAGCCTGCTGCGCGGAACTGCTCAATGACCCGATTCAGTAGATCCCGGCCGGGAGGTGAAGTATTTTGAAGTTTGTAGTCGAGCCCCATCGCCTCCCACTTGAAAGAACCCATCTGATGGAACGATTGCACCTCGACCCACTCGACGTTCTTCATCGGCGCGACGAATCGAGCGATGCCATCAACGTTCGCTGGATCGTCGGTCTCGCCGGGGACGAGCGTGAAACGGACCCATACCGGCTTGGATACCGACGCGAGGCGCTCGGCGAAGCGCAGCGTCGGCGCAAGATCGCGCCCCGTCACTCCTCGGTAGGTGTCGGGATCCGAGCTCTTGATGTCGAGCATGACAAGATCGATGTTCGATAGATAATTTTTATCGGCACGATCTCCCATAAATCCGGAGGTCTGGATCGCTGTGTGCAGGCCCAACGCCTTTGCTCCAGCAAATATTCGCCGGGTGAATTCAAGTTGAACCATCGGCTCGCCGCCGGAAATCGTAAGTCCCCCGCCAAGCGGAACAAGCGCAGGTAAGAACTCACTCAGGCGACGAAGCACATGATCGGCCGAAACGTAGGTCCCATCCTTCAGATGCCACGTATCCGGATTGTGGCAGTAGGTGCATCGCAAAAGGCAGCCGGACACAAAGAGCACAACGCGTAGACCTGGCCCATCGTATCGGGATGAAGTTTCGTAGGAGTGACAATACCCGAACGCGCCCTCTTCATTCTTGAACTGGCCTTCGTCTGGCGCGTCGGGTGAAATTCCAACCCGGAGGTCATAACGACTTCCGGATTCAAGCATCCGCACCGTCGACATGGTTCACCTCGGTTCAGATCTGACCGTGGAAAGTGCGGCTGATCACGTCTCTTTGCTGTTCCGGCGTAAGACGAACGAAGTTGACGGCATAGCCAGAGACTCGAATAGTGAGCTGAGGGTACTTATCCGGATTCTTCATCGCGTCCTCGAGCGTATCTCTATCGATCACATTCAGATTCATATGGAACCCGCCTCGATCAAAGTACACGTCAAACGCCTTCACGGCTTCTTCGATCAGCTGGCTTTCCGATAGATGCGCCTTCTGTGGAGCGACGGAGACCGTATAGCTGATGCCGTCCTGCGCATCTTTGTAGGGAAGCTTTGCAACAGACAGGCAGGAAGCGAGCCAGCCATGGCTGTCCCGGCCGTGCATAGGATTTGCGCCCGGCCCGAACGGCTCGCCCTTGCGGCGGCCGTCGGGGGTGTTTCCGGTCGCCTTGCCGTACACCACGTTCGAGGTAATGGTGAGCACGCTCTGCGTGTGCGTCGCATTACGATAGGTAGGATGTTTTCGTATCTTCGCCATGAAGCTCGTGACAATGTCTGATGCGATCTGATCAACGCGATCATCATTGTTGCCGAATTGTGGGGGCGCCTTATTCCCCTCATTTTGATAGTCGACCACCAACCCTGTCGGATCCCGGGTAACACGGATCTTGCCGTACTTGATTGCGCTGAGGCTGTCGGCCACCACCGACAGGCCGGCGATGCCGAATGCCATTGTTCTGAGGATGTCACTATCGTGCAGGGCCATCTCCAGGCGTTCATAGAAATACTTATCGTGCATATAATGGATGCAGTTCATCGCGTGGACATATGTGCGTGCCAGCCACTCCATAGTGGTGTCGAATTTGGCTATCACATCATCATAGTCGAGCAAGTCGCCCGCGACCGGACGCGTCTGAGGAGCTATCTGCTCGCCTGAGACTTCGTCGCGACCGCCATTGATCGCATACAGTAGCGCCTTCGCCAGGTTTACACGGGCGCCAAAAAACTGCATCTGCTTGCCGAGGCGCATGGCCGAAACGCAGCAGGCAATGCCGTAATCGTCGCCCCAGAACGGACGCATCAGATCGTCGTTCTCATATTGAAGGGAAGACGTATCGCGGCTGACCTTGACACAATAGCGCTTGAATGTTGCGGGCATATGGTTGGACCAGAGAACCGTAATGTTCGGCTCGGGTGCCGGGCCGAGATTTGTAAGCGTGTGCAGCATGCGATAGCTGCTCTTGGTCACCAGCGTGCGCCCGTCCAGATCCATACCGCCGACGCACTCTGTCGCCCAATAAGGGTCTCCGCTGAACAGCGCGTCGTAATCGGGCGTTCGCAAAAAGCGGACTATGCGAAGCTTTTGGACCAGTTGATCCCAGAGCTCCTGAGCCTTGCCTTCGTCCAAAACTCCCTGCTTAAGATCCCGTTCGATGTAGATGTCGAGGAAGCTCGATATCCGGCCGATGGACATTGCTGCCCCGTTCGCCTCCTTGATCGCCCCCAGATAGGCAAAGTAGGTCCATTGGAATGCCTCCTGAGCATTGCGAGCCGGCTTCGATATATCGAAGCCATATAGCTTGGCCATCGAGGACAGGTCCTCGAGCGCGCGCATCTGGTCGGACAGTTCTTCGCGTAACCGAATGATGTCATCGCTCGGCCACATGTCATCGATCTGTTCCCGCTCTGCTCGCTTGGCTGCGAGAAGGCGATCAATCCCGTAAAGAGCGACCCGCCGGTAATCTCCAATGATACGGCCACGACCGTAAGCATCCGGCAGGCCGGTGATAATCCCGGACTTCCGGCATTTCATGATTTCGGGCGTATAGGCGTCGAAGACGCCGTCGTTATGCGATTTTCGGTATTTCGTGAAAACCTCGTGGACGACCGGGTCGGGTTCGAAGCCCGCAGCCTTGAGGCCCGCCTCGACCATCCGCAATCCGCCGAACGGAAAAATCGCCCGCTTGAAAGGCCGGTCGGTCTGAAGACCCACAATAACTTCATTATCACGATCGATGTAACCAGCCTTGTGGGCAAGCAGTGTCGAGGCAGTTTGAGCATCGACTGCAAGGACCCCCTTTTTCCGTTCCTCGGCGAAATACGGCTGCAACTTTGCCCAGACAGCCTTGGTGCGCTGCGACGGACCAGTGAGAAAAGCTTCGTCGCCTGTGTAAGGCGTAGCATTTCGGACAATGAAATCGCGAACATTGATGGAACTGAGCCAATCACCAGGCTGGAAATCACTCCAGCAATCTCCGGTCTCAGCTTCCTTCCTCAGAGCTGCGCTTGCCTTCATGGTGCATCTCCCACCGGCCTGGACTGACACGTTATACGCACTTCGGCGCGTGTCCTGACGATCGGAGCCCTAGCATCTCCGGCTTTGATTTAAGTCAAACAAAAATCAGTCAGCCGTGACATTTTCGGCCTGGAGATAGTCGATGCAGCGTTACTGTGGATGCAAGGGAAGTCGATTGCATCCGCCCCGCCAAAAGTGAGATGTTGATCTATATTGACAAGCTGATGCTTAGCGCTTCAGCCCATCGCTTGCCCGCCCACATTGCCCTCAGGAAACCAGAACACCTACGTTCAAGGCTTCGCCACATCAACCTTCTTCCAGGTCTGATCTGGATCAAACAGAACGATACGTTTGGCGAGAAATTCCGTTTTTCTGCCGAGATCCTTTTGATAGACAGTGCCGGCGTGATTGACCATGAAGCTCATAACGCCAGAGTTGCCGTATTCGGCAGGATAGGCGATCAGCGCGAACCCGCCGATCATTTTACGCTTGACGATGTAGTTTAATGCGCCTCCGGGTGCGTCGGAGCCCTGTCCCCTCATTATTCGAAAGAAATATCCGTGATACGGGGCGCCATGCCCATCGACCTTATAGCCTTCTGATGATGCTTTCGCCGCCAACTCACCAAGTGGACTCGGGTCGCGATCGTCACGCCAGAATAGCCCATCCTTTTTGCCCGGATTGCTGACGATACGTTGCGCGTACACGCCAACACCTTCGTTTGTACGATCCTTCTCGGCATATTCGTTCTGAGCATCTACGAAGGCGAGACAGGCCTGAATCGCATCCAATTCATTGCGCCCAATGCGGCGATAAAGAATCTCAAGACGCCCGGCGGCCGTGTCGAATTCCCAGCCGCTCTCGCTGTTGACAAGTGGAATTGGAAACGGAAATTCATCAGCGCCCAAAATGAGCGTGGCTTTCTTGTTTCCCTCAGCCTTGATAGAGTGGTTGGCATCGTAAGCGGAAAGAAAACGCTCCCGCGTCTCTTTGTCAGCAACGCTATCTCCGGATTCGACCACGTCTTCAGCGCCTCTGCCGAGGACTTTCAGAATCGCTCTCGTGGTTCCGGCCTTGACCGCCGTGGCCAATCCCGCCGCTGCATCTTCCGGCGAAGAAAAGGTCTGCTGAGCTTGGCTCACATCGGCAGACAGTGCAACCGCTAAGATGGCCGCCGCGCCTGTCGAAGCGGCGCGGTACATCCACATTGACATTATCATGGCGACACCTCTCGCAGCGCAGGAATTTTTGCGCCTTCAGCAAACCAGTCGCTGTAGGTTCGCAGCTTCAATCCAAGCTTCTCGTAGTAAACTCTGAGATAGCCGTCGCGACCACGGGTCACGGCCTGCGGCGCCAGGTTTTGCACTTCCTGCGCGATCACGCCGACATATGACTTGCTGCTACCGAGATAGCTGAAGCGGTAGTAGCCAAGACCGTTGGCAAGATAACCCAGCAGTACGATATCGTGTTTCAATTCGACATCGGACCGCCGTCCACCGCCTCGGAAGCCGCCACCACCACCACCACCACCACGGAAGCCGCCGCCATGGCCCCCCCTACCGGCGAATGCCGCGCCGCCACGTCCGGCGAAGCCGCCAGCACCTCGTCCGCCCAGGCTCGCATGACCACGAGCCGAGGCCGCGGCAGCCACCCTGCCCGACGATATGTTCATGGCACCGCCACGACTGGCTGCGCCGCGCGCCGCGCCGCCAGCACGGTTGGCAGCCCTGTTACCCGCTCTGGCACGGTCGCCGCCGCCTCTGGCACGATCCGCTGCGCCCGATCGACCGCCACGACCGCCGCCCGACCGGTCACGTGAAGCCGCACGGTCGTCCGCACGCCCCCCGACTGCGCGATCTCCGCCGCCAGGTCGGCCCTGCTCCGGACGAAGCACCTGCTGCCCATCGCGGCCACGAAAATCCATGCGGTTCGAAGCGCCTGACCTCAGATCGTTGTTGCCGAAACGCTGCTGAACATTCGCATTGTTATATCGCACGCCTTGGCGATGCGCCGGATTATGCTGCCAGTTGTTTCCGACGTTGTTTATTCTGTTGTAGTGATTGACGTAGAGATTGCGGTTACCCCAATTGAACCCGCCGCCCCAATAATTGCCCCAGCGTCCGATAGCCCAGCCCGCACCGAACGCGAGCCCTGCCGCGATCACTCCCGTGCCGATATAGGACGGATATCCGAAGTAGTAAGGTGGATATTCCGTATAGGGCCAAGTCCCGTAAACCGTTTCCGGATCGTAGTAGGGCACGTACATCGTATCGGGACTGGCAGCCTCGATAACGATCGTCTGCCTGTTTTCTTGCGTTTGGACGCTGACCTTCTGCTGCTTGGTGGTAACGAGCTTCTTGTTGTCATAGGCTTTGGTGCGAAGGCGTTGAATTGCATCCATGACATCCGCTTGCTGTGCGAGAACCGCATCACCGAGACGCTTGGTCCAGTCGATCTTGTCGCTCATCATCGCAATGACGTCAGGAGTGCTCGAAAGTGCCTTGACACTATCGTCCCATGATTGCTTTTCAACTTCGCTCTTCAACGCATCGCCTTTCAGCGTTTTGCGCTCCTTGAGCCAGCGGTCGGCCTGCACGACTTCCAGCGGATAAGTCGACGCCGCCAGTACATTTGCCAGCAACTCATCGGGATAAAGCGCAATCGGGGCAACCAGCGCTTCGAGTTGCTCGGGTTTCAACAACTCGGCACCGGGCGACGATTTAGTCGTCGGCTGCGGCTCGTTGCTGGGGCCAGACGATTGGTCTCCCGTCTGGGCGAAGACAGCGGCGGAACTCGCCATTAGCAGTACTAGCACGATCAACGTCTTGCCGCAGCGGAACATCTCGCTTCTCCTCGGGTTCATCGCTGCAAGATGGATCCGGGCCTGGCTCGTACTTTGACAAAAATCAACGAAACTAACGGCGCCGTTTTTGCTGCAACGCAAGACCAGCGTGGCCGCACGTATCATCTCAAAACTGATCATCTCGAAACCGATCGACCATGCGCAGACGGAAGCCTGATCGCGAAAAGTGCACCGCCGGACGATAAGTTTGCCGCAGAAATCTGCCCCTGATGCGCCTCGACAATAGTTCGGACAATCGCGAGCCCCATACCCATACCCTGGGGTTTTGTCGTGAAAAATGGATCGAAGATGCTCTTGAGATCTCCGGCGGCTATGCCGGGGCCGGTGTCGCTGATCCTAATTTCTACGATGTCGTCCGAAAGATTCGTAATTACGCTAACTTCACGCTCATTTGCGTCCGCTTCGGATATTGCTTCTACTGCATTGACAATCAAATTCAGAACGACTTGTTGTAATTGAACGGCATCGCCCTTGACGGTCAGATCGACCGAGGTCGTGACGCATCTTAATATAATATTGCGCCCCTGAGCCATGGCTGTAACAAATCCGATTACCTGCCGCACCGTTTCGTTCAAATCGATACATTTCATCTCAAAGGGTGTTTTCCTCAACAGGCTGCGTAGCCGACGTATCACTTCGCTGGCGCGCTGATCGTCGCGTCTGATGTCAACGAGAATGTCCCGCAATTCATTCAGATCTGGCGAAGAGCTGTTCAGTATGAGTTCGGCCGTCTCGGCGTTGGTAAGGATTGAGCCTAGCGGCTGGTTTAGCTCGTGCGTGATGGAAGCCGTCAGTTCGCCGACAGTCGAGTAGCGATTAATATGCGCAAGCTCCGTCAAGCGGAGCCGCGATTCAACTTCCGCGAGGCGTCGGCGACGCCGTTCGCGGAGCAGTCCGCTGATCAATCCTCCTTGAATCAGGATTACGATCGCAATCAGCGAAAGCGGCCAGCTGTATTTTTTCCAGATACTTGGCTCACGAAATAAAACTTCGCTTCCTGGAGGCAAGCTGCTCTCACTGATACCCCAACGCTGCATTTCGCGCCAATCAAACTTGGGGTTGGCATATTTGATCGCAGCAGGCCTTACGTCGCGAGGCTTTTCTCCACCAAGGATACGAACGGCAACGACAGCCGTAAGCCTGCTAATTTCGAGAACGGAATACATCGGCCCGCCAACGATCTCATTGCCAAAAAAGCCATCGTCGTAGGAAAAAATCGGAGCGTTGGACACTCGATGGAGTTGCCGAAGCGCTGTATTCCCTTCGTAAGAAATCCCTGTTGCGTCGACATTCATCAGATGCCAGAAGATGGCGGTGTTTGGCGGTAGCGTTTCGCTTTTCTTCAAAAACTCCTGAAACGAGATATCCTCGGGCCAGATGAACTCAACTTTCTTCTCAAGAGATGCGGCGGCCTTGCGGAGCTCACCGAGCCAGAATTTCTCGTTTGGTGATATTCCATTCACAACGACAATTCGCTTCGTATCAGGAAGAACCCGAAGGATCGTCTCGAAAGAAAGGCGAAAATTATGAGAAACAGCAATAATGGTGTCGTTATCTAACAAATCCGAGAACTGGATACGACGCTGCTCGACAGCCGTTAGTATCAGGGGAATTTGAGTGAACAAACCTTGGCGGTTATGCTGAATAAAATTCGAGGCAGGGGCGCCAATGGCAATAACGATATCCGGAGGGTGTTTGGAATAAAGTGCGTTCAAGTAAGCAATAAATGGCAGCCCAGGATTTTCATCGTCGGAAAGCGCTGAAACTAATGAGTGGTCTTGAAAATCGATCCGCCATGGCGACAACTGTTCCAGATTTTCGCGAATGGTTTTGGCATATGCTCCCCACGGTCTGAAATCCCGCCCAAAGGAATTCAGAATTAACACTCGTTTGATCTCGCGACTTTGAGCACCGCGCGCGAGTTCGGACGGGATGGTCGCCCAGACCAGCAGGCAGACGAATAGACGACTAACGACACCTATCGCTACGATCGGAACGCATCCGTTCATCTTCGTATCCCGGCGTCTTCACCACGGCAGCGGCAACGGCCTAGCGCATCATCCTCTAAACGACCTCCTCGCCGTAGCTATTCGGCATCAGCGGTCGATCGATACTTGCCTCGACTTCCAAGAATGCTCCAGCCTTAGTTCACACACAATCGATCAAAGGTGCGATTCGCTAGATATGGCACCGATGATATTGGGCATCTATTCCTTCCATGCCCGGGAATTTTCGGGTGATGGTGTCAGCATCGATCACCTTCAGGAAGAACTGGATTTGTGAAAGCATGATACCGGAGTCGCAGGCGACAACGAGATTGATGGTTCGGTCGCTCTCCTTCCTCGACTTGATCAGACAACTTGCGGATTTTCCTCTTAGGCGATTTGCCTCAGCGATGAACCCACTACCGTAAGCACCTGAAAAGCTCGTAAAACTGACCTGACGTGCGCGTCCTTTGCGTGTAAATATCTTATTGCATTGCTTCGCGCTCGTGGCCCACGCCCCGGAAAGGTCGAACGCATTCACCGTCTGCGACGACAGTAGGACGGAACCCGCAGCAACCGCCGCCGCAAAAACATGCTTTCGAAGCACACTCATAGCTTTCCTCCTTGAATCTGTCGCCTCGGAAAGAATTCGTGCCTGGCATTCTGGTTTGCTTCGGTATCATCCGGCGTGATGCCCGCGATTTATCGACCGTACTTGCGATGCTGAGCAACGGCGTACCGAAATCGGTGATATCGATCAGCACAAGCAATAGTCCCGCAATCCAGAACAAGTGGATGTGCAAAAAAGCCAATGAGTAGCTACGATCTCGAATTGCAATTTTTCTGACTTGTGCGCCGTCTACTCCGGTAAGCTATGCAATCGCAAATACAGCGCGCCGAGGGAGCAAGATTGAAGGCGGGTGGTGTGGAACCATGTATCTTCTCGTTCAACTCTCCCCATCCTGGCTGTCCCCAGCCGCCAGAAACCTCAGCGTGCACGGTACGCACCGCCGATGCGAATTGCTTGACTTAGATCAAGGCAACGACGTCGACCCGATCTAGCCTTGCGACAATGCGGGAGTAGACCAAACCGTCAGGAGTCCTCCGTCATGCCAGGTAGCATCGATGACCTCATTCCCAGTGCGAAGCAAATCCGCAAAGAAGCAGCCCTTAAGGAGGCCGAAAGGGCGGATCAATATGCCCGGCTGGCAGCGGCCGCCGAAGCCGAAAAGCAAGCGCTGATCGAACGGCTCAGTCGTCCGTCAGGAAAATCCGAAGACGAGAAAATCCAACTCGCCTCGACGATCATCCAGCGAGCAGTGCGAAACGGACTAACCGAAGTGCAGGTGTATCGGTTTCCCAACTCGCTATGTACGGATAATGGCCGTGCCATCAATCAGCAGGAATCCGGTTGGGAGAATACATTGATGGGGATTCCGAAGGAGATCTTCGAGCTTTGGCGCACTTACCTGAAGCCGCGGGGCTATCGCATTGGCTACCAGATCATCGACTACCCCGAAGGTATTCCGGGGGATATCGGTATCACTATTTCCTGGGGAGATTGAGAACAGTCCAGTGGAGTTTGATCTGAAGCCGCGGAAGGTAAGCATGTCAGCCGACGCAAACGCCCCACGGATGAAACGAAAGGTCTATGAGAAAGAGTTGGAAAAGCTCCAGATTGAGCTTTGCTACCTTCAGGAATGGGTAAAAGCGAATAAGATACGAGTCATCGTCCTGTTCGAGGGCCGGGATGCCGCCGGCAAGGGCGGCACTATTAAAGCGATCACAGAGAAGGTTAGTCCGCGGGTGTTTCGCGTTGCCGCGTTGCCAGCTCCGTCAGATCGCGAGAAAACGCAGATATTTCTTCAACGTTATATGCAGCATTTTCCAGCTGCCGGTGAAATCGTGATATTCGATCGGAGTTGGTATAATCGCGCCGGCGTAGAATATGTGATGGGCTTCTGTACGCCGGTCGAGCACAAACGATTTCTTTCGCTTTGCCCCGAGATTGAGAAATATATCATCGAAGGCGGCATCATTCTGATCAAACTCTGGCTTGAGGTCGGAATGGACGAGCAGGAGCGTCGCTTCAAGGCAAGAATCGATGATCCGTTGCGGCAATGGAAGTTAAGTCCGATGGATACCGAATCCTACCGACGGTGGTATGACTATTCGGAAGCGCGGGATTTGATGTTTGAGGCGACCAGCACGCAACAATCACCATGGTACATCATTCGCTCCGACGATAAGCGCCGAGCACGGCTGAACTGCATTGCGCATCTGCTGAAGTTGATTCCGTACAAACGGATTCATAGAAACAAGGTCAAGCTGCCAAAACGTTCCGTTAAGGATCACTTTGATGACCAGGTTGGCCTCCGTGGGATGACGTCCGTGCCTGAACGCTATTAAATTGATCGGCCGCGCTGCACGGCCGACCTGTTCGTATCTATTTCAAGCGTATCGAGACCCCGCTGACAGCGACCGACATTTCGGCGCCTACCTTTGGACCACTCAATTGCAGGATCACGCCATTGGCATTCTGCAATTGAACTCCACCCGCCCCGACGGCAAGGGCACCCCCCGCTCCGACAGCGGTGTACCTGCCTTCGATCGAAGTCGGCCCCTTCAGATTGATGGCTCGTCCAACGAGCTTGGAGGTCGATGCTCCGATCGTGAAGCCGACGCTCATGCCTGATACTGTGAATGGATAATGATTGCCCCGGAGCGTCAGCACGCCCTCGCCTCCGCCGACTCCTATGACGAATCCGCCCTTGGTGAAGATCACTGCGACGCGACCTATCTCAGCACGCGCTGGTGTACTATTGGCGGCTGCGCCCACGAGCAAGGCTAGCAGAACGAAGCTTATGCGAAATCTGTTCATGATTCCTTTCCCTCTGATGACTCTACGCTACGATGAAACCGGCAGCTTCGAACCGAACGGGACGAGCACTCTGGTCGACCTTTTGTGCGAACTGGTATCGGTAGACATTTTTCATTTTGCCTTTCCGCCACCTTGATCAAAGTCAATGCCCCACTATCGTAACCCAACTCCCGAAGCTGCAGCGAATGTATCTCTGCATAATGCAACGTGGCCAGAAGCGACGGCCGAAGTTCTTTGTCTGCAGGGCACAGGGCATCTGGGTCGATCACCGTCGACCTCGGGAGCGGCTCACTGTTTAGCCAGCCATTCGTCTTGGAGGCCGAGACGCTCGCTGGCATTGTCATCGGCCAGCACAGCGTCAATGGTGCGGAGCCATTCATTGCTGTCCGTCTTCTCCGCTAACCCTTCCGCCTGCAGCAATTCACGCAACTGCGCGTGAGCGCCGACGATGCAAAACGCTATATGGCGTGAGGTCAGTTCATCATAGAGATCAAGTAACATTCGAGCCCCCGCTAAATCGATGTAGGGAGAGGCTGAAAGATCGCAGGCAACCAGCCTCACGTCAGACGACTTTCGTAGCGTGGCCAAAACTGTCTCCAGAATCGTCTCGGCATTGATGTAGAGCAACGAGGCTTCAGGACGGAAGGCAATAACGCCAACCAACGGCTTCACGCCATCGTGCCTGAGGCTGTCGGAATAGCGACCCGATCCAGGAAGCCGCCCCAGAAACGCTATATTGGGCCGCGACGCTCTGATAAGCAGCAGGAGAATGGATGCGAGGGCAGCTAGCAGAACGCCCTGCAGAATCCCAAGCAGCAACACGGATACGAGGGCGATAGCCGCGGCATAGAAGTCGATGCGGCTTACTTTCCACATGCGAAGCAGCGCGCGAACGTCGACCAGCTTGTAAACTGCAACAATGACAATTCCAGCCAATACGGTCCGCGGCAAGTTGGTCAGCAACTCCGTAAAGAAAAGCAGGCAGAGCGCGAGGGTGAGCGAGCAAAACACCAATGCCAGAGGCGTACGCGCGCCCGCCGTATCGTTGACGGCGGACTGAGACAACCCGCCTGCGACGGGATAGCCATGGCCGAATGCAACTGCGAGGTTAGCAGCCCCCAGTCCCAAAAATTCTTGCCGGACGTCAATGCTATATCCATGTCTCGCCGCAAAACTCCGCGCCGCGGAAACGCCTTCTATATACGCCAGCAGCAGACATCCGGCTGCTATCGGAAACAGCTCTTCGAAATCCAGCATTCCAAAAGTTGGCAGCTCCAAGGCAGGCAAACCTCCCGGTATCTTCCCGGTGATAGGCACGCCCAGCGCGGGGAACCCTAGTAACGTTGCCAAGAGAATCGACAGTGCCAACACCACGAGTCCGACAGGTCTGCGGGTCAGGAATCGTTCGCCGAGAAACAGGAGTACGATCGCCACAACTCCTATTGCCAACACAAGTGGGTTGATGTTGCCGATTTGACCTGCAAGTCGAATTGCGCGATCAAGGAAGTTGTGGCCGCCACTGGCTACACCGAACAGGCTCGGCAACTGACTCGTTATGATTGTAAGTCCAGCGCCCGCTTTGAAGCCGACGAGAATGCTGTCGCTGACCAAGCGCACAAGAATGCTCAGCTTGAAAACCCAGGCGATCAGGCAAAGCAGCGCCACAGCGAATGCTGAAAGACTCGCAATCTGCGCGAATCGTACGGCATCACCTCCCGCCAAGGCCCCGACGCCGCCAGCGATCATGAGCGAGATCGCGGAGGTAGGACCGACAGCAAGCTGACGGGACGATCCCATGAGAGCATAGCCCAAGCCGCCAAGGAGATAACCATAGATGCCAACCTGCGGCGGTAATCCAGCAAGGCCTGCATAGGCCAGTGACACCGGGATGGCGTAGGCGGCGAGTGTGACGCCGGCAATCGCATCACGATGGAGCCAGGACGGCTTATATTCGGCAAGCCACGTCAGTGGCGGAAAAATCTCGATCCAACTCGCTCGCTGAAGCGCGTGCAGCTTCATGAAGGCTCCTTGTTGGGGCGCATCTCATAGAGAAACAAGACGATCAGCAAGGCTCCCGTCGGAAAACCAAGAACGTTAGGCATACCCCTCATCGCATAGACTCCCACGGCTGCCCCTACACAAGTTGTCACAGATCTTGATGGCATAGGCGACGCGTCGAGCCCAACGCGAGTTGATCTGGATCAAGCCTCCGACGAATTTCCTAAGCGCCCGAAGATGATCAAGGAATGGCTCTGGGAGGATTGCGACCGCGATCAAACGAACCGACCGATCGCGCTAGAATGACCCACCACGCAATTTCTCGACTGGTTCGATTAGCGATCTAGCCGAAAATGGCTTTGTTAGGTACGCGATACATCCCGACTCGATTGCGGCTGAGCGTTTCGCGTCACTATCGCTGCCGGTAATAAAGATGACTGGCAGCTCGACACCGCTGCCGGCGAGTTGATGACGCAAATCTATGCCAGATTCATTATTCAGATCGATATCTAGGATAACGCAAAAGGCGTCGTCGAAATCAGCATGGCGCAGCAGCGCGGCACCGGAATTAAACACCGTTACATTGAATCCATGCTCTCTTAACAACCGTTTCATGCCCTTGAGCATTGACGGATTATCGTCGACGATAAGAATTGACTTGGATTTCGGCATCATCGGCCTTCCACGAACCTGATGAAGCCCATCGCCACACTGCGCGTCCATTTACATATGACGCCTTGCCTGCCAATATTCATAGTGACCTTTCGTACATGGTACCGAAAGTTGCAGTGAGCAAAAGATTAGCTGCCTGAATTTTCGTGGGGATTAATCAGGCCAAGCCGCTCCGCGAGCGAAACCAGTTCCGCGAGCGAGTGAACCTGCATCTTTTCCATCACCTCATGGCGATGCGCTTTTACGGTCCGCTCGGTTGTTCCCAACTCTCTACCAACTTGCTTGTTGATCTTGCCGCGTACGATCAAATCGAAGACCTGTCGCTCGCGAGGCGTCAATGTCGCAAGGAGAGCGAGACTCGTATCGAGCTTGCCTCGTTGGACGCGGACTAACTCATGGCGTGCCAGGGCGCGCTCGATCGCGTCGATCAGTTGCTCTGACAATACTGGCTTGATCAGAAGATCTTCGGCACCCGCCCTGATAGCTCGTACGATCGTCGGGGTGTCAGCATGGCCGGTGACGAAGACGATCGGCAAGATCGAATGGAGTTCGATGAGACGGCTTTGTAATTCCAGCCCCGTCAGTCCGGGCATTCGTATGTCGAGCAGGACGCACCCCGGTCTTTCAGAGCCCTGCAGACGATCCAGCAGTGCCTCGGCCGATGAATGCTTCTCGACTTCATAACCGGCAAGCTTCAGGCGACGTTCGACTGCTGTCCGAAACGAAGCATCGTCGTCGACAATATAGACAAGGCCAGGCAAGTCCGCCTCCCAGCCGCCACTCTAGTTTGTATCTCGCTCCCGGGATCGCCGAGGGGGCACATTGAGGCAAAACCATACCCCAGCACAAGCTGATCCTCACGCGGCGAGCACTATCTGTCAAACAGAAATGTCGAAATATCCAAACACCGAAGCCGGGACCCAGAACTGTCCTCTCTGACACCCTAATATAAGACTGTCCTTTGGTACAATGACCTTTCAGACAATGGTCAAAAAACGTGTCTTAGCGGAAGCTCTAAGGCCGCGATAAAGCCTTCCTTCCACGGACATACTTCGTAGAGGCAGAGCATATCCAACATCGATACCGTACAGGAGTTGGCCATGTTTGTCCGCGTTACCACCGATCTGGCATATTGGGCCAACTCTCTCGGCGAATTAGGAATAGCTAGCAATTCAAATCGAAAAATAAGATTAAACGAGTTTACCTACAAGAAAGGCACTGAGATCTATGGAGAAAATGAGCCCGCCGACTACGTGTATCAGGTCAAGGCGGGCGCAGTGCGAAGCTACAAATTGCTTTCAGACGGTCGTCGCCAGATCGGCGCGTTCCACCTCGTCGGCGACATTTTTGGCCTGGAAAACGGAACCGAGCATCGCTTTACGGCGGAGGCGATCCTGAACACCACAGTTCGCTTGATCAAACGGCGGAGCCTTGAAATGGTGGCGGAGAGCGATGCGATGGTCTCGCGAAATCTGCTCAGCATGACCACGGACAATCTGCAGCACGCGGAAAATCACATGCTGCTGCTCGGCCGCAAGACTTCTCTGGAGCGGGTCGCTGCCTTTTTGATCGAGATGGACAGACGGCTCAAGGCAGCCGGCGTTATACCGCTGCCGATGTCGCGGCGCGATATTGCCGACTATCTGGGGCTGACACTGGAAACGGTGTCCCGCGCACTATCGCGGCTGCATGAACTCGACATCATCGGGTTTGTCGACAGAAATCAGCGCCAGATCGTTCTCTTGAATCGAGGGCAGCTCGCTAGCCTCGATCAGCAGACCTGAACCCAGGAGCGTCGAGGCGAGATGGCCGAGCGCCGCTTGTCGATTACCCAATTTCGAATGGTGAATTATGGAATGCAGGTCACCTGGCGCGGCGCAAGAGAGTTACGTACTGGCGACCTTGTGAATCGGGAGATTGCATTCCGATGCCGGAACCAACTACGTTTCGTCACTCGTCAAAGCAAGGCCGCGCCAGGTGTCAAAATCGCCGAGTCCTGACGTAACAGACGCTAAACTTGTCTTTCCAACACGATCCCGGAATGAAGATCCGACCGGATGACGGACGCGCAAATACCCAGCCACTTGAACGAGATTGCATCACGCTCGCGCGACCCTTGATTCGATCGGTCATAGGCTCCAAGGATCAGGCAACGATCAACGCGAGTCGCCCGGAGCGCTTCATTGCTGGAGCGACCTCCCTGTTGATAAGCACGTAGCGCCTTCTTGCTCAATTGACACTTCTCCCTTTGTTTAAGGTCAATTGACGGCTTCGAGCGCCGAGCGCAACGCCCGCTGACAACCGATATAGGCGGCACCGACGTGCTCAATCGATGATGTGATAGCCACCGTCGACATAGAGGACGCCACCCGTGATCAGCTTGGCACCGTCGAGCGCCAGAAATGCCGTTGCGTTGCCGACGTCGTCGATACTGACCAGACACCGCGTCGGTGCCTTCGATTGCGCCTTGTCCATCAATTCGTCGAATTCGGGGATTCCCGACGCTGCGCGCGTGGCGAGCGGCCCGGGCGAGATTGCGTGAACGCGGATACCCTTCGGTCCCAATTCCGCAGCCAGATAGCGGACGGCCGCTTCGAGGGCCGCCTTTGCCACGCCCATCACATTATAGTTCTCAACGACCATCTGGCTACCGTAGTAGGTCATCGTGAAAATGGATCCACCCCGTTTCATCAATGGTTCGGCCAGATGAGCCATTCGCATAAATGACCAGCAGGAGACATCCATCGTTTTAAGAAAGCCGTCACGACCAACGTCTACCACCCGTCCATGGAGCGCCTCCTTTGGGGAGAAGGCGATCGAATGCAGCAGGAAATCTAGCCGTCCCCAATCCGTTGCGATCCGTTCAAATACCCGCTCCGTCTGCCCCTCCACCATGACGTCGAGCGGCATGAAGATCGACGCCTCCAATGCTTGCGCAAGCGGCTCGACGTGCTTTTTCGCGCGCTCGTTCAGATAGGTCACGGCCAGTTCGGCCCCGAGCGCACGAAATGCCTTGGCGCATCCCCACGCGATCGATTGATCGTTGGCTATGCCAACGATCAGGCCCTTCTTGCCTTTCAGAGCGACCTTGGTATCCGGGAATTCGGGAATTATAGCGCCTTCTCCTGTCTGGTACTTGAGGATGGTGTGTCCATCAGCAACAGCAATGTGTGCTGCGCGATCATCAACTCCTCATCGGTTGGTATGACGTAGATCGGAATGCGGCTGTCGGAACCGGATATCAGGCGTGCGTGGCGAGAATTCGCGGCAGAGTCCAGGGTCACACCAAGCCAACCCAATTGATCAGCGACGCGCGCTCGAATACGCGTCGAGTTTTCCCCGATGCCGGCTGTAAAGACGAAAGCGTCCAGACCCTGCAACGCCGCCGCAAGCATGCCGGCGTTGAGGCCGATCCGATAGACGAAATACTCAATCGCCAGTTTTGCCTTGGAATCTTCGCTCGCCTCCAGTTCGCGCATATCGTTGCTAACGCCCGACAGTCCTTTCAATCCGCAATCCCGGTAGAGGAAGTCCTGTGCCTTCGCAGGCGACATTCCCTTCTCTGAGATCAGATAGAGCACGACACCAGGGTCGAGTTGCCCTGGACGCGTCCCCATGGGTAGCCCATCCAGGGCCGTGAACCCCATGGTACTCTCGATGCTGCGTCCTTCCTTCAAAGCGCACATAGAGGCTCCGCTACCGAGATGCGCGACAATCACCCGCCTCCTGGCGGTTTCAGGGGCGACATGCGGTAAGGTTTTCGCGACATATTCATATGAGAGACCATGAAATCCATAACGCCGTACACCCTCGGCATATAATTGGTACGGAATTGCATAGCAGTCAGAGACAGCATCATGCGTGCGGTGAAACGCGGTATCGAAACAAGCTACCTGTGGAAGTGTTGGAAAATTAGCGAGAAGCGACCGGATCGGAGCCAGATTATGCGGCTGATGAAGCGGGGCGAGTGCCACGAACCGCTCCAACCGGGCCACGACGCCATGGTCGATCAGCACCGGTTGGCCGAAGTCCGGACCGCCATGAACGACACGATGACCGACTGCCATCGGGCTAATGCGGATTTCGTTACGTAGCCATCCGCCGGCGACACCCATTGCGGCTGGGACGTCCGAAACCGATTCGACCGGATAGACGCGGTCGGCAAGTGGTTGGCCATCCACACCTTTCGCCCGCAGGCGAGGACGACGGCCGATGCCATCCATCTGACCCTTGATCTGCCGCCGCAGCCGCCCTTCTCCTTCGATCGAAAAGACCTGAAACTTGACGCTTGAGGAGCCGGCATTGACGACGAGAATGGTATCCATGGCAATCACGCGGCAACTGTTGGAGCCTGCTGGCGCCTTGCATTCGCGTAGAGAGCACCGACCGCGCAGGAAGCCATCCGAGCGCGCGCCGAGTCTGCACGCGACGTCAGAACGACAGGCACCCGAGCACCAAGCACGATACCCGCGCTATCTGCCTTGGCAAAGTAAGCGAGATTTTTCGCCAGCATATTGCCAGCTTCGAGGTCGGGTACGAGCAGAATCTGCGCTCGTCCGGCAACCTCGGACCTGATTCCCTTGATCCGTGCCGCTTCCGCATCGATCGCGTTATCGAAGGCAAGCGGGCCATCGAGCACGCCCCCAGTGATCTGGCCACGATCGGCCATTTTACAGAGCGCAGCAGCTTCGACCGTAGATGGAATACTTGAAGTCACGGTTTCAACCGCCGACAGGATCGCCACACGAGGCGATTTTCCGAAGCCGGTTTGCGTATAGAGATCAATGGCGTTCTGAATGATATCGCGCTTGGCATCGAGATCTGGAAAAATGTTGATGGCCGCGTCCGTGACAAACAGCGTTTCGGCATAGGCCGGCACATCCATTACGAACACATGGCTGATCCGCCGGTTGGTTCGCAGCCCGCCTATCTTTGCCGTAATGCTGCGCATGAGTTCGTCGGTGTGCAGGCTGCCCTTCATCAACATCTCGCCCGCGGCAGCATGGATGAGCTCAACACCCTTTGCAGCCGCAGCCTCGCTGTGCGCCACATCGACAATCTTGAAGCCGGAGACGTCGAAGCCACACTTGCTGGCCGTATCCCTGATTTTCGTCTCAGGTCCGACCAACGTCGGCCGGATAATGCCTGCCGACGCGCTGTCGACAACGCCACGCAGCGAGGTCTCATCGCAGGGGTACACGACAATGGTCGGTGTTGGCAGAACCGCCTTGGCCGCAGCGATCAGACGGTCATACTTGCTGGGAGAACGCGTTTTTTCTGTATCGACCGGCGAGGCGTTCATAATTCCGCTCCGAATCTTACCGATTCACGCTATGATGCCTTCGCCTGATCGAAGGAGGACAGGCTCGATGCATTGTCCGAAACTTCGTTCGCGTCGACACCGAAAAGTTCCGCAACACGTTTCAGGCGCTGGGCGACCTCACCCGAGATCGTCGCGCTGGCGGACAGCACTTCGCCGACTTTCGCGAAGGCCGTTTGACGGATGTTTGAATCGTCGGGCAACAGTTTCGGTATGGCGGTCAACGCCCCTTCCTGATCCAGCAGAAGCATGAAGAACTGCTCCCGGACCACCATCTTGAACTCGCTCAATGTCAGCCGCGCACCGACGTTGCTCCGGTGAACGTTACGCAGCGCTTCAAGGCTACGCTCGTCCACCATTCCTCTCGCCGACCCGACATAAAGCAGACTGCGAATGGCCGCTTCGCGAAGTCCACCTTCACCAATTCTGGATTTCAGCTCGGCGATCCGCCTGTTGAGCATTTCCCGGTGTGCAGCAGACATCTCCGGCGAGCGCGATGGGGTGGATTGCAGATCGATTCCGGCAGCCGCTTGCAACGCCGGCGAGCCGTAAACCGCAAGAAAGGTCGCCTCGCTGAGCGCCTCCTGTGAATCTCGCCAACTGTCGAGTGCGTGAACAATTTGCCTGGAAGCCTGCTCCTGAAAGGCAAGGAGGGGATTATCCGTCGAGACCTGCTTGCGATCCTTACTCACTTGGTCAGCCAATGACTTCACCATTGACATCAACGGATTCTGGCTGCTGAAAGCTTCATACTGGAGCCGCAGTGGATGCAGATTTCGCGCCAGCTCCGCCATCTGTGGCGTCACCATCCCTCTGATCCAAGGCTGCAGGAACTTTCGGTAGGCGGCCAGATTGATTTCCGATACTCGCTTGGCGGCGGCAAACCGCCGCTCATCTTCAAGCGAATTGCCACCCATGGCGCGGATATCATCAAGCGTCCGCGCCTCGCAACGCATGACCCACTGGCCGGCGGCAAGGTCGGCATTCGTCGTGTCGGCGCCCTTGGCCTCGAAAGTCGCCTCGTAGAGACCGGGTGGCAAGATATCAATCAGATCGATATTGCTGGAAAACTCCGCGTGTTCTTTCTTGGCAATGCCGCCGGAAACGAAGATGCCGAGATGGCCGACACTCTCGTGGACCGTGTAGACGATCGTTTGCCCGTAGGCCCTGATTTCGTCGACGTCTGCATAGAGATCGAGAATCCAGTGCAATGCCTGCTGCGGCGGGGTAATATTATCTCCCTTGGAGCAGAACACCACGATCGGTGATCTGATATTACGCAGGTCGACCGCTTGACCATCAGACATCCTGATACGACCGGCAGCGAGGTTGTTGCCAACGAACAGCTCGTCGACGATGAACTGGATCTCCTCAGCATTCAGATTGACGTGCCCGCCCCACCAGCGTTCGAAGTCGAGATATCGCTCGGCCTCGGTATCGACCTTTGAGTAAACATTGTACTGTTTGGTCCACAGTGTATTCGAAGGATTCTGACTCTCGAAGTTTTGCACGAGCCAGGCGCCATCGAATTTACCGGCTCCGAGATCACACGTTAGCGCTGTTAGCCAGCCTCCTCCCAGCAGACCACCCAAGTAGCGCATCGGGTATTTTCCACGCACCCCCGCCCAATAGGCAAGCGGCGCGCCAGCGATGATGACAGGGCCGAACAGTTCGGGTCGCAGCGATGCAATGATCATGACGGCCCAGCCAGCCTGGCAATTTCCGATAACACACGGCTTGCCGTCGGCTTTCGGATGAAGGCTGATGACCTTCTCGATGAACAGAGCTTCGGCGCGCGCGATCCGCTCGATTGTTTGTCCAGGCATCGGCTCGGGCAGGAAGCCGATGAAATAGCATGGATGCCCCGCTTTCAGCGCAACTCCGATTTCGCTGTCTGCTTTGAATCCTCCGATTCCAGGGCCATGTCCAGCACGAGGATCGACCACGATAAATGGTCGCCGGTCGGGATCAATTTCAATGTCTGTGGGCGGGATAATGCGTACCAGCACATAATTTACCGGTTCATCCAGTTTACGGCCATCGATGATGAGTTCGGCGGCATATTGCAGGACATGCGGTGCTGTCTGCGCGGCGTGTTCCCGATACTGATCGCCGCGTCGCCGCAAGACGTCCAGGAACAGGACGCTGCGTTGACCGGCGTCGATCATGTACTCTACGGCCGAAGCAACAAATCCTGACAAGGGACCGCCCGGCGGCGTTGCTTTGTCCATCAGCATGTCTCGACCTCGCTGTCGTGCAACTCATTCAAGGGGCATCGAGGCATCGAACGTTGATCTAGGTCAACGTTCGCCAATCAGCTTGGCAATGACGCTGTGCCGGCGCGATCGCTACGTATCCAGGCCACCGTCAATTCCCAGGCCAGAGAGAGAATGATCGGCCCTATGAAGAGGCCGACAAGTCCATGCGCGAGCGTCCCTCCGATCACCCCGACAAAGATGACAAGTGTCGGGGTCGTCAGGCCGCGCTTCATCACGAGCGGCTTCAAGATATTGTCGAGTACGCCGACGAGGCCCAGGAACACTGTCAGCAGCAACGCTGTCGTGAAATCCTTGTCCGTCCAGATCCAGATGATCACGGGAACCAAGACGATTGCCGCGCCGACTTGAATGATCGACAGGATCATAACCGCGAATGCCAGCAGGCCGGCGCTGGGGATACCCGTCAGCTTGAAACCAATGCCGGCCAGCAGGGATTGAATGATTGCGACGCCGATGACCCCCTGGGACACCGCGCGGATGGTCGCACCCGCCAGTTCGAGGAAATGTTCGCTCTGCTCAGGCACGATACGGTAGAGGAAGCTTTTGCCTGCCTCTGCAAGCTGCGAGCCGTAGGGGAAGAGAAACCCGACCAGCGCTACGGAGAGGAGAAACTTCAGCATGCCGACGCCGGCATTGCCGGCAAGAGCCAGCAAAATGCCTGCCAATGGCTTCAGATACGGAGCCACCTCACGCATGGCAGCTCGAATGTTGCGGGACGCCTGATCCCAGAACTCGTAAAGATTCGGGCCGATGAACGGCCAGTTATTGACGCTTTCCGGCGGGGATGGAATCACGAAGTTACCAGCGCTCAGATTTCCAGCAAACTCCTTCACCCCCTCCAAGGCATTCAAGCCAAGCCAGGTTGCTGGTCCGATGACAATTCCAAGATTGATGAGGGTGAGAATCGCCGCTGCGAGCTTTGGACGGCCGCCGAGAAACTTGGAAAGGAAATTGAAGACAGGATAGAGCGCAACAGTGAGTACAATGCTCCAAGCCAATATCGGCACGAAGGGACGGATCAGAACAAACGTCCAGTAAATCAAAAAAGCAAGCAACCCGAGCCGGATCACAAGCTGGATGACGTCGTCTCCGGGTAAGTATTGGCGAAAGGTTTTCAAGGATGCACCTCCATCTGAGGCGAACACATCGTCGTCAAGCTACCGGCAGCTCTCGCGCCATAGTCTTGATCCAAATCAAACAGCCGTGAGTTGGCTTGAGCTTCAACGGTTCCGATCACACCGCTGTCCTGGTTTGCCGGAACCAATGACTAAAGCCATCAACTACAGTGCACGCGAGCTTCTGCGCGACGGCAGTCAAGTCGAAATCCGCGCGCTCCGGCAGGAAGATGAAGCCGCCATGCTCGCCGCGATCGAAAGGACCAGCGCACAATCACTCCAGCGCCGTTTCTTCGCCATGAAGCGTCACTTCTCGGAAAAGGAGCGAACCTTTTTCATGAAGGTCGATTTCAAAAGTCATGTCGCGATTGTAGCGCTCGTAGAAGATTCCGGCCGCAAGCTGATCGCCGGAGGCGGCAGGTACATTGTCTTCGAGCATGGGCGAGCCGAGATGGCATTTGTCGTTGTCGATGCTTGGCAGGGACGAGGCGTCGGCTCAATTCTGATGCGCCATCTCATTAAGCTCGCGAGCGATGCAGGGTTACAGGAGTTAACGGCTGATGTTCTGCCCGAGAACGCCGCAATGAGAAACGTATTCGATAAATTCGGCTTCACGCCGGCCGCGCACCAAGACCCGCAGACACTTCATCTAGTGCTGATGCTCTCTTAGAAAGCGCTTCTTAAACGGGGGGCGGGGCAGCGTTGATTTAAAATGAAGCCTCCCGGAACTGAAAAATCCCCTTGCTGCACTCTGTAGCTGGACGTGCCTTGAAGCCTCAATGTTTTGGTGAACGCTTGCGGTGATCCCGTAGCGCGGCTTTTTGCAGATAATTTCGGCTTTCCGTGATCTAGGCTCAGATGGGGTAGACCATCAACTCAAGGAATTTCGAATCTGTGCTGACGGTTGGGTCGCTCAAATCGATTCGAGGACGGCCAGATGGTCAATGAGGACTGCAAACTGAAGCTCGAAAAAAGGGGAGATCGGACCGCTGCTACAAGCGCGGGCGCGCCATATCGGCTGAGCGCTCCCGCTCGCCACGCCGGCTCATTGGCCCACCAATCCAAACTGTCAGATTAAGTCGAGACTTTTACATCGTTGACCGATCGAACAAGATTCAGGAGGCTCCTGAGCAGCAGGTAAAAGTACTAGTCGCCAAGGACACCAGCACGGTGTCCACCGGACTCTTCCAAACATTGAATGAGATGCTCGACGCTCAAAGAAAGCGACTGTCAATCTTACGAAACAACATACCGAACATCGTGCTGCTATTGCTTGTCCGTCGTCGGGGATTTTGGGACCATCGGCGGTGTGAGCTAACGGAGGCTCTGGCCCATCAGGATTGTCATTTTAGGCGGCCGCTTGTCGATGAAGCAAGCGGCGTTGTTTGATGGTTTCGCGTTTGATCCTTTCCCTTTCCAGCATGATGATGTCGCCGCGCCCAATGTAGACGTCGGCGAGAGCGAGATTGCCGATGCTTTCGTGGTAGCGGCGATGGTTGTAGTGATCGACGAACGTCGCGACTTTCGCTCGAGATCACCCGGCAGAAAGTAGTTTTCCAGCTGGATACGGTTCTTCAGCGTCTGGTGCCAGCGTTCGATCTTTCCCTGGGTCTGGGGGTGGCAGGGTGCTCCGCGTGTGTGCTCCATACCCTTGTCGGATAGCCAGGCGGCAAGCTCTGACGAGACGTAGGACGGGCCATTGTCGGACAGTAGCCGCGGCCGCTGCAGGGCTCTGGCGCTGTCGCAGCCGGATGCCTGCAACGCCATGGTCAGCGTGTCGGTGACGTCTTCCGCCTTCATCGTGGTGCGCAGCTTCCACGCGATGATGTAGCGAAAGAAGTCGTCGAGCACGGTCGACAGGTGGGAGTGTCGGAAATTCTGTGTTTGAGGCAGGTGAACCATCATGCGGTGACGAAACGCTCGTTGAACATGATGGCGAATTGAGTCTTCGCCTCGGACCATTCGCGCGGTGGGCGTTTCCACTCAGCCGCGGCGCGGTTGAGACACAGATACAGTAATTTTGTTGCGGCGTCATCGGTTGGAAAATGACCTCGCATCCGCATGGCCCGGCGGGCGTTGATGGCCTCCGGAAAACCCCTCAGTCCATCGACGACGGCAATCAGGATGTCACTGACGTTGCGGCCCTTGAGTTCATTCATGACGCGCAACCAGAACTTAGCGCCTTCGGTTTGTTCGATCCACAGACCCAGAATATCTTTGGTGCCGTCAGGCAGGACGCCCAACGCGATGTAGGCCGCCTTGTTGCGTACGAAGCCTTCGTCGCGAATTTTGACCCGTAAGGCGTCGAAGAACACCAGCGGATAGCTGACATCGAGCGGCCGGTTTTGCCATTCCGCGATCTCGTCCAGAACGGCATCGGTCACCGCTGAGATCAGATCGGGCAAGACGTCGATGCCGTAAATCTCCTCGAGATGGCCGCCGATCTCGCGCACGCTCATGCCGCGGGCGTACGTCGAAATAATCCTGTCGTTGAAATCCGGAAACCGGCGTTGATATTTGGCGATCAATTGAGGATCGAAGGTGCCGGCACGGTCGCGCGGCATCGCCAGCGTGACCTTCGATGTTGCCGTCGAAACCGACTTCTTCGAATAGCCATTGCGGTGATTGGATTTGCCGCCGGCGGTCTCCGCCTCAAGGTGCTCGTCGAGTTCGGTGTTCAAGATCCGTTCCGATAGCGCTCTCTTTAACTCATCGACCAGGCCGTCTTTGCCGAAAACATCCTTCGGCTCACGACCTGCGAGAAGCTGATCCAAAACCTCTTTCTCGATAGCCATATGATGCTCCTTCGCTTCATCAGTATGGCCTCAAACACAAGATTCCTGACAGTCCCTCGACAGGTAGAACCATCCCCATCCGCTGACCTCGAGATAGGTAAAAATCGGTTCTGCCAGAGCTGGTTCGGCGCTGTCGTCTTGTCGTGGAATTCGGCGGCGGCCTTGATGACGATGAAGGCCGGGCTGGTGATCAGGTCATGGGCCTTGAACAGGCGATAGACCGAAGATTCCGACACGAAGTAGCCCTTGGTATCGGTGAAGGTGACCGCCAACTCCCGAGGCGATAGCTCCGGCTCATTTAGCGCCAGCTCGATGATCTGATCTCGCGTCTCCTCGGGAATGCGGTTCCAAACCCGGTTCGGCCGAGGCCTGCGATCCTCCAGCGCGTCGATACCGCCAGTGAGGAAGCGATCATGCCAGCGATTGAGGTCGACCGGGCAACGCCAAGTTTTTGCAGCGTGCGCCGCGCCGACAGGCGCGACTGCTCGACCAGCCGGATGATCTCCAGCTTCTCGGATGCGGGATATCTCATTCGTCGTCGCCCCCATCCGCGATCATGCTTTTTTAAGCAGCCGCAGCTCCAGCGCCTGTTCGGCGACGACCTCCTTGAGATCGCGCGCCTCCTTGCGCAGCACTTTCACCTCGTCGCTGGTGGCCGCCCGCGCCGTATCGCCGGCAAGCCGCTTCTTGCCGGCTTCCAGGAACTCCTTCGACCAGTTGTAGTTCAGGCTCTCAGCGATGCCTTCGCGGCGGCATAGCGCGGCGATCGACTCCTCACCGCGTAGGCATTCCAGTACGATCCGGATCTTCTCTTCGGCCGAATACTGCTTGCGGGTCGCACGGCGGATGTCCTTGATGACCTGCTCCGCTGGCGCTTTCCCTGTCCCGGATTTCTGTCTCATCTTCGCTCCTTTGAAAGGCTACGATGAACCAGAAATCCTCCGTTCGCAGTTAAGCCGCCTTGGTCCCATCAGCGCTGGCGCCGGACACTTCGATTTATGAGCCATCCGCTCCGGTAGGGAATGGAGCTGTAGATAGATGTTGCCGACGAACAGAATGGCCATGAGCAGAACGATGCCCATGACGACCATGAGAATGTCTATGTCACCGGGCGCGGTGATGAAGGGGGGCAAATGATGCGGCGTGAGCGGATGCAGCGACTCGTTCAAGACAGTCCCCAATATTGCTCACCAACAAATTACAATCGGTACAAACCACGGAACTCCATCCTTGCACAAGGTCGGAGCGTGGCAAGTGCAATCGATCTAGGGACGCTTTGGGTGGGGGTTGACGAGAATCGTCGGAACACGCGAAACCAAATTATTCACCGCCCGTTGCTCCCGCGCTCGCTGTCGCGATGAAGTGCTGCAGCGACTGCCGCTGCTCCCTGAAGCTGTGCCGGTCACGCAGTTCAGGCGGCACGCGCCAGCCCGGCTCTATTCCGGTCATGTCCGGAAGCTCGTGCGCTATGCCCTTGTGGCAATCAATGCAGGTTTTTTGACCCGAGACCAGATAACGGGTGTGGATTTCAGCCGCACGCGGCGTCTGTTTAGTGAAATCCATCGCGATCGAGGAATGGCAATTGCGGCATTCCAAAGAATTATTGGCCTTGAGGCGCGCCCATTCGTTCTCGGCCAGCTCAAGGCGCATATCTAAAAATTTCTGCCGGGTTGAAATGGTGCCGAAGATCTTGCCCCAAACCTCCTTGGAAGCCTGCATCTTGCGCGCAATCTTGTCGGTCCAAGCATGGGGAACATGGCAATCCGGACAAGTGGCGCGGACACCGGATCGGTTCGAGAAATGCACGGTGTGCTGCAATTCCTGGTACACATTGTCATGCATTTCATGACAAGAGACGCAGAACGCCTCGGTATTGGTGAGTTCGAGCGCCGTGTTGAACGCGCCCCAGAAGATCACGCCGCACAAAAAGCCGCCTAGGGTGAGAAAACCAAGGCTGAAATACATACTTGGCCGACTGGCGATCCGCCAAAACCACAGCAGCAGGGCTTTCAGTTTTGCCATGTCGCTCTCACCGCTTGGGGTCGCGAATCAGAAGCATGTCCTGGAATGTGTTCGGCACCAACGGTTTAACATTGGTCTGCGTAACATGACAGATCGTACAGAAATAGCGCCGCGGCGTGACATCGGCGAGAACCTGACCATCGCGATCCGTGAAGTGGGTGACGCTGATCATCGGCGCGCCCGATGCTTCGGTATGTTGCCGACTATGGCAGTCGAGGCAGCGGTTGGTTCTTAGCGTGAGCTGATAATTATCGATAGAATGCGGAATCACCGGCGGCTGCTCAGGATAGTTGCGCATCACCCGCCTGTCGTCGGTGATCGGACGCGGGATCGGCGGAACCGGTGGATCGCTCATGGGGTCCGCATTGCCCGTCACCCTCGGCACGATTTGCGGCGCGCCCTGTGGCGCGTTCTGCGCGTAGATCGCGCCGCTCAGTAAAATGACGCATCCGCTCAGCACGGCTCCTAGAAGTGGGCGGGCCCACGGATTCAAACGGCAGTAATTTTGACCGCGCATTTTTTGAAATCCGTCTGTTTGGAAATCGGATCTGTCGCGTCCAGGGTGGTTTTATTGATGAGCTCGCTGGCGTCGAACCAGGGCACGAAAACGACGCCGCGCGGCATCCGATTGCGGCCGCGAATGTCGACGCGTATCCTGATCTCGCCTCGGCGCGAGGCGAGCCTGATTTCAGCCCCCTGATTGATTCCGCGCACGCGGGCGTCTTCAGCGTGCATGAAGCACACCGCGCCCGGAAACGCCCTGAAAAGCTCCGGCACGCGCATGGTCATCGAGCCGGAATGCCAGTGCTCCAGCACGCGTCCCGTGACCAGCCAGATATCGTATTCCTTGTCCGGCGACTCGGCCGGCGGCTCATATGGCACCGCAATGATCTTCGCCCGCCCGTCAGGCTGGCCGTAGAATTCGACGCCCCTTCCGGGCTTCACATACGGATCGAGACCTTCACGGTAACGCCAGCGAGTCTCTCTGTTCTCGACTACCGGCCAGCGCAGGCCCCGCGTCTCATGATAGAGGTCGAACGGCCCGAGATCGTGGCCATGACCGCGCCCGAAGGTGGCATATTCCTCGAACAAGCCCTTCTGAACATAAAAGCCGAACGCTTTCGATTCCTGGTTCTCATATTCAGCGGGAATCTCGCTGGCTGCATAACGATCGACATTGCCGTTCTTGAAAAGAACATCGAACAGCGTCTTACCGCGATAATTCGGATTGGCCTCCAGGATTTCCGCCGGCCACATCTCGTCGGTGGTGAACCGTTTGGAAAACTCCATCATCTGCCACAGGTCGGAGCGTGCTTCGCCTGGCGCATTCACAAGCTGTCGCCAGAAATGCGTTCGGCGCTCGGCGTTGCCGTAAGCCCCCTCCTTCTCCACCCACATCGCGGCCGGCAGGATGACATCCGCCGCCAGCGCCGTGACCGTGGGATAGGCGTCCGAGACCACGATGAAATTATCGGGATTGCGATAGCCGGGATACGTCTCCTGCGTGTTGTTCGGCGCGGCCTGCAGGTTGTTGTTGACCTGTATCCAGTAGAAATTGAGCTTGCCATCGCGCAGCATGCGGTCCTGTTCGACCGCATGATACCCGGGCTTTGGGGGAATGAGTCCATGCGGCACGTGCCAGATTTCCTCGGTATGCTTGCGGTGCTCGGGATTGGCCACCGCCATGTCCGCCGGCAGCCGATGCGCGAAAGTGCCGACCTCGCGTGCGGTACCGCAGGCCGAGGGCTGCCCTGTAAGCGAGAACGGCGAATTGCCAGGCTCGGCGATTTTTCCCGTCAGCAGATGGATGTTGTAGATGAGCTGATTGGCCCAGACGCCACGCACATGCTGATTGCAGCCCATGGTCCAGAGCGACATCACCTTGCGCGAGGGATCGGCGTAAAGCTCCGCCAATTCCTGAAGAAAGCCGCGCTCGACACCGGTGAGCGCGGACACCTTCTCCAGCGTATAATCCTTCACGAACTTCGCATAGGCATCGAAATCGATTGGCTCCGTGGCAGCCGGATTGGCTGTTCCCTTGGCCTTCATCTCGAGCGGATGGTCCGACCGCAAGCCATAGCCAATATCGGTCACGCCCTTCACAAAAGTCGTGTGGTTCTTGACGAAGTCCTTATTCACCCGGCCGGTCGTGATGATGTGATTAGCAATGTAATTCAGAATGGCAAGATCAGCGCCCGGCTTGAACACGATCGGAATATCCGCAAGGTCGGAGCTGCGATGCGTGAAGGTCGATAGAACCGCGACCTTGACATGCGGGTGGCTGAGCCGGCGATCGGTCAGACGCGTCCAAAGGATCGGATGCATCTCGGCCATATTCGAGCCCCACAGCACGAATGCATCGGCCGCCTCGAAATCGTCGTAACAGCCCATCGGCTCGTCCGCGCCAAACGTGCGCATGAAGGCAAAGGCTGCCGAGGCCATGCAATGACGAGCATTGGGATCAAGATTATTGGAGCGGAAACCAGCGCGCATCAGCTTGGTCGCTGCATATCCCTCCCAGATGGTCCACTGACCGGAGCCGAACATACCGACAGCCGTCGGACCCTTGGCCTTGAGAACAGCCTTGAGACGATCGGCCATCACACCGAACGCTTCGTCCCAGCTTACCGGGGTGAACTCGCCGTTCTTGTCATAGACGCCGTTCTTCTTGCGCATCAGCGGTGTCGTCAGCCGATCGCCACCATACATGATCTTTGATAGAAAATAGCCCTTGATGCAGTTCAGGCCGCGATTCACTTCTGCCAGCGTATCGCCGTGGGTCGCGACCACTTTGCCACCCTTGACGCCGACCATGACGCCGCACCCGGTGCCGCAGAATCTGCAGGGCGCCTTCGACCATTTGATCTCGAGCGTACCGATCCCCTGCGCCACAGGCTGTGCGGCTGCAGGTATGACGATATTAGCCGCAGCTGCCGCAACGGCAGCCGCTTGCGCCTTAAGCATGTCGCGCCGCGAAAGACTCATCGTTCTTCTCCATGCCCGGCAGCTTCGTCGAATTGCTCGTAGACCATGTTGGCGGACAGCACACCATTCCACCCCGAAATCTCGGCAAGACGCGCGCCGAGTATGCCGCTGTCTGGAGCTTCCAGAACAATGACAAATTTCGATGGACTGCGATGGTGAATTTCGACTTCAGGCATCGCTGACAATAATTGCTCTACCTCTTCGAGGTGCTGCGGCAAGACCGAGACAACCGCACTCGAAATATAGATGGCCGGCGATCGAAGCTGACCGAATAGCAATGTTCGCCGCGAAAGCTCTGACTCTTTCATGACCCGTTACTCGCTAATCAAACCATCAATTTGGCGGTCCCGGAGACCCCAATATCAACTGCGACATCCAGACCAAAAATCCATAGCCGCCGACCACGCCAACGGCGACGATCGGCCAAATCAGTGCTGCGATTATGAGAAATACGACAAACTCATCGCGCCGCGTGCGCGGAGGCGCGGAATCTCTGGATTCAGACGGGTCTGTCACCCTGTCCACGGTTGCTTCTCTCGCGAAGGAGCACCTGAATTCCATCAAAGGTTATCCGGCTTACATAAGCGCGGCAAGATCAAAAAAATTAGACCCGGATACAGCTTCGCCGACGGCAAGCCGTAATCGCGTAACCGTTGAATCACCTCGGCACGGATTAGCTCTAATATATCCAACCGGCCGGGAACTGGCCTGCCGTCGCGGCCGTTCAAGACGTAAACTCAGATTCTTTCGGATTTGCGAAGATTCGAAGGAGATCACATGGCCTGAACCGAAGTCACTCGTTGCCAATATGACAGGCGCTCACTGCGCTATTCCCGGCCTGAGCTTCTTCGCCAAGGCGATGGTCCATCTCGCGCTTAGCGCGCGTTCGGCCCGCACTTCTTCAGCGAATCCAGAAGTCCGTCATGATCCAGTGCCATCGCTGCATCGCTGCCCGCCAAAAGTTGAAGCTGGTATCGTCGGCTCCTTGCATCGGGACATCATGGGACTTCTTCTCTCCCATTATGCCCGCTCGCACACGGAAATCCTGACAGTCCCGCAGCAGCCTGTCGTTGATTGCGGCAGTGACCCATCAGGGCAAGGTCCGGTTCATGATCTATGCTGGCGGAATCACGCCGCAACGCTTGATCCTGTTCATGCGACGTCTGACCAAGGACACCAAGCGCAAGGTCTTCCTGATCCTCGACAACTTGAGCGTACACAAATCCAGAATGGTCAAAGGCTGGCTGGCGGCGAACGCGAAACGGATCGAGGTGTTCTACCTGCCGCCGTGCTCACCAGAACTCAATGCCAGCGAGTACTTCAACGGCGACTTCAAGGGTGCGATCTAGCGCGATATTCCGCCACGAGATCACGCGCAGCTCAAACGTACGATCCTCACAAACTCGCGCCGCATCCAGAAATCTCCGAATCGCGTTCGAAAATACGAACTCATCCGTTATTCAGCGTGAGTTAATTGTAATCGCGCCGGGACAAATAGCGCCGCACGCGTTGCCCCCAAGTCCCGCAGAGCCTGCCGTCGCAGGCTGCACGAAGCGGGCAGTCGCACGTTTGAGTATCAAGCGCAAACGTGCGGCCTGATCGCATCACACCTACTTAAACCTGATCGTTACCCCGCCTACCGCAGCCGACACTTCAGCGCCGATCTTGGGACCGCTAAGCTGCAGGATTACGCCATTAGCATTCTGCAATTGAACGCCTGCCGCTCCGGCTGCAACTGCACCGCCAGCTCCGATCGCGCTGTAGTTACCCTCAAACGCTGCCAAGCTATTCAGATTGAGGGCTCGTCCAACCAGCTTGGTTGTCGAGGCTCCGATGGTGAAGCCGATATTCATGCCCGAAACGGTGAATGGATAACGCTTGCCTTTGAAGACAAGCACGCCTTCTCCACCGCCGACCCCGACGATGAATCCTCCTTTCGTGAATACAACGGAAACCTGACCAGTCTCGGCCCGCGATGGCGTGCCAAAACCAGCTACGCTAACAAGCAGAGTAACCAACGCGGCAATAAAAGATCTTTTCATGACATTTTCCTCTGAAAAGACGCAATAGAACACATACGGGAGCGAGCGATCATCAAGAATATCAAATAGGGGCGAGCAAAGACGATCTGAGTTTGCCTCTATGCCCGCACTTAATCTCAGCTGGAGCGCCGATGCCGCCCGCCACTGGCTGTGCACCGGCGGGAATCGTTATACCGGCTGCTGCGGCCGCCACAGCCGGCGCTTGGGCCTTCAGTAATTGGCGTCGCGAGAGTGATATGTTTTAGTCTCCGATCTCGGCGAGCCTCCCGACGTGCTCGAACACCATGTTTGGCCGACAGGACGCCTTGCCGGGATGCTATTTTGCCGAGATGCGCTCCAAGAATGCCACTGGCGAGCGATTCTATGATGATGATAATCTTCGAAGCGTTGGCATGACGAACTTCAACGTTGTGAAGCGTTGTGAAGCGTGGTGAGCGTACATAGCACTTCATCTCGATATCGTGGCAGTACGGATATTATGGCGCTCGAAATATAAATTGTCGTCATGAGGTGTTTTCCCAACGCACTGACTGTCCGGTCAGCAGAGGTTCGTGCCGAAGCGGGAGCCACCCGCCAGACTCCAACCAGAACGGCGGCTGCAAATATTCGTCCTGAAATCCGGATTTGATTCTTGTCCGCAACAAGCTGCCTGATGCTTCGCAAGTACCGCCCCTCATCTCTCACGGGACGATCATTCCGCATCCAGTGCGGGCCCGCCTTGATTCAAATCAGGAGGAGAAGCGTTCGTCTTTTAACGCATCCGAACCTGCTATTGCCACAGCTGACGTGCTCTTGGTATCAGGTAGCACGGCAGGAATATTTGAATAAAACCGGGACTTCAGCTTTATCCCTGTCCCAATCGCGTTTAACTCTGCAGGTCGAACCTGGCAAGCCGCTGCCGGTCGAGAATTACGAATTCCCGTTGGGTACCGATAAAATCGATGACGCCAGCTTTATGCAGTTGGGACAGTGCACGCGACACAGTTTCGAGGGTTAAGCCAAGGTAATCCGCAATATCACGACGTGACATGGGCAGCGACATTATCTCAGCGTTACTCAGCCGCCCGTCCATCTCAAGTAGAAACGCAGCAACCCTCTCCAGCAAGGTCTTGCGCCCCAGCAACAGCATATGGTTTTCCGCGTGCTGTAGATTTCGGGTTGTCATGCCGAGCAGGTTGCGTGAAACAACAGCGTCGATCTCGGCCGTCACCTCAAGGCTTCGCCGCCTGCTTAAGCGAACAGTGGTCTGCACGATGGCTTCCGCCGTAAATCGATGCGTCTCACCGTTCTCCAGCCCAAAAATATCGCCGACCAAGTGAAACGCGCCGATCTGACGCCGACCATCGGAGAGCAGTTTGTAACTTCGCACCACTCCCTTCTTAACCTGATAAACGTACTCGGCAGGCTCCTTCTCGCCGTAAATTTCGATCCCTTTTTTGTAAGTAAATTCACTTAAACTGACGATCGAGTTTGAACCGCTCGTTATGCCGAGATCACCTAGCGAATTTGGGCGCGGCGTGCGGTCTGTGGTAATGCTCATAAACATAAATCGAATTCCTATATTAATCGAATTCGGGCCAAATAAAAACGACTCCCCCGGAATGGCGGTAGTCCCGCCAGCTAAATTTCCATGAACCGTGGTTACCTAAACGCTGTCCTTATGACCATTGTACCAAGGTGCAGCTGCAACGATTGCAGCTGACGCAAAGCTCTAAGATCGTGACCAAATGCTTGAGGGGCTCAAAGATGCGTGCGCAGCAGCGACGACGAGACAACGTGCCTCAAAATCAGCTGCGACCCGATCCGTTAAAGCCAAATATGTCGGCGCCAGAACAAAAAGGCCAACGACTTCGAAGGTCTTGCCGGCTGCCGACTCATCCGCCTTGCCCACCAGAACATCGGGCGCTCGCGCCGATTCGAAGCAGGCGCGGGTGCTCGCTCTGCTGCGATCGACGGATGGCTGTACGATCGACGCCGTCGTCAAGGCAACGGGCTGGCAGCCGCACCGGTGCGTGGCTTCTTTGCCGGTGTCGTTCGCAAGAAACTGAATCTTGATCTCGATTCCGAGCTTGTTGACGAGGTCCGACGCTATCGCATCAAGGCTCCAGCGGACGGGGGCAGCAAATCGGCCAAAGCCACATGATCGATGGCGCTCGAAGACAATCACGTCGCAACATTGATGCAGTTTCCCTTGAGATCGAGATCGCGCATCTCGGCGATCTTGATCTCAAGGCCCTGCGGCTCCGATGGCAAGGTGTAACCGGTCGCTCGGCACCCGTTCACCTGCCGAAGCATCTGCTGTTCGCAATGCTGGCCTATCGCATTCAAGCCGATGCCTTCGGTGATCTCGATGCGGGGATGGTACAGATCTTGAAGGCTGCCGTTGGATCGAGGGAACCGGCTACGATCACCAAGCTGATCGACAGGCTCGATCAGCGCAACCAGGAGCTCGCGCCCGGCGCAATCCTGACCCGCGAATGGAACGGGCGAGACCATCGGGTGATGGTGCTCGCCGATGGTTTTGCCCTTGAGGGCAAAACCTATGACAGCCTGTCGAAGATTGCCTTTGCCATTACCGGGACCAAATGGAACGGGCCGCGGTTCTTTGGCCTGCGGGCTGCAACTGTGAGGCAGCAATGAGGCCGGCTGGCAAATCCATCCGGTGTGCGATCTATACCCGCGTCTCGACCGACGCCGGGCTCGATCAGGAATTCAACTCGCTCGACGCCCAGTATGATGCGTCGGAGGCTTATATCCGCAGCCAGGCGCATGCAGGCTGGACGCTGATCAAGATGCGCTATGACGATGGCGGGTTCTCAGGCGGGTCAACCGACCGCCCTGCCCTGCAAAAGCTGCTCGATGATGTCAGGGCACGCAAAATCAATGTCATCGTCGTCTATAAGGTCGACCGCCTGACGCGGTCTCTGGCCGATTTCGCCAAACTGGTTGAGCAGTTCGACGCTCATGGCGTGTCCTTCGTCTCGGTGACCCAGCAGTTCAATACGACCACATCGATGGGCCGGTTGACCCTGAATGTTCTGTTGTCCTTCGCCCAGTTCGAACGCGAGGTCACAGCCGAGCGCATCCGTGACAAGATCGCCGCCTCCAAGCGCAAGGGCTTGTGGGTCGGAGGCATGGTCCCGCTCGGGTACGCGCTGAGCGACGGCAAGCTCTCCATCCACCCGGACGAAGCAAGAACCGTCCGCCTCATTTTCGAGCGCTACCTTGAATTGGGCAGCG
>NZ_MKSM01000119.1 GCF_001897285.1 Nitrobacter sp. 62-23
TGATGTATGCCGGGAAGAAGTCGGTCGCCGAAAGCATCGTCTATGGCGCGCTCGACCTGATCGAGGCCAAGACCAAGCAGGGGCCGCTCCCGGTGTTCGAACAGGCGCTCGAAAACGTCATGCCGACCATCGAAGTGCGGTCGCGCCGCGTCGGCGGCGCTACCTATCAGGTGCCGGTGGAAGTCCGCTCGACCCGACGTCAGGCGCTCGGCATCCGCTGGCTGATCGCGGCCGCGCGGGGACGCAATGAAAAGACGATGACGGAGCGGCTCTCGGCCGAACTGCTCGATGCGTCGAACAACCGGGGCAGCGCAGTCAAGAAGCGTGAAGACGTGCACAAGATGGCCGAAGCCAACCGCGCGTTCTCGCACTATCGCTGGTAACGGCGACAACAGGAATTCAAGGACAGCTCCATGCCCCGCCAACATGCTATCGAGGATTACCGTAATTTCGGTATCATGGCGCATATCGACGCCGGCAAGACCACTACGACCGAGCGTATCCTCTATTACACCGGCAAGAGCCACAAGATCGGCGAAGTGCACGAAGGTGCCGCGACGATGGACTGGATGGCGCAGGAGCAGGAGCGCGGCATTACCATCACCTCCGCCGCGACCACCGCGTTCTGGGATGGCAAGCGTCTGAACATCATCGATACCCCCGGCCACGTCGATTTCACCATCGAGGTGGAGCGCTCCTTGCGGGTGCTCGACGGCGCCGTGTGCGTGCTCGACTCCAACCAGGGTGTCGAACCGCAGACCGAAACCGTCTGGCGCCAGGGCGACAAGTACAAGGTGCCGCGCATCGTCTTCTGCAACAAGATGGATAAGACCGGCGCCGACTTCTACAAGTGCATGGCCGATATCGTTGATCGGCTCGGCGCGCGCCCCGTGGCGTTGCAGCTTCCGATCGGCTCGGAGAACAACTTCAAGGGCATGGTCGACCTCGTCCGCATGAAGGCTTTGGTCTACAATCAGGACACGCTCGGCTCGATGTACGATGTCGAGGAGATTCCTGCTGATCTCGCCGACAAAGCGAAAGAGTATCGCGAGAAGCTGGTGGAGGCCGCCGTCGAACTCGACGACGACGCCATGGCCGCCTACCTCGACGGCACCGAGCCGGATGAAGCCACCCTGAAGAGGCTGATCCGCAAGGCCGTCATCACCGGCGCGTTCTATCCCGTGCTGTGTGGCACGTCCTTCAAGAACAAGGGCGTGCAGCCGCTGCTTGATGCTGTGGTCGCCTATCTGCCGTCGCCGCTCGATGTGCCCGCGATCAAGGGCGTCGACGACAGGGGCAACGAGGTCGTCCGCCATGCCGACGACAAGGAGCCGATGGCGCTCTTGGCGTTCAAGATCATGGACGACCCGTTCGTCGGCACCATCACCTTCTGCCGCATCTATTCCGGCGTTCTCCAGAGCGGCACCGGCGTGATCAATTCGACGCGCGAGAAGAAGGAGCGCATCGGCCGCATGCTGCTGATGCATGCGAACAATCGCGAGGACATCAAGGAGGCCTATGCCGGCGACATCGTCGCGCTGGCCGGCCTGAAGGAAGCGCGCACCGGCGATACGCTGTGCGATCCGGCCCATCCGGTGATTCTGGAAAAGATGGAATTCCCCGATCCGGTGATCGAGATCGCGATCGAGCCGAAATCCAAGGCCGACCAGGAAAAGCTCGGCGTCGCGCTGGCGAAGCTCGCGGCGGAGGATCCATCGTTCCGCGTCTCCACCGATCAGGAGTCCGGGCAGACCATCCTCAAGGGCATGGGCGAGCTCCATCTCGACATCAAGGTCGATATCCTCAAGCGCACCTACAAGGTGGACGCCAACATCGGCGCGCCGCAGGTGGCGTTCCGCGAGCGCGTCACCAAGCGCGTCGAGCACAGCTACACCCACAAGAAGCAGACCGGCGGCACCGGCCAGTTCGCCGCCGTCACGCTGATCGTCGAGCCGAGCGAGCCCGGCAAAGGCTACGAGTTCGAGTCGAAGATCGTCGGCGGCGCGGTGCCCAAGGAATACATCCCCGGCGTCGAGAAGGGCATCGAGAGCGTGCTCTCCTCCGGCGTGGTCGCGGGCTTCCCCGTGGTCGACGTCAAGGTGCAGCTCATCGACGGCAAGTTCCACGACGTCGACTCGTCTGCGCTGGCGTTCGAAATCGCGACCCGCGCCTGCTTCCGCGAGGCGTTGCAGAAGGGCAAATCGGTGCTGCTCGAACCGATCATGAAGGTCGAGGTGGTGACGCCGGAAGACTACACCGGATCGGTCATTGGCGATCTCAATTCGCGGCGCGGCCAGATCCAGGGTCAGGACATGCGCGGCAACGCCAACGTTATCAACGCGATGGTGCCGCTTATGAACATGTTCGGTTACGTGAACAACCTGCGCTCGATGAGCCAGGGGCGCGCGACCTTCACGATGCAATTCGATCATTATGCTGAAGCGCCGGCGAACGTGTCGGCTGAAGTCCAGAAGAAATTTGCCTGATTGTCGCTGGCGACAGTCAACGACTGAACGGAGAGTCAAATGGCCAAAGCGAAGTTTGAACGTAACAAGCCGCATTGCAACATCGGGACGATCGGTCACGTTGACCACGGCAAGACGTCGTTGACGGCTGCGATCACGAAGGTTCTTGCGGAGACGGGCGGGGCGACGTTCACGGCCTACGATCAGATCGACAAGGCGCCGGAAGAAAAGGCGCGCGGCATCACGATCTCGACGGCGCACGTCGAATATGAGACGGCGAACCGCCACTATGCCCACGTCGACTGTCCGGGCCACGCCGACTACGTGAAGAACATGATCACGGGCGCTGCGCAGATGGACGGCGCGATTCTGGTGGTCTCGGCGGCGGATGGCCCGATGCCGCAGACTCGCGAGCACATCCTTCTGGCGCGCCAGGTCGGCGTTCCGGCACTGGTGGTGTTTTTGAACAAGTGCGACATGGTCGACGATCCGGAGCTGCTCGAACTCGTCGAGCTGGAGGTCCGCGAGCTGTTGTCGAAGTACGAATTCCCCGGCGACAAGATCCCGATCGTCAAGGGTTCGGCGCTGGC
This sequence comes from Nitrobacter sp. 62-23, assembly GCF_001897285.1. Classification (GTDB taxonomy): domain Bacteria; phylum Pseudomonadota; class Alphaproteobacteria; order Rhizobiales; family Xanthobacteraceae; genus Nitrobacter. Next base: position 3,056 of record NZ_MKSM01000119.1, read on the forward strand.
GGCGCTGGAAAACTCCGACCCCAAGCTCGGGCATGACGCGATTCTGGAATTGATGCGCAACGTCGACGAGTACATTCCGCAGCCGGAGCGTCCGATCGATCAGCCGTTCCTGATGCCGGTCGAGGACGTGTTCTCGATCTCGGGCCGCGGCACGGTGGTGACGGGACGCGTGGAGCGCGGTGTGATCAAGGTCGGCGAGGAAATCGAGATCGTCGGCATCCGCCCGACGCAGAAGACCACGGTGACCGGCGTCGAGATGTTCCGCAAGCTGCTCGACCAGGGTCAGGCGGGTGACAACATCGGCGCGCTGTTGCGAGGCACCAAGCGCGAGGAAGTGGAGCGCGGTCAGGTCCTGTGCAAGCCGGGCTCGGTGAAGCCGCACACCAAGTTCAAGGCTGAAGCCTACATCCTGACCAAGGAGGAAGGCGGCCGCCACACGCCGTTCTTCACCAACTACCGGCCTCAGTTCTACTTCCGCACCACGGACGTGACCGGCGTGGTTCATCTTCCGGCCGGCACCGAGATGGTGATGCCGGGCGACAACGTCGCGATGGAAGTGCACCTGATCGTGCCGATCGCGATGGAGGAGAAGCTGCGCTTCGCCATCCGCGAGGGCGGACGCACCGTCGGCGCGGGCGTGGTGGCGAGCATTATCGAGTAACACACACTGACTGTCGTCCCCCGCGAAAGCGGGGGACCCAGTATTCCGCGACGTCGCGTATGAACAGAGGCGCTAGTGTTTGCTGGATTACCTGCATTCGCAGGTGATGACAGTCGAAAGAGATAAGCAGATGAACGGCCAAAATATTCGCATCCGTCTCAAGGCGTTCGACCATCGGATTCTCGATACGTCGACCCGCGAGATCGTGAACACCGCGAAACGCACCGGCGCGCAGGTCCGCGGACCGATCCCGCTGCCGACCCGGATCGAGAAGTTCACGGTCAACCGTTCGCCGCATGTCGACAAGAAGAGCCGCGAGCAGTTCGAGATGCGCACGCACAAGCGCCTTCTCGACATCGTCGATCCGACCCCGCAAACGGTCGATGCCTTGATGAAGCTCGATCTGGCCGCGGGTGTCGACGTCGAGATCAAGCTCTGACGCGGCAGCCCCGTTTTGGCGGGGCGCGCTGAAGACGAAACGAAGTTTGGGAACAGTCCGAACGTTAGCGGACAGAAAGAACAGGAAGCACGCCGATGCGCTCCGGAGTGATCGCACAAAAGGTCGGGATGACGCGGGTCTTCACGGAGACCGGCGAGCATGTCCCTGTGACCGTGCTGAAGCTGAGCAATTGTCAGGTGTTGGGTCACCGGACCAGCGAGAAGAACGGCTACGTCGCGTTGCAGCTCGGCTCGGGCGTGCGCAAGACGGTCTATCTGCCGAAAGCGGAGCGCGGGCAGTTCGCGGTCGCCAAGGTCGAGCCGAAGCGCAAGGTCGCCGAATTCCGCGTGTCTGAGGATTCGCTGATTCCGGTTGGCGCTGAAATTCAGGCGGACCATTTCGTGGTCGGCCAGTTCGTCGATGTCACCGGCACCTCGGTCGGCAAGGGCTTCGCCGGCGGCATGAAGCGCTGGAACTTCGGCGGTCTGCGCGCCACTCACGGCGTGTCGATCTCGCATCGTTCGATCGGTTCGACCGGCGGACGCCAGGACCCGGGCAAGACATTCAAGAACAAGAAGATGCCTGGTCATATGGGTGTCGATCGCATCACCACGCTCAACCTGCGCGTCGTCTCGACCGACGTGGAGCGCGGGCTGATCCTGGTCGAGGGCGCCGTTCCGGGCTCCAAGGGTGGCTGGATCGCGGTGCGTGACGCGGTCAAGAAGCCGTTGCCGAAGGAAGCGCCGAAGCCCGGCAAGTTCAAGGTAGCGGGTGGCGGCGCGCAGGCTGCGGGCGATGACAAGGTCCCGGCGGAGGCCCCGGCCGAGAAGGAGGGTGCATAACATGGAACTGAACGTCACCACCCTCGAAGGCAAGGCTGCGGGCTCGGTTCAGCTTTCGGACGGAATCTTTGGCCTTGAGCCGCGCAAGGACCTGATCCAGCGCTGCGTCAACTGGCAGCTCGCCAAGCGACAGGCCGGCACCCACAAGGCCAAGGGCCGCGCGGAAATCTGGCGCACCGGCAAGAAGATGTTCAAGCAGAAGGGCACCGGCAATGCCCGTCACGGCTCCGCCCGCGTCTCGCAGTTTCGCGGCGGCGGGCGCGCGTTCGGTCCGGTCGTTCGCAGCCATGCGCACGATCTGCCGAAGAAGGTGCGCGCGCTGGCGCTGCGCCATGCGCTGTCGGCAAAGGCCAAGGACGGCGGTCTGATCGTCATCGACAGCGCCGAGCTGAAGGAGGCCAAGACCAAGGCGCTGTTGGGGCACTTTTCCGGCCTCGGCCTGACCAGCGCGCTGATCGTGGACGGCGCCCAGGTTCATGCGGGGCTCGCCACGGCCGCGCGCAACATTCCGAACATCGACGTGCTGCCGATCCAGGGCATCAACGTCTACGACATTCTGCGCCGTCAGAAGCTGGTGCTGACCAAGGCGGCGGTCGATGCGCTGGAGGCGCGCTTCAAATGACAATCGATGCGAAGCATTACGACGTGATCGTCGCACCGGTCATTACCGAAAAGGCGACCATAGCCTCCGAGCACAACAAGGTCGTGTTCAAGGTGGCGCGCAAGGCGACCAAGCCGCAGATCAAGGAAGCAGTCGAGAAGCTGTTCGACGTCAAGGTCAGGAGCGTGAACACGCTGTTGCGCAAGGGCAAGACCAAGGTCTTCCGCGGCAGCCTGGGTTCGCAGTCGGACAGCAAGCGCGCAGTTGTGACCCTCGAAGAGGGCCACCGCATCGACGTCACCACCGGACTCTGAGGCGCAAAACGGCTTTAAGGCGATAGATAATGGCACTTAAAACATTCAATCCCACGACGCCGGGCCAGCGCCAGCTGGTGACGGTCGATCGTTCGGCCCTCTACAAGGGCAAGCCGGTCAAGACGCTCACCGAAGGCAAGCGCGCCAAGGGCGGCCGCAACAACACCGGTCGCATCACCGTGCGGTTTCGTGGCGGCGGCCACAAGCAGGCCTACCGCAACGTCGATTTCAAGCGCGGGAAGGTGGACGTGCCGGCGATCGTCGAGCGGCTGGAATACGATCCGAACCGCACTGCGTTCATCGCGCTGATCAAGTATCAGGACGGCGAGCTGGCTTATATTCTCGCGCCGCAGCGTCTGGCAGCCGGGGACACCGTCGTCGCCGGCAACTATGTCGACGTCAAGCCGGGCAATGTCATGCCGCTCGGCAACATGCCCGTCGGCACGATTGTTCACAACGTCGAGATGAAGATCGGCAAGGGCGGGCAGCTTGCGCGCTCCGCCGGCACCTATGCCCAGATCGTCGGCCGCGACCAGGACTACGTCATCCTTCGCCTGAATTCGGGCGAGCAACGCCTGGTGCACGGCCGCTGCCGCGGCGCCATCGGCGCGGTCTCGAATCCGGACCACATGAATACCTCGATCGGCAAGGCGGGCCGTACCCGCTGGATGGGCCGCCGCCCGCACAACCGCGGCGTGGTCATGAACCCGATCGATCACCCGCATGGTGGCGGCGAAGGCCGCACCTCGGGCGGCCGGCACCCGGTGACGCCCTGGGGCAAGCCGACCAAGGGCAAGAAGACCCGCTCCAACAAGTCGACCACCAAGTTCATTCTCATCAGCCGCCACAAGCGGAAGAAGAAGTAAGGATCGCCGGACATGGTTCGTTCAGTCTGGAAAGGCCCGTTCGTCGAAGGCTCGCTGCTCAAGAAGGCGGATGCCGCGCGCGCGAGCGGCCGTCACGACGTCATCAAGATCTGGAGCCGCCGCTCCACCATCCTGCCGCAGTTCGTCGGGCTGGTGTTCGGCGTCTACAACGGCCAGAAGCATGTGCCGGTGTCGGTCAATGAGGAGATGGTCGGTCACAAGTTCGGCGAGTTCTCGCCGACGCGGACCTTCCATGGCCATTCGGGCGACAAGAAAGCCAAGAAGTAGGACGAAGCCATGAGCAAGCCCAAGCGCGAACGGAGCCTCCCGGAAAACGAGGCCAAGGCGGTCGCCCGGATGCTTCGGGTGAGCCCGCAGAAGCTTAACCTGGTTGCGCAGCTGATCCGCGGCCGCAAGGCGTCGGCGGCGCTTGCTGACCTGCAGTTTTCGCGCAAGCGGATTGCGGGCGACGTGAAGAAGTGCCTGGAGTCGGCGATTGCCAACGCCGAAAACAATCACGACCTCGATGTCGACGATCTCGTCGTGTCGCAGGCGTTTGTCGGCAACGGCATGGTGATGAAGCGTTTCGCACCGCGCGGCCGGGGCCGCTCGGGCCGTATCTATAAACCGTTCTCGCAACTGACGATCATAGTGCGTCAGGTCGAGGCCGAGGCGAGCGCTTAGAGAGGCGCAGGAGAAAACGATGGGTCAAAAGATCAATCCGATCGGGCTGCGTCTTGGCATCAACCGGACCTGGGATTCCCGTTGGTATGCCGGCAAAGGCGAGTACGGCAAGCTGCTGCATGAGGACGTCAAGATCCGCGAGCTTCTGCACAAGGAGCTCAAGCAGGCGGCCGTGGCGCGCATCGTGATCGAGCGTCCGCACAAGAAGTGCCGCGTGACGATCCATTCGGCGCGCCCCGGCGTCGTGATCGGCAAGAAGGGCGCCGATATCGACAAGCTTCGCAAGAGAGTCGCCGACATCACCTCGTCGGACGTCGTCATCAACATCGTCGAGATTCGCAAGCCGGAGCTTGACGCCACGCTGGTCGCCGAGTCGATCGCGCAGCAGCTTGAGCGCCGCGTCGCGTTCCGCCGCGCGATGAAGCGGGCCGTGCAATCGGCAATGCGTCTTGGCGCCGAGGGCATCCGCATCAACTGCTCGGGCCGCCTCGGCGGTGCCGAAATCGCTCGCATGGAGTGGTATCGCGAAGGCCGCGTGCCGCTCCACACGTTGCGCGCTGATGTCGATTACGGCGTCGCCACGGCGTTCACGACGTTCGGCACCTGCGGCGTCAAGGTCTGGATCTTCAAGGGCGAAATCCTCGAGCATGATCCGATGGCCCAGGACAAGCGCCTGGCCGGCGACGACAACCGTCCGCGCCGCGACGCGGCCTGAACGACAGCATGATCCCGAAAAGAGCTCACCGGTTTTCGGACCAGGTCATGCGCAAAGAGAAGGTTTGAGGGCGTAAGCCATGATGCAACCGAAGAAGACCAAATTCCGGAAGGCGCACAAGGGCCGCATCCACGGCGTCGCCTCGTCGGGCGCGACGCTGGCGTTCGGCCAGTTTGGCCTGAAGGCGATGGCACCCGAGCGCATCACGGCGCGTCAGATCGAGGCCGCGCGGCGCGCGCTGACGCGCCACATGAAGCGCGCCGGCCGCGTCTGGATCCGCGTGTTCCCGGATGTCCCCGTCTCGAAGAAGCCGGCCGAGGTCCGCATGGGCTCGGGCAAGGGCGCACCGGAGTTGTGGGTGGTGCGGGTCAAGCCGGGCCGGGTCCTGTTCGAGATCGACGGCGTCGCCGCGCAGACCGCGAAGGAAGCGCTGACGCTTGCCGCCGCCAAGCTGCCGATCAAGACGCGCTTCGTCGCGCGCATCGCGGAGTAACCGACATGGCCGCAATGAAGACCGCCGACATCCGCGCGATGACCCCCGACCAGATGGACGATGCCATCGCCAGTCTGAAGAAGGAGCGGTTTAATCTTCGCTTCCAGCGCGCCACCGGGCAGCTGGAGAATACCTCGCGCTTGCGCGAAGCCCGCCGCGATATCGCACGGATCAAGACCATCGCCGCGCAGAAGCGCGACGCGAAGAAATAAGGGACTTTAAGATGCCGAAACGTACGCTGCAGGGCGTGGTCGTCAGCGACAAGCAGGCCAAGACGGTTGTGGTGCGCGTCGATCGCCGCTTCACCCATCCGCTCTACAAGAAGACCATTCGCCGCTCGAAAAACTATCACGCGCACGACGAGAACAACGAGTTCAAGCCGGGCGACATGGTGTGGATCGAGGAGAGCAAGCCGATCTCGAAGTTGAAGCGCTGGACCGTGGTCCGGGGCGAACAGAAGAAAACCGCTTAAGCGCGATTTTGCGCATCAGAAAGAGGACAAGGTGCATCAATGATTCAGATGCAGACCAACCTCGACGTGGCCGA
>NZ_MKSM01000120.1 GCF_001897285.1 Nitrobacter sp. 62-23
CCTATGCCAGCACCGTGCACGGGTCGCAGGGCATGACCGTCGACCGCGCGATCGTCCTGCTCGATCCCCATGCCGTGCATGTCGCGGCAAGCCGCGCCCGTGATGAAACCCGGCTCGTCGTCGATCGCTCTCAGATCGACGCGCTGACGTCGTCCCGGCTGCCGTTGGACCGCGCACAACAGGCAGAACGACATCTGCCGAGGAGCGGCGCGCCCTACTCGCCGGGCGACTCTCGACCGGGCGCGCCAAGACCTCGACGATCGCCGTGATCGGGCAAGCCCCGCTCCCGACGAAACAGGCCCATCGGCCCTTCAACCAGCAAACAGTGGGTCGGCCGACGCAACCATCCGCTAAACCATCAGCAGCCCAGCAGGCCGCTCGATCCGTCCCGCGCCCCAGAGCGCACAGTCGTAGCCGCGGGTTGGACTATGGCCGCTGAGCAGAAAGCGGTCCGCCCATTCCGTCCGGCGACAGGGCGGCGAGCTCAATCCGATTGAAAATGTCTGGGAGTACCTGCGCGCCAACAAGCTCGCCATCACCGTCTTCGACGACTACGACGATATCGTCGCCACAACCTGCGAAGCCTGGAACTTCTTCGCAAACGATCCAGATCGCATCGCCTCAATCACAAGCCGCACTTGGGCAACAGTCAATCCTTAGGGCCGTTGGTATTACGCCTGCGCCAGCCGTGCGCAGAAAGGACCGATAGCCTGTCGTGGAAACACGATCCGGATAGCCTTCCTGGATGATCTGGTCCTGACGACGATTCGGGAAAACATGTTCACGCCGGAGCGATTGACCGAACTGCTGTCGGTAATCGCCGCAAAGCGGCAGGAGCGCACCGTCGCTGTTGACCGTCGCCTCGCCTCCCTGAAATCCCAGGTCGTCGATGCCGAAGATCGCCTCAAGCGTCTTTATCGCGGGATCGAGGAAGGCATTGTCGAACTCGACGATCTTCTTCGCGAGCGGCTCGTTGAACTCAAGGCCGACCGCCAGAAGGCTCAGGCGGCCTATGACCACGCGGCGGCGCAGGCATCACCGTCAGCCGCCATCGATTCTGACAAGATCGCGGCGTTCAGCACGCTCATGACAGACTTGCTCGATAACGGCGAAACGCCCGCACGCAAGGCTTATCTGCGCACCCTCATCGGCGCCATCATTGTCGGCGACAAATCGGTGAAAATCGTCGGCAGCCGGGAAGCCGTCAGAGCGGCCATACTCGGCAAACCCAGTCCTCTCCAGAACGTTCGTGGTTTGGTACACGATTCGAACGTGTGACCTTTGCCTTTCGGGCCTTGCTCCTCCCCACGCCAGCCCAGCTAGGATGTTGCCGTCGCCCGGTCAATGGGCTAAACGGAATGCCTTGCACCCGTAGCTCAGCTGGATAGAGCGTTGCCCTCCGAAGGCAAGACTCCTGTCAAGCGTGTGAATGTGGGTGTCGAGAAAAATGAGTTAAACCAAGCAATTGGCGAAACTCGAAGGAAGCAGCAGAATCGCTTCCGTGGTCACGGAAGCATCGCGGAAGCAAACGATAGGGAGCGTGTAGAGTACGAACGGCGACAATCGGTGGGGCTTGGAGCTGCGTCGCTTGCGCTGATGTGAATGTCGGATTCGAGATTGACCCAGATCGGTCTCGGACATTATCTGAAGACCAATGCACCCGTAGCTCAGCTGGATAGAGTGTCGGCCTCCGAAGCCGAAGGTCACAGGTTCGACTCCTGTCGGGTGCGCCACCATCTTCGTATTCGCCTCCAAGACCCATCGCGGTTCGAGCGCGTCGAGCCGATGGCGATCGTGTGGATGAGCCAAGCCAACTCTTCTGGCACTGGACAACCTTACGCTGCGAAGTAGTGTCGATCCTCAGGGGTGACGCCAATCGCGTCGAAAAAGGGGGACGACGTGGCGCTGGCGCCAACTGCCAACCAAATCTCCGTGCGAGAAGTACTTAGGAAACTTAACGCCGAATTTGCGCCGATGGCGCATGCGGTTGAGAATGGCGAATTCGCGCTGTGGGTCGGTTCAGGCATCTCGCGGCAAGCCCCTAATCTCGGCAGCCTGATCGAACGAGCATTCGACTATATCCGCGAGCGGGCAATCAATCCGGCCACCGCTGCTACCTACCTTCCGGCGCTCGAGGAAGCGCTTGGTCTCGCCGAAATCGAGCCCGCGAACGTCCAAGCAAAGTACGCAGAGCCGTTAGCGACGTGGCCTGAACACGATGCGATCATTGACCGTCTGTGGACAAAATATTCACGTGTGCTCGATATTCGCGTCCCTGGCACCGATGCGGATTTTATCCTCTGGGACGCGATCGACATCAGAAGGGCTTTCGAGAATCCGGCACCGCCCGCCGCAGAGCATCTGTGCATCGCCGTTCTCATTCTAGAAGGAGCCGTCCAAGCGATTGCCTCAGCCAACTGGGACGGGTTCATCGAGGCAGCGGTCGAGCGGCTGAGCAATGGCGTGCCGGGTGTAGTGCAAGTTGTCGTCGATCCCGATCAGTTGCGGGAGCCTCCTGGACGCGCCCGACTGCTGAAGTTCCACGGATGCATCGTGCACGCTACGCAGGAGCCGCTGGTCTTTCGGCGTTTTCTGACTGGAAGTTACACTCAGATCATGGGATGGCCGGAAGCGGCCGACGTCGCGGCAATGCGCAATGCGGTCGTCGGACTCGCAACAACCCAGAAGACCCTGGTGCTCGGACTCTCGATCCAGGACAACAATCTTCAAACGCTGTTTGCGCGCGCGCGGGCCGTACACGCATGGCCTTGGCCCTGCGCGCCGGCTTCTCCCGCCCACATCTTCTGCGAAGACAGTATCCAGCAAGGACAGCGCGACGTGCTCCGCCTGTCGTATGGCGACGCGTACAATGGCGATCCGGCAGCCATTCATGACGCGACGCTGTTGCGCGCGTGGGGTGAGAAGGTACTCATCGCCCTGGTGCTGAAGCTCCTTGCCGATAAGCTTGCTCGACTGATGGAACTTGGTCTGGTCGCTCTGGGCAAAGGGCCAATTGCTATCGCTCTCAAACCGTCGCTGGAAACGTTTCGAGACGAAATCGCTGAGTTCGCCGTTCCCGGTCCCGGTACCCAGAACAGGACCGCCGTCGTAAACGAAGCCATCGCCCTCTGGTCACGAATGCTTTCGCTCTTTCGATCGGGCGCTTTGCCTTCCAGTCGGGAGGCCTATGAAACTCTCAGCAGCTCCACACCCAACCTCCTCGCGGCGGACCAAAACGCCCAAAACATGGGTCTCGGCCGCCTTGCGATCGCGCTATCGCTTCTACAGGACGGGCGCAGAGCCGGGCTTTGGGAGCTGCGCCGGCCTGCGTCGAACGATCTACCATCTGGCGCCATGACAGCCCGTGCCTTGCGCCCAGACGGTATGGATCGCCCACTTTTCGTGGTAAAATCGGCAACGGAAGCGATTGCTCTCAAAAGCAAGGGAGCCTTCGCGAACGACAATGCGATCGTTGTCCATGCCGATAATGCCTGGCACCAAATGGCCGGCGGTGTAAGCGCGCGGCGCGTGCGCGCAGCGCCTGGGCGGACCGGACAAATCGGCGAAACGCATGTCAGCCTAGGCGACTTGCTCGCACGCTGCGGCGACGCCGCGACGCTCCAGCGAGAATTTGTCGCGGAGATGATGCTATGAGCGGCTCACCCCTCGTCTATGCTGTCCAGGAGCGCCTTCACGACGCCGGCTATAGCGACCTGCCGACACCATTCAAAGTCGCAGGCGTCGAATTCGCGTTCACCGGCGCTATGCGTGGGCGCGACGGACGGGCTCTGGACCTGGTGCTTTTGATCGACACCACAACTGGGGACTTTGGGGATCGCGACGGCGACCGCGTCCGCCAGCGAGTGGAAGCTTTGAGCCGCGCACTCGACGTCACCGGCTCGCGCTATGTCGTGACGGTGATTCTTGCAGGCGCAGTGCTGGCAGAAGGGATAGAGGCTCTGTCTGAGACCTGCCGCGTACTACAGGTAGAAGGCGTCACCTTCGATGATCAAGGCAAGCCGGTCGACGAGATCGCCAAACGCCAGCTCGACGATCGCATCCGCGTACTTCTTCCTCTTACCCTTCCCGTGCCTGTGGTGGAGGCGCAGAATAGTAGCGGCCCAGCGATGGACCAACTCGTTCGCGCACTTCCCGCAAACACCAACATCGCCCTCGTCGACGCGCTGATCGCTGCGTCTAGCGACGGGGAGCAGGCGGTAACCGATGCCGTTGCGCTAGCGATCGACGGTGCATTTCAGTCCGAACCGGAAGAGGCGCAATCGTGAGCGACCTCACTCTCAGAAGTCTCGACATCAGCAACTTCCGGAGCATTCGAGGTCAGGTTCACGCACCCCTCGACGCTAAAGTGGTGCTTGTCCATGGCGAGAACGGTGCGGGAAAGACGAGCTTGCTGTCGGCCATGGAACTCGCGTTGACCGGAAAGGTTCAGTCGCTGGAGCGTGCTGACCCCGGCTATGAGAAGCAGTTGCTGCATCGCTCCGCGACCGAGGGCAGCGTCTTGCTTAAGGCTTTCTCCGGGACGTCGGAACAGAGTTTTAAGGCAATGGTGAGTGGGACTGGTTCGCAGTCGATTACTGCGCTTGACGAGCACCGAGCCGCCTTCTTCCGTGAGCGGGCTTTCCTGCCGCAAGTTCTGCTGGGCCAATTGCTGCAGATCTATCAGGATGCCGGCAACGATGCGGCTTCACCCCTGGCGCAGTTCGTGAGCAAGCTGCTCGGCCTTGATCGTCTGGACGCCTTGGAGGCTGGATTGAAGCCTCTGGCGGATCTACGCAACGTCCGCAAGATCGTCGACGGCTGGGCGGCTGCGGAAAACGATAAATCCCGCCTCGACCGGCTTCTCTCCGATCAGCGCAAAGTACGCGAGGAGTTGAATGGGCAAGTCCGGAGCACGCTAGACGAGCTTACGGCCCTCTGCTCCGAACTTCAGCTTTCCACTGAGGTGCGGGAGGAGACGCTAGACAACGTTGCGGCGGCCCTTTCGGAGAGCAGTGACACTGATGCGTTCGCGCGGCTGACGGATCAGCAGCGGCGACTTGCCTCGATCCGACGAGAGATCGACACGGCACAAAGTGCGACTCTGCCCAGTGCTGTCCCCGCTCCCCCCAACTCTGAGGAAACACGCGGAGCATTTGCACGCTGGGAGGCCGAATACGGCACACGCGTCGGAACTGTCCGCGGTCGTGTTGATGCCTTCCTACCCGACATCTCGTTGCCAAGCGATCCGGAACAGTTTGCTGAGGAGGCGCTCACGCGCCTGCGCACGGAGCAGAAGCAGTTGTCTGATCGCGTGTCACAAGCGCGCGCGGACATAGCGCGCTACGCGTTAGCGCAGGATGAGCGCGATGTTGCCCTGCGCCAGCGCGAGACAATCGATCAGGAAGTCGCTCGCTTGCCCAGCAGTGCGGGCAGTCTCGGGTCGGCACTGGCGGAGCTGACATCGTTTGTCACGAGCGACGTTTGTCCGGTATGCGATCGAGATTTCAGCGAACTAGGTGAGGGTTCGCTCAGCGACCATGTCCACGGCAATGTAAGGACATTGTCCGCTTCGGCGGAGCGCCTACTAACCTTGGGCCGGACCCGCAGCGAAGTGCAGGTTACCGTTGAGCGCCTGGAGCGTGAAATCGAGGCGATTGCCGTGCGAAGGCTTGACGAAGAAACTCTGGCCGACCTCGATCGGCGAAAGGCGGCCGGGGAAGCGCTCATAGCTGAGCTTGTAAGCCTGCTCGATGCAGTGCGAGAAGGAGCGCAATTGCGCGTGGCCGACGTCGCGGCGCGACGCGCCGTGAGCGAGGCTCAGTCACGCAATGTCGCGCTTGCCGCTGCACGAGACACGCTGAGCGACTTTGCCCGCTCGATTGGAGCGCTTGTACTTGATGAGGGCGAGTCATTCGAAGCCGCCTTGGTGCGGTTCGACAGTTTATTGGCAACCGACGTGAGGGGCCTTGAGCGGCGGCTTTCCATGCGGCGCAAAGGCGCTGATTGTATCGCCACAATCCGCTCGGCAATCACGCGCCGCAGGGAAGCAGACGAGCGGATTGCGACAGACTTGGCGTCCTGGCAACGCGCCGACCAGGCCTTACAGAGAGCTCAGGCCATGCGCGATCAAGGCAATGCAATTCGCAACGCCGTCGACAAGATACGCTCCGCCATCATTCGACGTGAATTCAATGATCGGCTTAATCGCGTGTGGCGCGACCTGTTCGTGCGGCTAGCACCGGGAGAACCATTTGTCCCAGCATTCCGAATCCCAGAATCGTCCACGCAGAAACTTCAGCCCAAGCTTATCACCGAGCATCGGGATGGTGGCGAGGCGGGCGGAACACCGGGTGCTATGTTGAGCGCCGGCAATCTCAACACCGCTGCGTTGACCTTATTCACCGCACTTCATCTCGCGGTGCCTAAAGAGCTTCCGTGGCTGATCCTCGATGATCCAGTACAGTCGATGGATGACGTCCATATCGCCCATTTTGCAGCGTTGCTAAGGACTCTATCGAAGGAGCACGGACGGCAAGTGATGATCGCCGTGCATGACCGTCAACTCTTCGAATATCTCAAGCTCGAGCTCAGTCCAGCATTCCCAGAGGATAGCCTGCTGACAATCGAGCTGTCGCGAGGACCTAGGAGGGACAGTATCTGCATTTCCAGGCGGTTCTCTTTCAAGGAAGAGACAGCGCTTCTTTCCGCAGCTTGAGATGCTCGAGGGAATGTCCGGATTTCCGCGCCGCTCCCCTACTATAAATCAAAGCGGACTTTGGATTAGTCCCAGTTCCTCTTCTCGGTGATAGAGATTTGATGATCCGGCCGTCGACAACGACAGCCGCATTGGTTGATCATTACGCACCCCAATGGGCTCCGATCACGGACGGTCCGTTGGACGTCCACAGTCTCTCGCGCTCTATCGACTTGGGAACTGTCCGCTGTTGATGAACCGATCATAGACGTCGGTCTCTTCCTCTTCCGCCTGAGAGCGCGGACCGTCAGCCTCGAACTGCAGCACAGTGATCTCCTGGTCATACCGCTCAGAGCGAAAGCACATCTCATGCACCGGCTCGGGAAACCAGATACCAGCTTGTTGCGTGATGCCGGTCAGCGCACTGTCGGAGTAGTCGCGCTTTGCGGCGAAAGCCTGCGAAGGCAGTTCGTAAACTGTGTTCTTCGTCCTGATGAATCGCCCGGACTTCAGCGCAGGACTGCTTGGCTTCGCCCAATGGGCAAAACCCTCATTCGAGACCACCATGATCGCCCGTGTTTCGGTATATTCGAGCCAGCGCAGGATCGCCGCAGTCAACGACACGCCGTAGCGCTTCGCGAGGCGACTCAGCACGTCGAAATCGGCCTTTGCATTGGCCGGCTGCTGTCGGCGAAAATCGTGAAGCGGCATCAGTAAGGCCGCGGCGAACTCGTCGGCTTCCTGCTCAATGCCGGACCCACCGCGACGAACCACCGCGTTCTCATCACAGTAGATGCCGCCGTCGAAACTCCCGTCCTCCTCGATCAACTGGCGGTGCAGGATATAGTGGGCGAACTCGTGGCCGACGGTGAACGAGCGCCGGCCCTCGGACTGGCCGAGATGATACATAATCGCCCATTGGCGCGGCCGCGCTTCGCCATAGACCAGGGCGCCGACGCAACCGGGGATGTTGCGCTCGACGACTTCGTGGATGGGGCTGTCGGGTGCGACTTGGCGGGAATACTCCAGTGCAAGCCCGATCACATCTACCGGCCCGCGATCGAAGCGGTCACCGCCGAGAACATGATCTAGCATCTGTGTGATGCGAGCCGCCTCTTTCAGCGGCCGGAGACGGATGGGCTCGATCATTTGCGGGTCTTCGTATCCAGGATGCGCGCCATCTCGCGGATCTGCCGGCGCGTCTCTTCCGGTAGGCCGCTATATTGCCGGAAGAAGGCCGTGTCCTCCGCTTCGCTGAGCGTCTGGGTGTCGCTTCCGATCAGGTAGTCGACGGTTACACCCAAGGTACCCGCGATCACTGACAATTTCTCGGCGGAAGGCCGTGGAGGATTCTTGTTCTCAAGTTCCCAGATGTAGCTTTTCGAGGAACCAGTTTCCTGCGCGAGTTGATCGAGGGTCAGGCCTTTCTTTGTTCGTAAGTCCTTGATCCGCGCACCAAATTTCATAACCGACCCTTCCAAAATCCTTCCTCCGACGCATGTTCGGAGTAGCTATATCATAAGACCCTTGACAGGCGCATTCAAGCTCCCCATCTTGTTCGGAGTAGAAGAACAACGACTCATATCATCCCGAACGTCGCGCGGGCGATGGCGAGATGCGCAGATGCAGCCCAGCCCGCTCGGAGATCGATATGAACATTCAACTCGCGCCGACCGGCCTGAATCCGTTCGACGATCCCCTCGACCGGATTCTCGCCGAGATCGCGCTCAGCATTCAGCTGCCGCCTTCACTGCACGACAAGGCGAAGTCGCGTTACGAAGCGGTTCGGCGCCATCTCGAAGGCACGACTGCCTTCTTCGACCAGATCGAGCACTTTTACCCGCAGGGCTCCATGGCAATCGACGCCACGATCTCGACCCGAGGCACCGATGACGAGTACGATCTCGATATCGTCTCACAGCTCGGCGACCGCTTCCGCGGCATGACGCCTCTCGAAATCCTGGCCGAGATGGAAACCGCGCTCGCCGACTATCCGGTCCAGCGGGTATTGCGGCAGACACGCTGCGTTACCCTCTTCTACGCCGACAAGATGCATCTCGACGTGACGCCCTCGCTGCGCGTCTACGGGACGCTCGATCGCGAGAGCCTCATCACCCATGCCAAGGGGCCACGCCGCTCCGCCGACGATCGCTTCGTCGACATGAACGCCTTTGGCTTTGCGCAGTGGTATGCGGGCCGGACGCCGCTCGAGCCGCGCATGGCGCGCGAGTTCCACCGCCGTTGGCTCGATCATGCCGGCCTTGCAGCTCGCGCTGATGCCGACGTTGACGATGTGCCGGACCAGTGCCACTTCATCGTCAAGAACACCGCAACGCTCGCTCTGCAGCTCCTCAAGCGCTTCCGCAACATCCGCTACGCCAACTATGACCGGCGCATCCCGCCGTCGATCATGCTCTCCTATTATGCCGGGCTCGCCGCACAACCGAACATGTCGCTGGGCGCGATGCTCGCTCGTCTCGCGAGCTGGATCATCCGCGACATCGAGCAAGCCTCGCTCTACGGCCGGCTTCTCCATGTTGCGAACCCGGTCTGTGAGGCCGACGTCTTCACCGACCGGTGGCCGGAATCGATCGCTCAGCAGAACGAGTTCGCCGAACACCTGCGCGACCTCGTCCGGTCGCTCGAGTCGATGCGCAAGGGCGAGATGTTCCCCAACACGATGATGGACGTGCTGCGCAGCGACTTCGGGGACCGCGTCGTCACGCGTGCCGCCAACCAGATCGCCATCGAGGTAGGTGGCGACATCCAGCAGTCGCACCAGCTCTACACGCGGCGGGGCGGCTTGCTGTTGCCGAGCGCCGCCGCCGTCGCAGCGCCGATCGTCAATCCGTCGGTCGCGGCCGCACGACCGCACACCTTCTTCGGACGCAAGATCTAATGACCGCGCCGATTCTCTCCATCGACGCGCAGGTTGCCGGGATGAAGGCAACCTGGCCGCACTTTGCGGCGCGCCGAATCGACCGACGCGCGCAATCGGCGCGATGGGTGGGGAGCGTGAGGCCACAATATGCGAGCTACTTTCTGGAGATCCGTTACCAGCTCGGTTCATTCCCCGAGGTGCGGGTGCTCGCGCCCCAGCTTGTCCGACTGCCGGGAAACGTCGAAGGCCAACTGCCCCACGTCTACCCGCCGGCCGAGGATCCGACCCTGTGCCTGTTCGACCCGCGTGAGCAGGAATGGACGGCGACGATGACCATCGCGAGCACAATCGTCCCTTGGGCTCTCGACTGGCTCGCCTGCTACGAACTTTGGCTGATGACCGGGCGCTGGACCGGGGGCGGGCGGCACCCGGAGCTGCCGCCGGTCGAGGCAACGGAGATGACGAGATGAACTACATTCCATCGCGCCGATCTGATGGCACGATCCAGCATGCTCGCGTGAAGCGGCCGTGGCCGCAGGGCAGGCCTTTTCGTATCCTCTCGATCGATGGCGGTGGCATCCGCGGAGTTTTTCCCGCGGCCGTCCTCGCAGAGCTCGAAAGCCGTTTCCTCGGCGGCAAGTCCATCGCCAATCATTTCGACATGGTCGCGGGCACATCGACGGGCGGCATCATCGCGCTCGCCCTTGCCCACGGGATGACCGCGCGACAGGCGCTCGACATCTATCTCGAACGTGGTGAACGAATCTTTCCGCCGGCGGCCGGGCTCGGCAAGGTGTCGAGGCTGCTGCGCTGGGTGTTCAAGCCGAAGCACGACCAGGCGGCCCTCAAGGAGGAGCTGCTATGGATCTTTGGCGACAAGGTGCTCGACGATGCCGTCACCCGGTTGGTGATCCCGAGCTTCGAAGGGCGCCACGGCGAGCCGTTCCTCTACAAGACGCCGCACCACCCAGACTACCAGAAGGACCGCCACAAGAAGTTCGTGCATGTGGCGCTCCACACGACGGCTGCCCCGTCCTATTACCCCGGTGTCGAGGACGACGGCTACATCATGATCGATGGCGGCGTCTGGGCTAACAATCCGGTCATGAACGCACTGGTTGACGCCCTCGCCTGCTTCGACATTGCACGCGAGGACGTGCGTATCCTGAGCCTGGGAACGGGTGAGTCCACCTTCACTGTCGATGAGCGGGCGCGCAACGGCGGGATCAAGGATTGGGCGTTCATGCGCTCCTTCAATGCAGCCGCCCGTGCGCAATCCCGCAATGCCCTCGGCCAAGCCTATCTGCTGGTCGGCAAGAACAACGTCACACGAATCGATGTGCCGGAAAGCGACGCGCCGATCGCGATGGATGACGTGCAGCGCTCCGTCCGGGAGCTGCCGATGGTGGCACGCAGCCTCGTCGAAGGCGCAGGGCATCACATCGAGCGAGTGTTTCTCGACGACGCAGTCGAGCAATTCATCCGTTGCCCGACGACGTAGGCGTCTCAACGGGCACTCGTCCCTACCGGGCCGTCAGCAGACGGCAGGCGAGCTCGCGCTCGCCCCAGCGTGTCGAGAAGGTGTCGGAGACCTCGAACCAGGAACCGTCGTTGCCGACGCTATGGTTGGCGCCCATGCAAGAGCACTGGCATTCGTGACCCTGTGCTTCCTGGCACGCCCGCGCGCAGATCTCCTGCTCGCGATAGGGCTGGATGATGTAGACCTTGCCGTAGCGCTGCAGCGCCCGATCAACTAAGTCGTTGAACCAGGACTTGGGCAGCTCCCAATAGGCATCGGTCCCACCGATCCATTCAGGCACCGTCCGCCGTCCGTTCTGCATCCATTGTCGGTTGTCATCGGCAAATGGCAATCTCACCCGAAGCTGCTCACCGCGTCCGGTCCGACGTAGCACGACGGGAATGTGCTTCTGTTTCCAGACGTAGCTGAGAGTGAGCCTTTCCATAGTCTTGCTCCTTCGACGATGATCCATTTGTAGACCATGTAGTTATTATATGGGCTATTTATAATCCAAATCGGATTGGCGCGGGTTGCCTCCAGTGGATGGCTCGTCTATAATGATTCATAAATGTGCCATGAGATAGGGTTACGGACCATTTATGGACCAACCAATGACAAAGCTAGAAACAAGGGCCTATTCCTCCTACAGCCGCGACGCGCTGAAGCTGCTGGCCCAGATGATCCGGCGCGCGCGGATCGAGCGGAAGCTCACCACCCAAGAGCTCGCGGACCGCGCCGGCATTTCGCGTGGCCTCATTCAAAGGATTGAGCGCGGCGACCCCGGCTGTGCGATCGGTGCGGTGTTCGAGACCGCCGCCATCGTGGGGGTGCGCCTGTTCGATGCCGATCAACCGACGATGGCGGCTCATCTGTCCGCGAACAATGCCACGCTCGCCTTGCTGCCCAAATCAGTGCGCCCCTCGGGAAAGGTGAAGGATGACTTCTGAACAGCGCTATGCGGAGGCGTATGTCTGGGCTTGGTTGCCGAGACAGACGCAGCCTGTGGTCGCGGGTCGCCTCGCCCGCGAGGGCAGCAACTTCCTGTTCAACTACGGCCGCAGCTATCTCGCCCGCGAAGACGCGGTCTCGCTCTACGAGCCAGAGCTTCCCTTGCGCGCGGGCATCCTGCCGCTTCCGGCAGGACTGTCGATGCCCAATTGCCTGCGTGATGCCGCGCCGGATGCCTGGGGCCGCCGCGTCATCATCAATCGACGGTTGGGAGCAAAGGGGGGCACAGCCGACACAGCCGATCTCGATGAGCTCACCTATCTGTTGGAATCAGGGTCCGACAGGGTTGGTGCGCTCGACTTCCAGATATCGGCCTCGAAATATGAGCCGCGCTTCGCATCCGCCGCGCCGCTGGGGGAATTGCTGAACGCCGCGCGGCTGGTGGAAGAAGGTGTGCCGCTCACGCCGGAACTGGACGCCGCCCTACTGCACGGCAGTTCGATCGGCGGCGCACGGCCGAAGGCTCTAATCGATGACGGCGACGAGAAGTACATCGCCAAATTCTCTTCGCAGACTGACGTCTACAGCGTCGTAAAGGCGGAGTTCATTGCAATGCGGTTGGCGGCGCTGGTCGGCCTCGATGCAGCGCCCGTCAGGCTGGCGCATGTGGCGGGCAAGGACGTGCTACTGATTCGGCGCTTCGACCGCAGGAAAATTGACGCTGGCTGGGAGCGCTTCGCGATGGTTTCGGCCCTCACCCTTCTCGGCCTCGACGAGATGATGGCGCGCTATGCCAGCTATCAGGAGCTGGCGACGATCATCCGGCATCGCTTCACCGATCCCAAGCCGACGTTGCGCGAACTGTTCTCCCGCCTCGTCTTCAACATCCTGTGCGGTAACACTGATGATCACGCGCGCAATCATGCTGCGTTCTGGAACGGCAGCGCGCTGTCGCTGACGCCGGCCTACGATATCTGTCCGCAAAGCCGCACCGGCCGAGAAGCCAGCCAAGCCATGTTGATCGACGGCGACCGGCGCTTCAGCCAGATCGCGGTGTGCCTGGATGCTGCGCCCAGTTTCCTTTTGTCTCGCGAGGAAGCGACCGCGATTGCTGCGGCGCAGATCTCGATCATCAAGGAGCAATGGCAGTCGGTGTGCGACGAGGCCACATTGAGCACCGTCGACCGGGAATTGTTTTGGCGACGACAGTTTCTGAACCCGTTCGCGTTCGAAGGTGCACCCGAAACTCTGTACAATCTTGCTCGCTAAGCATTACTAAGAGCGACACGCCCCCTTCGATCTCGGCATCGAGGCACACTTCCGTGCCTTGCGTCAGCATCGCCGCCCGATCCAATAACGCAGCGGGCATGGCGGCAATGGATTCCTCAGGACGACCGGGCGGCGGCGCGGCAGGATCTATGCTTACTCGGAATATTTGGCCTTGCTCGATCGCGGCACCGATCCGACCCCAAACTGAAACGAGTTGCTTCAACTCTGACGGGAGATCAGTTCAGCGCGACCTTCCGAGAGCAGAACGACTCGTTTTTTGTGCCCCAAGCTATACAGCAACGCGCCGATCATCCCTGCTGCCCTTGGCGGCAAACGCACAATCTGAACTTCACCGTTGCTCCTGATCACGCGCAACTCGATCTCGTCACGCTCATCGAGTACAGGCAATGAGGCGATAGATTTTCGATCTTGTTCAGCAAGTTCGACGAGTAGTGTGACTCCCGCGCCCATGCTCTCGCTCCGAGATTCCGCACGCCGCCGGTTCCGCATCATGCAGCCAAATGCTCCTCGAGAATTAGACCATTATCTGGTGCGCTGCTCATCTTTTTTAGGAAACGAGCCAAAGTAGCTTTCCTGGCGCTACGGTCGAGCGCGTAGGATGTCTGCTTAAATTCCACGCCATCAAGAAGTCCTTCGATATATCCAGAGATCGTATCGGCCGCCACAATCAACGCCGCATCCAGCGTATGAATATATTTGCTGGTGACGGAGCCTCGGGAGTGTCCGATCAACGCTGCAATAGTAGATTCTGTAAATCCCAGATCGTTGGCGGCACTCGCAAAGCTGTGGCGAAGGACGTGCGGTGTAACATCCACCCCCAAGGCCGTGTTTCGGAAAATTTTCTCCCAGTGATTGGGAAAGCTGCCGAACGCGTTGTCCTCTTCGCCTCCTGGGAAGACATAGGTCTTTGCAGTCTTCGCTCCGCGCTCTTCAAGGTACTCCACGACAGGCAGACCGATCGGTCGGATAGACGCTCCCTCCTTGCTGTCGGCGAGTCGCAAACAGCTTGATTCAATGTCGACGTCATCCCAGCGAAGCGCCACAATCTCAGATCGACGGCATCCAGTGAGCGCGAGTTGCCGAATGATATCTACGGTCATTCGATACTTGTCGTTTCTGCTCGCCTCACGAAGAATCGAACCGAGCTCTCGATACTCGGCTTCGCTGAGGCGACGGCTACGAACATTATCCTTTGGCCGACGAACCCCGTGTGCGGGGTTGGTTTCTATAATTCCTGCTTCTATGGCGTAAGTCAGTATACCGCTGAGAAGTCCTACAGTACGTGAGGCCGCCCCCGCGCCGCCCCGTACGATGGACTTACCCCGCAACTTTCCCGTCTTGAAACTGCAATTGGTTTTACCGGCTATCACGTCTTTCAAGACCTTATTGATATCCGCCTTGGTGAGGTCCTTCACCCGCCGCGTTCCGACCAGCGGGATGATGTGGCTACGGATTCGACTAACATCGCAGACGATGGTTGTCGGTTTCTTCGGTCGTCCGCCTTTACCCATGATCAAGCCAGCGTTCAGATCCTCAAGATAGAGTTCGCACAGCTCCTTGACCGTGATGGCCTTGTGATTGAGCTGCCGCTGTTCCGACGGATCTTCACCATGCGCTATCTTGCCGAAGAGGACTCTTGCCTCCTGTCGTGCAAGCTCGGGCGTCCAGAATCCATGTAGTCCGATCGTGAACCGACGAGAGCGGCCGGCGAACCTGTAATGAATGACATAACTGCGCTTGCCCGAGGCATACACACGGAGCCCCAGGCCAGGCAGCTCGTTGTCCCAAATGAAGTAGTCCTTCTCCCGCGCCTTGGCGGAATCCGCGGTACGTTTTGTAAGTTTTGGCATGTGTTGTGACCGGCTTTTTCCATGGCGAACGCGCCAAGGAAGCGTCGGGAACGAGGAGCGACAAAGAGCAACTCGCTGGTCTGATCTGCCTGGCGGGATTCGTATTTATTTTCAGCGTTTTACATGGGACAGCGTGATTGTGCTGCCCCGTGTCGCTGACCATATCCCTCCGAAGGCAAAGGTCACACGTTCGAATCGTGTCGGGTGCGCCATTTCAGTACAGAACTGCGAACGCCGAACGCCGCCGATTCTACGCTCGAAGCGGCTACCAAGGCGCGAAGCAGCTCCGATTTCGATCCCATGATGTGAACTTCGTCGTCCGCCACCTCGACGCGCTGCGCGAACGCCCGTAGGTGATCCCGCCGATAGCCGCCGCTTTCAAGGCGCAGGCCCTCGCGGGCGGTGCGGGAGAAATCGTCGATCATGTCGAGGCTGATGGACTCGCTACCGGCGCTATCAAGCGTCGTTTGGGTCCGTTCGGCGTCGGCCATGGCCTGATCCCGAATTGCCTTGAGACCGGCGATGCGGTCCTTGAGCACCGTATCGTCCTTATCGACCATGCCGCCTTCGATCGCGTCATAGAGGCGGCCAAGGCGCTGGTCGGTCTCAGTGATTCGCTTGTGGAGTTCGGCAAGGTGCTGGCGGCGGCGCTCGGCTCGGTCCTCACGGCGGTCGAGCAGATTGGCGAGGATCGTTTTCAGCCGCTTGGGCTGGAGCAAGCGTTCCTCCATATGGCTCGCCACGAGGTCGTCGAGCTTGTCCATCGGGATCGTGCGGCCCTTGCAGCCGGTCTTGCCTTGCCGGGCCTTGGTCGAGCAGGTGTAATAGCGATACAAGGCTCCTGTGCTTCCCTTGCCGGTGCGGAGCGTCATCGCGCCGCCGCACTTGGCGCAGAAGCAGATGCCGGTCAGCAGCGTCGGGCCGCTGGTGACACGGGCCGGCGTCACCATGGGCTGACGGGCTTTCAGCCTCGCTTGCACGGCGTCGAAGGTTTCGCGGTCGATCAGCGGCGGCACGGCCATGATGGCGACTTCGCTCTCGTCCTTCTTCACGCGGTCCTTGTGCGAGCGCGTGTTGAACCTGTGTTCGCCGATATAGGTCGTGCGGGTCAGGATGGTGTGGATTTGCGCCAGCCCCCAGCGGCCGCCGTCGCGCGTGAAGAAGCGACGTTCGTTGAGGTAGTTGGCGATGGCCTTGACGCCCATGGGGCCGGTCGCGTCGTCGCCTTCAAGGAACAGCCGATAGATCATCCGCACGGTGTCGGCGTGCAACGGATCGATCTCCAGCTTCTTCTTGGTCTTCGATCCGCGCTGCTCGGCCGCGACGATGCGATAGCCGACCGGCGGCAGCGCTCTGTTCCAGAAGCCTTGCCGGGCGTTTTCCTTCATGGCGCGCAGGACGTGCTTGGCGTTCTCCTTGGACTGATACTCATCGAACAGCGCCATGATCTGCCGCATCATGACGTGCATGGGGTCGCCCCCCATTTCCTGCGTGATCGAAACCAGCTTGACGCCGTTCTTGGCGAGCTTGCGAACGTAGAACTCCAGCTCGAAGTGATCGCGGAAGAAGCGCGTGAAGCTGTGAACCACGACAACATCGAACGGCGCAGGCTTGGTCGTGCCCGCCTCGATCATGCGCTGGAATTCGGGGCGCTTGTCATTGGTGGCGGATGCCCCGGCCTCCACGAAAGTTTCGACAAGCTGATAGCCCCGCGAGGCGCAATAGGTTTCGCCCTGCTTGCGCTGGTCGGGGATCGACACGTCATGTTCTGCCTGCCGGATGGTGGAGACGCGCAGGTAAAGCGCCGCGCGCTGGACAACATCGAGATTGTGCATGTTCATCGCCGACCTCCCGCAGCCTTTCGGGGCGCTTTGCCTCCAGTCAGTGGCAGCACCAGTTCCACACGGTCATGTGCGACCTTCGGGACGAGTTTCAGGCCATGCCCCTTTTCCATGCGCACGAGTCCGTAGCCGGCCATGGTCTTGAGCGTGCGTGACAGGTTGGATTTGGCGCGGCCGGTGATCTGCGACAGTTCCTCCAGCGACCCCGGAGCCTGCTCGGCGATGACGCGCAGCAATTCGCGGTTGCCGGCCGACAGCACCTTGGCAAAGGATTCGGTGGAGGTGAACCAGACCTTGGGATCGCTGGCAGCAGGCTTTTCCTCGCCGCGCGCGATCCGCATGGTGCGGGCTTTCATTTCATCGTAGTCGGCAACGCCGACCTTCAGCGTCTTCATAACACGCCTCGCTCTTTCAACACCGCGTCCACCGCCTGCCAGAAGTCGGCCAGCAACATGGCCGCATCCTCGTAGGCGTAGGGCTTCACGGTCTGGTGGCGGTGCCGGTGGTCTAGCGGCTCACCGCGCTTGCCTCGGCCGACCGGATGGGCGTTGTCGAAGCCGACCAGCCGTTCGCCCGAAGGCCCGTGAAGCGTGAGCGAGTAATCGAGGCCGTGAGGCTTTTCCGGCGATGCCGGAACGCGGGTGACAACGAACTTCACCCAATGGCTGCCTTCGGGATCGACAACGAGCACCTGGCCGTCGAGGTCAAGGAGCGTGTCGAGGCTCGGGTCGCGATCCTCGCTCATGACTTATCGTTATCAGATCGCGATAACGATTTCAAGTCTTTTCCCTCAGCGCCGGCGAGCCCGAACAGCCGGTCGAGCACCTTGCCGAAATAGCGCTCGAAGACGTCTATCTCGGCCTCCGTGACCGGGACATCCTCGGGCCAGTCGTCGGTGACATGGAAGGTGCGAGGCGATGGATCGCCGTTCGGTCCACGAATGCTTGACGGGGGATCGTCAACGTAGTCGTAGAGATCGTCGGGCAAAGACCTTCGCCCATCTTCATTGTGGGGGTCGTCTTCTGCGGACATGGAATCCTCCGTGGTTCGCTGACGGGTCCGGGCCGGGAAGGCCCGGACATGGCGAACGATGGAGGGCAATCGGCGGCGTGTAGCGTGCCGCATTCGCGTTCACACGTTTGCGGCACCCCTCGCTGCCAGGGTGCCGCCAGCGGATCAACTCGCCGCGCGCCGCGCCTTGGCGAACGCGCGATCCGTGGCGATGAACCGCTCCAGCATCGGCACGATCAGCTTCACCGGATCGGAAGCGGGCTGGCCCGTCTCGCGGGCCAGCACTTCGGCATAGGCGACAAGATCGCGATGGAGCGACGCAGGTAGCTCCGTCGTGATCTTCACGGGCTTGTCGTTGGCGATGGGACCGAGCTTCAGCTTGGCCATGGTCAACCCCGGTAGGGTTCAAGCACAAGATCGCGCGTGACGACGATCCTGACGGGGAAGCCCGGTCGGATGGTCAGCGTCGGCGGGACATTGAGCTGGCGGCGGATGATCTGCTGGCCCGCATCGTTGATGGTGTCCTGGCCGCCCTTGCGGATGGCGCGCAACAGGCGGTCGTCGTCATCGACGGCCAACTCCGCGCCGACAGAAAGCAGCGTCGAGAGGCCGGCGGCCTTGGCGAGATCCCACCAGTGATAATCAATGCCGTCCTCAAGACCGGCATAGCCTTGCGTGTCCGTGCTCGGCTGGCGTTCGAGAACGATGGAGCGGCCGTTGGGGAGGATCAGCCTGTTCCAGACGAGCAACACGCGGCGCTGCCCGAACTGCACGTTGTTGTCATACTGCCCGATGATGCGCGTGCCCTGCGGCACGAGCAGGATACGGCCGGTCGGGCTGTCGTAGATGTTCTCGGTCACTTGCGCCGTGATCTGGCCCGGCAGATCGGAACGAATGCCGGTAATCAGCGCGGCCGATATGACGGCTCCCGCCTGAAGGACATAAGGCGATGCCGGCGGCATGACGCGATCCGACGACGTGGTACGGCGATCGACGGCGGCGTTGAGGACAGCAAGCTGCTTGTGCGCCGTCGGCTGACCGGATTGTCCATTGAGGCCCGCGAGGTCGAGGCCGGTGAGGTTCGGCAACGTCGTGTTTCCCGGCGTGCCGGCTGGGCTCGCTGCGCGAGTCTCCGTCTGGAAGAACACGCGGCTGACGCGCGCGGCTTCTTCCTCGGCGAGCCGGCGTTCCTCAGCGCGATCGACGGTCGGCGGCGCAACCGTGGGCGGCACGACAGGCTGGCCACGGTTCTGCGCGTTGACAATAGGCCGACCGAGATCGCCCGGCAGCGCCGGGCCGAGAACCGGGCCGGTATAGTCGCGCGGCAGGCCGGCGAGTCCATCGGCGGTCTGCCGGTAGTCGGTGGAATAGAGTTCTTCGCCACTCTTGCCGGCGTTGCGGGTTTGAAGCGCATAGATCAGCGACCCGCCGATTCCGACCAGGGCGACAGCGCCGATGCCGGCGAGCACCTTGCGCGACAGTCGCGTGACGCGCGGCGGTTCGGCGCGAAGCCGCATCGGCCGGGCGTTGTTCTCGGTATCGGTCATGACGATGGCCTCCCGTCCGTGCGGACAATCCTGACGGTCTGTTGCTGCTTGCCGCTGCCAAGGCGCAGTTCGGCCGCGCCGAACAGGCGGTCGACGATCAGGATGTTGTGGTAGATGCGGCTGTTGACGATCTGCGCTTCGCCGTCTGCGCCGAGCACGAAGATCGGCGGCATCTCGCCCTGCACGATGCCGCACGGAAATTCGACATAGACACGGCGGCCGTCGTCATAAACGGCGATCGGTTTCCACGGCGGCGTGTCGCCGGTGAGCCCATAGCGGTAGTTGCGCGCGGTCGCGGCTGGTATGACCGGCGTTGCGGGAACGCTGGCGCGCTGTCCGGCCGGTGGTCGCGGATAGGCCCAGGCCACCGCTGGCATATAGGGCTTCTCGCCCGAACGCAGCTCGATCATGTAAACGCGCCGGTCGGTGGTGACGATAAGATTGGTGGTGATGTCGGGCCGCGTCGGTTTGACGAGGATGTGGACGCGACGGGTGACGCCCGATCCGCTCTCGGTGTCGCCGATCACCCACCTTGCCGTGTCGCCGGCCGCGATCGGTCCCGCGCCGGTCAGGCTCTCGCCTGCCTCCAGTGCGATGTCGGTGATCTGGCCGGGCGCGGCATAGACCTGATAGAGCGCGCCATCGCTCCACGGATAAATCTGGATGGCGTTGTAGTAGCCTTCGCGGCGCGGCTGCACGCGGGCGGCGGCATTGGCATTCTCGACGCGGCCGATGGGCGTGCCGGCCGCCGTGCCGCCTTTCGCGGGCGACCAGGCCGGCGGGATATGCAGCGGCCTCAGTCGATCGTCGGTGACGGACGCGGGCACGGCCGGCAGCGGCGGCACATCGGCATCGTAGCTGATCTGAGGCGGCTTGTAGGTGGCGCAGCCTGCCAGCATCGTTGCCGAGAGCAGGACAGCCGCGATTGCGGATTTACGGAGAGACGTAGTCTCGCAACCGGAATTATTCTGAGGCAGAAGTCCGCTCATTGGCTCATCTCTCGCGACCAATTGATGGCGTTGACGTAGATGCCCAGCGGATTGGCCTTCAGCCGTTCGGCATCGCGCGGCGGCTGAATCGTAATCGTGAGGATCGCGGTCCATCGTTCGGTGGTGGAAAGCTGGCCGTTCTCGTAGTGACGTTCGGTCCAGGCGACGCGGAAGGAATCCGCCGACGCGCGGATGACGCTGGAGACTTCAACGGCGATCTGCTGCTTGCCGACCTTGGTGAAGGGATCATTGGCGCGGGCGTAGTCGTTGAGCGCCAGCACCTTGCCATCCATGACATTGCTTCCCTTTGGCCCTCAGTTGCCGAACATGCGGGCGTTGCGAGGAAGCGGCGGCGCTGCTCGCGGCCCTGTTCGGCCGCGGCCGCACGCTCGGCCAGTGTCAGCGCATCGGCGCGGCCGTTGACTGATACGAGCGCCACCAGGTCGGAGAGCTGCTGCGATTGCAGAGCGAGCAACTGGTTGCCGGCCTGCGTGGCTTGCAGCGCGCCGGTCGCGCCCTGGCTCTGGCTGACGAGGTTCGACATTTGCGTGCGATTCGTGTCGATGTTGCCGACGAAACCGGCTTGCACGCGCATCGCGTCCTGCAAGCTGCCGACCGTGTTCTGCCAGCGTGAGCGCGCGTCGGCGACAAGCTGTCGATCTGTCGCCGACATGGAGATGTTGCCGTATTTCTGGCTGAACATCTGATCGATCTTCTGAACGTCGAAGGCGATGTTCTGCGCCTGATTCAAAAGCTGCTGCGTCTTCTGAACCGACTGCTGAAGCTGCTGGAGCGAGGAGAACGGCAGGCTTGCCAGATTGCGGGCCTGATTGATGAGCATCTGCGCTTCGTTTTGCAGGCTAGTGATCTGATGAGTGATCTGCTCCAGTGAACGCGCGGCGGTTAGCACGTTCTGCGCGTAGTTCGACGGATCGAACACGATGAGGGCGTGCGCCGGCGTCACCAGCATCGGAGACAATGCGACGGGTGCGGCGAAGCGAGCGAGGTCAGCGCCCTCCAAAGATGCTCCTTCACCTCGGGCGTGATCGCGATGCCTTCACGCAGGAGTATCGCGACGATCCAGTCGGCGGCCCAGGCGCGTTCATAGGTGTCGTGGATGCGGGCGAGTGGCTGGAGCGAAACGGAGAACTCGTCCCCTTCGGTCAGCCCGCCGCCGAGATCATGCCAGTCGCCGCCCATCGCAAGTGACGCGGCGCGGATCGCTCGCTGTTGATAGGGGCGCTTGTGCCCGGCGATCGCGGTGTTGATCTTAGTCTCGGAGAGTTTGGCACGACCGGTGCGACGCTGGATCAATAGCTCCAACTCGTGGCGCTTGTAGAAGCCGCCAATATGGCGCGGCGGATAACCGCGACCTCAACCGTCTTGCCGGCGAAGAACGCCGCCGCCGTCGGAGACACACCGGCCTGACGCTCCGCCTCCACCGCCGCTTCGTGCACGGTGGGAAATTCAGCGGCGAGGAAGGCAAAATTGGACATTCAATTGTCCGTTCAGAGCTGGTTGGAAAAGGCGCGGTGTTGAATAGTGGAGAAGACATCTAAACCCAGTGTCGAAAACTGCTCAAACTGCGACCTGATTTGTCTGAGCACACGTGTCGCTTTGACAATGGTGGCGCTGCCGCCCAGAATGTCGATGCCGGCGCCGTTGAACAAGATTGCCTTGCCATTGGTAGAAAATACGCCCCCGTTTGCGCGCCCTTGCGGCCTCCTCGAAGGCACAGATCGGTTCATGACGCCCAGGCAGCCAGTCAAATCGGTTGAGAGTGATTCCCCCGCGGTTTTTTATTGTTAATCGCATCGCTGAGCGGGCTCATCACTGGAATCAATGATGCGCTGGCAACTTTTTCGTACGTTCCTGCCTTGCGCCTGAACGACGGAATGGGCGTGAATCAGATCATGCAGCCAAACGGGAATCGACGCAGCTCGCGCGCGGCCTACGGCATCGATCGTGCCTGGATTGAGTTGGCTCAGCCGATGATCGAACGCCTGTGCTCAGACCCTGACGATCTCGGTTTCCACTGCCGG
Source organism: Nitrobacter sp. 62-23 (assembly GCF_001897285.1). Lineage (GTDB taxonomy): Bacteria > Pseudomonadota > Alphaproteobacteria > Rhizobiales > Xanthobacteraceae > Nitrobacter. Next base: position 22,613 of record NZ_MKSM01000120.1, read on the forward strand.
AAGACAGAACTGTCGCGCCGCTACGTCGACGCCATCAGGTAATTTAAGACCGGTCACGCCTACATGACTCAGGCGACGCCGGATCTGCTCACTGCGCTGAACGGCACCATGATACATTCGGCGCCATGCTTCAGGTGAATCTCACGGTGCTCGCCACCGCGCATGCAGTTTCCGAACGAATCGTTCGCGGCGTCAGTGCCGAGGTGCAGCGCCGCGCCACGCCGCAGACCTACACGGCAAGCGGACATCGCAGCGCACCCTCGCGTCAGCACATGAGCCCGATCGCTGTCAGCCGCTCGCTCTAAACACGTTTCATATATCTGGCTGCGACCATGATCCCGCGAGCTTAGAACCAATCCAGACAGACGATATTGCAAGGAAATTACCCATTCGGTAAAGCCGGACTTGGATTGCGTGAGCACCGTGCGATCGAGGGAATAAGGCTCGACCCGTGTCGTTTGATATCCAAGATCTTTTCCGCCGACACAGCAAGGAGCTGACCCGCTTCCTGCGCCGGCGTGTGCCGTCTGCGGAGGCGGCTGCGGATCTGACCCAGGAGGCATTTCTCGCGCTCTGGTCGGCGCGCTCCCGTACACCCATCGCCAATGGTCATGCCTATCTGTTTCGCACGGCGACCAACCTGGCGATCAACTACAATCGCCGTCAACGTATCCTGTCTTTTGTCGATGATCCAGAGACGGCGCTTGCGACGCTGACGGACGACACGCCATCGGCCGAGCAGGTCGTGTTGTCCCGGCAGGAACTGAAGATCGTTTATGCGACGCTGAACGAATTTCCGCCTGCCCATCGCGCGGTTTTCATTCTGTCACGCATCGACGGCCGGACTTTCGATGAAATCGGCCGGATGCTCGACATCCAGCCCAGGACGGCATTCGGCCATATGGTGCGCATTCTCGCCCGGATGAAATTGCGCCTCGATGAAACGCGGCGGTAAAACAATTGGGTTCTGATGGAACGCCCTGTTCCATGGCGGCATGAAGAGGTTCAAGGGCTGCTGGTTCCGTCTAAAGCATTCTCCGATATCACCTCAGAAATCCACCTCTCTCGATTGTCAATGTAATAGGACGAACAGGCGCAGACTCGGCTGTCCGCGCCGTCCGGGAGGTTTGCTTGCATGAAACATGCGGCCGATAGTCAGGTGAGCGACGATCCCGACCACGTCCGGATTGTCGAGGAGGCGGCGGTCTGGTTCGCCACGATGCATGGCGGCAAGGCTTCCGGCAGGGAGAAGAACGCATTGAAGGCGTGGCTCGCGGCCGATCCGCGTCACGCCGAAGCCTATGCGGATATCAACAGGCTGTGGACGGGCGCGATCGGGCTTCCTGGCATGAAGGATCGCCACCTCGCCGCGCGGAAAACGCTGACGCGCCGCAGGCTCGGCAAGGCCGTCATTGTGGGAGCCGTTGGCCTCGGAGCCTGGCGATATTTGGCGAGTTACCCTTTCGCCGACTACCGGACTGCGACAGGAGAACGTCGCACCGTGACGCTCGCCGACGGATCAACCATCGATCTCGCGGCTGAAACAAAAATTTCGCTGGCCTTCACGCGCGAGCGACGCGGCCTTACGTTGCACGAAGGCGAGGCGTTCTTCGCGGTCGCAAAAGACGCGGGACGGCCCTTCGTCGTCGACGCGGGCGAGGGGCGCACGACCGCGCTCGGCACGGCGTTCGGCGTCGATTATCGGGACGAGAGCGTGACCGTCGCCGTGACGGAGAGCGCCGTCGACGTCGCGCTCGGCAGCCAATCCGCCAAGGTCTCCGCCGGCTCGCTGGTTACCTACGACAGCAGGCATATCGGAGCGCCGCGACAATCGGAAACCGGCACCGAATTCGCGTGGCGGGAGGGTCGGCTGGTCTTCACGCAAGCGCCTCTCGGACAAGCCGTGCAAGCGCTCAACCGCTGGTGCTCCGGGCGCATCATCGTCATGAGCAGCGCGCTCGCGCAGCGGCCGATCACGCTCATTGTCAACCTCAACCGCACGGAGACAATCGTGGCGCAACTCGCCGAGGCGTTACCGATCCGGATTGTTGCCGCCACGCCATATCTGACCCTGTTGTTTCCGGCCGGCTGAATTTTTTTTGCGTCACGTCGCAAAATTCCAGAGCCTCGATTGTCTGACTCTATAACCGCGCTCCAGCATCTCTGCCGGAGCCCGTGTATGGGGGCTTAAGGTATGAGAAGCGGGTCAGGAAAAGGGTTGGCCGCGGAAGCGCGGGCCGGCGTCTCGAACAGGTGTGCGGCTTTTCTGCTTCTATCGACGGCCCTGACGGCAGGTATCATTGACGTTGCGAACGCTCAGGCGCCGGCACCGAACGCGCCCGTCGCGGCTCCGGCAGCGCGTGGTGAAAGTTATAACTTCTCTATTCCACCCCAGCCGCTCGCCGGTGCCGTCTCCGCCTTTTCCCGTGTCACCGGCATTGATGTTGTCGGTGACGGCGGCATTGGGCGCGCCGTCCGATCGCCCGGCGTATCCGGCAATCTCTCCTCCCATCAGGCACTGACCCGCCTGTTGGCGGGAACGGGCCTCAGCTATCGCTTTACAAATGCCTCAACCGTTGCAATCCAGCGGCCGAATGCGGACGGCAGTATCGGCGCGGCTCCCGCCGGCGCGATCGCGCTCGATACGATTGATGTGCAGGGGGCGGCATCGAGCGATCCCGGCAGGACCGAAGGGATCAACTCCTATACGCCGCGCGTGACAGCGACGGCGACGAAGTTCCAACTCACTCCGCGCGAGACTCCACAGACCGTCACCGTGGTGACAAACCAGCAGATGCGGGATTTCAACATGACCTCCGTTGACGACGCGCTGAAGACGGTCAGCGGTGTGTTCGTACAAGAACGGGGCGAGAATGGTGCATATTACTACAGCCGTGGGTTCGACATGCAATCCCAGTTCGATGGCGTGCCCAACCCGATCGGGATCAGCACCAACGGCCGCAACCCGCAGATCGACAACGCCTTCATCGACCGGGTGGAAGTGCTCCAGGGCGCGGCCGGCCTGCTGGCGGGCGCGGGTGAACCGGGCGGCACCATCAATCTGATGCGTAAGCGGCCCACCGCCACCTTCCAGGCGCAGGCCGATGCGCAACTGTCATCCTGGAGCGGACGCCGCGTCGTGGGCGACGTCTCCGGCTCGCTCACCGGGGCGGGCCGCGTTCGCGGGCGTTTGGTGGCCCTGGTCGATAACAGAAAGTTCTTCGTGGACTACGTGTTTCGCGACCGCCGGGCGGTCTATGGCATTGTCGAGGCCGACCTGACGGACACCACCATGTTGGAAGCCAGCGTGCAGTATCAACAGGACGTCGGACGCGACCAAATCGGCCCGCCGTTCGCGGCCGACGGCAGCGAATGGGGCGTCCGCCGCTCCGCCTTCTTTTCCGATGGAAATAAGTACGACACCAAAGACTTGATGATGACTACGGTGGGCGTAACTCAGCAATTGGCGGGCGACTGGCAGCTCAAGGCCAGGGTCATCCACAGCGAGAACAATAATGACACATTTCGTTACGCTTACGCCTCCGGCGAGCTTGATCCAACAACGGGCGATGGCCTGAGGCTCAACCGACAGAATAACATAACAGGTGGCTCAGACTCCAACGCGGTAGACGTGTATGCATCCGGGCCGTTTCACCTGTTCGGCCGCAAGCACGAGGCGGCATTCGGCGTGAACGGGTCTTCCTTTCGCTGGGCTTACCGGGGCTCGGGCTATTCTCAACGGATACCCTTCAATGTTTACACCTTCGATCCCGGATCATTGGGCGACGTGCCCGAGGGCACGCCTTACTTCGGCGATACGAAAGTCACCCAGCTCGGCGCCTATGGCATGACCCGCTTCAGCCTCACCGATGCGCTCAAGCTCATCACGGGGGCGCGCGTCAGCAACTACAAGGATGAGAACCTCTTGACGAGACTCACCAGCACCGAGAAGACCGGCGTCGTCAGCCCCTATGCCGGTCTGACCTACGACCTCACGCAGCAGGTGTCGGTCTATGCCAGCTACTCCGACATCTTCAGGCCGCAAACCCAAAGGCAAGCCGACGGCAGCACGGTCGCGCCGGTGGTCGGCGCCAACTACGAGGTGGGCGTCAAGGGCGAACTGCTGGACAAGCGCCTGAACGTGTCGGCCGCGGTGTTCCGTCTGGACCAGACCAATCTGGCGCGGCAGGATTATTCCGTCCTTCCCGACCCGAGCAACGCCTGCGGCGGCGTCTGCTACATCGCTGCCGACAAGGTGGTGAGCCAGGGCGTCGACCTGGGTCTCAGCGGAGAACTGTCGCCCGGCTGGCAAATGATGGCGGGCTATACCTTCGTTGACAGCAAGTACGCGAGCGGCGAAATGAATGGCCTGCGCTACGGCACTTGGTTGCCGCGTCACAATATGCGCCTGACCACCGCCTACAAGGTGCCCGGCACGGACTGGACGCTGGGCGGCAACCTGTCGGCGCGCAGCCAGCTCTATCTCGACGATGTGAGCTGGTTTACGGGTGAGACCGCAAGAATCCGCAGCGGCGCGCTGTTGCTGGTGGGACTGATGGCGAAGTACCAGATCAACCCGAACGCCGAACTGGTGATGACGGTGAGCAACCTGTTCGACAAAACTTATCGCGCGCAACTGGAGACCAAGTACTATTCTCCCTTCGGTGAGCCGCGCCGGATGTCGATCGCCCTGAGATATCGATTCTGACCGGATCGATCCTGATCCGGACATTGGCTTGGTGTTGTCCGCTGAGGTAATAGTAGGGACCAATACGCTGGCTGCGGCCGCGCCTGGTGTCCCGAATCCGAAGTTCACATCACTATCCAGCGTCTTTATAGCGAGCTTCGGATTCGAAACGACATAGAAGATCTTTGATTCTAGATGTTTGATCCCAGGTTTTGATGGGGCATCCTTGTCCTCCGAATCAAAGGATGCGCTATGGGCCAGGTTCACCATGGGAGCGCCACGACGACAGCGGCGGTCCGTCGAGCGATACAAC
>NZ_MKSM01000121.1 GCF_001897285.1 Nitrobacter sp. 62-23
CCCGCTATGACAAGCGGGCCGATATCTTCCTCTCTACAATCCTCTTGGCCGCTACCCTGACTTGGTGGATCAATTGAGTCTCGACCCTAGAGCCTTTTTCGCCCGGACGGGACCAACCGCAGATGCAGAGCGATTCCCTCTCTCCGTGGGGAGAGGGGTAGGGCGAGGGGGATCGGACCTCTCGACAAGCCAATCCCCTGACCCGGATTGCTTCGCGATCCGACCTCTTCCCATGGGAGAGGTAAACCCCGCCGCACTGCGATCCGATTTGGTCGAAAACCGCTCTGAAGCATGATCCCGAAGTGGAAACGATTTTCGGAAAGGATCATGCTCAAACAAAAAGATAACCGACGAGTCTGATTCCACGCAGTTGAAACAGATTCTGGTTTCTTGTTTTGACGCGTTTTCTTCACGCGAACCGGGGTTCATCGCCAGCGAGTCCCGGAGGCTTGCGTCGTTCAAAAACGCTCTAAACAAACAAAGCTCAGGCTCGGGTCAAGGATGGATTTCGCTGACGCCAGGCGCCTGCGGAAAATCGGGCTGGGTCAACGACGTGGAGCGTGTGGTTTCATGGGGGGCAGGCAGATTGGCCCGGATACGCTCCGAGAAATCGGATTTTCCGTCGGCCGCCTGCGCAGCCTCATTGATGAGAGAACGTCGTCTCAGTTCTTCGAACGGCAGCGTCGTGTCCACCCTGCCCGATTGATAAAGATAGCCGTCGATCAGGCCGTTGAGCAGGTGGCGGATGTTGAACCGGCCCTGCCTGCCTGCAGCGTTTGCGTAACGGATGATATTGATCGTGCAGCTATTGGTCAGCAGGTGATAAAATTCCGGCCTGTCGGCAAGTTCGTTGATCCGGTCCAGGTACACCAGGAATAGTCGGCGCGCGTCGTCCGCAGAGGTATTCAGGCGATAGAGGTAAACCGGTTCGTGTCGGTGGTTGGTGCGCACGCCGACGAGATCGCGTTCGCTGCCGACCACATAAATGAGCTCAAATTGCTTGAAGAGGGAGGCGACGGGCGCGAAGCCTTCGCCAACCTCGGGTCGTGTTTCGATGGAGATGCTGAGCGGCTCGGCATTGTCGAATATGAAGCTCACAAAGGTGTGTCCGACGGGCCCCTCGGCAAAGTAGGCCACGTAGAAATCGAGACCGGTCAGGTGCGATAGCTGGACATCCCGCTCCTGGTAGCGGACGGTGAAGTCGTTTCGGCTGCGGTAATCGAAATCGCGGACGCCCGTGAGGTGCACATTGTCGCCGGTGATGACAGCTCGCGGCATCACCGCGACTTCCGGTCGCCAGGGGCGATCAAACGATGGGGGAATAGCTATCCACCATACGACCACGCCGAGGAACAGCAGGGCTGCTATCGCGAACATGCGCCGCTGATGCGAAAACCAGACGGCCCAAACCGCGAATGCCGCAAAAACGATCGCCAGCGCGATGCGCAATCCGGCCCATGGCAGATTTGAATAGTAGATCGCCAGAGTAGCCCAGGTCAGGGGCAGGGCGAGACAGAAAAAGCCGAGAGTGGCTTTTAGCCAGCGCCAGGACGTGGTCAGAAATCTGCGAAGCACACTCATGGTCTCTTCCACTGCCGTCGTCGAACTGTCAGGAGCACTGAACGCAAGGTTGCGCACATATCATGATCAACGGCATGGCAGCAAACGGATGCCGACCGGATCTTGTTTGCGGTCAGATCCTGCTTGCCAGGCGTTTCGCCAGATCGCCGTGGTGCGAGGGAGCCTGTTCAGATCTTGCTGCTGGCAGCTTTTGCGCTACCATTCAACTCAACGTATACCTTCGACTATTGTAGCGTCGCGATGGTTCGACATCGCTTATAGCACATCGCTTAAAGGCATATCGCTTAAAGGCACATCGCTGATGGAAGTTGGCAGAATAGTCCGAGATCGGCCGGTCCCGTTTCTGTACGGATTTATGATTGTTACGCTTGTGGCATTGCTCCCGATTCCACCCTTGTTGCAAAACCAGAACTATCATCAGTTTGCCGACCAGCGCGAATTTTTCGGCATACCGAATTTCTGGAATGTCGTGTCCAACCTTCCGTTCATCGCCGTGGGGGCGATCGGTCTCGCGCAGTTTCGGCGCAATGCGATGACGTTCGTGTTGTTTGGCGGAATTTTTCTGACCGGATTCGGCTCAGCCTACTATCATCTCGATCCGAATGACCAGACGTTGTTTTGGGATCGATTGCCGATGACGCTCTGCTTCGCCGCGATTCTTTCCGCAGTGGTTGAGGAGCGTGTGGATGCGAAGGCCGGCGCAGTATTGCTGCGGCCGCTGCTCGCGATCGGCATTTTCAGTCTTCTGCTATGGCGGTGGACCGATGATTTGCGACTGTATGCGTGGGCGCAGTTTTTTCCGTTTACAGCATTGGTGCTGATTCTGAGTCTGTTTCCGCCGAAATTCACAGGCGCACCCTACTGGGGCGCCGCCGCGGCGCTTTACGCATTAGCCAAGCTGCTGGAGCATTATGATCATGAGGTTTATTCGTTCATTGGAATTCTGAGCGGTCACACGCTGAAGCATTTAGCTGCGGCGGCCGCCTGCTTCGCGATCCTGAGGTTATTTCAGGTACGACAACCGCTGGAAACCGTTGCCGTTGCGACCAGAGCATGATCCCGAAAAGTGGAAACGGTTTTCGAAAAAGATCATGCTCAATCAAAATCATGCTCAGCCAAAAAGACAAGCGACGACTCTGATTCAAGGCAGTTGAAACAGACTCTGGCTTCGCGGTGTATCTTCCGGGTGCAGATGTCGGTGGATCGCGACGGTTCATCTCTTGGAGCGCGCGTATTGACTGCTTGCGCAAGTCGGACGCAGGAACCGCGGCGCGCGCTTTTGCCGGCATTAATCCGGACGATCGGGCTCCGACTGCCGGCCCGGGACAATCGTTCTCGGGTTTTCGGGATGCCGATTGGGTTCCATGGTCCGCGCGTGTGCGGGAGGCCGGTTCGTGCGGCAGACCCAGGCGGCGAGCCTGGAATAGGCTTGCCGCAGCGTCGGCGGGATGTCCTCTAATTCATTCATCGCGGAAACCGGACAAAGATACCTACCAGGAAAGATGCGCCGCGACTGTTAATGAGTTGTAAAATACCGGTGCATGGCCGACGGTCGGTGTGGTCCGGTCCTTAATTTTTTTGCGGCAAGCCCGCGAGGACCATGCCGCATACGCAAAAAACCCGCCGCCGGGTGAGCCGGCAGCGGGATTTTGTACGCAATACTATGGCCCTTTCGGGTTGAAAACAGCTTCGCACAGTCAGGTGAACAACCGGTAAAGGTGCCGTGCGAGACCGGTGATATCAGCGGTTGCCTGGTGATCGAATGAGGTCCGCCGGTGGCTGCCTTGCTCACAGCGGGCCGGGTTCGTTATGCGTTCATCTTTGGAGATAATCTCAGGGTTGCTTAACCCTGCGGGTCGGCCGGCTCATCGAACTCAATTCCAATCCGAAGTTCCTTGCGCCAGACCAGACGACACTTACGCGCATGGTCGCCCCTGATGTGGAGGCTGAACCGGTCCGGAATTCCTACCGGGCTTGCGACGTCCAGCGTCGCCCCTTTTTCGGAGAGGTTCCGGACCGTGCAGTCGATCGCACCGCCGCGGAACTCGATCGAGGCGCCCTTGAACGCCCGGTGTCGGAGTGTTTTTCGCCGTTCCAGCAAGATGGTCTCCCGCAACAGAAAACGGCAGGGAAAGAATCCATGGACGATTAGGCGACCGGAAAAGGGCTGGATTTGGACAGGGCGGCAGGCAACGAGCACCGCTGGCGGCGTCGCGAACCGGAATAGCGCGGACCTTCAAGACCTTCGCGGTCAGGCGGACGGCCGTCCTCGGCGTTGTGAGCCGAACGGTGGCGCGCCATCAATCCTTTTGAAGGGCATCATATGCGTGAGCAAGGAATACTGCGGCGCTGATGACTAGCAGCGCGGCGATTGTAGTTCCCATCATGACGCTTCCCCTTATGCTTTTCGGGGATGATAGCCCGCCAAATGTTTCAGGTGGATTTCGCGGGCCAGGCAAAGTGGTTTCATTGCTACCGGTTTGTTACCGACACCAAATAAGAAACGGGCCGTCAAATAGGACGGCCCTGCCGGTTTTGGAGTCGAATTGATAGGAGAAAGAATGTAACGCCGGTCATCGATATGTCTCCGGCAGGCCAAAAAGGTTCATGCCGGATAAACGAAAATAAGCGGGCGATGCTATCGGGCTTTCGAACGTGTTCCCGGGCCTGACCCGCGGACGCATTCCGGTGCGCGTGAAGAAAAACGCGTCGAATCAAAATCATAGAGCGCCGGTTTTGATTCCGTCAGGGCTCTAGCGGTCCGATTCTAACATTTGCATCCCGTTGCGCAGGGAGTTCCTGCAAATGTTACAATCAAAAGGACCACTAGCAACTATCAGGGTTCTAGTGGAGTTTTGAATTTGACATTCGCCTGACGGGTTTGCTGCAAAGTGGGTAGCGAATGTCAAATTCACTCCACTAGGCTCTCCCGGGCCTCCGCTTCATCTCGGTCTCGATTTCGCCGATGGCCTGGCGCAAGGCGAAAAGCGCCACCTCGTCGACCTCGAACGCGATGGCGCCCAGTTCGGCCGTCGCCAGTTCGATCGCGTAGCGGCCATCCGGCCTGATTAACGGACGCGAAGCGGTCACGGTGACAACGCTCAGTTTGTCGGGGTTGTTCATGACGTCCATCGGAGACTTTCGCATGTGAAGGCGGGGAGGGCGGTAGAGTTGGGCGGATCATGCCCTTTTCCGGGGCAGTGAGTCGAGAAGTGAATACAGCCTGAAGTGGTGATGTTGCCGGTCGGCAGGCGCATATCCGGATAAATCGAAAACCGCAACCGGCTATGGATTGAGGCGAGCTTGGTGGCGGCCGGAAGGTTGTCGCCACGTTTGTCGTAGCCGGGACGAGCACGCGATAGTGTTGGATTTTAAGAAGAAGCGCCACGCGATGCGGCTTTCCGCCACGCGCAGCGCGTGCCCGCGTTGATGACACTCACGCGGCAAAAACCGCGATCGATCAATCGGAAGGGGCGATCCGTTCCAGTTGGCAGGCGTAGGCGCGCAAGGGGAAAGACCCGCTGACGGGATCATAAAACGCGTTGCTGATCAGCTTGCTGAAATTCAGCGAGACGCCATCCACGCGTCCCGCGTTATCCGACCGGTCGGACCAGCCGTACTGGGCGCAAACGACATCCTTTCCGAGCGTGCGGTTGAATCTTGCGCGTGCGCGGATAGAACCCTGGGGAGAGCGGATGATGATCCAGTCGAGTTCGTTGATGTCGCGCTCTCTCGCCGTATCGGGATGCACCTCGACAAGGGGCTCCGGCATTTTGCTGCGCAGGCTTGGGAGATTCCGAAACTGACTATGACAAAACGGGATCCATTTGGCCGACGTCAGTCGCAATGGAAACTGTCTTTGCCATTCCGGATGACGTTCCACGCTGGCGGCGGGCGGCACGTAATCCGGCAAAGCCGACTGACCGATGTCGTGGAGAGCCTGCGAATAGATTTCAACGCGGCCGGTCGGCGTGGCAAAGCCATGCTGCAGGTATTTTCGAGGTTCCGTCGAGAGCGGGAGCGCGACACCGTCCGGTCGCGTCCGCAGCGTCTCCAGCGTCACGCCTGACGGCTCCAGCATGTACGTAATACCCGCATCGATATCGCCGCCGAAAAACTGGTTCTCAAGGCCCAGCCGCTTGGCCAGCTCAAAAGCAATCCATGTGTCCGAGCGGGATTCGCCGCGCGGCGATACCACAGCCTTGCGCAACTGCAGGAGCGCGTCGGCCTCCGGGCTGACGCGAAATCCGTCCGCGATGCCCTCACGCTCCCATGCCGATGATACCGGGAGCACCACGTCGGCTTCGGCAGCCATCGGAGTGAGAAACAAATCGCAATGGACATAGAAGTCGAGTTTTCTGAGCGCGCGCACGCCTTCGTCGGGACTGGGGCGGCTGTGCAGAAGGCCTGATCCGAAGGCAACCAGTCCTTTTATCGGGTAGGGCTTTTCATCGAGAATGGCCCGATACATCTCGCGCGTCGTGATCCATCCGCTCTTTGCCGGACCGAGCGGCCGTTCTGTCAATCCGAGGGTTTTGGCAGTTTGCGAGGGAGCGATGAGGTTGCGACCGAAGACGTTGTTTAGTTTCGGCCTGGCGAAATAGACATTGCCTCCCGGTGCATCGATGTCACCGGTGAGGGCATAGAGAAGACACATCGCCCGATTGGTCTGCGTCGCATTGGTGCTCTGCCCGACGCCGGACCATGCGTAGTAGGATACAGGGCCGTATGCATGCAGCAATTCCGCGACGCGTCGAATCTGTTCGGCCGCCACCCCCGTGATCTGCTGCGTTTTCTCCGGCGAATAGGTCCGGCACAAGCTTGCATATAATTCGAATGCCGGCCGGCAGGTGATCCTGCCGTGCAATGTGGCGATTTCAAATTTGCCGGCGAGCGAAAGTTGACGCGACGACGCATCCTGTTGTGGTCCCCGGGCGCAGACCACCGGGCGTCCGGCCGACCCATCCCATGCTATGTAGAGGTCTGCACGTCCGTCCGCACTCAGATCGGATTCGGCGAGGTAACGTCCGTTGTCATCCCGTACCAGAAACGGGCCGTTGCTCCAGCGAGAGATGAAATCATGATCGTACCATCCGCGTTCGATCATGAGGCCGGCGATGCTCAAGGCGAGGGCGCCGTCGGTGCCTTGTCGCACCCGCAACCACTCGTCGGCCTTGTGCGCCAGCCCTACTTGTCGCGGGTCGATGATGATGAGCTTCATGCCGCGCTTCTTCGCTTCGGCAATTGCCGAGGCTTGCGCCAGCCAGCAGTTTGTCGGGTTGAAGCCCCATAGCACCAGGCACCCGGTACGCTTGAAATCCGGCATGCCGCTATCGGCGCCAAAAGTGAAGGCAGTGGCGAAATCCTTATGCCAATTGCAGATATGGGCCGTGGCAACCGCATTGGGGCTGCCGAAGCCATTGATCAGGCGGTAGATCCACGGCATCGCGTCGCTGATGGCGGTACCGCTGGAGGTGGTGACGCTGAAGGCGACAGATTCGGGGCCGAACCGCTTCGCCGCTTCTTTCATGCGGCCGGCGGTGAAGCTCAGCGCCTCGTCCCACGAAATAGCTTGCCAGCCTGGGTCCGGGTCACCCTTGGGGTGGGTCCTTTTAACGGGGGTCAACAGGCGGTCCGGGCTGTTGACGAGTTCGGGCGCCGCCTTGCCCTTGATGCAGAAATTGCCGCCGGTCGGATGGTTCGGATCCGGCTCGACTTTGGTCAAAACGCCATTTTCGACTGTTGAAATGCATCCGCAATGCGAGATGCACAGCGCGCAGTATCCGCGGATTCGCTGCAAAGTCATCGGAGCATCGTCCGTATCGATGGTCCCTCAAGGATAAGGTGAACATCGTTGTCGGGTGATCAGGTGCTCGGCCAGATGTGTTCAGCCAGTCGTGCTCCTGAAGACCTGAGGGGATTTACCCTCAAACAAGATTGCGGCCTGCTGTCTAGGCCCCGCCGACGTGGGGCTGCTATGCACGCCCGGATGTAACCCCAAAGCTGGCTGGTTGTTGCCGGGATGCGGTCCTGGGTTCGGCTAACTTGCGTCGAATGACGTCTGCCATCAGGCTTGGCGGTTGCAATCCTGCGGCAACCGGGCGGTTTGATCGGTATTCACACAAACAGGTGACCTCGCTTTGGAGCCGGACACACTTGCTAAAGCCACCGGACAAGTTCATCTTTTCCCGGTATACCCAGATTTAGGCTACGCGATTTGCCGCCGGCGGAACTCCGATGCGATTGACAAGTTTTTTCGACTACACGCTTCGCTTGCTGATGTATGCGGCCACCCACAGTGACCGGTTGATTACCATCGAAGAGACTGCGGGCGTCTACGGCATCTCCCGAACCCATCTCATGAAGGTCGCAAATCAGCTCACGCGTGCGGGCTATCTCAAAGCGGTGCGCGGCAGATCGGGCGGACTGATGCTTGCCAAGCAGCCGAACCGGATCAAGCTCGGGGATGTCTTGTGCGTAACCGAGCCGGATTTTGCGCTCGTGGAATGCTTTTCAGCGAACAATCGCTGTCCGATCTCGGCGCGCTGTCGGCTGCGCTCACCCCTGAGGGAAGCACTCGCCGCATTCACGTCGACGCTCGATCGCTATACGCTCGCCGACCTGATCCTCAGCCCGAAGGACTTCGGGATTCCGCCGGCGGCGTGACGCGCTCCAGGCATTGTGCGGTGATACGACAAACAGCCGCAGTCGAATCGTTTGATCCGGCAACCGGTTGAGCCCCCGCATGCAGAACGAACGATGTGGCCGTCGCAGCACTTGCGCTGGTGAATATTGCCGCTCACCGATTTTATAGACTGTACAAACATACATTTGCAGTGCATGTTTCCGCGCGCAATTCGATCTGTTCGCGGTGAGCATGAGGAAAGCAGTTATAAATCAGAAGCAGCGTTCCAGGAATTGGTCGAAGCTGTATATCGCTTCCTCCGTCGTCGGAGTTGCGGTCGGCATAGCGGTTGCGATCTGGTTCACGCATTTGTCGCCCCTGACGACGCACCGCGTCACCGTGTCGCTGAATAGCGCGGCCACCACGCCGCCGGTGCCGCTCGAAGGCCTGTCCGACTTGCCGAAGCTGGTAACCGCAAAGGATGCGGGTCAACCCTGGGCCATCGCGGGTGGCGCACTGCTGCAGGTTGGCCTTGCCCGGTTCAGTGTCCCGATGCTGGAGCGGGCGATCAAGAATGATCCGGATAACAGCGTGCTTCACGTGGCGTTGGGAGAGGCGCTCGCGCTGGCGGATAAGGGTCTGATCTCGGATCGCGCCAAGGCGGAATTCGAGTTCGCGCTCCAGAATGATCCCAACGATCTGATCGCGCGATTCTATATGGGGCTTTGGTTGCTGCAGAACGGCAAGGCAAAGCCGGCATTGGTCAAGTGGGTGGGCTTGATGCGGACGGTGGGAAGCGATCAGACCTGGAATGATCGGCTGTGGATGGTGATGCCGACGGCTGCACAGGAGGTCGGCATCAACGAGCTTACGCTGCAGGCTCTCTGCACCGCAGGAATGTAGCAAGGCTCAAATGGCGACGCGGTTTTTGGTAAAAAAGATGCATTTTATATATTGCTTTATGACTCGGAAGATGGCACGAAATCACCAGATTTGCCGGCTGGGGTTGGCGTCATGACAATCGGGGTTATTCAGCATCATCGGCGTCAACGCGTGCCGGATGGATAAATAATCCGCCCGCTTTGAAACGACTCTGATAGCAATTTATCAAAAAACATCAATCCGAAATGCATGTTATGCCCATGATCCTGCAATCCAGTCCGCTGCGCGCGCCTCTCGTCAGATTCATCGTTGCCGCAAGCGCTGCTGTCTTCGTCGCAAGTCCGTCGACGGCTTCTGCGGAAACGCGCAAGTTCTCGATGACCGTCGAGGACACGATCCTCAAGCTGGTCGACAAGCAGACCTTCCACACCTTCTCCTTCAACAACCAGACGCCTGGTCCGCTGATCCATGTGCAGGAGGGCGACGATGTCGAGATCGAAGTCGAAAACAATACGACGCTGCCGCACACGATTCACTGGCACGGCATGTTTCAACGCGGCAGCTGGAAAAATGACGGTGTCCCCGACGTCACGCAACCGGCGATCCCGCCCGGCGAGACCTTCACCTATCGCTTCAAGGCCGAGCCGTCCGGCACCATGTGGTACCACTGCCATGTCAACGTCAACGAGCATGTCGCGATGCGCGGCATGTGGGGTCCCTTGATCGTCGATCCGAAAGATCCGCCGGCGGTCGAAAAGGAAGTCACCAAAGACTACATCATGATGTTTTCCAGTTGGGCGTCGGCCTGGGCGAAGAAGCCCGGCTATGGCGGCATCCCCGGCGACGTGCCGGATTTCTTCACCATCAATGGCAAGGCTTATCCCGACACCCAGCCATTGCGGATCAAGGAGGGTGATGTCGTCCGCATCCGCCTGATCGGCGCTGGCGACGAAATGCATTCGATCCACATTCATGGCCACGACTTCGAAGTCTATGCCAAGGACGGCCGGCCGCTTGCCAATCCCTATCTCGCCGACACGATCCTGTTCGGGCCGGGGGAGCGCTACGACCTGATCTTGCGCGCCGACAATCCCGGAATCTGGATGGTGCACGATCACATCGACAAGCACACGGTGAACGGCAGTACGCCGATGGGCGGCATGATGACGACCATCGAATACGAAGAGATCCCGGTGAAGGACCAGGCTTTCTATAAATGGAAGAACAAACAGTTCGTGCCTGATTTTTATTACGAGGAGTCGATGAAAAAGCCGTTCGGCATGTACGAGAGCCCTGCCCTCAAGGGCGAGCCCGCGCCCTAGTCCCATCGAAAGGAGAGCAGATATGAAAGGGCTTTTACTCGCCGTCGCGGGCTTGACCGCGGCATTCCTGAGCTGCGCCAGCGCTGCCGACAAGCTGGATCCGAGCTGTGGCGGTTGTCACGCGCTGGTCAAGCCGACCGATACGTCGCTGGACAGGCTGCTGACCCGCAAGGGTCCCGACCTCTGGTATGCCGGCAGCAAGTTCAACAAGGAATGGCTGGTGTCCTGGTTGCAGGATCCCAAACCCATACGTCCTGCCGGTTACCCGTATTTCAAGAACATCAAGAAGGGCGACAAGCATGATGAGATCGATTCCTCCAAGATCCCGGCGCATCCGAAGCTGAAGAAGGCGGATGCTGAATCGGCTGCGGCGGCTTTGATGGCTTTGAAAGCGCCCCCCGATCTCGTGCCGGCGGGCATCTTCAAGGGCGATATGAAGGGCGCGCGCATGGGCGGACTCGCGTTCATCAAGTTCCGCGGCTGTGTCGCGTGTCATCAAGGTGAAAAAGGCGAAGGCGGTCTTTCCGGCCCGCGATTGACCGATGCGGGAGTGCGGCTGCAGCCTGATTTCATCGCTGCCTATACTGCCGATCCGCAGCGTTTCGATCCGCATATCTGGATGCCGACTTCGAATTTGAAGGATCTGGATATCCAGCGGTTGACCGCGTTCTTGGTGCAACTGAGCCAGGGAGACAAGTGATGAAAACGCAAATGGTGGCGGCTTTCGCCGGTCTGGCCCTGCTGCTCGCGTCATCGACAAGTCATGCCGACCAATCGATCGAGCAGATCTACGGGGTCTATTGCGTGCAGTGTCACGGTCTCCAGCGCAACGGCACGGGCATCAACGTGCCTGCGCTCTCGGTGAAGCCGCGGGATCACACCGAAGCCAAGGGTATGGGCGACACCCCCGATGACGAACTGTACAAAGCCATCAAGGAAGGAGGGCTCGCCGTCAACAAGTCGGTGCTGATGCCCACCTGGGGTCGCGTCCTGTCGGAAGACCAGATCAATGGTCTGGTCAAGTATCTCAGGCAGGTCTGCAAATGCGGGAAATGAATTCAACAAGGACGTCATATCAAACCATGAAGCGGAGAGCGATTGTGAAGGGGAGATCGATTTCAATGACGACTGCCGGTTTGAAGAAGAGTGCCATAATGGGGGGCGTCGCGTCGGCCCTTATTCTGGCCGGCGCCGCGATCACCGCGGCTCAGGCCAAGACCGTCAAGGTCGAACTGACGGCCAAAGAAGTCACTGTGCCGCTCGATAACGAGGGCCACACGGTCGCTGCCTGGACCTACAACGGCCAGGTTCCCGGCCCGCTGATCCGGGCGACCGAAGGCGACACCATCGAATTCACCTTGAAGAATGACGCCGCTAACAAGAAGTCGCATTCCATCGATATGCATTCCGCGCGTGCCGACGTTCTGACGCAATTTGCTTCGATCAAGCCTGGCGAGACCAAGACCTTCTCGTATGTTCCGGAGCACGCCGGCATCTTCTTCTATCATTGCGGTTCAGATCCGATGATCCAGCATATTGCCCGTGGGATGATCGGAGCTGTCATCATCGATCCCAAGGATCCCAATGCGATGCCCAAAGCCGATCGCGAATATGTCTTGATCGAGCACCAGATCTTTGAGAATCCTGAAGACGTCGACAGCATGATGGCGAACAAGTGGAAGCGGAGCGCCTTCAACGCCGTTCCGTTCCAGTATGATCCGGTGCATGATGAACACGCCACGCAGACTCTCGAGGCCAAGCCCGGCGAGCGCGTGCGCGTCTACATGGTCAATGCCGGTCCCAACGAATTTTCCGGATTCCATCCGATCGCGGGCATCTGGGACCGGGTCTATCCCTCAGGCAACCCGAAGAACGTCATGGTGGGGATGCAGAACTACACCCTGGCGCCGGGCGATGCCGCGACGTTCGACCTAATCTCGCCGACGGAAGGCGCCTATGCGTTGGTGAACCATTCCATGCGCGCCGCGCTTACGGGCGCGATCGCGGTCATCATGTTCAGCAACAAGGCCGATCCGTCGATGGGACACGGGGACAAGATCCTGGTGCGCTGACGCCGCTATTATTGAAAATAAGCTTGGACGTGGAGCGTCGTTGGCGCTCCACGTCAAAAATCGGCAAGATGAAGCGACCAGGTTCATGTGCCTGATCAGACGTTGACGGCATCCGGGATGGATGAACATGAGGACGGGGCTCGCCAGCCAGACCTGCTGCTGCGCAGCCGAACGCGCCGTCTGATGTGTCGAGGAATGTGTGGACGCCGAACGACCCGCGGAGATGTCGCGGACGGTAGCTGTATCCACGTCGCGTTCATGCATCGGTAATATAATAATCCAACCTCGAAGTGGCCGCGTCGCGCCTGCTGCGCAAAGTGCACGCATGTTTGCGTGTTCGATTTAACCAACCTACAAGGTGCTGGAATTATCCTTCTCCGGCGGACAGTCGGCATCGCGGTATGTGACCGCGCCCGGTCGTTTTCGTCGTCCGCAAGAGCCTGAAAGTCCGGAAATTTCCTCCTTTCGGCACGTGGTGAAGGTTGGGAAGTTCATGTCCGGTCTGCCTGAGCGAAACGAAATCCCTGTTGTCGCGGGAGAAGGGACCTCGAAGACGCGGGACGATTTACAGATCGATCGAAAAGGCTTCCATCCCGACGACAGCATCTCCTCCAGACTGGATTTTCTGAGCGAAGTCGTGAGATTGCTTCCGGCGGGCGTGACTGTTCAGGACGAACAGGGAAATTTCGTTCTCGTGAACGTTGCAGCCGCGGCTCAGTTCAATGTGCAGGCCTGTGACATTGTCGACGTGGCGTCGGGCGCGCCGTTCCGTTCAAGAGAACTGGATGATCGCAGGAATGTTGCTCGCCGGGTGCTTCAATCGGCCAAGACCAGGGTATCCGAAGAACTCATCCGGACGGATCACGCGACAAAGGCCTATCTCACCACGCACGAGCCCGTTCTGATTTCGAACAGAAAGCTCGTGCTTTCGAGTTCTGTCGATATCAGTCGACAAAAGGCCGTCGAGGAGAAACTGTTCCGCTGCGCCTACTATGACGGGCTGACCGGTCTGCCGACCCGGCGGGTTATCGAGGAACACGCCAACAGTCTTATCCGCGATGGAGACGACTCGGTCCGATTTGCGGTGGCATTTCTCGACATCGATAATTTCAAGCACATCAACGATTATTACGGCCATGCTTCCGGGGATGGCCTCCTGGTCGAGGTTGCCAGGCGCCTGGGCCTCGGCCTTCGCGCCACCGATATGCTGTCCCGGATCAGCGGCGATGAGTTTCTGCTCCTGCTCAATCCCGTTCAGAGCGATGTCGAGGTCGCCGACTACGTCGAGTTCCTGTTGCAGCGGCTCAAGGCGCCGTTCTTTATCGACGGATCGGAGCTGTTCGCTTCCGCTTCCATCGGGGTGAGCATCTATCCGGATCACGGCGACAGCTATGAGGTGCTGCGTCAGAACGCCGATACCGCGATGTATCGCATCAAGAATGAAACGAAAGGCGCGGCCGCCATTTTCAATTCCGGAATGCAGCGCGAAGCGCTGGCCAGGATGGAAATCGAGCAGTCGCTGCGGCTTGCGATTCTGGACCGGCGTTTCTGCTGCGCGTTCCAGCCCAAGGTCGACATCAAGACCAGCCAGATCAAAGGTATCGAGGCGCTGGTTCGGCTGCGCGATGACGAAGGCATCATCCAGGCGCCCGGAACGTTCATCGATCTTGCGGTCGAACTTGGTCTGATCGACGAATTGACGCATCTGGTGCTGGCCGAGATCATGAGGTCCATCGATCTCATCGACGATACGTTCGGCGCCGGCGCCGGCATCAGCATCAATGTCGCCGCCAAGCAGGCGGGCAACGTAGCGTTCATGACGTCCTTCGCGCGGGCGCTTGAGAAGACCGGCTGCCCGGCGCGTTTCATGGTCGAGGTCACGGAGGATGCGTTCGTGGCGAAAACCCGTTTTCAGGCGGAGATCCTGCCGATCCTGCGGCGGCTTGGAGTCGGGATTTCGATCGACGACTTCGGAACCGGATGTTCATCCCTGTCGGCTCTCGCGGATATCACGGCCGATGAAATCAAGATCGACCGCTCGTTCATCGTCGATATCCACAAGCGCCCGCGCAGCCAGGGCATCCTGAAGGCCATCGAATCTCTCAGCGACGCTTTGGGAATGACGGTGATCGCGGAAGGCGTGGAGACCTTCGAGGAACTCGCTTATCTGCAAGCCGCAACGAGGATCAGATACGCGCAGGGCTTTTATTTCTCCGAACCCGTCTTCCTCGAAGAGCTCCAGCCGGGCGGCTGGACGGTCAGCGACGCCCGCAAGAGTCCGGTCAGCCGGCTTGTGGAGGAAAGTCGTCCGGCATATTCTCGCGCCAACCGCCACAGGCGCTGACTGGCAGCATCAGGTTGCCGTGCCGGCCACGGATAGCCATAGGCGTTGTGCGCGGGTGGCAATGTCAGCACACGTGTTCCGTTCACACCGAATTGTGTCCACAACTAACAACCGCCGGATAAGGTAGCGAATATTGGCCAGCTTCCGCGTCTGATGGACTGGGAAGCAGCGCTCCATGTTTTGTTGATGCGTTTTCTTGACGCGGACTGGGTAGCCACTTCGCTCGAAAACGCTATAGTTCTTTCAGTCCGCCTGCCGAGTTCGCCAATTGCCCAGCAACATCGAAGACTATGGAATCATCGGTGACGGCGAGACGGTCGCACTCGTTGATCGCGCCGGATCGCTCGACTGGCTCTGCTGGCCGTGTTTTGATTCGGATGCCTGCTTTGCGGCTCTTCTGGGCGATGAGCGCAACGGTCACTGGCGGATCGCGCCTGCGGGAGAGATCGAGCGTTCGACTCGCAACTATCGCGGAGACGGCCTCATCCTGGAGACCCGGTTTGAAACCGCCGACGGGGCCGTGACCCTGATCGATTTCATGCCGCCTCGCGGTACGACCTCTGACATCGTCCGGCTTGTCCAGTGCGACCGTGGTCGGGTGAAAATGCGCATGGATCTGGTGATCCGGTTTGGCTTCGGGAAAAACGTCCCCTGGGTTCGCCGCACCGAGGACAGGGCGCTGCTCGCGGTTTGCGGGCCGGACATGCTGGTGTTGCGCACGCCCGTCGAGACCCGCGGCCAGGATATGACGACGGTTGCCGAATTCGAGGTGAGCGCCGGGCAGACGGTTCCGTTCGTCATGGCCTACGGCGCATCTCACTTCGAGATTCCTCCGCCGGTCGATGTGGCGGAAGCGCTGAAGGAGACGGAGGCGTTCTGGAAGGAGTGGTGTGGAAAGTTCGAATATGATGGGCCTTATCGTGATATCGCGATGCGATCTCTGGTCGCGCTGAAGGCCATGATCTACGCACCGTCTGGCGGCATCGTCGCCGCGCCGACCACCTCGCTTCCGGAAAAGCTCGGCGGAGCGCGCAATTGGGACTACCGCTTCTGCTGGCTGCGCGACGCAACCTTCACGCTGCTCGCGCTGATGAACAGCGGCTATTACGACGAGGCCTCCGAGTGGCACGACTGGCTGCTGCGCTCTGTCGCGGGCTCGCCTGCCGACATGCAGATCATGTATGGCATTCTCGGGCAGCGTCGGCTGACGGAATGGGAGGCCGACTGGCTGCCCGGTTATGAAGGCGCGCGCCCGGTCAGGATCGGCAATGCGGCGCATGCGCAGTTGCAACTCGATGTCTACGGCGAACTGATGGACGTGTTTCATCAATCGAGAGAGGCGAACCTCAAGCTGAGCGAGCCAACCTGGGCGCTGGAATGCGAACTGCTCGAGCATCTCGCCAAGATATGGAACGAGCCGGACTCCGGCATCTGGGAGATCAGGGGGCCCGGCCGGCACTACGTCTCGTCGAAGGTGCTGGTCTGGGTGGCTTTCGATCGCGGCGTCAAGAGCGTGGAACATTATGGCTTCGATGCGCCGGTCGAGCGCTGGCGCGAAATGCGCGATGCCATTCACCGCGACGTCTGCGAGAAAGGTTTCGATCACGAGCAGAACACGTTCGTCGAATCCTACGGCTCGAAACTACTCGACGCCAGCACGCTTCTGATTCCGTCGGTCGGCTTCCTGCCGCCGTCCGATCCGCGGGTAGCGGGACTGCTGGCGGCGGTCGAGAAACATCTGATGCCGGACGGCTTCGTACTCCGGCATGACCCGCGCGCGGTGTCTGACGAGCAGCCGCCGATCGAGGGGGCTTTTCTGGCCTGCACGCTCTGGCTCGCCGACGCCTATGTGCTGCGGGGCGATATCGAGCGCGCCGAGGTGTTGCTGAAGCGGGTGGCTGCTGTGGCCAACGATCTCGGGCTGCTCTCGGAGGAATACGATACGGTTGCACGCCGCCTGACCGGCAATTTCCCCCAGGCGTTGACGCACATCGCGCTCGTCAACACCATCCACAATCTCAACACGGTCCGGAAGCCTGCGATGCAACGGGCGAAGACGTAGCGGTTTCACGCGTTCGGATCTGTTTCAACTGCGTTGAATCAGATTCGTCGCTTATCTTTTTGTTTGAACATGCTATTTTCCGAAAGCCGGTTTCCACTTTTCGGGATCATGCTCCAGCGATGATCCGGTCGATTGCCTTGGCGAATCCATCGTTTTCATTGGTGTCGGTGACGCAGGTTGCCTTCGCCTTCACCTCGTCGTTGGCGTTGCCCATGGCAAATGACAGGCCGCTTTTGCCGAACATGGCCAGATCGTTTTGCATGTCTCCGATGGTCGCGACATTGCGCGGAGAAATGCCGAGGCGGTTCGCCATCGCTTCCACGAATGTCCCTTTGTCCTTCCCGAACGGCGTGATGTCGAGATAATAGCTTTGCGAACGGAAGGCCGCCGCCTGGCCGGCGAGCGCTGCCTGCATGTCGATTTCGCAACGCGCGAGTTTATCGGGATCGGCGCTGACGCCGACGATCTTGCAGGCGGCGGCTGTGAACTCCTCAAGGTCGGAAGCGATATCGGGGTTCATGCGAATCGTGCGCTGTTCGTGCGGGACGTAGCGCCCGTCGTCGCGCGTGATCAGCCAGCGATCCGCCGTGAACAGCCAGATGTCGATTCCCGATGCTTCCAGCGCATTAATCGCAATCCGTGCGGCGGACGTTGAAATGGTGGTCCTTTGAATCACGTCAAGGGTAGGATCGACGATCAGGCTGCCATTGAAGGCGCCGAGCGGTAGCTTGAGACTGAGTGGTTCGACCAGCATCCGCATCCCGAAAGCGGGGCGGCTGCTGGTGATCGTGAAGCCGATGTTGTTTTCGTCGAGAGCCTTTACTGCGTTGATCGCGGCTTCCGTCAGCCGCTTGTCGGGCGTCACCAGAGTGCCGTCGACGTCGGAGATCACCAGTGATATGCGGCTCATGAGATTTTCTGATTCAGCTTGAGCATGGTTACGATTTGATCGGCGATGTCGTCGACCGTCGCGTCGATGTCGACGACGATAGGCCGCTCGTCGGTCGCCGGCTCCTCCAGCGTGTCGAACTGGCTCTCGAGCAGCCCCGGTGGCATGAAATGAGCGAACCGGGCCTTGAGGCGGGCCGCGGTCAAGTCTTTGTCGCCGCGCAGGTAGACAATGCGGGTGTCGCGGTGGCCCTGCACGAGAATATCACGATAGGCGCGCTTGAGCGCGGAGCATGCCATGATGATGCTCGCGCCGCTTGCGCGCTTGCGCTCGATCTCGGCGGCGACGGCGTGCAGCCACGACCACCGGTCGTTATCGGTCAGCGCGATGCCGGTGCGCATTTTCTCGATGTTGCTTGCGGGGTGAAACTGGTCCGCATCCGACACGATCCAGCCCAGCCGTTGTCCCAACGCGTTCGCGATCGTGCTTTTGCCGGATCCGGAGACGCCCATGACGATCAGCGCGCAGAAGGCGGAGTCCTGATCGGCGCTCATGCCGTTCGCCCGGCGGCGGCCGCATCGGTGAGCCACGTCGTGACGCCGTTGGAATGGGCGCGGGCGCCGGGCAGGTCGGCTCCCGCCATGATTTTCGACAGGATGTCGCGCTTGGCATCGCCGGTGACGAGAAACAGCATCTCGCGCGAGGAGGCCAGCGCCGGAAGCGTTAGGGTGACGCGGGGAACGAAAGGCTCGACGTGCGCATGATCGACGCCGACGACCCAGCGTTCGGCTTCATCAAGCGCCTTGTCTTTCGGAAACAGCGAGGCAGTGTGGCCGTCCGGGCCGAGCCCCATCAGCACGAGATCAAATAGCGGCTTCGACGCATCCAGGCGGTGCGCGCCGTAAAAGGTCTGGAGTTCGCGCTCGTAAAGCCGGGCCGCCTGATCCGGATCGGGCGCATCGGTCGGAACGGGATGGATGTTCTCGGGTGGAGCACAGCGGTCGAGGAAAATGCTCTTGGCCATCGCCATGTTGTTAAGCGGGTCGCCGGCGCTCACGAAACGCTCATCGCCGATGAACCAGTGAACGCGATCCCAGGGGATGCGTGAACGCCAGGACGGACTCCCCAACAGTGCGTAGAGCGCCTTCGGGCCGGAGCCGCCGGTCAGGCATATCGCCGGTCGTATCTGAGCTTTGGTTCGGGCGATCAGATGGTTTGCGGCTTCGGTTGCGACGGCCTGCGCATCCGCCAGGACCTGAAACCTGCGCTCGCCCGCGGCGGAAGTCATGTCAGCTTGCGCCAGTGGCGGCCGTCGCGCGCGAGCAACTCGTTCGCTTCGACGGGGCCTTCGCTGCCTGCCTTGTAGCTGACCAGGCCATCGGCGCCGGCCTTCTTCCAGGCGTCGAGGAACGGCTGCACCGCCTGCCAGCCGGCTTCCACGCCATCGGCGCGCTGGAACAGGATGTTGTCGCCGATCATGCAGTCGTAGATCAGCGTCTCGTAGCCCGTGCTCGGCGCGGCGTTGAAGTAGTCCTTGTAGCGGAATTTCATCTCGACGCCGTCGATCGAGATGGTGGGGCCGGGAATCTTGGTGTTGAATTGCAGCGTGATGCCTTCGGCCGGCTCGATACCGATAACGAGGTAGTTTTGCGACAGCCGATCCACCGGCGTGGAGCGGAACATCGCGAACGGGGCCTGCTTGAACTTGATCGCCACCTCGGTGCGTTTCAGGCCGAGCGCCTTGCCGGTCCGCAGGTAGAAGGGAACGCCGGCCCATCGCCAGTTATCGATCGTCAGCTTCAGCGCCACATAGGTTTCCGTGGTGGTGTCGGGTTTCACATCGGGCGTCTTGCGATAATCGCCGATCTCCACATCCCCGGACTTGCCGGCACGGTATTGTCCGCGCACCGAATTGCGGAGCGCCTCTTCGGGGCTCTGGGTCTGGATCGCAGCGAGCACATCCGCCTTTTCCGAGCGCACCGCGTGGGCTTCGAAACGACGCGGCGGCTCCATCGTCACCAGCGACAGCAACTGAAACAGATGGTTCGGCACCATGTCGCGCAAAGCGCCGGTCACGTCGTAGAAACTGCCGCGATGGCCGACGGCGAGTTTTTCCTCGACGGTGATCTGGATATGATCGATGTGGTTGCGATTCCAGATCGGCTCGAACATGCCATTGGCGAAGCGAAGGACGAGAATGTTCTGGACGGTTTCCTTGCCGAGATAATGATCGATCCGGTAGATCTGATGCTCGTCGGCGATCTTGAGCAACTTGCTATTGAGGGTTTTGGCCGACGCGAGATCGGTGCCGAAAGGCTTCTCGACCACCAGCCTGCGCCACGCGCCATGCTGTTCGCGCAGCAGCCCGACGCGGCCGAGTTGTTCTGTGATCGGCGCAAAGGCGGCCGGCGGGACGGCAAGATAGAACAGGCGATTGCCGCACGTTCCCTTTTCTGTCTCGAGCTTTTCAAACGCCTTGCTCAAGGTGTCGAACGAGGCGGGATCGGACGGATCGGCCTCGAGACAGGTCAGGCACCGGAGCACCTTTTGCACGACCTCCTGTTTGACGGGGCGCGTGGCGTGCTTGTTCAGTCCTTCCATCAGGCTTTGCCGGAGATCGTCTTCCGACATCTGCTTGCGAACGATGCCGACGATGCAGAACTGCTCCGGTAGCAGGTCGGATTCGGCAAGATTGTAGAGTGCGGGAATGACGAGGCGATGGGTGAGGTCGCCGGTGACTCCGAAAATGACGAAGCAGCAGGGCTCAGGTTTGCGCGGCTTGTTGCTTGCGACCGTCATCAGGACCCGGTTCTCCCCTTCGCGGACGATTCGGCTTCGCCGGGCTCTTTGTGACCGCCAAACCCTTCGCGCATCGCTGACAGGATTTTTTCGGCAAAGGTGTGTTGTCGGCGCGAGCGGAATCGCGCGAACAGCGCCGCGGTCAGGACTTCGGCCGGCACGGCTTCGTTGATCGCGGCATTGACGGTCCAGCGGCCCTCGCCGGAATCGGCGACGAATCCCGAATAGGCTTCGAGCGTCTCGCTGCGGGCCAGCGCGGCCGCCGTAAGGTCGAGCAGCCAGGAGGGAATGACGCTGCCGCGTCGCCAGACCTCGGCGACGTCGGCAAGGTCAAGCTTGAAGCGATGATCTTCCGGCAGCGCGTCGATATTTGCGTTCTTGAGGATATCAAAGCCTTCGGCATAAGCCTGCATCAGCCCGTATTCGATTCCATTGTGCACCATCTTGACGAAATGGCCGGCGCCGACCGGCCCGGCATGAAGATATCCCTGTTCGACGCGCGGATCGCGGCCGTCCCGGCTCGGCGTTATCGGAATATCGCCGCGTCCGGGCGCCATCGCGGCAAAAATCGGGTCGAGACGGTCGACGACAGCCTTGTCGCCGCCGATCATCATGCAGTAGCCGCGCTCAAGGCCCCAGACTCCCCCGCTGGTGCCGACATCGACGTAATGGATGCCTTTCTCGCGCAGCATCCTGGCCCGTCGTATATCGTCCTGCCAGAAGGTATTGCCGCCGTCGATGACGACGTCATCGCGTTCAAGCAGTCCGGCGATCGTCTCGATGGTAGATTCCGTGATCGCGCCAGCGGGCAGCATGACCCAGACGGCGCGGGGCTTTTCGAGCTTCCTGATAAAATCTTCGAGGTCGCTCGCGCCCGTTGCTCCCTCGTCGGCCGCCGCGGTGACGGCCTGATCGTTTTTGTCGTAGACGACAGCCTGATGGCCTCCTTTTTTCATCAGTCGACGAACGATGTTGGCTCCCATTCGGCCCAGGCCGATCACGCCTATCTGCATTCGTCCAATCCTCTATTCGGGGGTCGGCAAGCGGGACGGGTACCCCACGCGCTATCTGATGGTTCGATGATGCTTTGCGTTTCAGGGTGTGTTGCAACGCCCCTTCGTGAGATTCTCGGGACGAGTGGGACAGGGCTGTGGACGTTCGAAAATAAATCGCGACGGAGCAATCAACGTGCCTACGCGCCGAGAGACCATTGGTTCCCGCTGCGTCATCGCATTTACGTGAGCGCGCCGGACTTGTCTCTGTGAGCGCCCGGGAATTCGGATCAATCCAGCGCCCCGGTGATGGCGTCGCCCAGGCGCAAGAGGCCGGATCGGAGATCGCCCTTGAGATGCACGCGCAGCGCACGTCTTCCGCGTCCAGTAAGCACATCGAAATCGCCGCGCGCCTGCGCAGCCTTGATGACACCGAAGCTCATTTTCCGGTCGGGGATTTTCAGGTCCTTTGGGTCGTCGGCGGTGATCTGAAGAAAGACGCCGCTGTCGGGACCGCCCTTGTAGGCCTGCCCGGTCGAATGCAGGAAGCGCGGGCCGAACTCGGCGCAGGTGGCGACTTTTTTCCGGTCGCGGACGGCGAGGCGCATCCGCTGCAGATCACCGATGTGTTCGTCGTCACGCGCGAGATAGGCCAAAAGCGCGACGTAGTCGCCGGGCTCCGCGCGCGCGAAGTGAGCCTTGAGCCATGACGACAGGTCGCCGTCCGCGCCCTTTTCACGCAAGATGCGCGCATTTTCAGCGTCGGTATAAAGATCGAAGCCTGTGATGGAGACCGCCGGCTCCTCCTGCGGCAGCCTGCCGGTTTTCTCGAATGCCGTGGTCAGTTCACGAGTCCTGATCTTGGCGGATTCGACGTCTGGCTGATCGAATGGATTGATGCCGAGAATGGCCCCGGCGACGGCGGTCGCCATCTCGAACCTGAAAAACTCCTGGCCGAGTTGATCGATCGAATCCATCACGATCCGGACCACCGGATGTCCGGCATTTTCGAGCGCCTGCAATTTTTCCTCGTGAGCGTCATCCTCTTCGTCCGCCGTGCGGATATCGATGAAGAAGCGGTCGTCGCCGTAAAGGTGGGCATCGCCCAGCGGCTCGCCATCGATCGGGATCAGGCCCTTGCCCTCCTTGCCGGTCGACTCGGCGATCAGTTGCTCGGCCCATGCGCCAAAATCCGCGATTTTCGGGGACGACAGGATCGTGACCTTGTCGCGGCCTTCGCGACCGGCGAGACCCATGGCAAGGCCGAGCTGAGCGCCGGGATTATCGTGCGGGGGTACTTCGGCGCTGCAGGATCGCACCATGGCGAGGGTGTTCCTGAGCAATTCCGTCACGTCGATTCCCGCGGTCGTGGCCGGGACCAACCCGAAGGGCGATAGCACCGAATAGCGGCCCCCGATCGTGGGATCGCCGTGGAAAGTGCGTGCGTAGCCGAGCTTTGCGGCTTCCCTGTCGAGCGAGGAGCCGGGATCGGTGACCGCGATGAAGCGATGGCCGGCCTTGTCGGCGCCGATCGCTTTCGCCACCCGCGCGTGAAAATAGTCTTTCAGCGCATTGGGCTCGGTGGTGCTCCCGGATTTGCTGGAAACGATGAAGACGGTTCTTGCGACGTCGATCGCCGCTTCCAGCGCGCGAATCTGGGCGGGGTCGGTCGAATCCAGCACATGCAGTTTCGGAAAACCCGGCGTCTTCGCAAAAGTCGTCGCCAGCACCTCCGGACCGAGACTCGATCCGCCCATGCCGAGAACGACCGCATCGGTGAATTTCTGCTTCTTCACCCGCTGCGCGTAGTCCTCATAGTCGGCCGCCCGATCGAATTCCGCGGCCGGGCTTGCAAGCCAGCCCAGCCATTCGCTCTCGTCGGCGCCGGTCCACACCGATTTGTCATGTTGCCAAAGTTTGCGGAGCGTGCCGGCGGCCCGCCACTCTTCCGCCTGTTGCTCGACGGATTTCGCCATGGCCGAACCAAGAGACAGCGCTTGGTGGCCGATAGCGGAGCCGAGGATTTTTGCACGCTTGCGGGCGACCGCGCCGAGCAGCTTGTCGGCCGCATCGTCGAATAACTGAACGCCTTCGCTCACCAGGTGCCGGGTGATCGCGTCGAGCGAGATACCCGACCCCTCCAAAGCGGCGAGCACTTGCCGCGCCTCGTCGAGATTGTCCTCAAGGCTGTCGCGCAACCGGCCATGGTCGCGGAAGGCTTCGAGAGTGGCCGGGGGAACGGTGTTGACCGTGTCCTTGCCGATCAACTCCTCGACATAGAGAACGTCGCTGTAGTCCTTGTTCTTGGTCCCGGTCGAAGCCCACAGCAGCCGCTGGGGCCGCGCGCCCCTGGCTTCCAGCGCCTGCCAGGCATCGCCCGCAAACAACCGCTTGTAGTCCTGATAGGCGAGCTTGGCGTTGGCGATGGCGACCTTGCCCTTGAGCGATGCAAGACGCTGCTTTTCCGCGGGATCGTTGGCCTGAGCGATTTTCTCGTCGAGCTGCTTGTCGACGGCGGTGTCGATGCGGCTGACGAAGAAGCTGGCGACGCTGGCGACGTGCGAGGGATCGCCGCCATGTCGCACATACTCCTGAAGCCCCGACAAAAAGGCTTCGGCGACCTCGACGTAAACCTTCTGCGAGAACAACAGCGTGATATTGATGCTGATGCCTTCGGAAATCAGGTGGCGGATAGCCGGCAGGCCCTCCGGCGTCGCCGGCACCTTGATCATAAGGTTCTTGCGGTTGACGGATTTCCAGAGCCTCTCGGCCTCGGCGATCGTCGCCTTGGTGTCGTTGGCGAGATAGGGCGAGACCTCGAGGCTGACGAAGCCGTCTGCGCCGTCGAGCCGATCATAGACCGGCCGCAGCACGTCGGCCGCATGCTGGATGTCCTCGACCGCGAGCTGTTCGTAGAGACAGGCGACCGATCGATCGCCTTTATCGAGAATGCGAGCGATTGCGCCGTCATATTCACCCGAACTCCCGATCGCCTTCTCGAAGATCGAGGGATTGGAGGTGACCCCGCGCAACCCGTCATTGTCGACCAGGTGTTTCAGATCGCCCTTGACGATGAAGCCGCGCGCAAGGAAATCGAGCCAGATCGCCTGGCCGTGATCCTGGAGTTCTTTGACAGGGTTCATGATATTTTTCTGCATTCTGACGCTCGTGCGGGGTGCAGGCGTTTTCCGGTCCGCGGCCAGAGGTTTTTCAACTTGGCCGGGAAAAAATGGCCTCATCAAGGGGAGCTTGCCACTCTCATAACGTTTTTGGCGGGATATTGATCCCGCCCGGAGACCGCTGGACCGGTTTGGCGAGTTATGGCAAATCCCGTCTTGGCAGACCCCGTCTTGACAAACCCCGGTTCTTGACAAACCCCGGTCTTGGCAAAGTTCTCAAATCCGCGGGGCGTTGGCCACGGGTATTCCATACTTTCGACTTCATCAGGAGTTCACGAAGCAGCCGCAACCTTATGCGATAAGATCGAGTCGTCGAAGCGGTCTTGTCGTCCGATCCCGCTCTCCGATAAAGAACTTGTGAGAACAGCCGTTGACAGGCTTCACGCACGCCATTGAGGTTCGTTCATGCCCCGATATTTTTTCAACACCCGTATCGGCAGCGACCTGATCCTTGATCCGGAGGGCGAGGAGTTGCGCGATCCCGACCAGGCCTGGCGCGCCGCGCGGACGACAATCCGGGAAATTCTCAAGACGGACGGCGAACAGCGCGCCATTCTCCACGCCGTGCTGGAGGTCACCGACGCCTCTGGCGAGATCGTCCTTGAATTTCCGTTTACCGAAGCCATCCTGGATTCGGTCGATCGGTCCTCGACGCAGCATTGATTTCGAAAATGGCCCGCCCCGTCGCCGCCGCCTGGTCGAAAGGTCATCATGTCCGGTATTTTTGATTTTTCCGCGAACACGCTGGCTGGCGAGCCCTGCGCGTTGAGTCAGTTCGAAGGCCAGGTCCTTCTGATCGTGAATACCGCGAGCGCCTGCGGATTTACTCCGCAATACAAGGACCTCGAGGAGCTCTATCGGGCCATGAAGCCGCGCGGATTTTCCATACTCGGCTTCCCCTGCAATCAGTTCGGCAAACAGGAACCGGGATCATCTACCGATATCCAGAAGTTCTGCTCCACCAAGTATGACGTGACGTTTCCGATGTTCGAGAAGATCGACGTCAACGGCGATCACGCGCACCCGCTTTACAAATACCTCAAGCGTGAGAAGCCCGGACTGCTCGGCGCATCGATCAAGTGGAATTTCACGAAGTTTCTGGTAGATCGGAACGGCAGCGTCGTCGCCCGCCACGCACCGACGACAAAGCCGAAAGCCCTGACCAATGAAATCGAGGCCCTGCTTTGACCGATCAGACCGCGAGCGACCAGTTGCCCGATCGTTTGTCGACCGACCCGCGCAGCCCGTATTATGACGCCGAGGTTCTCGCGCGTGATATCGGCATCCGCTTCAAGGGCGTCGAGAAGAATAATGTCGAGGAGTATTGTGTCAGCGAAGGCTGGATACGTGTCGCCGCCGGCAATGCCAGGGATCGCCATGGCAACCCGCTGACCATCAAGCTTACCGGCACGGTCGAACCGTACGTCCGGACCGGGAGTTAAGCCTCTTCGGGCGCTTCCTTTTTGGTGTTTAAGAAGTTCGTGCGACATATTACGTCGCGTTTGACGCTGGTCCTGGCTGCGAGCAATCGTCGCCTTTCCCCGGCCATTTCCGAAAGCCGAAACCATGCCCTTCACGATCCCGTCGTGGCTTCTGCCGATCCTGATGCTGTTCTGTTCGAATGTTTTCATGACCTTCGCCTGGTACGGACATCTGAAATTCAAGGAGAGTCCGCTTCCCCTGGTCATCATGATCAGTTGGGGCATAGCTTTCTTCGAATACTGCCTCGCGGTGCCGGCCAATCGCTGGGGCAGCTCGGTCTATTCGGCGGCTCAGCTGAAGACCATTCAGGAAATGATTACACTCATCGTGTTCGCCGGCTTCTCCGTGATGTATCTGAAGCAGCCGCTGGGCTGGAATCATGCGCTCGGCTTTGCGTTCGTGGCGCTCGGCGCGTTCTTCATTTTCCACAAGTGGTCGTGAAGTGCAGGCGGGCAGGCTGGAGTCTGTTTCAACTGTGATGAATCAGACTCGGCGCCTATCTTTTCGCTTGAGCATGATCTTTTCCGAAAACCGGTTTCCGCTTTTTCGGGATCATGCTCCTAGTGGAGTGAATTTGACATTCGCTACCCACTTTGCAGCGAACTTGTCAGGCGAATGTCAAATTCAAACCTCCACTAGAAACCTGATAGTTGCTAGGGTCGAGACTCAATTGATCCACCAAGTCAGGGTAGCGGCCAAGAGGATTGTAGAGAGGAAGATATCGGCCCGCTTGTCATAGCGGGTGGC
>NZ_MKSM01000122.1 GCF_001897285.1 Nitrobacter sp. 62-23
CAGGCGATTGACGCTGCCCAATTCAAGGTAGCGCTCGAAAATGAGGCGGACGGTTCTTGCTTCGTCCGGGTGGATGGAGAGCTTGCCGTCGCTCAGCGCATACCCGAGCGGAACCATGCCTCCGACCCACAAGCCCTTGCGTTTGGAGGCGGCGATCTTGTCGCGGATGCGCTCGGCCGTGACCTCGCGTTCGAACTGGGCGAAGGACAAGAGAACATTCAGGGTCAACCGGCCCATCGATGTCGTCGTGTTGAACTGCTGGGTCACCGAGACGAATGACACGCCATGAGCGTCGAACAGTTCAACCAGCTTGGCAAAGTCCGCCAGGGAACGGGTCAGGCGGTCGACCTTATAGACGACAATGACATTGATCTTGCGCGCCCTGACGTCATCGAGCAACTTGTGAAGGGCAGGGCGGTCGGTCGACCCGCCCGAGAACCCTCCATCGTCATAGCGCACCTTGTTCAGCGTCCAGCCTGCATGCGCCTGGCTGCGGATATAGGCCTCAGAGGCATCATATTGGGCATCGAGCGAGTTGAATTCCTGATCAAGCCCGGCATCGGTCGAGACGCGGGTATAGATCGCACATCGGACGAATTGGCCAGACACTGATTTGCTTGCCGATCTCATTGCTGCCTCGCAGATTGCGTTGCTGCCCGCAAGCCAAAGAACCGCGGCCCGTTCCATCTGGTCCCGGTGATGGCAAAGGCGACCTTGGACAGGCTGTCATAGGTTTTGCCCTCAAGGGCAAAACCATCGGCGAGCACCATCACCCGATGGTCTCGCCCGTTCCATTCGCGGGTCAGGATGGCGCCGGGCGCGAGCTCCTGGTTGCGCTGATCGAGCCTGTCGATCAGCTTGGTGATCGTAGCCGGTTCCCTCGATCCAACGGCAGCCTTCAAGATCTGTACCATCCCCGCATCGAGATCACCGAAGGCATCGGCTTGAATGCGATAGGCCAGCATTGCGAACAGCAGATGCTTCGGCAGGTGGACGGGTGCCGAGCGACCGGTTACACCTTGCCATCGGAGCCGCAGGGCCTTGAGATCAAGATCACCGAGATGCGCGATCTCGATCTCGAGGGAAGCTGCATCAATGTTGCGACGTAATTGTCTTCGAGGCGCCATCGATCAGGTGGCCTTGGCCGATTTGCTGCCCCCGTCCGCTGGAGCCTTGATGCGATAGCGTCGGACCTCGTCAACAAGCTCGGAATCGAGATCAAGCTTCAGCTTCTTGCGAACGATACCGGCAAAGAAGCCACGCACTGAATGCGGCTGCCAGCCCGTTGCCTTGACGACGGCGTCGATCGTACAGCCATCCGTCGATCGCAGCAGAGCGAGCACCCGCGCCTGCTTGGAGTCGGCGCGAGCGCCCGATGTGCTGGTCGACAAGGCGGATGATTTGGCAACCGGCAAGACCTTCGAGGTCGTTGGCCTTTTTGTTCTGGCGCCGACATATTTGGCTTTAACGGATCGGGTCGCAGCTGATTTTGAGGCACGTTGTCTCGTCGTCGCTGGCCGCCTTGCTTTGGTCTTCGTCATGAGGATCTCCGTCGTTGCGGGGCATCCATCGCGCCCCACCACCACGGCCCCGCAGTGACCAAGGGCCGGCGGGGCAGGATCCTGACGAGCCTGGTCGCTCGCTATGACAGCCACAGTAACGCTCCGTTGCCGCAGTAATGCCAGTCCTTTCTGAGCAATCTTGTTGCTCGCTTTTCGGATCAGTATGGCGCGGGGTGTGAAAGTTCAGCGTCTCATTTGCCGCCTTACCACATGTGATCGCCTTCCTTTCACATGAGATGCAGGATGATCCGATGGCGCGGCCAGATGGCGAAGCAGGATCACCCGGATATCGGGACCCGGATCACGAAGGGTGACGAGGAACCGGCAGGTGTGGGTATCTGACAAAGGCATGAACCACACCCGCGGAGAGCCCTGCCATCCCCAGACTCAGGGCAAGATCGAACGATGGCACCAAACTCTGAAGAACCGCATCCCTGGAAAACTAATTCCCGTCGGGGTGATCTTGAACGGCAGGTCGCAGCGTTCGTCGATCACTACAACCACTGCCGCTACCATGAGATCTTCAGCAGCCTCACATCCGTTGACATCTACTTCGGGCGCGGCGACATCATCATGCTGGAAAGGAAAAAGGATCAAACGCGAAACCATCAAACAGCGCCGCTTGCTTCATCGAGAAGTGGCCGCCTAAAAGAACAATCCTAATGCGCCTTTGTAGCGTTTTCGAGCGAACCGGATTCCACTTCTCTCGAGTATCCTGCCGATCGACGCTGACGGCTGCCCTTCGATGACTGTGTGAGTTTGAACCGTGAGGGGTGGTGCGAGGCGGGCGTCATGACGCAGGCTGTGTGATCGTCGTCGCGGCTTTTCAATCTCCAGCTGTCGTTGCCGGTCTCGACGATGTCGCAATGGTGGGGCAGACGGTCGAGCAGCGCCTTGGCGTCGCCGAATACGCTTGGTCATTCGCTGATGGCGAGATTGGTGGTGACAATGATGGACGTGCGCTCGTAGAGCCTGCTGACGAGGTGGAACAGGAGCTGGCCGCCGGATTGAGCGAATGGCAGGTAACCGAGTTCGTCGAGGACGATGAAGTCCATCCGGGTCAAATGCTCGGCGATACGACCTTGTCGTCCATTGCGGATCTCGATCTCGAGGCGATTGACGAGGTCAACCACGTTGTAGAAGCGACCGCGGGCGCCGGAGCTGCAGCTTCTGGCGATTGCGATGGCCAGATGAGTCTTGCCGGTGCCGGTACTAGGACGGCGTTGCGTTGCTGGGCGATGAAGCCGCCGCCAGCGAGGTCATTGATGAGCGTCTGGTTGATCGGCGTGCCATCGAACTGGAAGTCGGCGAGTTTTTCGAAAGAGGCTTGCTTAAATCTTTGAGTGCCATTCGCGCCGTCGAAGAGCTTGACGGGCACATCGCCATAGAAACGGTTGAAGCGCGCTCTATCGAAGAAAGATCTATCGCCGTCTGCCACGTATTCCTGGCTGTCACGCTCTTTGACGTGTCCGTGTAGCGCAGGAGCATCCACGGCCTGAGCTGCTCAACCACCGCTTTCGCAAGATTGAGAAACTGAAAGAGGATGGTCGAGCCTATCGAGGCGCCGCCGTTTACCTCCGCAGAATGTCCCAAGCTTGGTGCCCGCTCATGCCGCAATCATACTGCGGCAAAGGGCTTTGTAACGAGTGATCGCCTATGATATTTCCGAATGAACGATCACCCAAGAGGGCGAACATATGAATGGCGTCAACAAAGTCACGGTCGGCTGGGCTATCGGTGTTGCTATAGTCCTGCTGCTGATAGGTCTCGCAGACTACAACGGGTATGGCAAGCATCCGGGCGAGAAGACGCCGAGCGCAGTAACGCAGCCTCAGCAGTGATGGGCTCGGCGCGCAAACGAAAGCCGCCAGCCCCTATTCGAGCGCTGACGGCTTCCTCGGCACTTAGCTTCGCGTTCTACGGAATGATGTCGCTCCTGCTAGGCCGGGCGTGCTTGATGCTCTCGCTGCTCTTCTTTTCCTTTCGGAGAGGTGCTTATCCGCCTCGTCGGTCAGCTCCTGCATGGTCTGGCCCGGTGGTCTTTCTTCTTGGGTCGTTCTTCGGCTCTCCTTCCTGGAAGAGGGAATGGGTCTGATTTCCGCAATTTGATTCAAGGGCAGGTCCGCATCCGAAGGTTGTTTCAACCTCGCGCGCAACTTCTCGATTGACTCCTGAATCACTCACGCGTACGTTATATCGGCTTGAATATATCGCTGTGGATTGCGATATATTCTAGTATATATATCGTGTCAAATTGGATGTTCACTCACGTCTTCGACGAGCGGCATCGGACGGCAAGGGGCCGGCCGGACGTCTCGATCGGGAAAGGGAAAACTATGTCCAGAAATGTCTTCAACAATATCGTTAGAGGAGCGGGGGTCGCTTCGGCTGGAGTGATCTTTGCTTTGGCCGGATCCCCTGCATGGGCGGCGGCGACCGTATGTACCGTCGTGCCGTCAAACGCCACATGGGATGCCACTGTTGCCGTGGCGTCGAATTTTTATGGGCCGATGCAGGATCTGATTGGAATCTACACGACCTCGCCGGAGCGCGGCGCCGGAAAACATATCCGCATCTGCCACAACTCAACTGGAACACTCACTTCGGAAATCACCGGCGGCAATACAAACCAATATAGTTTGTTCCTGGCGGCGAATGCCACCGCGCCGGCAGGCTTGTCAGCTACGTATATACAAACCGGAGCCACCGCTAAAACTTACGCCTTTGGCATTCCGGTAATGGTTGCACTCCCAGCGACGATCAGTAACGTTAGTGGTCTGGTGACGACGACGCCTGCCCTGTCGGGCGTCGCGGCAAATATCACCGCCAACGACTTGAGTCCCTATACGATTAATCTCGTCACCGCGCCAACGGTTGCTGTTGCCAAGCCGGCGCCGGCACCTTATGGAAATGCCGCTTTCAAGATTATGTCAGACAAACCATCGGGTACTCCTGGCATGGGCCTGGTAAGCAACTATGTGAACCCAGGTGATGAGCCGCCTGCGGGAGATCCATCTGTGGCATTTCTATCCGACCCGTATTATGACAACATCGACTTGACCTTACAGTCGGTCGATGACGGTACGAATAAATCCGGATTTGTCTCGAAAGGCCAAATTTGTGGTAGCATAGGCGGCGGATCGCCAGCCTATGTCTATGTTCAGTTCACCGGCTCGAACTATCTCTTGGATCAAAGGGGCATTCTGATTAAGTCGGGAGACCCCACCGTTCAAGATCCCATAGGAGCTGATATCTTCGACTATATGCTGAACAATCCTCACGGTCCGACCACTTGGCCGAGCTTTCTCAGTGCTCATTGTTATATGTAACGACTCCTTACGTTCCGCGCAGTCGGTCTGAGCCGGAGGGGTCAACCACGCTGCGGACCATGCAAAAGCCGGGAGCCGGGTGTCTGAAAGGCCGGTAACCGCCTTTCGATGTCAAGAAGATGCTGAACGCCAGCCCTTTGCGGGCTGGCGTTCTTGTTTCAATCTTCGACTTTCTCTTCTGAGATGCTTGACTCATGACAAGCTTCAAGCTTTAGCGGAGTATTCATTGGAATATTCCGCTCGATGTTCGGGGTGGAGCGATGATTCTGTCCCGCTGCGCGCGGAGCGGGGCTTGACTCCGATTTCCTGACCCTCTAGCGATGTATACGTATAAATATAGACGTGGACGGGGAGGGACCCGGCTATGCGCGCCTATCATTATTGAGCCTGAATCCAAGTGGTTCGGAGTGATGGTGTTCGAGTCGCGGAAACGGGGCAGGGGCTAACGATGCGTGACATTGTTGCGGACTCGATGCGTGCGCGTGATTGCGTTGCGGTTCATTCATATGTGAAGCGCTCGTCGTCTCCGTTTTCGATCGGATCTCTCAGGGTGTCCCTGCTGGCGACCACCGCGATTTGCGCGGTGATGGCGTTGCCGCATCCGGCCTCCGCGCAGAGCCCGACCGGCGGTTCGGTGGTCGCGGGCACCGCCGGCATCTCGCAGGCCGGCGCGGTCACAAACATCAATCAGTCGTCGCAGAAGGCCATCATCAACTGGCAGGGTTTTTCGGTCGGCGCGCAGAACACCGTCAACTTCAACCAGCCCAACAGTTCGGCCGCGACGCTGAACCGCGTCATCGGCAACGAGCGCAGCGTCATCGACGGCGCCGTCAACGCCAACGGTCAGGTCTTCATCGTCAACTCCAACGGCGTGCTGTTCGGCAAGGGCGCGCAGGTCAATGTCGGCGGCCTCGTCGCCTCGACGCTCGACATCTCCAACAGCGACTTCATGGCCGGGAACTACAAATTCTCCGGCACCTCAAACGCATCCGTCGTCAACCAGGGCCGCATCCGCGCGCGGGGCGATGGCCAGGGTGGCGGCTATGTCGCGCTGCTCGGCAAGACGGTGTCGAACGAGGGCGTGATCGCGGCGAAGCTCGGCACGGTGGCGATGGCGGCGGGCGAGCAGATCACTCTGAACTTCGGCGGGGATTCGCTTCTGGACGTGACCATCGACAAGGGCACCCTGAACGCGCTGATCGCCAACAAGCGGGCGATCATCGCCAATGGCGGGCAGGTGATCATGACCGCGAGGGCGGCCGATCAGGTGCTCTCGGCGCAGGTCAACAATAGCGGCATCATCCAGGCCCGCACCATGGCCGCGCTAAAGGGCGGCTCCAACGGCACGGTGAAGATCGGCAGGATCAAGCTGCTGGCGCAGGGCGGCACCACCAGCGTTTCGGGCAAGCTCGATGCTTCGGCGCCGAAGGGCGGCGACGGCGGCTTCATCGAGACCAGCGGCGACAAGGTCAACATCGCTGACAGCGCTGTCATCACCACGCTTGCGCCTGATGGTGCCACCGGTATGTGGCTGATTGATCCCGTTGACTTCACCATCGCGGCCGCGGGCGGCGACATCTCCGGCGCAACGCTGTCCTCGCTTTTGAACATGACGAGTCAGGGCTTTAGCGCCACCAACAATCTCTATGTCAACGACGCGGTCTCGTGGTCGGCCAATACGACGCTGACGCTCACGGCGGGCAACAATCTCTATGTCAACAAGGCGATTACCGCGACCGGCGCCAGCGCCGGGCTCGTGTTCACCGCCGGCAATGACATCAACGTCAACAACGCCGTGAGACTGGACGGTGCGACCGCCACGCTGGCGATGACCTATGGCGGCGACTACAACATCCGCACCCCGGCGAGTTACGCGGGAACCACCACCGGACCGATCTACGACAAGGACGGCAATCCGGTTTATGAACCGGTGGCGGTCCAGAAGGTCAATCCCCCGCTCGCCTATCCCCGCGGCACCAAGGCGAGCTACGGCGCGCCCGCGCCCGGGCCGGCCTATGACGCCGACGGCAATCCGATTTATGAACTGGTCCAGGGAGGTCAAGCGACCGGCCCGGTCGCCAAGCAGGACACCAGCGGCGGCGTCTACGGCAGCATCACGTTTTCCAACGGTGCGAATACCTTCAGCATGAACCCCAACGGCCTGGTCATCAACGGACAGCCTTACCGCCTGATCCACAGCATGACCGAACTGGCGGCGATTAATAACATCGCCAATAAATACGCGTTGGCGACTAATCTGGATGCTGGCGCCACAACCTATAACTATGTGGTTGTCGGAACCCTGGGTGACGGAAGCGTCTTCACGGGTCTGGGTCACACGATCGATGGACTCACGATCAGGGGTTCGGCCGCAGCAGTCGGTCAAACATCTGGTTTGTTCGGGAAGGTCACAGGCAGCACACTGCGCGATCTCGGAGTGACCAACGTTGACATCAACGTCTCCGCTCCTGCAGTCTTCTATAGCGCCCTTGTTGGTGCGCTTGCGGGATCTGTCGGTATATCCGGTGCCACTCCTTCAACCGTCTATAATGTTTATAGCAGCGGAGAGATCACGGCCTCCCAATTTACAAGGCTCGGGGGTCTTATCGGATATGATTTAGGCAATAGCACCACGCACGTTGTCAACACGGTAACGAATGCATTCTCCACGGTGAACGTAACGACTGCTTTGACTCAGGGCACAGTTGGTGGACTGATCGGCACCGCAGCCAACGTTATATTGACCAATACTCATGCGACGGGAAATGTACAGGGTCAGGCCGCTGGAGGCTTGGCGGGTGGGGCCGCGGGTGATGCTTTCAATTCATATGCGACCGGCACTGTTACCACCAGGTTGGGGGCCGGCGGGTTGTTCGGGGATTGGGGTCCTTACGCTTTTCAAACAGGAACCCTATCCAATTCGTTCGCGACCGGCGATGTGTTCGGAGGGTCTACCAGTGGTGGCTTGATCGGAACCTTAACCGCCGGGGATTTCGATGCAGTTATCAGCAATGTCTACGCGACTGGAGATGTACACGCGATGACTCCTGGGGCATTGGGGCTCGTCGATCCGGGGCCCGGAGTAGGCGGGCTGATCGGCGTCGTCGTCGCTATCAATGCAGGCAATGTGATTGTGACCAACGCCCATGCCTCCGGCGACGTTATTGCCAGTCTCAATTATGGTCCGGGCCCCGACCTCACCGCGGCCTTCGGCGGTCTTGTCGGGCAGTTTTACGACACTAGCGGCGGCAGTCTGATTAAAAACTCCTATGCCACGGGCAAGGTGGACGCATCCCAGGCAGCCACGGTGCAACCGGTAGGCGGGTTGGGGGGCCGCTTTTCAGGCGTCGATATCAAAGGTTCTTATTCCACGGGCGCCGTCATCGGCAAGGACGTCGTGGGCGGCCTGGTCGGAATGTTCCTCGGCTCGTCGGGGCCGCGCGGAGCCCTTATCGCAACGATCGACAACTCGTGGACCACGTCAACGGTCACGGCGACCAATCCAGACCCGCTCCAGGTCGGCGCGCTCATTGGTCAAGCGCACATTGCGGCGATCGGTCCGAACGTCTTTTACAACGGGGAGACGGCCGGCGGTGTCGGCCTCGGTGGTGCGGCATTCTTTGGGGGGGTGACTGGCGAGGTCAACAACAGCCAGGGCTTAACCGGCAGCCAGCTTGCCGATGCCCGGTTCTACGCCAACGGCACCATCAGTCAGGTGCTGGCGAGTCGGGCTGTGGCTGCGCAGGCGGCCCAGGCCGCAACCGAAGCCGCCGCCGCCCGGCAGGCAGATATTGCTCAGGGAGAACAGGGAGCCCGCTCGGCGAGCGTGACCGCGAGCAATACGCAAAACTCGTCAGAGACGCCGCCCAATTCCGGGACGGCTAACGCCGGCACGCCGGCGGCGAAGACCGCGAAGTCGGCGGCGGTCGAGGAGTCGGTGAAGTCGGTCGACGACGCCGTCAAAGCCGACGATACGCGGGCCAGGCAGGAGCGCGAGCGCCAGGAACGCCAGCGGCGTGCGGCAGCCCAGCAGCGGGGGGACGGCAGGGCGGGCAGCGGCGGCAACTTCGGCGCGACGATCCGTTCGATCGACGTCGATGGCCAGCGTTTCAACCTGCAGGACGGCGCGCCGAAGCAGGACGCACCAGTTCAGGCTCCGCAATGATGCCGCTCCTGCGTCATGAGTTTCGCGTTCATGAGCGACGCGGAATCGTGTTCAGGAGTTGCTCCCGATCTGTCCAGGTCTGGTCCTGACAAGGGATGGTTATGCGTCGTCCTGGTTCTCGAAATGCGCGTTGCGTGATGTTCATGTATATATATCGAGGCGGTTTGTTGACGGCGATCCTGCCGTCGGTCGTTTGCGCCCTGTCACAGATGACAGCTCCCGGAATAGCTGCGCCGGCCACACCCGGCAAGGGAACAGGCAACAATCCGCAAGTATCGACTTCGACTGCGACGTTTGAAGATTGGGTCGTGCGCTGCGAAACCAAATCGCCGGCGCCCAAAGTGTGTGAGGTGGTGCAGACAATAGCGGCGCGCAATCAGCAGCAACAGCAAAGGGCCATCGCCGAGGTTGTGTTTGGCCGGTTAGCCAAGGCCGACCCGTTCAAGCTTGTCGTTCAGGTGCCGCCGGGCGTGTATCTGCCTTCGGGAATCCGCCTCGTCGTCGACGACAAGACACCGCCGCTTACCGCGACATTCACCCGCTGCCTTCAAACCTGCATGGCTGAGGCCGAGATCAAGCCAGACGTCATCCAGATATTGAAGAGCAGAACCAAGGCTGAGCCAGGACGTCTGGAGTTCGAAGACGGCACGCGTCAGCAGGTGAAGCTGCCGGTGTCATTCAAGGGATTGCCGGCGGCGCTGGCTGCACGCGAAGAACAGGTGCAATAGATGCAGAACGGCAACAGACGCGACAGTTCAGATAGCTGAGCGAGATGCGAAACTTGACTCTGGCTTTATGGCTTCTACTCGTTATATACGTATAAATATATAGTTTTGGCGTCGCGGGGTTGGGGGCTTGTTATGATTTGGCTGGAGTGCGGCAAACGCGTGCGGTTGCCCCGACCTTGGGTGCGCCGGCGCGGGCTCCGCGATGATGTCAGTCCGTTTCAGGATGTCGATCCGTTTCAACAAGGCATTGCATCGATGAAGCTCAGCACATTGTTCCTTTCCGGCGCGATGGTGGGCGCTTTGCTCGCGACGGCTGCACCCGTGCTGGCGCAGGTGCCGCCTGTCATTCCGCAATACAATATCGGCGACGCGGTGCGACAGGCGGATGAGGCGCGCCGGGCTGCGCCGCAGCCGCGCGAGGCGGCGGCACCGGTGCTGCCGCGGCTGGTCGAGCCGCCGTTTTCGCTCAAGGACAAGTCGACGCTGCTGGTGCGTCATTTCAAAGTCGAAGGCACCGAGCTCGTGAATGAGGCCGAGATCCGCGACATCCTCGCGCCTTACGAGAACCGCAAGCTGACGCTGGCGCAGATTTATGAAGCGGCCGACAAGATCACCACGCTCTACCGCGACCGGGGTTACCTGCTCGCCAAAGCTTATGTGCCGGCGCAAAACGCGACGGGAGGCACCCTGCGGATCAAGGTCGTTCCTGGCAAATACGGGACAATCGCAGTCCAGAACAATTCGCTTGTGCGCGACGCCTTCCTGCACGGCGTAATCGATCATGCGCTGGCCACTTCGGCGCTGATCCACAAGGACGAGCTCGAGCGCACTATGCTACTGATCTCCGACTTGCCGGGCGCGGGGATGCCGCGGGTGGCGGTGAACGCCGGCCGGCAGCCGGAAACCTCCGACTTCGTCTTCGACGTGCCGGCGGCGCGGCGTATCGACGGCTACCAGCTTTTCGACAATTTCGGTTCGCCCTACACCGGTCGGGAGCGCTTGAGCATCGGTCTCAATGTCAATTCGCCGCTTGGCATTGGCGACCGGCTGTCCGCCTTCGGTATCGTATCCGACGACATTAATCTGGCGAACGGCCGCGTCGCCTATTCGCTGCCGATCGGATATACCGGGCTGCGGGCCGAGGTCGCGGGCTTCCGCACCACCTATGTGCTCGGCGGCATCTATAGCGGGCTGGATGCGACCGGCACCGCCGATGGTGTGAGTGCCACGCTGGTCTACGCCTTGAGACGGACGCGCGAGGACAGCATCTACCTGTCGGGCGGTTATACCCACAAGACGCTGAACGATAATGTCTTCGGAATTTCGCTGGCCAACAGGACCATGGATCTCGGAACGATCGGGATCACGCGCGACACTTTCGGTTCGATTTTCGGTCATCCGGTCACCACAAGCACGACGTTCTCCTTTACCGGCGGTAACGTCGACTTTCCGGATCCGGTCCAGAGAGCGATCAACATCGCGGGCGTCAATACGGTCGGCGACTATGAGAAGATCAACCTGGTGTTTAATTCGGTTCTGGGCCTGACCGACAAGCTGTCATTGTCCACCGATATTAGGGCGCAGAAGTCGCTGTCCGGTAATCTCGACACCAGCGAGCAGCTCAGCCTGACCGGGATCTGGGGCGTGCGTTCGTTCGACGAAGGCCTTGCCGGCGACAGCGGCTTCATCATCACGCCGGAACTGAAATACGCGCTGCCGGACATTCGCAATTATCGCCATTCCATCGGCCTGTTCACCGACGTCGGAGCGGCGTGGATCGAGAACGCCAGCTACACGACTCTGCAGAAGGCCTACACCCAGATCAACGATGTCGGACTCGGCTATTACGCCACCTA
Source organism: Nitrobacter sp. 62-23 (assembly GCF_001897285.1). Lineage (GTDB taxonomy): Bacteria > Pseudomonadota > Alphaproteobacteria > Rhizobiales > Xanthobacteraceae > Nitrobacter. Next base: position 11,641 of record NZ_MKSM01000122.1, read on the forward strand.
TGAATACTTTCCCGGCCGCGTGTTGCTGCTCAAGGCGATGGTCGCGCACACCTATGGCTCCAACGACGGCGCCCAGAGCTATGACCGCGGAACCAAGGGGCTGGTGCAGGTCGGGGCCACATTCTGAACGGTCAAGGACGGAAAGTGATCTGACATGCAAGTGGAGTGGCTGTCGGCGGCGGTCGACTATGGCGTTCTCGGACTGCTGCTGGCGCTCAGCATTGTCGTGGTCGCCATCGCGTTTGAGCGTATCTTCTTCTATCGCAGCATTGATCCGAAGAATTTTTCCAACCTCAAGGTCCTGGAACTGGAATTGACCCGGCGGCTGCTGGTGGTCGCTTCGGTCGCCTCCAACGCGCCCTACATCGGGCTGCTTGGCACCGTGCTTGGCATCATGCTGACGTTCTATAATCTCGGCCTCGACACCTCCATCGACACCAGCAAGATCATGATCGGCCTGGCGCTGGCGCTAAAGGCCACGGCCGCCGGCCTGATCGTGGCGCTGGTCTCGGTGGTGATCTACAATACGCTGCTGCGCAAGGCCAAGGTGCTCATGCTTCAATGGGAAATCGCCCATGGATGAAGAGCCTATCGCCGCGCTTAATGTCATTCCCTTCGTCGACATCATGCTGGTGCTGTTGACCATCGTGCTGACGACCGCAAGCTTCATCGCCACTGGCCGTATTCCAGTGGCGTTGCCGCAAACCGCGCATGCGGAGACCGGCCAGCAGAAGAATAGGACGATCGAGCTTGCCGTCGGCGGTGCGATCTATTTCGACGGCGAACCGGTCAACAAGGATACGCTCGCGGAGAAGGCGAAGGACCTTCCGCAGGAGACCTCGTTTCTGATCCGCGCTGACCGTGCGATCCAGTTTCAGCAGTTCATCGACGTCACCGACGTGCTCAAGCAGCTCAAGTTCACCAAGGTCGCGGTGCAGACTCAGAATACAGCGAGATGACATGACGAGGCGTGGCCGCTGCGGTGCCGACTGGCGCACGCTGGACAAGAGATCATGAACCGGGCGCTGAAGTTCACGATCTGGCATGGCCTGGCCGCCTCGCTCGCGCTGCATTCGGCGCTGGCGCTGCCGTTTGTCGTGGAGCTGTCGCCGCCGCCCGATGACGACATGCCGATGCTGGTTATCCAGTTGCAGGGCGTAGTGTCCGACGCACAGGCCGAGGAGAAGGTGGCACAGCTTCCTGACCAGCCGCAGCAGCAGCCGCAACCGACGCCCCCACCACCGCAGGAAGCGCCCCCGCCGGAACAACAGGAGGAAGATGGCGCTAGGCCGCCGGAGCTCCAGCCGCAGGTCACCCCGCAGGCCCGTCAGGTGCAGGATCCCGATGAACAGCAGAAGGCAAAGATCCTCAAGGCTGAGCGGGATCTCGAGGCGGATCGCATGCGCGAATACGTCAAGCGCCTGACCAAGAAAGTCCAGAGCCATCTGGTGTATCCGGACGAAGGCCGTAAAGCCGGCCTGCATGGCAATGCGAAGGTGTCATTCACGCTCGCTGCTGACGGGCAGATCAAGCCCGGCACCCTGACGATCGCGGAAAGCAGCGGCCAGCCAAGGCTCGACGCCAGTGCGCTCGCAACCGTCCGCGCCAGCGCGCCCTTCGAGCGGCCGCCAGGCGAAATGAAATTTGCCTTCGTCGTCGGCTACGGCAAAAAGAAATAAGGCATCTTGCCGAATGCTCTGGTCGAGCGAGAGTCAGCTCATGATGATCGCGACGGCGTCTCTCATCCTGCTCTGTCTTGCGTGCGTCTGGCTCGCATGGATCGATCTTCGCGACGGCATCATTCCCGACCGGCTCAATCTCACGGTGGCTGCGGCCGGCGTGGTGTGGATGGCGGCGCTTGCGGGCTGGGAGCAGTCGGCCTTTGCGTTTTGCGAGGGCATGGTCGTCGGCGCTGCTGTCTGGCTGTTGCGCGGACTCTATTTCAAGTGGCGCAAGATCCAGGGACTTGGGCTCGGCGACGTCAAGTTGCTTGCAGCTTCCGCCGTCTGGATTGGCGTTGCCGGCGTACCGATGCAGCTCCTGATCGCTTCGCTTACTGCGCTTGCGTCCGCCGGACTCATGCAGCTTTCGAACCGTCCAGTGACGCGGCAAACGGCGTTGCCGTTCGGTCCGTTTCTGGCGTTCGGCTTGCTGGCGGTAATCGTATTGCAGCGGCGCGGGTTGATCGGTTAGAGCTTCGCCCGCTTCTGACGGAATCAGAAAAGGAAAAGCATCAGCGTTGGCCCTTCTGCCGCAGCGCGCGGGCGTTCTCGGTGCTGTGCCGGGCGTTTGCCTTATCGGTGTTTTTGCGCACGGGTTCGACCGCTTTGATCGCGTCCGGCTGCGGCAGGCTCAGGATTGCGGTCTGGCCGTTAAGTATCAGCGTTACCTCGCGACCTTGCACCGATTGCAGCTTCCAGCCTTGGAAATAATCGCCAACCTTCAGGCGCAGGGCTGCTTGCGTGGCCGGATCGATGAAAACCCCCAGGCTCGTATCGTCGCCGATTACGGTGCCGACCAGCGATAACTGCGGGCGCTCCGCCTGCGGTGAGGATAAATGTGACGCCTTGGCGACAGGATTGGCTGCAACGGCAGCCGGCGGCGGCCGTCGCGACGATGAAAAGATCGGCCGAGCACGCGTGTTCGACAGTGTCGCGAGCGGGACGGCCCAGAGCGGATTAGCGCTCGGTGTTCGCTTGTCCGCCTGTTGCGGGACTTGCGGCGGCGGTCTCACCTGCGTCGGCTGCGGCGTAGCGGGTCGATCCCAAGGCGAGAGCGCAGGCGTGTCGACACGGTGCGGCGTATCCAGGTCGATGTCGCCGGCGTCGGACATTGCGAAGATCGAGGTGGGAATACCAAGCGTAACCACAAGCAACACCAGTGCTACGGGAATCCTGTGACACGATCGATATCTCATTTCGCGCCTCGCCATTGTCCGGATATTGTGAGCAGGATGCGCAGCTTGCCCTCTCCGGAAGCGGCGAAACCCGCAGGCGTCTGCACGACGAGTTGATCGACGAACAGGAACGGCATGCCGGCCTCGGTGTCGTAGAGCAGTTGTTGTAGGCCCGTCTGTCCGATATCGCAGCTTGCGATGATCGTGAGGAAGCCGGCCTTCGACTGCGCCCCCTGCAGGTCGATCTGGGACGACAGCATGTTCCCGCCGAATTTGATGACGGCGGCGGAGACGCGTTGCAGAAGTGCTGCGCCCGCAACCGTTACGGTTGCGCCCTCCAGGAAAGGCGAGCCGGCGGGCGCACCGGTGAGTCCGGCTTTTGTCGTTGCCGGCCGTCGGCTTTCGAACTGGTCGAGCATGGTTTGCGCGGTCGCCACTTCGGCGCGTTTGCCGAGCAGATCGGATAACGAACTTACGATGATGAATGCCAGGCAGATCAGAACTCCAAGATAGATCATGGCCGCCGGCAGCTGTGCGGTCGCCAGCTTCCGCAAGGGTGGGGTAAGATTCATGATCCAGTCCCAAAATAGGGCATGACATGAGCCTCGATATGGAAGCGCTCGCCCGGATCGTTCTGGTCGCGCGTGGTGGGTGCAAAGAAGATGGCGCGCGAAAATTGCGGCGACTGCTCCAGGAGACGGATCAGCGACGGCGCGTTCCTGGTCAGGCCGACGATCTGCATCTTGTCGGCGTCGACCCGTAATTCCGTGACATAGGTGGTATCGGGCAACGCGCGCGAGATTGCCTCCAATACCATGACGCTCGAAGGCGATGTCTGCTTGCGTTTGGCAAGCAAGCTCGCGGCCGATCCGCCGGGCTGGTCAATCCGGAGTGCCGCACGGCGCTGACTGATGCGCTGTTGCAGTTCTTGCCGCTGGTCGTCATACGCACCGCCGAGATAGGCAGAGACGACGAGCATCGCAGCCGCTCCAACGCCAGCGCCGAGCAGCGTCAGACGCAACAGTCGCGGCACGTCGGTCGCAAGCCTCATTGGGCTCGTTAGTTTTTGTTCGAATATCATGATTGGTTGAAACGCGGTCTCCGTGCCCGGGGGCTCGACCATAACCTCGACCGATGCTGCGCCGAGATCGGCCGCAAGATCTAAAAGCGGCTGAACGGTCCGCCTTGATGTCGCGGCGAGCGTCATCGCGATCCGCTCGCTCGCCACCGGCACTGGCCCGGTCATGCCGAATGCGGCATCATCGGCTGTCCACGGCGTTAGCCGATCGATCTGGGCGCGGACCATGCCGTCAAGGAAATCCGCCGCCTGTTTCGGGAAATCGATGGCGCGGAACAATACCTGATCCGTTCGCATATGTATTTCGAGTTGGCTGCCGCGCAGTGCCGCGCGCCACTCGTCGGTCATAGCCGCTTCTTGTCCGGGCCGAAACGTGGATTGCGGCAATGCCACGCCGTTTCGATTTGAAACGACACGCGCGACAAAAGCGCCGGCGTCGTTTTGCTTGAGCAGGATTCGCGGCCGCGGCGTCACACGCGCCGCGGCTGTGCGCAACGCCATGGCGACCGAGCCGATCCAGTCCTCGAACAGTTTGTTCGCATCGGCCATCATGCGTTCAAATTCCTTCTTTTTATCCTTGCCCGATGTTCCGCCAGGACAGCACCTGATAGGGGTCGCTGCCGTCCATCCGGATCACGACTTCCGAGGCAGCCTCGCGGTCGTCAGGAAAATGCAGGCGAACCAGGATACGATAGGCTTTGCTGTTTTTGGCAGTCGCGGTTTTTGAAGCGGCTGGGCCGAGCGCCTTCGCGATCGCGGCGGGATCGTCCGGCAAGGTGGCGCGGGTGTCCAGGAAGTCTTTCAAAATAAGCGGCGTCATGCCGGGCAACGCCGCGATCACCTCCGGCGGCGCCGTCAAAGCGTCGACGCCGGGGGTGCCGTTGAACACGGTGACGAAGGGCAAAGCGTGTTCGACCAAAGCAGGTGTCATTCCGAGCACGAGGGCGAGTTCGTTGACATGGGGGAAGGGCGCCTGACGCGGCGAATAGGATTTTCCGGCCGCCCGGTAGAGTGCGTCCTCGTCGCCGGCCTTTGCGGTCGTTGTGCGGTGGCGCCAGGCGACGATGCGGTCGGCGGTCGCTTTCGCATCCTCCTCACTTGCGCCGAGCACCGACAACAGTCCGGCAATGAACTCTTTCGGCGCGGCGTTGAGGTCGACCCGCGTGGTTTCCGGGACGTAGGATATTTCGAGCCTCGCTCCGCCGAGCCGGACGTGGAAGGCGCCGATTGGCGGACGCGTGTCCTTCTCCGCGCTCATGAGCCTGTAGACAGTGAGTTCGACCCCGGCCGTGAACAGCGCCTCGCTCTTGAGGCGAGTATCGTTGAGCGCCAGCGCCCGCGCCGAGTTCGACAGATAGACCGAGAAGATCGTGACCAGCGCCGCGAGCGCGGCAAGCAGCCACAAGACGGCGACGATGACGAAGCCGCGACGGCCTTCCTGTCGGGCTGAAACCGCTTCGGAATCCGATTCCGACGTCATGAGCCACCCTGCCTCGGTGCGTTGGGCGCTTCGCTTTCTTCCTTGCCGCTATTCTTATTGTCGTCCTGACCGCGTTCCTTTGCATCATTACTCGATGCATTGCCGGCTTTTCCGGCCGCCGCATCAACGTGAACCGGAGTCACGGTTGAAACCGACAGCACCCGATCGCTGGTGGCCTCGCGCAAGGTGAGCATGACTGTCTTCGGCAACACGTTCTGATCGTGCCAGTCGTTGCGGTAGATGTGATCCGCTCCGGCATAGGCGAAAGACAGGCGCAAGGGTGCGCGCAGCAGAACGACCGGGTCTTTCGTATGAATCTGTTCCGGTGGAGGAGCATCGGGTGGAAACGGCGCGAACGGCGCGTGGGTTCGGATCGTGACCAGATGGCCGTGGTCAGTGGTTTCGCCGATCCGCACGATGTCGAGCCCGATATCGGCGTTCGGCCCGAACGCGGTCCGCACGAAGGTCACCGCCAGCGCGGAGCCGTTGAACAACGGTTTTTTTTGCTCACGGCTCGGTGATACATATTCGGCCGCGGAAAGGTCGGCGGCGATCCGCTGCATGGCGATCGCAATCTGCTCGTTGTTCTGGATGCGGTCGAACCCGCGATTCCAGTTCGGGAGCCATTGAGCCGTCAGCGTGGCGAGGGCCGACAGCAAGAGCCCGGTCAGCGCAAGCGCCACCAGCGCCTCGATCAGCGTGAAGCCTGCGTCGCCGCCTGGTTTGCGCTGGCTCGTCATTGTTTGCGTTCCTTGCGCATCAGGCGAACGGTCGAGAGTTCGGCGATGGCGCCGGAGGGCGACCGGACCCGAACCTTCACGAGTTCGGGAGTCCATGGCACCTCCTTTCCGATGATGAAGTCGCCGTTGATCGGACCGATGTCGACCTGCCAGCCATAGTCGCGCAGTTCGCCGGAAAGCCGCCCCTTCGCCAGATCCCTGCGCGGCAGGATTGCGGTCGCCAGCACTGTCTGCGCCGTCTGCATCAGGGCGAAGTGCTGTTCCAGCTTGCGCACGCCGCGCGTGTTTGTTGCCATGACCATTCCGATCGCAACGATCGCGGCAGCGACGACCGCAAGCGCGATCAGCACTTCCAGGATCGTGAAGCCGGCATCGCGCCGGTCAATTGCTGCGTGTCGAACGGTTGACAATCTCTATCCTTCCAGTCAGCCAGTTGACGCGAATTTCGTAGGTCGTATCCAGCCGGGCGAGCGCGATCGTGCCGCCGCACGACATGCCGTCGGCGAAGAAGCTGATGGCCGACAGCGCGGCGCGGTGGCGGCAGGTTTGGGGTAGCAGCGCATCGAAGCGTACGTCATCCGGGATTCGCAGGAATTGCGAGGAGACGCCGGAGCGGATCGCACGCGAGGGCGGATCGACCAGCGTCGAGACGTCGGCGCGGCGGGCAATGGCGGCATTGCGGTCGGCCTTCAGCAGGCCCGCCGCTTCCAGTGCGTAGGCCTGCAGACGGGCGCGAGAGGTGTGCTGCGGCAGGAACGGCAGCAACACCGCAGCCATCAGCGCGATCAGCGCGATAACGCAAACCATCTCGAGCAGCGTAAAGCCCTGCTGGTTGTTCACGCGGTTCACTCGTTCCTGGCGGTGGTCAAGCCGTCGAGCGAGATGTCGGCGGCGGTGCCGCTGCCGCCTTCCTGGCCGTCGGAACCGTAGGAGATGATGTCGTAGGTGCCATGCTCGCCCGGCACGCGATAGACGTAGGGGTGATTCCAGGGGTCTTTGGGAACGTTGCCGCCCTTCAGATACGGTCCGTTCCAGGCCTCGATCCCCGGTGTACGGCTGACAAGGGCCCCGAGACCCTCGGCGGCCGAGGGGTAGCGGCCGGCGTCGAGGTTGAACAGGTCGAGCGCGCTGGAAAAACTCTGCATCTGGATTTTCGCGGCCTTGACCTTCGACTCGCTGAGATAGTTGAGCACGCGCGGGCCGATCAGGCCCATAATCAGGCCGATGATGGTGATGACCACCAGCATCTCGACCAGGGTAAAACCCTGTTCGGCATATCGGACGCTCTCCCTCGCGACACGCGAGCGATCGAAGAATTCGGAGATTGCACCCGGCATCGTTTGATCCCTTCATCTATCCAACAAGTTGCGTGACTGACAGCAGCGCGGTCATGACCGAGACGATCAGCCCGCCGACCACCGTGCTGATCGCCACGATCGCGAGCGGTCCGATGATGCCGACCATGCGGTCGAGGCTGCGCTGCAGCTTCGCTTCATAGAATTCGGCGACCCGGCCGGCGAGCGCGGGCAGTTGGCCGGTTTCCTCGCCCAGCCTCAGCATCCGCACCGCCATGGGCGGCAGGCTGTTCGAGGTCGACAGCGCTTCGGACAGTTTGCCGCCGTGCCGCACGCGTTCGGCGGCTGCAATCCAGACGTCGGGGTTGCCGGTCGTCGCCATGATGTCGATCAGGATGCGCAAGGCAGCAGTCAGGCTGACGCCGCTGCCGAGCAGGACGCCGAGATTGCGGCAAAACAAACTGGTGCGGTAGAACTTGAACATGGCGGCGATGCCGGGCAGCTGCGCCAGTGCGCCGATCGCAGCCGTTCTCGCGGCAGGACGGCGCAAAGTCAGCCAAATCGCGCCGATCAGACAGGCTGTTGCGAGCAGAAGCGCGGGGGCGTTGTCACGCATGAAGTCCGAAAGGCGCAGGAACACGCTGAGCGCCGAGTCTGACTGTCCTCCGAAATCCTGCAGCACCACGGAAAACTGCGGCAGCACGAACAGGATGAAGAACAACATGACGCCGACGGCTGCGACCAGCACAAACAGGGGATATTGCATCGCGTCCGTCAGCTTGCGGCGCATCTGCTCGGCGCGAGCGCGCTCGCTGCCCAACAGCTCTAGCACCTGGTCAAGCGTGCCGGACACTTCACCGACCCGCACCAGAGCCACATACATCGGCGGAAACAAAGCTGGATGCGCTGCGATCGCTTCGGCCAGGCTCTCGCCCCCGAGCAATGCCTCGCGTAACTTGCCGACCACCGGACGCAGCCTTCCGACGTCGGTGTCGCCCGACAAGAGTTCGAGTGCATCGTCTAGCCGTGCGCTGGCTTTCAGGAGCAGCGCCAGATCGCGGGTGAAGGTCGTCACCTCGGTCCGGCTCGGCCGGCTGAACGGAGAAAAGCCGTTGCCAGCTGAGACGGATCGCTTTTCCTCGACCGTTTCAATCGGCAGCAGGCGCAGATATTCGATTCTGACCGCTACCTCCGCCGCACTCGGCGCCGACAGCGTGCCGTGAACAATCTCGCCGTTCTGCGTCAGTGCACGGTAGCGGAAATTCGGCATCGCCTGGTCCTCAGCGCGCGATCGTGACGCGGAGGATTTCCGCTGGACTCGTCAATCCGGCGCGGCATTTGGCGATGCCGTCGTCGAGCATCGTGGTCATACCGCCGCGGATCGCAGCCTGATCGATCTTCAGCCCGTCGGTCTTCTCTCCGATCAGATCGCGCAATGAGCCGTCGAGTTCGAGCACCTCGAACACGCCGAGCCGGCCGCGATAGCCGGTGTTGCCGCAACGTTCGCATCCGCAAGGCACATGCAGTGTTTCGCCCGGCTGGAAACCCAGTGTGGCGAGCCGCGGATCCTCAGAAAGGTCGGCCTCCGTCAGGGTTTTTGGTGACTTGCAGCGTTCGCAGAGCTGGCGCACCAGGCGCTGCGCGATCACTGCGCGCAAGGTGGAGCGCAGCAGGTATCCCTCGATGCCGAGATCAAGCAGGCGTGGCAGCGCCGCGGCGGCGGTTTCGGTATGCAAAGTGGTGAGCACGAGATGGCCGGTGAGTGCGGCGTGCACGGCGACATGCGCGGTCTCGGAATCGCGCACTTCGCCGACCATGATGACGTCGGGGTCCTGGCGCACGAAGGCGCGCAGCGCGCTCGCAAAGGTCAGTCCGATCGCGGGCTTGATCTGCGACTGGTTGATGCCGGGGATCTCGTATTCGACCGGATCCTCCACGGTGAGGATTTTCCGCATCGGTTCGTTCAGGATCGACAGGATGGTTGCAAGAGTCGTGGTCTTGCCGCTGCCGGTCGGTCCGGTAATGACGATCATGCCATGCGGCAGCTCCAACAGCCGCCGCAGCTTGGTCTCGTCGGTCTGCGCAAAGCCGAGCTTCTCGACCACGAGCAGTCCGCGATCCTTCGGCAGGATGCGGATGACGGCGGATTCGCCGTGCTGGGTCGGCATGATGGCGACGCGGATATCGATGTCGGTGCGGCCGGCGCGCAGCCGTGCGGCGCCGTCCTGCGGCAGCCGCCGTTCGGCGATGTTGAGGCTCGCGATGATCTTAATGCGCGAGATCACAGCCTGCGGCAGAACGCCGGCGGGCGGCGTGATCGACCGGAGTATTCCGTCGATCCGCAGACGAACCACGAGTCCGCTTTGAAACGGTTCGATGTGGATGTCGCTGGCCCGCAGTTCCACGGCCTTTTCAAGGAGGTCGTTGACAGCGCGCACCACCGGTGCGCCGCTTGCAAGGTCGCGCAGGCTTTCGACGTCGTCCTCGCGCAGCGCGGACATACCGTCGGCTTCAACGTGGGTGCCATGATCATGGTCGACGAGCCGTTGGTCCAGCACAACGGCGAGATCCTCCGATGAAGCCAGCGTGATCGCGATATCCGTGCCGAGCACGATCTCTGCTGCCCGTCGCGCCGCAAGATCGGTCGGGTCGGCGACAGCGAGGTGGACGCCGCGATCAGCCACCTCGTAGGGAAACATCAGCGTCTCGCGCAGGAAACGTTGCGAGAAGGCTGAAACCAGCGGCGTTGCCGAGAGCATATCCTGCAGGCCGGCACGGCGATGACCGAAGAAGTTCGCCGCCTCATCGGCGAAATCGGTTGGCGACAGGTTCGTGAGCTCCCAGAGTTTTGCGTGCGGCGTTACCGGTGCAGCAGACCGGATGCTGTCTTGCGCCGGATCGCCAGGCGCAACGTCTTCCTGATCTGCCGCTTTCAGGTGTCTGTTCCGCCGCAGATGCTCGACGAATTGAAGGGAGTGAGCGGTCATGCGCCTTCCTGGATTGTGATAGCGCCGCAGACAACAGTTACGCCGCTGGACTCTCACAACTTAACAATTGACTCTTAGCGGGTCACGTGCGAACGCTATATTTATACGACTATATCGTATCAAGTGTTCGATGAACAAGCAACGAATAGCCGGCGTTAGATAAATCTCTTCCTTTTTCGTTAGGGATGGACTTACCTTGGATCGGTCCTGGTGCCTGGTCCGCGATGTACTCGCTAGGGATTGGATCGGCGTAAGTATGGGACGTCTCAGCGATCGTGTCAGACGCTCAGGGATTATACACAACGTCTGCGTTATCGCGGCGGCACTTTGCATCGTCAGTCTTCTTGCCTCATGCAATGCCGCGACGACCGGCGCCACGGCGCCCGGCGATATCGACGTGCTCGACAAGGTCCGGTCGGTTGACATCATGCCGCGCCAGGCGCAGGGCGTGAACACAGCGCAGCCGAATGTCGGCGAGCGAGGCCGCGCTGCGGTATTCGAAGGCACCGAAATCACGGAGGTCGCGGAGGCGCGACCGCAATCCTCGACGAGCGGCGGCGGTAGCAGCGGCGGCTATGACCTGAATTTCGAGAACACACCGATCGCCACCGTCGCGAAAGTCATGATCGGCGACATCCTCAATACCGGCTACATCATCGATCCGCGTGTGCAGGGCACGGTCAGTCTGGTGTCGGTCCGCCCGGTGCCGAAGTCCGATATCGTGTTTGTGCTGGAGAACGCGCTGCGGATTTCCGGCGTCGTGCTGTTGCGCGACAGTACCGGGTATCGACTGACGCCGCGTGGCGACGCTGTCGGGGCGGGGCAGGTGGATTCAGTGGCGGCGAGTCCGGAGCCGGGCTACGGCGTTTCCGTCGTGCCGCTGCAATATGTTTCTGCGCAAACCCTGCTGAAGTTGATGGACTCCTTTGCAACAAAGGCTGGCAGCGTGCGCGCCGACGCAGCGCGCAACCTGTTGCTGATCCAGGGCACCGGGCCCGAGCGGCGCGCTGCGGTCGAGACCGCCATGAGCTTCGACGTGGACTGGATGCGCGGCCAATCGGTCGGCATCTATCCCCTCAGCAACAGCGCGCCGGAGCCGATCATCACTGAACTGGAAAAGATCATGGATTCGGGCGACAGCGGCCTTAGCCACAGCGTCGTCAAGTTCCAGCCGGTCAGCCGGCTCAATGCCATTCTCGTCGTCAGCCGGAAGCCGCCGTTGCTGCATACCGCTGCGACCTGGATCAGGCGGCTCGATCAAGCCGACACCACGCGTAACAGCGTGCATGTTTACCGGGTAAAATATGGGGAGGCGAAGCAGATCGCGCGCGTTCTCACCGCGATGTTCATCGGCGGGTCGTCGTCGTCGCTCGACAGCGCCGAGGATCAACTTGCGCCCGGCTCGGGCTTGTCGCTGACGTCCGGCGTTGACAGGCTATCGGGAAACACCAATTCGTCATCCTCGGCCGGCAGTTCCGGGGCGCGTTCCTCATCCGGAGTGGGCGGGACCGGCAGCGGGTTTTCGGGGACGGGGCAGCGGACGGCGGCCAGCGGCGGCGCGGGGGCCGGCACCGCTGCCGCTTCGGGCGGCGCGCTCGATACTGCGAGCGGCGGCAACGGACAGCCGCTCATGCAAGGCGTGCGCATCACTGCCGACGTCGTCAACAACACGCTTTTGATCTACGCCGATCAAGCCAACTACAAGATCATTGAGGCGACGCTGCATCAGGTCGATCAGCCGCAGTTGCAGGTGGCGATTGATGCGACGATCGCGGAGGTGACGCTCACCAACGAGCTGAGCTACGGTGTGCAGTCTTACCTGACCAGCAAGAACCTCGGTCTGAAGGCGGACCAGGGGTCGCTCCTCAACACGCAGTCAGGCGCCGCGCCGAGGCCGACAAGTAGTGCCACTGATGTTGCCGCGGCGGCAGGCTCGGTCGCCAACGCCTTCATTAACCGCGCGCTTCCCGGCTTCAATTTCCTGGTCGGCTCGGAAGCGCAGCCTGCCATCATTCTCGATGCCCTGCACGCAGTCACCAGCGTCAAGGTGCTCTCGAATCCTTCGCTCGTGGTGATCAACAACCAGACGGCGACGTTGCAGGTTGGCGACGTGGTTCCGGTCTCGACCGGCACCGCAACGGTCCTGAACGGCGCCAACAACGTGGTCAACAGCATCGACTATCGCAACACTGGCATCATCCTGCGTGTCTCGCCGCGCATCAACGTCAACGGCAATGTCCGGCTTGAGGTCGAGCAGGAAATCAGCAGCGTTCAGCCGACCGCCAATTCGACGCTGACGCCGACAGTGGCGGAACGGCGGGTGAAAAGCTCGATCTCGGTCGCCAGCGGTCAGACCGTGTTGCTGGCCGGACTGATCAGCGAACAACAGAACGGCGGACGCAATGGCATTCCCCTGCTTAACGAAATTCCGGGGCTGGGCGACGCTTTTTCGCACCAGGACAAGAAAGGCACCCGCACGGAGTTGATAATCTTCATCCGTCCGCAGATCATCCGCGATGGCACCGATGCACATCACGTCGCCGAGGAGCTGCGGTCGAAATTGCGCGGCAGCGTGGGAGCGAGCATCAATGACCTTCGGGTTCGCACCGTCCACTAATCGTGTGGTGCGCAGGCAAAAGCCTTCTCAGCGGCGTGCCTGGGCGGCAGGTCTCGTTCTTTTCGCCTGCTGTCTCCTGCCGCTGCGGGCCGCTTCGGCCGATGCGCTCGCGCGCGCCCACGCCGCCTATTCGCGGGGTGACTATATCGGCGTCGTCCGGATGCTGACGCCGCTTGCCCTGCGGGGCAATCCAAGAGCGCAGGCCCTTCTTGGATTTATGTATGAAAACGGGTTCGGCGCGCCGCAAGCCTACGACGCCGCGGTCGATCTCTACCTCGACGCGGCGATCCAGGGAAATCCATTCGGGCAAGCCATGCTGGGCCTGATGTATGACAAAGGCCACGGTATGCGATCGGATGTCGTGCTGGCCTATAAATGGCTGAATCTGGCGGCGGCCCGCGCGCCACGGCGCGAGCGCGACTATTTCCTGCGGCTGCGCAACGCAGTGGCCTCGAAGATGTCGCCTGCGCAAATTCACGAAGGTCAGCGTCTCGCGCTGGTTTGGGCACCAGGGCGCCCGTAATTTGACCGATGCCGCTCACCGCTCTCCATGGCAACGAGCGGGTTTACGATGATGAGGTGGGGGCTGCCTATTCTCCAGGAGTACCTTGGCAAGTCTATGTAAGCGCCTTCGGTCCGTATTCGGCCGACTGCAAATGTGCGCTGCCGGGAAATCACGAGACGTCTGCGGGCCGTAGCGCGCCGGAATGTCCGCCACGGTGCACCGGCGCTGCCGCCAGAAAATCCCGTTCAGCATCCGCCGGTCATCCACCCCGTGCAACACCGCGCGATTTGTTCGGTAAAAGCGGCTGGATCACAGACCATTCAAAATCCGTCAGATCAAAACGAGCCATTCAATCCTCCCTCGCCGGAGATTGATCATGCCGCCCGCTCAAACGGAATCCCATTTACGGGTTCGTGACCTAGTGCGTAATCATGAGGCTGCCGGTCTGACGGGGGCATCAAGAGAAAGACCGGCAGCCTCGTGCCGGAGGAGGTTAGCCGGCGCACAATCCTATACGATATATATGAGTATATACAATGTGACTGCCTGTCGTTCTCGCGGATGCGAGGCTGTGCCTCCTGAATTAATATCTTCAATGTGAGCTCACGACAGACCCTGTTTCCACGCCTCTGCCGCGTCATGGCCGATCGTACTGGGGAGCCGTAGGTCGCGCCACCATCCACTCGATCGATGTCAATGGCCAAGTTTCAACTTGCGGAACGATGCTCTGAAGCCTGCTCAAGGGCAACGCGTAAGGCTTGGTCGACGGGTAACGTAGCGAGCTTGAATGAATTCACCCATATTGAATCATTAGGCGAAGCTCGCGACCGTCATGATATGCACCTCGAAAAATCGTACCTACAGAAGGATTGTGCTGCAGTTATCCAACTGCGATAGAGCGATCGAAGAAGTCGTTTAGAAAACACGCCACCAATCTCCTCTACGCCGGCAAAACAAAACCCCGGCAGTTTCCTGCCGGGGGTTCGCTTCAGGATGTCGATAGCCTGATGTTACCAGTTGCGCTGTGCGCGGAGCATGACGGTCCAGGTGTCCTGATCCTTCAAGGTATAGTGACCCGCAGGCTTGCCAATGCCGGTGTTGGCAGCAAGAGCCGCGACGCCGTCGTACTTCTGATCCAACATGGTGTAAACCGCTTCCGTTGTGAACGTCAGGTTCTTGACCGGAGTCCAGCGGAGGTTCGCACCAACCTGACCGATGTTGTAGTCCGGATTGCAAACGGTGATGTTCCCACCCGCGCGCGCACCAATCAGGGTATGAACCGTGCCGCCGACGCCGCACATCGCAGCTTTGGCGGCGCCGGTGTATCGAACCGATGCGTAGGCGCCGAAAACCGAACTGCTCCAGTATGGATTCCAGTTGTGGTTGAAACCGCCACGCATGCCCCAGGTCGAAACCAGCTGGAGCGATCCACCCGGGCCATACACCGAATCCGGCGCAAAGCCATATCCAACGCCGGTCACGCTGGAATAGATCGTGGCAGCGGCCGCCGGAGAGGCCTGATCCTGGATGTTGTAACTGGTCGCGCCGTCGGTGTAGACGCCTTGAAGGTTGATCGTGTCACCCGGCCCGGTCGGGATATTCTTGATCGACAGAGCGAGCTGACCAGCCCAACCCCACTTGCCTCCGGGTCCGCCGCTTGTTTGCGCGGCGCCGTAGTAAGCGGGATTGTTGTCATGGGCCGCAACCGACGCCTGGAACAGGCCCCACGCCTGATCGACGCGGAGCTGGCCGACGATGTCCGGAACGGTGGTCCCGCCATAGGCGCTGGCGCCGTAGCCGAAATTGCCCTGCGTCGCAGTGGCGAGGTTGAAAAGGCCAGGCTGGTAATACGCGCTCGGATCCTGCACACCGACCGAGGCGGACACGCCGTCGCCGAACTCCGCGGTATAGGTGAACTGGTTCACGCCC
>NZ_MKSM01000123.1 GCF_001897285.1 Nitrobacter sp. 62-23
CAATAAACCTGCTTCGCCATCCAAGCCCCCAGATCATGGAAAGCTTGAATCACATAGCCCCGCTCGTGGGAATCCTTATTGAGTACGGACCCTAGCGCTCTCAAGGTCACGCCTCGTCGCAGCAAAAAATCGATTCTATTTTGCAACAATCGTTTCGGAAATGTCGCGGCCGCGCATTTTTCCCTCGCCGGATTCCCGTTCATGGTCTGGACTCTTACCCCTCGAGTCCGCTTAAGCGTAATGTTGGTCGATTCGGGAACGGTGAGCAATTCGCCGGTCGTATCGTCGCGCAGTTTGGGGCAGGCATGTCGGGCGTAATCGCAGTGATGCGTCGGACCTTGCTGTCATGCACTTCGCTGGTGCAGGGCGGCATCGCGGGCGCTGGCGCGGCCGGTCTCATCGACATAACGCCCGCATGGGCCACGGAACCTGGCTTGCCGGAGCGATTGATCCAGACCTTCACGAATCTCAGCCGGCAGGATCTGACCGCGCTGGCGGTAGCGCTGGGCGTGCTCGGTTTCTCGGTGGTCTGCGCCATCCTGCTGATGCGCACGCGCATCCGCGCTGCCGCCAACGAGCAGCGGCTGCGCACCGAAATCCGCGAGCTTCAATCGGAAGCCGATCGCTTCCGCGCGCTGCTGTTCGCAGAACCGCAGGTTTTGATTTCCTGGGGCGCCGGCGAGGATCGCCCCCGAATCAGCGGCGACACCGCGCTGCTGTTGCCGCAGGATGCGAAACAGCCCTTGCGGATTCTGGCGTTCGGAACCTGGCTGCCGCCGGAACCGGCGTTGCAGATGGATCATGCGGTCGATGCGCTGCGCAGCGCGGGCGAAGGTTTCCTGCTCAACCTGATCACGTCGGCCGGGCGAACCGTGGAGGCCATGGGCCGCGCCATCGGCGGCCAGGCCATCGTGCGGATCCGCGACCTCGGCGGATTGCGGCGCGACTTCGCCGAGATGACTCTGCGCCATGACAGCCTGCGGGAAGAAACCGCAATGCTGCGGGCCTTCGCGGCCGCCGCGCCATGGCCGCTGTGGGCGCGCGGCAACGACGGCAAGCTCAATTTCGCCAATGCCGCCTACGCGCGCGCCACCGAAGCCGTCGACGCCGCGGATGCAATCCAGCGCAATCTCGAACTGCTCGACAGCGACGACCGCATCGCGATGGCGCGGGCGCTGAGCGAGCACGCGACCTTTACCGCGCGACTGCCGATCGTGATCGGCGGCGAGCGTCGGATGTATGACGTGCACGCGCTTCGCGCCGCCGGCGGAAGCGCCGGCATCGCGCTCGACGCGGGCGAAGCCGTCAAGCTGCGCCAGACGCTGGAGCGGATGGCAGACGCGCATCGCCGCACCCTCGACCAGCTGTCATCCGGTGTCGCGGTATTCGACGGCCGGCGGCGGCTGGCGTTCTACAACGATTCCTATCGCCGGCTCTGGGACCTCGACCGCGCCTTTCTCGACGGCAACCCGGATGATTCCAGCGTGCTCGATCGCCTGCGCGCCGCGCGCAAACTTCCGGAGCAGCCGGACTTCCGCGCCTGGAAGGCCCGTCTGCACGAAGCCTATCGCGCCAACGAAGCGGCCAAGGACGTCTGGTATCTGCCGGACGGACGCGCGCTCAGCATCGTCACCACGCCGAACCCGGAAGGCGGCGTCATCTATCTGTTCGACGACGTCACCGAAAGCCTGGACCTGGCGCGGCGTTACGACCGCCTCATCACCGTGCAGCGCGAGACGCTGGACAGCCTGACCGAAGCGGTCGCGGTGTTCGGCAGCAACGGACGCGCACAGCTTTTCAATCCGGCCTTCGCGCGGATGTGGAAGCTCTCGCCCGAGGCGCTGGCGGAACAGCCGCATATCGATACCGTCGAAGGCTGGTGCAAGCCGCTGTTCGACGACGACGGCGCGTGGCGGACGATTCGCAACGCCGTCACCGGCATCGACAATCGCGCCGCGGTGCCGCTCAAGCTCGAGCGCAAGGACGGCAGCGTGCTGGACTGCATGACCATGCCGCTGCCCGACGGCGCCACCATGCTGACGTTCCACGACATCACCGACAGCGAGAACGTGGAGCGCGCGCTGCGCGAGCGCAACGACGCGCTCGAGGCCGCCGACCAGATGAAGGTCGATTTCGTCCATCACGTCTCTTATGAATTGCGTTCGCCGCTGACCACCATCATCGGCTTCGCACACCTGATGAACGATCCCGGCACCGGGCCGCTCACCGAAAAGCAGGCCGAGTATGTCAACTACATCACCTCGTCGACCGATGCGCTGCTCGCGCTGACCAACAACATCCTCGACCTCGCCACCATCGACGCCGGCGCCATGACGCTCGAACTCGGGCCGGTCGATGTGCGCAAGACCATCGCGGCGGCGGCCGAGGGCATTCAGGACCGCCTGACCCGCGACCGCATCGTCCTGAATGTCGATGTCGATTCGGACATCGGCAACTTCATCGGCGACGAGCGCCGCATTATGCAGGTCCTCTACAACCTGCTCGCCAATGCCGCCAACTTCTCGCCGCCGGACGCCGTGATCACGGTGAGCGCCCGTCGCACCGAGCACAGCGTACGATTTGCCGTGATGGATGAAGGTCCCGGCATTCCACCCGAGGTCAAGGACAAGGCGTTCGACTGGTTCGAAAGCCACGCCAACGGCTCGCGACACCGCGGCGCGGGGCTTGGCCTGTCGCTGGTGCGCTCCTTCGTCGAACTCCATGGCGGGCGTGTGCATTTCGATTCCACCGTCAAGCGCGGCACCCGGGTCGTTTGCGATTTTCCGCTCGACCGGAGCGCGCAGCGCAACGCCGCTGAATGAGCGAACCTTCGACATTCACAACCGCGCTCGCCAACGAGACCGCGACCGCGCATCTGATGGCCGACCTCGCGCTGCTGGTCGGCCCCGGCGACGTCATCACGCTGTCGGGCGATCTCGGCGCGGGCAAGACCGCAGCCGCCCGCGCCATGATCCGCTACCTCGCCGGCGACGACACGATGGAGGTACCGAGCCCGACGTTCACGCTGGCGCAGCATTACGATCTGCCGCCCTATCCGCTGCTCCACACCGACCTCTACCGCATCAGCGGCCCCGGCGAACTCGAGGAGATCGGCCTCGCACCGCTGCCCGAAGGAACGGTGGTGCTGATCGAATGGCCGGAACGCGCGGCCGGCGCCCTGCCCGCCGACCGGATCGACATCGCCTTCAGTCATCGTCCGGCGCTCGGCTCGGCCGCCCGTGCGGCCGAAATCACCGGTTACGGCAAGGCCGCGGCTCAGGTCGCGCGGCTGGCGGCGCTGCGGCAGTTCCTCGATGACGCCGGCCATGGCGATGCGAAACGGCAGCGCATGGCGGGCGACGCCTCGACGCGCTCCTACGCCCGGCTGATCCGCGGCGACACGAGCTTCATCCTGATGAACGCGCCGAAGCGGCCCGATGGGCCCGCGATCCACGACGGCAAGTCCTACAGCGCGGCCGTGCACCTTGCCGAAGACGTCAAACCTTTCGTCGCCATCGCGCGCGGCCTGCGCGATCAGGGCTTTTCCGCGCCCGCGATCCATCATGCCGATCTGGAGTGGGGATTCCTCATCACCGAGGACTTCGGCAGCGCGGGCTTCGTCGAAGGCACGCCGCCTGCGCCGATCGCCGAGCGTTATCAGGCCGCCACCGACCTGCTGGCGGCGCTGCATGGCCGGACGCTGCCCGCAATCCTGTCAGTCGCGCCGCATATTCCCTACACCATTCCGCCATTCGATACCGGGGCGATGCTGGTCGAGGTCGGCCTGATGCTGGACTGGTATCTGCCGGACCGCGGCGTCGAACCAGGCGAGGACGTGCGCGCGGAATTCATAGCGCTGTGGCGCGCGTTGCTGGAGAAGGCAAATGCTGCGCCGAAGAGCTGGGTGCTGCGTGATTACCATTCGCCCAATTTGATCTGGCTGGACCAGCGTCGCGACATCGGACAGGTCGGCATCATCGATTTTCAGGATACCGTGCTCGGTCCCGCCGCCTACGATCTTGTCTCGCTTTTGCAGGATGCGCGAGTGGACGTGCCGGAACCACTCGAACTCGCGCTGTTGACCCGTTACGTGAAGGCGCGGCTGGGGAGCGGCGCGCCGTTCGATCCCGCCGGCTTCGCCGAACTCTATGCCGTCATGTCGGCGCAGCGCAACACGCGGCTGCTCGGCACTTTCGCGCGGCTGAACCGGCGCGACGGCAAACCGCACTACCTGCTCCATCAGCCCCGGATCTGGACCTATCTGACCCGCTCACTGGCCCATCCCTCATTGTCGGCGGCCCGGGCCTGGTATCAGGCTCATGTTCCGCCTCCGGCGGCTTGAACGGATTTGCTTTACGGCTTGTTAGAGGTCGTGCCCTAACCTCTGCGACTCAAAGCCGCACGGCGGTGCGGTCCTCGACGGGAGCAAGCCATGGGTGCGGAACGGCGACGGGGCGAACGTGTCACCTTCGAGCGCGGATACGGCGCCCATATGATGGGCATCGACGGCACCTGGCGCCGTGACTGCACCATGGAGGATGTTTCCGAACATGGCGCCAAGCTGACCATCGAAGGTTCCATCGAAGGCCTTCACCTGAAGGAATTCTTCCTGCTGCTGTCGTCCACCGGGCTCGCCTATCGCCGCTGCGAGCTCGCCTGGGTCAATGGCGACCAGATCGGCGTCAATTTTCTGAAACCAAGCGACAAGAAGAAAAAGGCCGGCAGGCGCAATGGCGCCACCGCGGACGCCTGATCCTCGAGTCATTTCGCTTCCGATACAATCGGAAACCGGCTTTCAGAAAAAATAACGAGAACTCACCCGAACACACCTTTTTGCTGTCACGCTTGCGTCACGCCCAGGGGCTATCGCGTGAGCTGTCGATCGACTGGCCCTTGTCATGATATTATTCGATGAATCGGTCAGAGCTATTCCCGGCTTCGATGGACTCAAAGCCGGGCTCACGTTTTTGTTTTGACGCGTTTTCTTCACGCGAACCGGTGTCCACTTCGCTTGAAAACGCCATGGGTTTTGTTTTGATGCGTTTTTTTACGCGGACTTATATCCATCCTCGGTCAAGCCTGAGGACATGCCTCGCTTGAAAACACTATAGGAAGCGCCGGAGACCTCGCCGAGAATGCCCGTCACCCCGACCAGAGCCATGGTGCTCGCCGCAGGTCTCGGCCTGCGCATGCGACCGCTGACGGAACGGATGCCGAAACCCTTGTTGCCGGTGGCCGGCAAGCCGCTGCTCGATCATGTGCTGGACAGGCTGGCGGATGCGGGCGTCAGCGAAGCGGTCGTCAACGTCCGCTATTTGCCGGACCAGATCATCGACCACGTCGCGCATCGCAGCCGTCCGCGGATCATCATCTCCGACGAGCGCGACGAGGTACTGGGCACTGGCGGGGCCGTGGCCAAAGCCCTGCCTCTCCTTGGGGATGCGCCGTTCTTCCATCTCAACGCCGACACCATGTGGATCGATGGCGCGCGTCCTAACCTGACGCGAATGGCCGAGACCTTCGATCCCGCGAGCATGGACATCCTGCTGCTGATGGCGCCGACCACGGGCAGCATCGGCTATGCCGGCAGCGGCGACTACGCCATGCTTCCCGACGGCGCACTGCGTAAGCGCAAGGAAAATCAGGTCGTTCCGTTCGTCTATGCCGGCGTCGCCATCATGTCGCCCACGCTGTTCGCCGGCGCACCCGTCAGCGAGTTCTCGCTGACGACCATGTTCGATCGCGCCAACGAGCGCGAACGCCTGTTCGGGCTGCGGCTCGACGGCGTCTGGATGCATGTCGGAACGCCCGACGCCATCGAGGCCGCCGAGAAAGCGGTGCTGGTCAACGCCGCCTGAGCAGGTCGTCGCGGGTCGTCGTCGCTCCCCGCGCGTGCCATGATGGCCTGATCCCGAATCAAGGTCCTTCATGCGCGTCCGCAACGTCCCCCCGTCAGCGCCGTTTCTGCGCACCATCATCACCGCGCTGGTCGATGGCGCGCTGATCGAGGGATTCCATCCGCGCGCGCAGCCCGAACGGCTCGCCGAGGTCACGCTCTATCTGCCGACCCGTCGCGCCGGCCGCATGGCGCACGACATCTTTCTCGATGTGCTGAATGTCGATGCCGTGATCCTGCCGCACATTGTCGCGCTCGGCGACCTCGACGAGGACGAACTGGCCTTCGCGCAGGCCGCCTCCCCTTCGGCGGAGACGCTCGACGTGCCGCCCGCGCTTGACGGGCTGTCGCGCCGGCTGGCGCTCGCGCAGCTCATCGACGCATGGGCGCGGCAACTGAAGCCCGGCGATCCGGCGCAGACGCCGCTGGTTCTCGGCGGTCCGGCCTCGACGCTGGCGCTCGCCGACGATCTCGCGCGGCTGATGGACGATATGGTGACGCGCGGCGTGGACTGGCGCGCGCTCGACACGCTGGTGCCCGACGCGCTCGACAGATACTGGCAGCTCACGCTCGATTTCCTAAAGATCGCGCGCGAGTTCTGGCCGGCGCACCTAAAGGAAACGGGCCGGATCGAACCGGCGGCACGGCGCGACCGCCTGATCGAGGCTGAAGCCGCGCGGCTTGCCGCTCACCACGCCGGGCCGGTGATCGCGGCAGGGTCCACCGGGTCGATGCCGTCGACCGCGAAGCTGCTGCATGTCATCGCCGGATTGCCGCAAGGCGCGGTGGTGCTGCCGGGGCTCGACACCGACCTCGACGAAGACGCGTGGCAACTGATCGGCGGCGTCAGGGACAAAACGAGCGGCGACTTCATCACGGCGCCCGCCGCCGGCCATCCGCAGTTCGCGCTGCACGCCCTGCTCAAGCGGTTCGGCATCGCACGCAGCGAGGTGGCGACGCTCGGTGCGCCTGCGCCACACGGGCGCGAGCTGCTGGCCTCGGAGGCGATGCGCCCCTCGGACGCCACAGCGAAGTGGCACACGCGGCTTGCCGAGCCCGATGTCGCGGAGAAAATCGCAGCCGGCATGACCAGCCTCGCCGTGATCGCCGCCGCCAATCCGGAAATGGAGGCGCTCGGCATCGCCGTCGCAATGCGCGAGGCGTGCGACCTGAACAAAACCGCGGCGCTGGTGACGCCCGACCGTGCGCTGGCACGGCGCGTGATGGCCGCACTCGGCCGCTGGAATCTCGACTTCGACGATTCCGGCGGCGACGCGCTGATGGATACGCCCGCGGGAATTTTTGCGCGATTGGTGGCGGAGACAGCCTGCAATGCTCTGGAGCCGCCGACGCTGCTGGCATTGCTCAAGCATCCGTTGTGCCGGCTCGGGCGCACCGGCGGCGGATGGACGCGCGCAGTTAGTACACTGGAACTGGCGATCCTGCGCGGCACGCGACCGCCGCCGGGCAGCAAGGGACTGGCGGATGAGTTCGCGCGATTCAGCGACGAACTGGACAAGCTCGGTCGTGGCGAGAGTTCGTCGTTGCATCGCAGCGAGCCCCGCGCCGCGCTGAAACCGCATCAGATTGACGAAGCCTGGACGTTGATCGCGGCCTTGCAGGCCGCGCTGGCGCCGCTCGAAGGCGATGGCGCAACGCGGTCGGCGGACTTCACCGTGCTCGCCGCGTTGCATCGCGACGCGATCGAGGCGTTGTCGCGCGACGATCAAGGCGTCGCCGTCGCGTTCGAGGGACAGGATGGCGTATCACTTGCGAAGGCATTCGATGATCTCGGCGAGGCAGGCGAGCGCAGCGGCCTGACGGTGGGGATCGCCGACTATCCCGAGGTGTTCGAGACCGCATTCCGCGACCGCATCGTGCGACGGCCGCAGGCCACGACAGCGAATCTGCGCATCTATGGTCCGCTCGAAGCGCGTCTTACTCAATGCGACCGCGTCATTCTCGGCGGCCTCGTCGAAAGCATGTGGCCGCCGGCGCCGCCGAACGATCCCTGGCTCAGCCGCCCGATGCGGCACGAGCTTGGGCTCGACCTTCCGGAGCGGCGCATCGGCCTGTCCGCGCACGACTTCGCGCAACTGCTCGGCGCGGAGGATGTCATCCTCAGCCACGCCGCCAAGGCCGCCGGCGCGCCGGCGGTGGCCTCGCGATTCCTGCATCGGCTCGAAGCCGTCGCAGGCAGTGAGCGCTGGGCCGCCGCGCTGCAAGCCGGCGCGCGCTACGTTCGATACGCCGAGGCGCTCGACCGTCCCGACGAGGTCAAGCCCATCGCACAGCCCGCGCCGAAGCCGCCGCGTACGGCGCGGCCGACGCGGTTGTCGGTGACCGCGATCGAGGACTGGCTGCGCGACCCCTATACCATCTACGCCAAACACATTTTGAAACTCACGCCGCTTGATGCCGTGGACATGCCGCTGTCGGCGGCCGATCGCGGCTCTGCGATCCACGACGCGCTCGGCGATTTCACCAAAGCCTATCCGGCGGCCTTGCCGGACAATCCCGCGGAGGTGCTTCGCGCCGTCGGCGAAAGCCGTTTCGCACCATTGATGCAACGCCCCGAGGCGCGCGCGCTGTGGTGGCCGCGCTTCCAGCGCATCGCGGCATGGTCCGCGGATTGGGAGCGGTCGCGCCGGGGGCAACTCGTGACGATCGACGCCGAGGTCAGCGGCGCAATCGAGATCGCAATCGAAGGGGATCGCAAGTTTATCCTGTCCGCCCGCGCCGACCGCATCGAGCATCTCGGCGACGGAAGCTTCGCCATCCTCGACTACAAGACCGGCAGCCCGCCGAGCAGCAAGCAGGTGCGGCTTGGACTATCGCCGCAGCTGACGCTGGAATCCGCGATCCTGCGCGGCGGCGGCTTTGCAGGCATTCCCGCGGGCGCGTCCGTGAACGAACTCGTCTATGTTCGCCTCAGCGGCAACAATCCGCCCGGCGAACCCAAGCCTGTCGATCTCGACAACGGCAAGACCGCCCGGCAATCGCCGGATCAGGCCGCCGACCGGGCGCTTGAGCAGCTTACCGCGCTGATCCGCGCCTTCGACAATGAGGCACAGGGCTATACCTCGCTCGACCTGCCGATGTGGAAGACGCGCTACGGCACTTACGACGATCTCGCGCGGATCAAGGAATGGTCGGCGGCCGGCAGTCTGGGACTGGAGGAATGGTGAAGGCGTCCCGCCCGGTTCATCCCGATGCCAGCGCGCGCCAGCAGCGTGCGTCCGATCCGGCGACCTCGGTGTTCGTGTCCGCCAATGCCGGATCGGGCAAGACGCATGTTCTGGTACAGCGCGTGATCCGCCTGCTGCTCAACGGCGTCGACCCCGCGCGCATTCTCTGCATCACCTTCACCAAGGCCGCCGCCGCCAACATGTCGGAGCGGGTGTTCTCGACGCTCGGGCAATGGGTCACGCTCGACGATGACGCATTGAACGCGGCGCTGCGCGACGTCGGTATCGCGCAACCCGATGTGAAATGGCGCGAACGGGCGCGCAAACTGTTCGCCTCCGCACTGGAAACGCCGGGCGGCTTGAAGGTGCAGACCATCCACGCGCTGTGCACGCGGCTGTTGCAGCAGTTTCCGTTCGAGGCGCGGGTGCCCGCGCGCTTCACTGTGCTCGACGAGCGCGACCAGACCGAGATGATGGAGCGCGCCAGCCTCAAGGTCATGCTCGCTGCCTCGCAGAATCCGGACAGCGCCGGCGGTCGCGCGCTGCAATACGCCATGGGCGCAGCGGCTGACACCACGCTGCGGGACGTCCTCAATCAGGCCTGCCTCAGCCGCGATCACGTCATGGCCTGGACCGAGGATCGCGGCATCGAGCAGGCAATCCGCGACGTCGCCGCCGTGCTCGGCGTCGATCCCGCCGGTCGGGTCGAGGATGTCGAACGCGAGATCATCGATGGGCCGAACCTGCCGCGATCGGAATGGCAGACGCTCGCCGCGGTTCTGGAAGCGGGCAACAAATCCGACATGGAGCAAACCAAACGCCTGCGTGAAGCACATGCCATGATCGGCGAAGCCGCGCAAACAGATCGCTATCTCGATGTCTTCCTGACCGGCGACGGCAGCCCGCGCAAATCCTTTGTCACAAAGAAGATAAGCGATGTAAGGCCTGATATCGCTGACATGCTCGCCGATGAATGCCTGCGCGTGACCGCGCTACTCGAGCGTCGCCGCGCCCTCACCATTCGCGACCGCACGCAATCGCTGCTGGTCATCGCAACCGCGATCGCCGCGAATTATCGGCGCGAGAAGCAGGAACGCGGCCTGCTTGATTACGACGACCTGATCGACAAGACGCTGGACATGCTGAACCAGACCTCGCCGGGCTGGGTCCATTACAAACTCGATCGCGGCGTCGACCATGTGCTGATCGACGAGGCGCAGGACACGAGCCCGAAGCAGTGGGACATCGTCGAGCGCATCATCGCGGACTTCACGACCGGCGAAGGCGCGCGTGAGGGCGTGCGCCGAACGGTGTTCGCGGTCGGCGACGAGAAGCAGTCGATCTTCTCGTTCCAGGGCGCGGCGCCGCGCGAATTCGACGAACGGCGACGCAAGCTGGAGGGCAAGTTCACCGACGCGAATCTCCCGTTCCGGAAAGAGGATTTCATCTACTCGTTCCGCTCCGGCAAAACGATTCTGGAGTCCGTCGATTACGTGTTTCGCGACCAGGCGATCTACGGCAGCATCCATGCGGTCGGCGCCCATCCCGTGCATGAATCGCTGGCCGACGCCGCGCCCGGCATCGTCGAGCTCTGGAGTCTGGAGGAGCGCGACAAGCGGGAGGAGATCGAAGGCTGGCGCGCGCCGTTCGACGCGGTCTCGGCGACCAGTCCGGAAGTCAAGCTGGCGCGGCGCATCCAGAGCGAGATCAAGGCGCTGCTCGCACGGAGCACCATGACCGGACATGAAGGCGCGCGCCGTCCGCTCAGCTACGGCGACGTGATGGTGCTGGTGCGGCGGCGCGGCAACGCTTTTGATGCGATCATCCAGGCGCTGAAGCAGTCCGGCATTCCGGTTGCCGGCGCCGACCGCCTCAAGCTGACCGAGCACATCGCGATCATCGACCTGATGAACCTTGCGGATGCGCTGCTGCTGCCGCAGGACGACCTGGCGCTGGCGGTGGCGCTAAAGAGTCCGCTGTTCGGCCTCGACGACGACGACCTGTTCACGCTGGCCCGGCAGCGCGAGGGCTCGCTGCGCGATGCGCTCGCCGGCCACGCCGCGGCAGGCGACAAATTCCGCGACGCGTTCGATCGCCTGAAGCTGTGCGAACGAAGCGCCGCACGGCAGACGCCGTTCGCGTTCTACGCGTGGCTTTTGGGCGAAGACGGCGGACGGCGGCGGATCCTGCGGCGTCTCGGCCATGAAGCGAATGACGCGCTCGACGAATTCCTCGAACTGGCGCTGACTTATGAGCGCAAGGCTCCCGCGGCGCTGCAGGGATTCATGGCTTGGCTGCGCGCCGCCGACACCGAGGTGAAGCGCGACATGGAAATCTCGCGCGACGAGGTGCGGGTGATGACCGTCCATGGCGCCAAGGGACTGGAGGCGTCGGTGGTGTTCCTCGCCGATACCGTGACCTCGCCGGCCGACACCGAGCGCCTCAGCTTGATCCGCATGGCGCGGGGCAACGCGCCGGCCGACGCGGCAGGCGTCACGGTCTGGGCCGGCAGGAAGGCCGAGGATCCGCCTCGCGTGGCGCAGGCCCGCGCCGCCATGATCGCGGAGACCGAGGACGAATACCGCCGCCTGCTTTACGTGGCGATGACGCGCGCGGCCGATCGCCTGATCGTCGGCGGATGTATGCCCGGCAACCGCAAGGAGGTGCGGGACTTGTCCTGGTACGACCTGATCGGCAAGGGCCTGGAAAAGTCCGGCCTCGCGATGCAGGAGATCGAGACCGCCGCCGGCACTGTCAGGCGCTACAGCCGACCGGGGGAGCCCGCATCAGCCGCAACCAGTCCGGTGGCAGAGACCATCGCCGCGCAGATCGTTCTCCCGCCATGGCTGCATGCGAAGGCTGCGCGGACGGCGCCCGCGAACCGGCCGCTTCGCCCCTCGGAGGCGGACGACACGGCGTATCGACGCATCCGGCCCGGCGAATCCACAGACCAGCGCAACCGCGCGCTGTTGCGCGGCACGCTGGTGCATCGTCTGCTGCAATCGCTGCCCGACATGCCGGCCGGTCGCCGCCGCGACACCGCGCTGGCCCATCTCGCCCGCAATGCGGGCAACTGGAGCGAGGCCGAGCGCGACGTGCTGGCGGCGCAGGTGCTGTCCCTGATCGCTGATGCGCGGTTCGCACCGGTTTTTGCCGACGGCAGCCGGGCCGAGGTGGCGATCGCCGGGCGGCTGACGACGCGGCACGGCGATCCCGTGCTGGTCTCCGGCCAGATCGACCGCCTGGTGATCACGCCGGAGGCGGTTCTGATCGTCGACTACAAGACCGGCCACGCGATGCCCGCAAGCGCCGCCCAAGCGCCGCCGGCCTATGTCCGCCAGCTTGCGCTCTACCGCGCGGTGCTGGCCCGGCTGTATCCGAAATTTCCCGTCAAGGCCGCGCTGCTCTGGACCGAGACGCCTGAATTAATGGAGATTTCGGCCGCGATGCTTGATGCCGAGCTGGAAGCCCTCATCTCGGCGTGAGAAACCTTGACCCGGCAGGATCGCCTTCTTAACTTGGCACATAAGCGCAAGCGCATTCCTTTCACGGCGCGCGCTCTCATTGAGGCAACGAGGTATTCCATGGCTGTTGGCAAGGTTTCGGACGCCAATTTCGAAGCGGAAGTGCTCAAGGCGACTGGCCCGGTCGTGGTCGATTTCTGGGCCGAGTGGTGCGGTCCCTGCCGCATGATCGGCCCGGTGCTGGACGAGATTTCCAGCGCGATGGGCAGCAAAGTCAAGATCGTCAAGCTCAACGTCGACGAGAGCCCGCGGACGGCTTCGAAATACGGCGTGATGTCGATTCCGACGCTGATGATCTTCAAGGGCGGCGAGCTGGCCTCGCGTCAGGTCGGCGCGGCGCCGAAGCAGAAGCTGGAGCAGTGGATCACCGCCACGGTCTGAGTCTTCGCTTCCGCTTTTCTAAAATTTTGCGAACGGCCGGTTCACCACCGGCCGTTTTTGTTTGGGTGTGCCTCTTACCTCTCCCGCTTGCGGGGGAGAGCGCTCGCAACGCATCACCGATACGTTTGCCTCGAAATAAATAATTTTAGTTCGGCGGCGTGCCATTCTCCGCCAGCACATGGCCGGCGAGATAGAGCGACCCCGCGATCAGGATGCGTGGCGGGATTTCATAGGCAAGCCGCGCCACCGACTGCAGCGCCGCGCTGACGCTCACGGCGGTTTCGGCGCGCATGTCGAACGCGCGCGCAGCATCCGCCAGCACGTCCGGCGGCATCGCATTTTCCGTATCCGGAATCGGCACGGCGATGACGTGGCGGGTCAGCCCCGCGAAGTTGGCGAGGAAGCCTTGCGCATCCTTGTTTCCCATCATGCCCGTTATCACCACCAGCGGCCGCGACACCCGCTCCTCCAGATCGCCGAGCGCAGCCGCCGCCACCCGTCCGCCGTCGACATTATGTCCGCCGTCTAGCCAGAGCTCGGCGTCGCGCGGCGCTCGATCCACCAGCCTGCCTGACGTCAGCCGCTGCATTCGCGCCGGCCATTCCGCGCTCGTGACACCGCGCTCGAACGCCGCGGCGTCGATGCTGAAGCGTTCCTGCGCCCGCAGCGTCGCGACCGCGAGACCGGCATTGTCGAACTGATGGCGACCGAACAGTCGCGGCGCGGCAAGGTCGAGCAGGCCGCGCTCGTCCTGATAGACCAGCCGTCCATGCTCCATGCCGACGTGCCAGTCCTGACCCTCGGCGTATAGCGGGCTGCGCATCTGCTTCGCCCGCTGCTCGATCACGGCCTGCGCCTCCGGCAACTGCGCAGCGGCGATCACGGGCACACCACGCTTGATGATGCCGGCCTTCTCGCCGGCGATCTGCATCAGCGTGCCGCCAAGAAATTCGACATGGTCGATGCCGATCGGCGTGATGACGCTCGCGAGCGGCGTTTCCACCACGTTCGTGCTGTCAAGCCGGCCGCCGAGGCCGACCTCCAGCAGCAGCACGTCGGCGGGAGTTTTCGCGAACAACAGGAAGGCGGCGGCGGTCTTGATCTCGAACTGGGTGAGAGGCTCGCCGCCGTTGGCGCGCTCGCATTCGAGCAGCGCGTCGTGCAGGTCGCCGTCGCCGACCAGCGTTCCGGCCAGCCGCACGCATTCGTTGATCCGCACCAGATAGGGCGAGGTAAAGACGTGCACCCTCAGGCCGGCGGCCTCTAGGATCGCGCGCAGATAGGCAATCGTCGAGCCCTTGCCGTTGGTGCCTGCGACATGAATGACGGGCGGCAGCCGGCGTTCGGGGTGATCAAGCCGTTCGAGGATGCGCCACATCCGGCCGAGCGTGAGATCGATCTTTTTCGGATGCAGCTTCGAGATTCGCGCGACGACCTCGCCGAGCGGCGTCTGATGGGGCGGAGCAGCGCTCACGCGGGAGGCGCAGGCGGCGGCGCCGCGTCCGTTGCAGGCACCGGCTCGGCCGGCTCATCCGTGTCGGGCGGCGGCTCTGCCGTCGCATCAAACGCAGGCGCCTTGGTCAGCAGCCGGCACAGCCGCGCCAGCGTCGGCCGCAACTCATGGCGATGCACCACCAGGTCGACCATGCCGTGGTCACGCAGATATTCGGCGCGCTGGAAGCCATCCGGCAATTTCTCGCGGATGGTCTGCTCGATGACGCGCGCGCCGGCGAAACCGATCAGCGCACCGGGCTCGGCGATGTGGATGTCGCCGAGCATCGCATAGGACGCGGTGACGCCGCCGGTGGTCGGATTGGTCAGCACCACGATGTAGGGTTGGCCTGCCTCGCGCAGCATCTGCACGGCGACGGTGGTGCGCGGCAGTTGCATCAGCGACAGCACGCCCTCCTGCATCCGCGCGCCGCCGGAGGCCGCAAACACGATGAACGGGCATTGCTTCTCGACCGCGAGTTCGATGCCGCGCACGATGGCCTCACCCGCCGCCATTCCGAGCGATCCGCCCATGAAATCGAAATCCTGCACCGCGACGACGACGCCGGCGCTTTCCAGCTTGCCGTATCCGACCTTCACGGAATCATGGAGTCCGGTCTTGGCGCGCGCGTCCTTGATGCGATCGACATATCTGCGCTCGTCACGGAACTTGAGCGGATCGGCGGTCACCTCGGGCAACGCGACGTCGTACCAGGTCTCGTTGTCGAAGATCGAACGCAGCCGCGCGTCCGCGCTCATGCGCATGTGATAGTTCGAGCCCGGGATGACGAACTGGTTGCTCTCGACGTCCTTGTAGAACACGAGCTGACCGGTGTCCGGACACTTGATCCAGAGATTCTCCGGCGTCTCGCGCTTGAGCATATTGCGGATCTTGGGGCGGACGACGTTCGTCAACCAGTTCATGCTTCACTCCGTAACGCCACACCATCCAGCGATGGCCCGAACCCTCTCCCCCTTTTGGAGAGGGTGGCAAGCACCGCCCGAAGCAAGGTGCGAACCGGGTGAGGGGTTCGCCTGTCGCAAAGAGGACGAGGGGACGACCCCCTCACCCGCCTCACCGCATACATGCGACTCGGCACCCTCTCCCACAAGGGGAGAGGTAAAGCAAAGACTATTCCTCATCCCGCTCTGGCCGACCGCACGCCCGCGGCCAGCGACGCCACGAGACCGGCGACCGCGTTGACGGTCCCGGCCGTCGCCTTGCCCCCGGTATCGAGGCTGCCGGAGAGCGCATCGACCAGCGCGGAGCCGACCACCGCGCCGTCGGCGCCCTCGGCGATGCCACGCGCCGCCTCCGGGGTGCGAATGCCGAAGCCGACGCAGACCGGCAAATCGGTATGGCGCTTGATGCGTCCAACCGCCGCGCCGACGGCGGCCGAATCCGCAGCCGCGCTGCCGGTGATCCCGGTGATCGAGACGTAGTAGACGAAACCGGAGGTGTTCGCGAGCACCGCCGGCAGCCGCTTGTCGTCGGTGGTCGGCGTCGCGAGGCGAATGAAATTCAGTCCCGCCTTCATCGCCGGAATGCACAGTTCGGAGTCTTCCTCCGGCGGCAGATCGACGACGATAAGGCCGTCGATGCCAGCGGCCTTCGCGTCGACAAGAAACCTCTCGACGCCGTAAATGTAGATCGGATTGTAATATCCCATCAGCACGACCGGCGTCGCGTCCTCATTTTGCCGGAAGTCGCGGATCATCTGCAGCGTCTTGGTCACGGTCATGCCCGCCTTGAGCGCGCGCCGCCCGGCGGCCTGGACCGCGGGGCCGTCCGCCATCGGATCGGTGAACGGCATTCCGATTTCAATGATGTCGGCGCCTGCCTCAGGCAGCGCCTGAATGATGGCGAGCGAGGTCGCGGGGTCCGGGTCGCCGGCCATCAGGAAGGTGACGAAGGCCGCGCGGCCCTGCTTCCGCAATTCGGCAAAACGCGTGTCGATACGGGTGCTCACGTCTTCCTGCCCTTCAAGATCTCGCCGACCTGCGGCACGTCCTTGTCGCCGCGGCCGGAGAGGTTGACCACCATCAGGTGATCTTTGGACCGCTGCGGCGCGAGTTCGATGACACGCGCGATCGCGTGCGCCGATTCCAGCGCCGGGATGATGCCTTCAAGCCGCGACAGCAGTTGAAACGCGGCGAGCGCCTCCTCGTCGGTCGCGGACAGATAGGTGACGCGGCCGGTCTCACGCAGCCATGAATGCTCCGGCCCGATGCCGGGATAATCGAGGCCGGCGGAGATCGAGTGCGCGTCCTGGATCTGGCCGTCATCGTCCATCAGGAGATACGTCCGGTTACCGTGCAGCACGCCCGGCCGCCCGCCGGTGAGCGAGGCGGCGTGCAGCTTGTCGAGGCCGTGTCCCGCCGCCTCGACGCCGAAAATCTCCACCGAGGCATCGTCGAGAAACGGGTGGAACAGTCCCATCGCATTGGAACCGCCGCCGATGCAGGCGATCAGCGAATCCGGCAGGCGGCCCTCGGCCTCCTGCATCTGCGCGCGCGTCTCCGCGCCGATGACCGACTGGAAGTCGCGCACCATCATCGGATAGGGATGCGGCCCCGCCACCGTGCCGATGCAATAGAAGGTGTTGTGCACGTTGGTCACCCAGTCGCGGAGCGCCTCGTTCATGGCGTCCTTGAGCGTGCGGGTGCCGGACTGCACCGGCACCACTTTGGCGCCCAGCATCTCCATGCGGATGACGTTGGGCTCCTGCCGCGCCACGTCGACCGCGCCCATATAGACCACGCAGTCGAGGCCGAAGCGCGCGCACAGCGTCGCGGTCGCAACGCCATGCTGGCCCGCGCCGGTCTCGGCGATGATGCGCTTCTTGCCCATGCGACGCGCGACCAGAATCTGGCCGAGCACGTTGTTGACCTTGTGCGAGCCGGTGTGGTTGAGCTCCTCCCGCTTCAGATAGATCTTTGCGCCACCAGCGCGGCCGGAAGCCGCGGAAATGTCCCGAAGATGCTCGGTCAGGCGCTCGGCGAAATACAAGGGCGACGGACGGCCGACATAGTTCTTGCGGTAGCCGGCCATCTCGCGCTGGAACGCCGAATCGGCCCTGGCTTCGGCATAGGCCTTCTCCAGATCGAGGATCAGCGGCATCAGCGTTTCCGCCACGAAGCGGCCGCCGAAAATGCCGAAGTGTCCGCGCTCGTCGGGACCGGATCGGAAGGAATTGGGGAGAGAGTTCATTGTGACCCTTCGTCATGGCCGGATTGATTCCGGCCATCCACGTCTTGCTCGCTGTGATTTCCGACAGAGGTCGATGCCCGCGAAACGGACAGGTTTACGCCGTCTGCGACGGCTCTGCGCAGGCATGACGGCTGCCGTGGTTTTCCGAGGCTACCCCACATGCGAGGTCGCTTCGCGCAAACTGGTCGCAGCCGCTCGCGCGGCCCGAATGAATGCGTCGATCATTCCGGCATCCTTCACCCCCGGCGCGCTTTCCACGCTGGAGGAAACATCGACGCCGCCGGCGCGCGTGATCCGCACCGCGTCGTGGACGTTGCTTGCGGCGAGGCCGCCGGAGATCATGAATGGAATCTTGAGAGCCAGGTTTTCCAGAAGCCGCCAGTCGAAGGGAACGCCCAGCCCGCCCGGCCGCGTGGCGTCCTTGGGCGGGCGCGCATCGAACAGCACACGGTCGGCCGCCGCGGCGTAAGCGGGCAGCGTCGCAAGGTCGGCGGCGGTCTCGACACCGATCGCTTTCATGACCGGCAGGCCGAACCGCCGCTTGATCTCGTGAATGCGAACCGCGGTTTCCTTGCCATGCAATTGCAACAGATCCGGCCGCAAAGCCTCGATGATGCCGTCCAGCGTCGCGTCGTCGGCATCCACGGTCAGCGCGACCTTGACGGCACGCCCGCCTGCCTGCGCGCCCAGTTCGCGCGCGCGCGACAGATCAAGATGCCGCGGCGAGGCTGGAAAGAACACGAATCCCACCATATCGGCACCGGCCTGCAACGCCGCATCGAGCGTCGCAGGAGTGGACAGGCCGCATATCTTGACGATCAGGGACATGGTCTCGAACGATCCGGCGCGCGCACCGGACAACCGGCGAAACCCGGCCGTTTCCGGGCATCAAACGCGCTCGCGCGGGTTCTACAACGTCGCGCTGCGCTTGTCTCGTCCGCGCGCTAGGGCCGTCGGAAAGTTCTTTGCGATGCAGCAGGGACCGCCGCTATCCGGCCCGGCGCGTCAGGTCGGGCAACCGCGCCGTATCGCGAGACTCCCAGCGCGATCGCAGATCGGCCAGCTCCACGCGCGCCTCCCGCGCATCCGCCTCATACTGGCGCACCTTGTGACGCCAGCGGCGTTGCCCGAACCAGGTCGCGACGCTCCCGGCCACCACGCCGAAGATCGCAACCGCAATGATGAGGATGAACAGCGGCAGGGTGACGGTGGCCATCCGGTCGTTCGCATCGAAGGGATCGAACGTCACCGTCACCGGATGACGGTTTGCGAACGCAAACACGATGAAAAGCACACCAAGCGGAATCACGATCAGGCCGGTCAGGAATTTTCGCATGATCTCTCTCGCGACGGTAGCGTCAAGCACTCATGCTGGACAGGTTCGCTTGCAGATTCATGGGGACGCCCCCCTGAACGTTCCTATGCGCTTGCTTCACTGGTGGCATTCTCGCGATTGAGCCGCTCGCGCATTTCCTTGCCGGTCTTGAAGAACGGCACGCTCTTCTGATCGACCGGGACGTGTTCTCCCGTGCGCGGATTGCGGCCCGCACGCGCGGGACGATGCTTGACCGAAAACGCACCAAAGCCACGCAGCTCGACGCGATCGCCTCGCGCGAGCGCGGCGACAATCTCGTCGAGAATTGCGTTCACGATGTTCTCCACATCCCGCTGATAGAGGTGCGGGTTGTGCTCGGCGATGCGTTGAACGAGTTCGGATTTGATCATCGAGACTGGGGCCCATAGACGGGAGGGACCATTTCCGTGAAAATGGTCAGGGCTGTCAAGTCGCTAAATGCGATTCGCCCGGTCGGAGGAAACCGCCGCAAAAATTCTGCACCGCGGCATTTGCGGGTTCTCACCCCCAAAAATGCCCGCGCGCGTCCGATTCGAGCCTCAATTGGAGGGTGCCGGCTGCCACAATGCCAGCATGCCGTCGAGACCCAACCGATCCGCCGCCCGCACCACGCCGGCCTGCTCGACCTGGCGCGCGACGCCGCTCAATCCCAGCGCATCGAAGGTCAGAAATGCGGCGGTGCGCAGGAACGTCAGGTCGCCAAAGCGCGGCGACAACTTGAAATCGCGCACCGGGAGGCCGGAAGCGACGTTCTTCTCGGCGACAAGCCACGCGATCGCAGTCCTTTCGTCGCCGAGCTGATCGATCAGCTTGAGGTCAATCGCCTGCCGCCCGGTGAAGACACGGCCGTCGGCGACCTTCTCCAGTTGCGCACCATCCATGCCGCGCCGGCTCTGCACCAGGCCGCGGAACCAGGCATAGGAATCCTTCACCAGCGAGTCGATTGCAGCGCGCGCTTCCGGGCTGGTCGGCTCATAGCCGTTCGGAGCCGCCTTCAACGGCGACGATTTCACCTCCTCAACCTTGATTCCGACCGTTTTCAGGAGCTCGGTGAAATTCGGATATTGAAACAGCACGCCGATCGAACCGACCAGCGCCGTCTGCTGCGCGACGATATGATCGGAGGCGAGCGCGGCGATATATCCGCCCGACGCGCAGAGCCCTTCGACCACCACCACCATCGGCTTCCTGGCCTTCAGGCGCATCAGGGCGTCGTAAAGCTGCTCGGACCCCGCCGTCGTGCCTCCCGGCGAATTGATGTGCACGATGACCGCGGGCGCGTTGGATTTGCCCAAGCGCTCCAGCGCCTCGACGCGGTTCTGGTCGCTGCGGATCAGGCCCTCGATGTTGACACGCTGGATCGCGCCGCCGCCCGTCAGCTTGCGGCCCCATGGCGTCGCATAGGCGCTGACGGCGATAACCGATGCGATCGCGATTAAAGCCGACGCGACGCGCCAGAAGGTGAGCTTGCTGCGCAACCTGCGGCGATCGACGATCGCATCCGACTCAATCGACATCGACATTCTCCATAAGGACCCGCGATCAGGCATCCACCCTGACGCTCGGCATCGGCCTTGATTGACCAAGTTACACCAATTGCAGCGCAATATGAAGAAACCAGAGTCTTTCACCGTTTCACGGAAACAGTGAAAGACTCTACGCTCTTGATTTGACACGTTTTCTTCACGCGAACCGGTATCCGCTTCGCTCGAAAACGCTATAGCGCGTATTCCGCAAAAGTGGATATTAGTTTTGCGATCGGAATACGCGTCAAAATAAAGCGAGAGTCCTGCTTCTGATTCCATCAGAAGCGGAAGGGCTCTACGCCAGCGGCTGGCGGCCGCGCCGATCGGGTGCGATCAGTTCAGGCCGTGGCCCCGACAACCGCTTGTGCATGTGGACCATGAAAGCCATGCCGAACAGCGGCGTCGCCAGGTTGACGATCGGAATCGCCACGAAACCTGCGATGACAAGACCGGCCAGGAACACCGTGGCGGCGTTGTCGCGGCGCATCGCCTTGGCCTCCTCAGGCGAACGGAACCGCATCGCCGCGAGTTCGAAATATTCCCGGCCGAGCAGCCACGCAGTGGCGATGAAGAAGGCGATGAAGCCCGCGCCGGCCACGAAGACGAAAGGCAGCGCGATCAGGTAGACGAGCAGCGTCAGCAGCGCGGTCTTGATGCCTTCGGACATCGCGAGGCCAAACGGCAGCGGCGCGCCGGGATGGTCCGCCGGATAATGTTCGCGCTCGACGATCTCGCCGACGTCGTCGACGAACACGCCCGCGACCAGCGAGGTGATCGTGGGCATCAGAAACACCGCGCCGAACACGATGCCGAAGCCCGCGGCGATCGAAATGATCCAGGCCAGGATGTCGAGCGGGGTATGAAAGGCCGGCCCAAGCATGGTTTCAGCCCAGAGTTCGCCGGAGCCGGCGAGCCAGCTCAACAATCGCTGCAGTCCGACGGCGGCGACGACGATCAGCACCAGCGCGAGCCCGATCGCGCGCCACAGGATGGCGCGCATCGGCGGCGACAGAATCTGCGTGAGGGCCTTGACGGCGGCACCCATCATGACGGTCAGTTCCCGGTGAACCCCAAGGCTCGGATACGAGGCTCGGATACGAGGCTCAGATAAACGCCGCGGCGCGCGCCGGCAAGGGCGCGGATCGGCGCGCATGCTTCCGCTGGGACGCGAATCGGCCGGCATGATGTGGCTGTCACGCTTGGGCAGCGTAAGTCTGCGCGCCGGCGAGTTCGGCCGCGATCATCGCGCCGAGCGCCATGTCGCTCTGCTGGCCGAAGCCGTGATGGACGATGCGGCCGCTACGGCCGATCAGGATGCTTGTCGGCGTCCCCTGCATGGCATAGCGGCCCATGGTGACCGGCAGCGGGGTGCCGTCGCCGGCGGCGTCGACGCCGATCGGAAACGTCAGCCGGTATTCGTGAATGAAGGCTTGAAGCGAAACCGGCGTCATCGCGGCATGATGCTCGAACACCGTGTGCAGGCCGATCACCTGCAAATCGGTCGCCTTGAACAGCTCATAGGCGCGCTGGGTTTGCGGCGTGCCATGCGCGACGCAGCCGGGACACAGCATCTGGAAGGCATGGAGCAGCACCGGACGGCCGCGCAGCGCAGCGAGCGTCAGCGGCTCGCCGGTGTTGAACCATTGCGACACCGCAAGCTCGGGAGCGGCGCCGTCCGCCTCGCTCATGAATGTCCCCGCATTGCACTCACTTTTTCGGAAAGAACCGGCTGATGCTGGTCAGCCGGTTCGGAAACAGGCGGCGGCGAATTGGCGTCGACCTGAAACAGATCAATCGCGCCCGCTACCTCCGCGAGCGGCTTCTGCCTGTCGGCCCAATGGAGCGAGAGATAGTCGAAACCCAGCACGATGGTCGGCTTGACGATCTCGAAATAGGGCGAGATGTCGAAATCGCGCGGCATGTAGAGCGAGGAATCGCGGATGTGCAGGATCTCGCGCCGCGCGCTGCGGCTGCCGGCGCGGGTAATCTTCGGCAGGATCGGATAGCGCACCGCCTCGAAGGCCTGCGCAATCAGCGCCGAACAGATGATCTTGGTCGGATCGCCGGAGCCGAACGCGATCATGCGCCGCCGCCAGCGCTGCGGCACCGGCAGCGGCACCAGATAGCGCATCAGATCGACGATATTCTTGGTATCGTAGCCGAAGCCGATGCGGTTGATGGCATAGCGGCACACCGTGGCGCGGTCCTCGTCGGACAGGCCGACCGGGCGGCATATCCGGGTGTGATACGGGAAATATTTCGACAGCGGCGCGGAGATCACGCCCTCGCCGACATTGGCCTCGATCAGGACATGCTTCTCGCCGTCAGGCTCGGCGGCGCCGGCGATCGGGCCGACATAAAGCGCGGCGTGCGACCATGTCGATTGCGTGAGATACTTGATGATGCCCGAGATGCGGCTGTTGCCTTCCACCAGGAGAACGTCGCCTTCCTGAATGAGGCCGCGCAGATGCTCCGGATCGCTCGGCGTGAACGGCTTGTAGCCCGACACCTCCTTCTGGAGGTACGCCGCAATCCATTTCCCGACCCTGTCGAGCACGAAGCCCATGGCAGTCTCTCTCCGCCGTTCGTCCCGCCGGTTTTCCACTCCTTATCATGGTCAAGAGCCATTGCAATTTAGTTCATGGCGGCAACCGCCAGATTACGATCGATTCACCATGACGGTTGTCGCAGAAGCATCAATGCGGCAAGTTCGCTGCGTCCCGAAATCCGAAATCCGCCGGTTCATGATTAAAATCCGTGATTCGCGTGCGATTTCAGGGCGGAAAGTTTCCCGTTGAATTGGGGACGGCGGGAACTTTTGGAATCACCGCACCGGAAATCCCGCAATTTTCAAGATCGGAAACCATGCCATGACAATGACGCGCCGCGATGTCCTGCTGGCGTTCGCCGCGCTCGCCGCAGGAGCTGAATACCGCTCGGCGGGCGCGGCATCGCTGCCGCGCGGGGCCGACGTGGTTGTAATCGGCGCGGGCGCCGCGGGCATCGCGGCGGCGCGGCGAATTCAGGCCGCGAACCGCAAGGTGGTCGTGGTCGAGGCGGCGGAGCGGATCGGCGGACGCTGCCATACCGATCTGACGACTTTCGATACGCCGTTCGATCGCGGCGCGCGCTGGCTTTTCGAGCCCGACACCAATTCGGTGGCAAGGCTGGCGCGAGGCGCAGGAACCGCGGTTTTTCCCGCTCCACCCGGCCAGAAAATCCGTATCGGGCGGCGCAACGCGCGCGCCGGCGAAACCGAACGGTTCCTTGCAACGCTGGTGCGCGCCAGGCGCGCCATCGCGGACGCTGCGCGCGGCAGGGCCGACCTCTCCTGCGCCGCCGCCATGCCTGGCGATCTCGATGTCTGGGCCGCGACGATCGACTTCGTGCTCGGCGCCAGCGCGACCGGAAAGGATCTGAAAGACCTCTCGGCGATGGATCGCGCGCGCGCGCCCCAGCGCCGCGCCGCGATCGGCTGCAAGCAGGGCCTCGGCGCGCTGCTCACGACGCTCAGCCAAGGTCTGCCGATCAGCCTGTCGACGCCGGCGGCCCGGATCATCTGGACCGGCCGCGATGTCGGAGTCGAGACGCCCGCGGGCCGCATCGGCGCGCGCGCCGTCATCGTCACCGTCTCCACCAACGTACTGGCTTCGGGCGATATCCGCTTCACGCCTGATCTGCCGAAGCGCCAGCTCGATGCCGCTGCAAAACTGTCGCTCGGCAGCTACGACCGCATCGCGCTGTGGCTGCCAGGCAATCCTCTCGGGCTCGGGCACAACGAAACCATGATCGAACAGAGCAGCGACCGGACGACCGCGCTGCTCACCGCGAACGCCAACGGATCGTCGCTGTGCACGGTTGACATCGCGGGCAGCTTCGGCCGCGATCTCTCGGCGCAGGGCGAGGCTGCAATGCTCGCATTCGCCACGGAATGGCTGACGAAACTGTTCGGCAGCGATGCGGCGGCGACGATAAAGCGGTCGGCCGTCACCCGCTGGAACGCGGCGCCCCATGTGCTCGGCGCCATGTCGGCGGCGGAAGTCGGCGGGCAGCCGTCGCGGAAAATCCTGGTCGAGCCGCTGGGCAGCCTGTTCTTCGCCGGCGAGGCCACTCACGAGACGCTGTGGGGCAGCGTCGACGGCGCATGGGAGAGCGGCGAACGGGCGGCCGATGCCGCGCTCCGCAAGATCGGCGCGCTCAGGGAGCCTGAACAGCCAGCGGCGGCAACGCGCAAACCGTCGCGGCATCACAGGCGGTCGCCGTCGCGGCATCCGCGAGACGCCTTCGGCTTTCCGCAGCCATGACGATGCGACCAAGGGCGCTGATCTCGTGGTCATCAGGCAAGGACAGCGCCTTTGCCCTGCATGAGGTCCGCAGGGCCGGCGCGTTCGACGTCGTCGGCGCGCTGACCACGGTGAACGAGACCTTCGGCCGCGTCTCGATCCATGGCGTGCGCGAAGACGTTCTGCACGCTCAACTGGCAGCCGCAGGGTTGCCGCCGCACGTGGTGCCGATACCCTGTCCCTGCTCCAACGAGGCGTATGAAGCGCGGATGGAAACCGCGATGGCGGACGCAAGGCGGAACGGCATCACGCACGTCATTTTCGGCGATCTGTTTCTCGCGGACATTCGCGCCTATCGTGAGCAGAAGCTCGCCGGCACCGGCGTTGCGCCGGTTTTTCCGCTGTGGGGCCGGCCGACCCCGGCGCTTGCCCACGCGATGATCGCAAGCGGGCTGGAAGCGCGTCTCGTCTCGATCGAGCGGGCGAAGCTCGACCTCTCGTTTGCCGGCCGCAGCTTCGATCAGGCGTTGCTGGCGGACCTTCCGGCTGGGATCGATCCGTGCGGCGAGAACGGCGAATTCCACACCTGCGTCATCGCGGGTCCGATGTTTTCTCATCGGATCGAGATCGCGTCCGGCGATGTCGTCGAGCGTGACGGGTTCGCCTATTGCGATTTGTTGCCGGCGTAATCGCGAGACACTTTTTATGCTTGGCCATAAGTATGCTTGGCCATTAGCACGAGGCCTTTCCGCTTCCGATAGAATCAGAAGCGGAACTCCATATTTTTGATTGACGCGTTTTCTTGACGCGAACCGGTAGCCACTTCGCTTGAAAACGCTAAGTCTGGTCCGAAACTCGTTGCTCCAAAACCTCGGTTCCGATGAATTCCATCCAGATTGCCTTCTCGCCGAGCGTCGCGATGAAATCGCGATGCGCGATGCGGTCGGCATCGGTTACGCGCGGCGCCAGCGGCGCAGGGCGCTGACGTCTCGGCATATCGAGTGTTCCACCGCTCTGGCGGGACACGGATTCCACCAGGATCAATTGCGACTGCCGGGCGCCGATCAGATCGATATAGACTTCCGCGAGCAGTTCCGCGTCGAGCAACGCCCCGTGTTTGGTCCGGCGACTGTTGTCGATGGCGTAACGCGAGCAGAGATCGTCGAGCCGGTTCGACACGCCCGGATGTTTCCGTCGCGCCAGCAGCAGCGTATCCACCAGCCGGTCCCGCCCGATTGCCTGTCGTTTGAGGCGATCGAGTTCCGCATTGATGAAGCCGATATCGAACGAGGCGTTGTGGATGACGAGCGGCGCGTCGCCGACGAAGTCCAGAAACTCATCCACGATCTGCGCAAATAGCGGCTTGTCGGCAAGAAATTCGCTCGACAGGCCATGCACCGCGAATGCTTCCTGCGGCATGTCGCGTTCCGGATTGATGTAACGATGGAACGTCTGCCCCGTCGGCATGCGATTGAAGATTTCAACACACCCGATCTCGACCAGGCGATCGCCGCGCAGCGGATCGAGGCCGGTTGTTTCCGTGTCAAGAACGATTTCGCGCATAATTCCTTTGACTCGCGAATCAGGGACGCCGCCGCGGCATTTTAGCAGCCTGCGCCAGAATTTCCCGGATGCGCTCGCGCACATGGTCGATACCATGCGAGGTGTCCACTACGAAATCCGCCCGGCTGCGCTTTTCAGCGTCGGGTAACTGCCGGGCCAGAATCGTCGTCAGTTTGTCGTCCGTCATGTTGTCTCTCGCCAGGATGCGCTCGCGTTGAATAGCCGGCGTCGTGGTGACGACGACGACCGCATCGACATGCTTCTCGCCGCCGGTTTCGAACAGCAGCGGAACATCCACCACCGCCACATCGGCCCCCCATCGCTCGGCCCGGTCGAGAAACGCCTGACGATAGGCGTGCAGCATCGGATGCACGATCTGCTCGAGCCGCGTCATGGCTGCAGCGTCGTGGACCACCCTCGCCGACAACTTCTCGCGGTCGACCTTGCCATCGACGGTGGTTCCGGGAAACGCCGCTTCGATAACCGGTGCCGCCTCCCCTTCGTAAATTTTGTGAACGGTCGCATCGGCATCGTAAACCGGCACCCCGGCTTCCGAAAAAAGCTTGGCGGTGGTCGATTTCCCCATTCCGATCGATCCGGTCAGCCCGAGCACCCGCATATGCAAACATCCGACGTCACAACGACAGCAAACCCTGACCGCGCAGAAAAGCGAGCAGCGGCAACAGCGGCAAGCCCAGAATGGTGAAATGATCGCCGTCGATCCGGCTGAACAGGTGGACGCCCAGCTTCTCAAGCTGATAGGCGCCGACGCTTGCGGTGGCCGCATCGCCAGCCGCATTCAGATAGGCCTCGATCGCCTCCTCGCTCAGCTCCCGCATCGTCATGCGGGCGGCCGATACGTTCTCAAAGAGCAACCTGCCGTCGCGCACGATCGCGATACCGGCGTGCAGCGTGTGAGTCCGGCCGGATAGCGCGCGAAGGTGTTCGGCAGCCCCCGCGCGGCCAGCCGGCTTGTTGAACAGGCGGTCCTCGCATTCAAGCGTCTGATCGGCTCCGATGACGTAGCGGCCGGCCGAGCGCGACGACACCTCGCGGGCTTTTTCGCAAGCCAGGCGAACGGCGATTTCATCACCTCTGGCGAGGCCTGAGCTTCGCTGAATGGCCCGCTCGTCGATCGCGGCTGGAACGGTCTCGAATGACAGGCCGGCATTTGCGAGCAATGCCTGGCGAACCTGGCTTCGCGATGCCAGGATCAGGGGATTCGATCCACGCCAGACCGTCGTCACCGGCCGTGTTCCGACTGCCGCTGCCGTTGGCGATCCGCAAACAACTTCATGATCGCTGCAGCGGTCTCTTCAATCGACCGGCGCGTGACGTCCAGTTGGACCCAGTCGTGCTTCACGCTGAGGCGGCGGGCGTAGGTCACTTCTTCGGTCACCGACTGGCGATCGATATAACTCTCGTTGCCGGCGCCCGACCCGATGCTCAACAGCCGGTTCTGACGGACCTGGATGAGCCGCTCGGGCACCGCATGAAGGCTGACGATCAACGGCTTCTTCAGAGTTTCCAGTTGATGGGGAATAGCGATGCCTGGCACCAGCGGCACGTTCGCCGTGCGGATGCCGCGGTTGGCAAGATAGACCGACGTCGGCGTTTTCGACGTGCGCGACACGCCGACCAGCACGACGTCGGCTTCCTCCAGACCTTCGACATGCTGTCCGTCGTCATGCATCATGGTGTAGTTCAAGGCGTCGATGCGCCTGAAATAATCCGCGTTCAGCGTGTGCTGCGCGCCGACCCGGCCGATCGTGGAAGCGCCGAGATAGGCCTGAAACAACTGCATCACCGGGCCGATAATCGAAAGGCTCGGGCTGTTGATCTCCTGGCACTTGGCTTCGAGACGCTCCACCAGATCCTTTTCCAAAAGCGTGAACAGAACGATCCCCGGCGCTTCCTCGATTTCCGCAAGAACGCGGTCGAGCTGCTTCTGGCTGCGCACCAAGGGATAGACATGTTCCACCGGCGTGAGGTTGGCATATTGGGCGGCGACGGCGCGCGACACCGTGATCAGCGTCTCGCCGGTCGAATCGGACACCAGATGAAGATGAAAATTGCTGCCGGTGATGGGCGCCATGACCCCTGAATACCCTGTGCATCGCTGTGGAGTTCAATCCCCGATACGGCTCATCCGGCAAGGACCGCGGGATAACCGGTGATTTTGCTCACAGGCCTCACGGCAGGGATAACTCCGTCGATCGCGGGCAATGATAATGAGACTGTGTGGAATTGTCTCTGGGTAATTGCGGGCCAGCGACGCGTAAGTGTTTGCGCCGCTAACGATCTTTCGGATACGCGGCCGAGCGAGTATAAATTCAGGGATGTTGTGAAGAAGCCTTTGAAAGAGCCGGGACAGAATTGCGCCCGCCAAATTCACGGTCACTTAGACTCAAACCTTAAGAATCTTAAAAGTAATTTTTAGAAAAGAGTCGCTTGCGGAGATCGTCCCGATCGGGTCTCTATCCGTCGCCGGAATAACCCTGATGCCGG
Source organism: Nitrobacter sp. 62-23 (assembly GCF_001897285.1). Classification (GTDB taxonomy): domain Bacteria; phylum Pseudomonadota; class Alphaproteobacteria; order Rhizobiales; family Xanthobacteraceae; genus Nitrobacter. The sequence continues at coordinate 28,926 of NZ_MKSM01000123.1, forward strand.
CTGTATGTTCCGACAGATCGACAACCCGTCGGGCCATTCCGAGCGAGAAGACCGATGTACGAATGGATCAAGGCATTTCATGTGATTGCGGTCATTTCCTGGATGGCCGGGATGCTCTATTTGCCGCGATTGTTCGTTTATCACTGCGAGGCCGAGATCGGCTCGAAACAGTCCGAGACCTTCAAGGTGATGGAGCGGCGACTCTTCAAGGCGATCATCAACCCCGCGATGATGGTGGCATGGGGGCTCGGGCTTTATATGATGTGGGTGCATCAGTGGTATCTGGCGGGTTGGTTTCAGGGGAAGCTGGCGCTGGTGATCCTGATGTCCGGCATTCATGGCTATTTCGCTCGCCGCGTGCGGGATTTCGCCGCCGACCGGAATGTGATGAGTCAAAGATTCTATCGTATTATCAATGAGGTGGTTACGGCTCTCATGGTCGGTATTGTCATACTGGTCATCGTCAAGCCTTAAAACCTCTCCAGCGGGAAGGCGCAGGGGGATCGGTCGGCTGGAAGAATAGGTCTATCAATAGCTTGCGTGCCGTCTGTCGTCACCCGCATCCGCTTTGGTGACCGCCGCAGGACGGATGGGCAAGACGCGGCTGGGAGCTGGCTCCGGGGCGTCAAGCTGCGTGAAGACGTCAACCTGTGACAGAAGACTATAGCGTTTTCGAGCGAAGTGGAATCCGGTTCGCGTGAAGAAAACGCGTCAAATCAAGAGCCTAGAGCCTTTCACTGTTTCCATGAAACGGTGAAAGACTCTAGTGCACCCCTCCTTGCACGAAAGCCGTCAATTTTCTATATTGTGAGTTATCCCACCCCAAGCAGGCGGATGTGGTTGCGTTCCGGTTTCGTTGTTGAGCCGGCCGCCACGCCAGATTTGAAGCCTTTCGGCATCTTCCTCGCTCAAGGTTTTTTCACGGTCAGGATCTGCGGACTTTCCTTTCAGCCGTCTGCATCTTCATGAACCCGCCTGATCACCTCCTCAAAGCGTTCCACAGGACCCTCCCAAATGCGGGAAATGAAACTTCAGGACCTCAAGGCCAAGACGCCAGCCGAACTCGTCTCGTTTGCAGAAGAGCTTGGGGTCGAAAATGCCAGCACCATGCGCAAGCAGGAGCTGATGTTCGCCATTCTCAAGCAACTGGCGATTCAGGAAATCGACATCATCGGCGAAGGCGTGGTCGAGGTTCTTTCCGACGGCTTCGGTTTTCTGCGCTCGCCGGACGCTAACTATCTGCCGGGTCCGGACGATATCTACGTCTCGCCGTCGCAGATCCGCCGCTTCGGCCTGCGAACCGGCGATACCATCGAAGGTCACATCCGAAGCCCGAAGGAAGGCGAGCGTTACTTCGCGTTGTTGAAGGTCAACACGCTCAATTTCGAGGACCCCGAGAAGTCCAAGCACAAGGTCAACTTCGATAACCTGACGCCGCTGTTCCCGGATCAGCGGTTTCGGCTCGAACTGGAGGACTCAACCCGCAAGGACCTGTCGGCGCGGGTCATTGATATCGTCGCTCCGATCGGCAAGGGACAGCGTGCTCTGATCGTGGCGCCGCCGCGCACCGGCAAGACCGTGCTGATGCAGAATATCGCGCACTCCATTACCGCCAATCATCCCGAATGCTATCTGATCGTTCTTTTGATCGACGAGCGTCCGGAAGAAGTCACCGACATGCAGCGCTCGGTGAAGGGCGAGGTCGTGTCCTCGACGTTCGACGAGCCGGCTGTGCGCCACGTCCAGGTCGCGGAGATGGTGATCGAAAAGGCCAAGCGGCTGGTCGAACATGGCCGGGACGTCGTGATCCTGCTGGATTCGATCACGCGCCTGGGCCGCGCCTACAACACCGTGGTGCCATCATCTGGCAAGGTGCTGACCGGCGGCGTCGATGCCAATGCCTTGCAGCGGCCGAAGCGGTTCTTCGGCGCAGCACGCAACATCGAGGAAGGCGGCTCGCTGACCATCATCGCCACTGCGCTGGTGGACACCGGCAGCCGCATGGACGAGGTGATCTTCGAGGAGTTCAAGGGCACCGGCAACTCGGAACTGATCCTCGACCGCAAGGTCGCCGACAAGCGCACCTTCCCGGCGATCGACATCGCGCGCTCCGGCACGCGCAAGGAAGAATTGATCACCGATCCGCAACTGCTCAAGAAGATGTACGTGTTGCGGCGCATTCTCAACCCGATGGGCACCATGGATGCGATCGAGTTCCTGCTCGACAAGCTGCGCAACACCAAGAACAACTCTGAATTCTTCGAGTCGATGAATACCTAATATCGCCGCGTTCTTGTCGTCATGGCCGGGCGCAGCCATTCGGATGGCTTCGCTTCGCTTGCCTATTTAGACGTGGCTGCACGCGACGGGCCCAAGAATGACGCATTGAACGACGGCGGGTTATAGATCTCTGTTTCGCGGGACGATGCTGCTACGCGGACACTCGTTGCTTCACAAGATCGATCAAAGCTTCCGGCGTCGTCACGGGCAGCGAGCAGCTCTGGTTGCGGCAGACAAAGACTGCGGCGCCCTGCACGGAATCCGCCTTGGCGCGCGCCGGATGATCAGGCGGCAGCGCATCGGCACGCGGCGCATGCAGCACGATGTTTGTGGCGTGCGGCAGTTTTCGTGCGACGCTGAGCAGCGCGTCGGCTTGCGCGCCCTCTCCGACCACGACGATTTCCGCGCCGGTGAGGCGGAGATCGAGCGCGTTCATGAGCGACAACTGGCCGAAGCCTGTCGCGGTCGCGTTCGGCAGCAAGGCGGCGAACAGCGCGTCGATGCGCTCGCGCCACTTTGTATCGCCGGTGAGCGCCGCGAGGCGCACCAGGTTTTGCGCGATCAGTCCGTCATGGTTGGGAATGGAGTCGTCGGCCGTCGAGTGCGGCCGCACGATCAGCCCTTCGGCGTCGTCGGCGGTGAGATAATAGCCGCCGTGCTCGACGTCGGCGTAATGTGTGTCCAGCATCGCCTGCCAGCACAGCGCCTGCTCGAGGAACGCGTTGTCGCCGGTTGCCTCGAACAGCGCGAGGGCTGCGCGTCCCATCGCGGCATAGTCGGAAGCGAGCGCCGGAATCAGCAGCCTGCCCTCGCGCCACGAATGACCGAGCCGCCCGTCGCGGGTCATCGCGGTCCGAACGAAGTCGTACGCGGTACGCGCGGTTTGCAGCCAGTCCGCGACGTCGAAAGCGCGGGCCGCGTGAACGAGCGCGGCGATCATCAGGCCGTTCCAGTCGGCGAGCACCTTGTCGTCGAGGCCTGGACGGACGCGGCTCGCGCGGCGTGCCAACAGCTTTTCGCGCAATGCCCGTATGCGTGGACCATCGCTGTCGTCGAGGCCGGAACTCTTCAGGCGATTGGGAATGTTATGGCCTTCGAAGTTGCCCCTCGCCGTGATGTCGTATCGCGCGGCAAAATCGGCGGCGTCGGCCGCGCCGAGCACCTCTTCAATCTCTTTTAGCGACCAAACGTAGAACTTGCCCTCCTCGCCTTCGGAGTCGGCGTCGAGCGAGGATGCAAAGCCGCCCTCGCCGGTCAGCATTTCCCGGCGAAGCCAATCGACGGTCTCGATCGCGCGTTCGCGGTACAGCGGATTGTGGCTGCGCGCATAGTCGAGCGCGAGCAGGTCGAGGATCTGCGCATTGTCGTAAAGCATCTTCTCGAAGTGCGGCACCAGCCACTTGTCGTCGACCGAATAGCGGGCATAGCCGCCGCCGAGATGATCATAGATGCCGCCCTGGCTCATCCGCGTCAGGGTCAGCGCGGTGGCGGCGAAGAAGCGCTCGTTGCCGGTGCGCGCGCCGGCGCGCCAGAGAAATTCCAGCACCGAACACTGTGGAAATTTCGGCGCGCCATGCAGGCCGCCATTCACCGGGTCGATCGAATGCGCGATCGAGGCCGCCGCGCTATCGAGTTCGGCAGGCCCGAGGTTCGCCGGATTGTCGGACCTTGCGCGCTCGGAGAGCCGCGCGAGCAGCGCGTCGCGGTTGTGCGCGATGCGGTCGGGCTTGTCGTGAAAAACCCGCGCCACTGATTGCAGGACGTCTGTGAATGCCGGGCGGCCGTAATCCGGCAGCTTTGGAAAATAGGTGCCGCCCCAGAACGGCGATCCGTCTGATGACAGGAACATCGTCAGCGGCCAGCCGCCCTGCTCGCCGAGGTGATGCAGCGCGGCCATATAGATCTGATCGATATCCGGACGCTCCTCGCGATCGACCTTGATGCAGACGAACAACTCGTTCATCACCGCGGCGACTTCGTCGTCCTCAAAACTCTCATGCGCCATGACGTGGCACCAGTGACAGGCGGCGTAGCCGATCGACAGCAGGATCGGACGGTTGGTCCGCTGCGCCTCGGCCAGCGCATCGGGTCCCCACGGCCACCAGTCGACAGGGTTGTGCTGGTGCTGCAGCAAGTAAGGACTTGTCTCCGCCGCGAGACGATTCGCGGGACGGCCGGAGCCGGCTGCGGCGTGATTCATGGCGAGGCGTCCTTCTTTCGAATATGCGATAATGGAGTGGCAGCAAGGCTTTGCCGCTGTCGTCCGCGTCTGTTGTGTCGTCGAAGCCGGTTAAGACAATAAGCAATGCACCCGCGAGAGCAAACGATCTTCGCCCTGTCGTCGGGCCGTCCGCCGTCGGCGATCGCGGTGGTGCGCGTATCGGGTGTGCAGGCGGGACCGGCGCTTGAACACGTCGCAGGAATGATTCCCGCCGCGCGCGTGGCGAAGCGAGTCATGTTGCGCGATTCGTTCGGCGAAGTAATTGATGACGCTATCGTTTTGTGGTTCCGCGCGCCTGCGAGCGCGACCGGCGAGGACGTCGCGGAGTTCCACGTTCACGGCGGTCGCGCGGTGCTGCATGCATTGTTCGCTGCGCTGTCATCCATCGACAATGTGAGGGCAGCGGAGCCGGGAGAGTTTACCCGCCGCGCGTTCGAAAACGGCAAGATCGATCTCACCGAAGCCGAAGGTCTCGACGATCTCATCCATGCCGACACCGACCGGCAGCGCCGGCAGGCGGTGCGGCAGTTGCAGGGCTTGCTCGGCGATCGCGCGCGCGAATGGCGCAGACAACTGATCGAGGCGTCAGCCTTGATCGAGGCCGGAATCGATTTCGCGGACGAAGGCGACGTGCCGGAAGACCTGTCCGAGCCAGCGATGGCAAAGATCGGGCGACTCCGCCGCGAGATCGAAAAAACCCTTGCGGCATCGGCGCAAGGCGAGCGGCTGCGCGACGGGCTGACAGTCGCGATTGCGGGACCGCCGAATGCCGGCAAGTCGACGTTGCTCAATCGCCTGGCGCGCCGGGACGCGGCGATCGTCTCGCCATATGCCGGCACCACGCGCGATGTCATCGAGGTTCATCTCGATCTCGATGGTTATCCCGTGATGCTGATCGACACCGCGGGCATTCGCGAAACCGAAGATCCGGTTGAGCGGGAAGGTGTGCGGCGGGCGATGGAGCGGGCTGCTGCTGCGGATCTGGTGTTATGGCTTGCCGATGTTGATGGCGACGGCACCGATCCGTTGCTGCCGATTGGCGAGGGGAGCGTGCCGGTTTGGCGGGTGCGCAACAAGGTCGATCTTTCAGGGTCCGAGACCGATGAGACGAAGTCGGGGCAGCTTGAGGCGAAACCGGGGCAGGAGGCGGCGACGAAATGTTTCCGGATTTCGGCGGCGCGGGGCGATGGCGTCGACGGCCTGGTTGCCGGGCTGGCGTCATTCGCAGGCGACTGGTTCGGTTCGGGCGAGATAGCCGGTATCACGCGTTTGCGGCACCGCAACATATTGCGGGAAGCCGCAGCATCGCTTGCGAAAGCGGAGAAGTTCAACGGCAACGCCGACGAGCTCGTGGCGGAGGAGCTTCGGGCTTCGAGCCAATTGATGGGACGGCTGCTGGGGCGCGTGGACATCGAGGATATTCTAGATTCGCTCTTTAAGGACTTTTGTATCGGGAAATAAATGAATAATAATTCACTTCTTAACATAATCGGAGGGGCGCGGAAGGTGGTGGTCAGTCGCGCGCCCTGCAAAATGTTTCACGTGAAACGTCCCTGGACCGGCGCGATAAAATCCGGCTTTCAGGACGGTCCTCGCCTGGGCTAGAAGTCGGGTGAATAGAATGCGAAATGCCATGACACCATCGTTCGACGTCATCGTGATCGGAGGAGGGCACGCCGGCTGTGAAGCCGCGTCAGCGGCCGCGCGAATGGGCGCCCGGACGGCGCTCGTTACCCATCGCTTCGCCACCGTCGGTGCGATGTCCTGCAATCCGGCGATTGGCGGCCTGGGCAAGGGCCATCTCGTCCGCGAGATCGACGCGCTGGACGGGCTGATGGGCCGCGTGGCCGACGCGGCCGGCATCCAGTTCCGGATGCTCAATCGCCGCAAGGGTCCGGCGGTGCGCGGCCCGCGCGCCCAGGCCGACCGCAAGCTTTATGCCGCCGCGATGCAGGGTGCGATTCGGGAGACCGCAAATCTCCAGGTGATCGAAGGCGAGGCGGACGACCTGCTCATTGCCAACGGCAGTATCGCCGGCATTCGCCTGAGCGACGGCCGTGAGTTCGGGGCCGGCGCGGTCGTTGTCACCACGGGCACCTTTCTGCGCGGGCTGATCCATCTCGGTGAGAAAAGCTGGCCGGCTGGCCGGGTCGATGAAGCGCCGTCGCTCGGCCTGTCTGCGGCCTTTGAGCGGATCGGCTTTACGCTCGGCCGCCTCAAGACCGGGACGCCGCCACGGCTCGACGGCGCCACCATTGACTGGACGGCAGTGGAAATGCAGCCCGGCGACGATCCACCGGAGCCGTTTTCGGTCATGACCGATCGGATCACGGTGCCGCAGATCCAGTGCGGCATCACCCGCACCACGCCGGCCACCCACGACGTGATCCGGACCAATGTGCACCGATCGCCGATCTATTCCGGCCAGATCACGAGTTCGGGGCCGCGCTATTGCCCGTCGATCGAGGACAAGGTGGTCCGTTTCGGCGATCGCGACGGCCACCAGATTTTCCTGGAGCCGGAAGGTCTCGACGATCCCACGGTCTATCCCAACGGGATTTCGACCTCGTTGCCGGAGGAGGTTCAACGCGCGATCCTCGCGACGATTCCGGGTCTCGAGCGCGTCCGGATGACCCGGCCCGGCTATGCCATCGAATACGATCACGTCGATCCGCGCGAGCTGGAGCCGACCCTGCAGACCCGCCGCATGCCGGGGCTTTTCCTCGCCGGCCAGATCAACGGGACCACGGGGTATGAGGAGGCCGCGGCGCAGGGGCTGGTCGCGGGCCTCAATGCAGCGCTGGCGGCGGGCGGGGGCGATCCGGCCGTTTTCGACCGCGCCGATGGCTATCTCGGCGTGATGATCGACGACCTCGTGACCCGCGGGATTACCGAGCCCTATCGGATGTTCACCTCGCGGGCCGAATATCGCCTGACGCTCCGCGCCGACAATGCCGACCAGCGGCTGACGGACAAGGGCATTGCAATGGGCTGTGTCGGGGCAGGGCGCGCCACGCATCACCGGGCCAAGATGGCGGCGTTGGAGGCGGCGAAGGCGCAGGCGAAATCGCTGTCGGTGACGCCGAACGAGGCCGGACGGCACGGGCTTTCGCTCAACCGTGACGGCCATCGGCGGTCGGCCTTCGAGCTTCTCGCTTACCCGGAGATCGGGTGGGGTGAGGTGACCGCGATCTGGCCGGAGCTCTCGGCTGTCGATCCGAAAATCGCCGCGCATCTGGAGATCGATGCCAAATACGACGTCTACCTGAGGCGCCAGATCGCGGATGTCGAAGCATTCCGGCGGGACGAGGGGCTTATCCTGACCGGGATCGACTATTCAGACGTACCAGGCCTCTCCAACGAGGCGCGCAACCGGTTGGAAAAAGCCCAGCCGCGTACGGTGGGGCAGGCGGGACGGCTCGATGGCCTGACGCCAGCCGCGCTCGGTATCCTGGCGGCCTATTTGCGCCGGGAAGCCCGCAAGAGAGCCGCCGCCGCCCCGGGCTGAGCGGATCCGGCCCGCGATGTTTCACGTGAAACATCCACGCATGATCGCCGCCTGCGAATGCAGTGACCAGAGAGCGTTTCAAGCGAAGTGGCCACCGGTTCGCGTAAAGAAGACGCATCAAATCAAAACATAGAACCCTGCCTCTGATTCCATCAGAAGCGGGAAAGGCTCTATGGCATGAAGGATCGTTTGCCAGGGCAGCCGGGTGGACCGCTGCGCTATGGGTTGCTGTTTTGCAGCGACGACCCAGAGGAACAGTACAACGTAGGCCTGCTCAACCCGGCCAAGCCTGAAGAATGGGCGTTGCTCGAAACGCCCATACCAGCGGCCGAGCACCGCCCAATCGGCCAATGGCCGACCCGAGCAAAGCCCAGGACCAAAATATCTGGCCGGGAATCACGGTATCTCGTATGCTGCCACGTAACCATGCCCAAACCTTTACAGGCTCGTTCCGTTTCCACCGCCGACAAGGCGGCTGCGCTGGCGCTGACCCCTGTTTCACGTGAAACCGAGGCGAGGCTGGACGCCTACGTCGATCTGCTCGGCCAATGGCAGACCAAAACCAATCTTGTCGCCCCGTCGACGCTGCCGCAGCTTTGGACGCGCCACATCGCCGATTCGCTCCAGCTTTTTTCGCGGGCGCCGCAGGCGAAACTCTGGGCTGATCTCGGCAGCGGTGGCGGGTTCCCCGGTGTCGTGCTGGCATGCGTTCTCGCGGACGTCCAAGGCGCGCGGGTCGATCTTGTTGAGCGCAACACCAAAAAGGCCGCCTTCCTGCGAGAGGCTGCCCGGATCACCGGGGCGCCCGCCGTCATTCACAACGCGGATATTGGGGATTACGTGGAAAGATTGGAGGGCCGGATCGATTGCGTGACCGCGCGGGCGCTGGCGCCTCTACAAGTGCTGCTCGGCTTCGCGGAACCTCTGGTCAAACAGGGCGCCAAGGCACTGTTTCTCAAGGGGCAAGATGTAGAAGCTGAATTGACGGAAGCCACTAAATATTGGAACATTAAGCCTTGCATTCATTCCAGCCGCACCGGCGGAGGAGGCTGGATCGTCGAACTCGATCACATCGAGCGGCGCGATCATTCTCCCATAAAGCATGGTCTCGCGCATGACTGTAATTGATGAAATATATCAATACGATAGAGATGACGAATCGTCCGCCGGCCATCCCCGGATCATTTCGCTCGCGAACCAGAAAGGCGGCGTCGGCAAGACGACGACCGCGATCAATCTCGGCACCGCGCTGGCTGCGATCGGCGAAAGCGTCCTGATCGTCGACCTCGATCCCCAGGGCAACGCATCGACCGGCCTCGGCATCGATCGCCGCGACCGCAACGTCTCCACCTACGATGTGTTGATCGGCGAAGCGCCGTTGCGCGACGCCGTGGTGCCGACCGCGGTGCCGCGCCTGCATATTGCGGCCTCGACCATGGACCTCTCGGGTCTCGAACTCGAACTCGGCGCCACGAAGGATCGCGCCTTTCGTCTGCGCGACGCGATCACCGGGCTCAACGGCAACGCAGCCGACAATGTCGATTACACCTACGTACTGATCGACTGCCCGCCGTCGCTCAACCTTCTCACCGTCAACGCGATGGCGGCGTCGGACGCGATCCTGGTGCCGCTGCAATGCGAGTTCTTCGCGCTCGAAGGCCTGTCCCAACTTCTGCAGACGGTCGAGCAGGTGCGCACCACCCTCAATCCGCATCTGTCGATCCATGGCATCGTGCTGACCATGTTCGACTCGCGCAACAACCTGTCGAACCAGGTCGTCGCGGACGTACGCCAGTTCATGGGCTCGAAGGTCTACGACACCATGATCCCGCGCAACGTTCGCATTTCGGAAGCGCCGTCCTACGGCAAGCCGGTGCTGGTCTACGATCTCAAATGCAGCGGCAGCGAAGCCTATCTGAAGCTCGCGACCGAAGTGATCCAGCGCGAGCGCGAGTTGCGGACGACGCATTGAGCACGACCGTCGTCCCCGTGCAGGCGGGGACCCATAACCGCTGGCGTTTTTGTTCTCGCAGGTAGGTCAAATAGGGCCGGTAACGCTTTCCACATCATCGGTGACACGGCGTCGGGTCTCCGCCTGCGCGGGCACGACGCCAGAATGAATACTTACGGAGTTACAGATGAATCCAAGGGAGCTGGCGATGGCCGACGAAGCGCGTTCGCGACTGGGCCGCGGTCTTGCAAGTCTGATCGGCGACGTCGGCGGCGAGGCGGCCCACGCCGAGCGCCCGCGCACGCAGCGCAAGGTGGCGATCGAATTCCTGAAACCCAATCCGCGCAATCCGCGCCGGGCGTTTTCCGATGTCGAGCTCGGCGAGCTGGCCGATTCGATTCGCCAGCACGGCGTGATCCAGCCGATCGTGGTGCGCCCGGTGAAGGGCGTTCAGGATCGCTACGAGATCATCGCCGGCGAACGGCGCTGGCGCGCGGCGCAGGCGGCGGGATTGCATGACGTCCCGATCGTGCCGGTCGACGTCAGCGACCACGTCGCGCTGGAGATCGCGATCATCGAGAACGTGCAGCGCGAAGACCTCAACGCGATGGAAGAGGCGAAGGGCTATCACGCGCTTGCCGACGAATTCAAACGCACCCAGGACGAAATTGCAAAGATCGTCGGCAAGAGCCGCAGCCACGTCGCCAACATGATGCGGCTGACCAAGCTGCCCGAGGACGTGCAGGCGCTGATCGCTTCCGGCGAGTTGTCGGCGGGCCACGCGCGCGCGCTGATCGGCGTGCCCGATCCGTCTACGGCCGCGAAGCGCATCGTCGCGGAAGGGCTGAACGTGCGCCAGGCCGAGGCGCTCGCGCATGAGGCCGGCGTGCCGGAGCGCAAGCCGCCGAAGGCGCGCGCGGACAAGGCGCAGAAGGACGCCGATACGTTGGCGCTGGAAAAGCGGGTCAGCGACGCGCTCGGCCTTGCGGTGACGGTGGATCACAAGAACCCCGGCGGCGTCGTGCAGATCCGTTACCGCGATCTCGATCAGCTCGACGAGATTTTGAAGCGGCTGGACACCAAAAACTAGGGCATGGTTCTTTTGGCCCAACCGGCAACCTGTCATTCCGGGCTGTAGAGCGTTTTCGAGCGAAGTGGGGACCGGTTCGCGTGAGGAAAACGCGTCGACTAGGCTCTAGCCGATTTTCCGTGCCTCTTCCGGCAGCATGATCGGAATGCCGTCGCGGATCGGGTAGGCGAGTTTGGCCGAACGCGAAATCAGCTCCTGCCGCGCGCCGTCGAATTCCAATGGTCCCTTGGTCACCGGACAGACCAGAACCTCCAGCAGCTTGGGATCGACGGTGTCTTCGGAACGGTCGGAGGAGGTGGTCATGCATCTCTCTTTGAAAAACAGATCCGGCGAAATTCTGGAGCCGGTTCACTTACGATGAATCGGACTCGTCGCTTATCCTTTTGTTTGAGCGTAATCTTTTTTCCCAAAAAACGGTATTCGCTTTTCGAGATCATGCTCCAGATTCATTGTTTTTGACGCACGGCCTTCACGCGAACCGGTTTCCATCTCCGGGTCGAGCCCGAAAACATGCTTCGCTCGAAAACGCTGCAGCATTCGCACCCCCGCTTCAGCAGCTCTCCGGCTACTGCAATCCGGGGTCGCCGCTGGTGCGTTTTTTCGCGAGGTCCATTTCGGTGACGGCGATCAGAATTTCCGCGCGTGTTTTCAGGTCGGTTGCCTCCAGCATCGCCTGCTTCTCCGGCGGTCCATAGGGCGACATCATCGCCAGCGCGTTGACCAGAGCCTCGTTCGGGGCGTTCTCGATGCCACCCCAGTCCACCTTCAGGTCGTTGACCTTGAGGAAGTCAGTCAGCACTTCCAGAAGCCGCTTGCGGTCGACGGCGTCCTCGCCCTTGCGCGCGGTCAGATCATCGGCATAGGCGAAGAAATCCACCTTGCACTGGCGATAGGGCGTCAGCACCGTCAGTTCTTCCACGATCTTGAAACGCGAGACGCCGGTGAGTTCGAGGAGGTAGCGGCCGTCGCCGGATTCGGCGAACTGGGTGATGCGTCCGGCGCAGCCGACCTGGAACAGCTTTGGCTTGTCCTCGCTTGCGGAATGGGCGATGTCGGGCTGGATCATGCCGATCAGGCGATGGCCGTCGCGGAAGGCGTCGTCCACCATCGCGAGATAGCGCATCTCGAAGATGTTGAGCGGCATCTGCCCGCGCGGCAGCAGCAACGCGCCGGGCAGCGGAAACACCGGTATCACCTCGGGAAGGTCACCGGGACCGCGATAGTCGGCATTGATGGGCATGGGCGGGTCCGGTGCTATCGAAAAGTGCCTGCGAGGTCGAATTGATGTGAACCCCTGCCGCAGGCGGAAAGGCTGCTAGGAAAACAGGATCGTCGACAGACGCTTGCGTCCCTCGACGGTGGCTTGGTCGGCGCCGCCCCATGCCTCAAAAAACTGCACGAGCTGCTTGCGTGCCGCATCGTCATTCCATTTGCGGTCGCGCCTGACGATCTCGAGCAGGTGGTCGGTGGCCTCGCTCCGTTTGCCGGCGGCGTTCAGCGCGGTGGCGAGATCGAACCGCGCCTGATGATCGAGTGGATTGGCCGCGACCTTTCCTTCCAGCTCAGCGACGGGGCCAAGCGAATTCGCCTGTTCGGCGAGGTCGATCATGGCCTGCACGGCTTTTACGGCGGCGTCGCCGCGCTTGGATTCGGGCACCAGTTCGAGCGTCTGCTTGGCTTTGTCGAGCGCGCCGGTCACTGTGTAGCAGCGCGCCAGACCCGCGATCGCCGGAAGATTGGCGGCGTCGAAACCGAGAACCTCGGCGTAGATCGAAGCGGCCGTGGTCGGATCGTCCGCGGTGAGCGCGGCCTCCGCCTCTTGCAGGACTTCCTCGATATTCGGTGCGCCCGGCGCCGCCACGCCCTGGGTCAGCTTGTCGATGAAGGCTCTGATCTGGCTCTCTGGCGCAGCGCCCATGAAGAAGTCTACCGGCCGTCCGCCGGAGAAGGCAAAAACCGCCGGTATCGACTGGTTGCCGGTCTGTGCCGCAAGCTGCTGAAAAATGGCGGGGTGCTGATCGATGTTCATCTTCACCAGCCTGATCTTGCCGCCGGCGGCGAGCACGGCCTTTTCCAGGACCGGGGCAAGCTGGCGGCAAGGGCCGCACCACGGCGCCCAGAAATCGACCAGCACCGGCTGGTGCATCGATTCCTCGATGACGTCCCTCATAAAGGTCTGGGTCGTCGTTTCCCTGATCAGATCCGACGCCTGCGGTGGGGGGCCGCTGCCCTGCTCGACTATGGTCACGTGATCCTCGCCTGATCTTCCCGGAATGGGCCGATTCGACAACCGCCCGAACCCTTAATTGGTCCCTGCGGGGAAATTTTGCAATCGGCGGAACCGGCCGCCGGGCCGACCGGTCGGCACCCGGCGAATATAGCAGGATTTCTGCGCTGTTTTTGGCGTCCGTCGCGATAACGACCGCGAAGTCCGGGATTGCTGGTCCGATTCCGATCTTCGCAGCCGGTATTTTTTCCGAGAATCGACTCGGCATAACTGTCGGCAATATCTTGCTGTTGCATTCACAGGTCGCATTTGGCATAGGTCTGCGCTCCGGCGGCTTGAAAGCCGGATGCGTGTCGGATGCGGGTGTAGCTCAGGGGTAGAGCACGACCTTGCCAAGGTCGGGGTCGAGGGTTCGAATCCCTTCGCCCGCTCCAGTCTTCCAGCGCGCGCCGCTGGTTTTGCAAGGCGACGGAGCCTCGGAAGGCGTTGTCGCCGGACATGCTGGAGCATTTTGTCGCTTCGAGCCGCTTCAGATCCCGGCTTGCATCGGAACCCGGACCCCACGAAATTGATGTGATGCTCCCCGGCATTGAATTTGCTGGTCCTTTTGCGGGACCGGCGCAATCTGCCGTCGATTTCGTGCCTGCTGCGCGCCGGAAAACGCCCTCGCGGGGGGAGGGCCGAGGCGCGATTATAGTAAATCTACGATCTCCGTTAACCTCGCTTTAACCGACCCCATTCATGATCGGTAAACCACGCAAGCGCCCGCGAGTCGTGAGCCTGGTGTTCTTGGATCTAACTCCTGGGGAGGATCAATTGTTTTTCTTCAAAAAATGGTCGATCGCAAAAGAAAATGCGGCGAAAGCCGCAGCGATCAGCAAAGTTCAGGCCGTGACCGAACTCGGTCTCGACGGAACGATCATCACCGCCAATGATAACTTCCTTAACATCCTCGGTTACTCGCTCGCCGAGGTTCGAGGCAAGCACCACAGCATGTTCGTGGAGGCCGATGAACGGACCGGCGCCGCGTACCGCGAATTCTGGGCCCGTTTGAATCGGGGCGAGTCGCAGACCGCCGACTACAAGCGCATCGACAGCCACGGAGACGAGGTCTGGGTTCGGGCTTCCTATATTCCGGTGCTGGATTCGAGGGGAAAACCGACAAAGGTTATCGAGCTCGCGGCCGATATCACTGCCAAAAAGATCGAGGCCCTGGACCACGCGGGTCAGGTTTCCGCCATCGAACGCTCGCAGGCGGTGGTCGAATTCAACCTCGACGGCACGATCATTACCGCGAACAAGAATTTCCTGAGCGCGTTGGGCTACGCGCTTGGCGAAGTGCAGGGCAAGCCTGACAGCCTGTTCGTGGAACCGCAGGAGCGGGCAGGCGCGGCCTATCGCGAATTCTGGGCCAAGCTCAATCGCGGCGAGCCTCAGTCAGCCGAACTCAAGCGCATCGGCAAGAGCGGGCAGGAAGTCTGGTTTCAGGCGACCTTCAACCCGATCGGCGATGATAGCGGCAAGCCCTTCAAGGTCGTGAGCTTCGCGACCGACATCACCAGGCAGAAATTGCGGATGGCCGACCTGGAAGGCCAGATCGCAGCGATCGGGAAGGCGCAGGCGGTTGTCGAATTCGGCATGGACGGAACGGTCATGACCGCCAACGACAATTACCTGAAAACGCTTGGCTATGCCCTCGCCAAAGAAGTCCAGGGCAAGCATCACAGCATGTTCGTGGAAGCCGGCGAACGCTCCAGCGCCGCCTACCGCGAATTCTGGGCCAAGCTCAATCGCGGCGAGTCGCAGACGGCCGAATACAAGCGGGTCGGCAAGGACGGCAAGGTGGTCTGGGTTCAGGCGTCCTACAATCCGGTGCTGGATTCGAAGGGAAAACCGACCAAGGTCATCGAGCTCGCAACCGACATCACCGCCAAAAAGATCGAGGCGATGGAAAATGCGGGCCGGATCGCCGCGCTCGACCGCTCGCAGGCGGTGGCCGCTTTCAACCTGGACGGCACGATCCTCAGCGCCAACGAAAACTTCCTCAAGACGATGGGCTACGCGCTTGGCGAAGTGAAGGGCAAGCATGACGGCATGTTCGCCGGGCAGTCGGAGGGCGGCAAGTATCGCGAATTCTGGGCCAAGCTCAATCGCGGTGAATCGCAGTCGATCGAGTACAAGCGGATCGGCAAAAACGGCAAGGAAGTCTGGATCCAGGCTCTGTACAGCCCAATCCTTGATCTTGCTGGCAAGCCGTTCAAGGTCGTCACCTACGCAAGGGAGATGAGCGCCGCGGTCCGTGAATTCTACGAGACCATGGTCAAGTCGAGCGCAGAAGAGGCCAGACAGGATTTCGCGGTTGTTGCGGATGAGGTTAACAACACTGCCACCGCTGATTCTGCACCGCTGAGCATGCAGCGGCTGGAAGAGGCACGGCGCAGGACTGCGACCGCCGGTCGTTCCACGTTCTCCCAATTGCTGGATAACCTTCGGGCAGGGTTCAGCAACGCAATGACGTCCTCGACCAGAGCCGTCACCAACTTCCTGTGACGGCCCGCCGGTCAGGCAACAGAAAACAGTGCTGGCGACGGTGTTGAGCCGTCGCCAGTTTTTTGTGTCAACAGGCGAGCCTGAATTTCGCCGCAACCGGATGCGCTGATCAAAACGACGCTTTTCACGAACGTCGCGCGTTTGAATAAAAAACGAATCAACGTCGCGCGGCTTTGTCTTCCGGGGGTGGCATGGGCCGAAAAATCGTTCTGCTGTCCGATGGCACCGGAAATTCGGCGGCAAAGGTCTGGCGCACTAATGTCTGGCGCACGTTCGAAGCGCTTGATCTGTCGGGGACCGACCAGGTGGCGTTCTACGACGACGGTGTCGGCACCTCGTCGTTCAAGCCGCTCGCCATTCTCGGCGGCGCGTTCGGCTTCGGATTGAAGCGCAACGTCATCGACCTGTACAAGTTCGCTTGCCGCAACTGGCGCGACGACAGCGACGAACTGTTCGGCTTCGGCTTCAGCCGCGGCGCCTTCACCATCCGCGTGGTGATGGGGTTGATCCTCAATCAGGGTCTCGTCGCCGCCGACAGCGAGGCTGAACTGACGCGAAAGGCCAGGGCCGCCTATCGCCAGTATCGGCGCGAGCGTTTCCATACGTTCCTGCGCATCGAGGATGTCTTTCGCAGCTTGCGCGACCTGTTTCTGCCGAAGGACTATGACAAGCGCAACAATCGCCAGGTGAATCACATCCGCTTCATCGGCGTATGGGACACCGTCTCCGCCTACGGACTGCCGCTCGACGAGATGACGCGCGGCGTCAGCCGATGGATCTGGCCTCTGGAACTGCCCAACCACACGCTCGACTGCGCGCGCGTCAGGCGCGCCTGTCAGGCACTGTCGCTCGACGAACCGCGCACCACGTTTCATCCGGAATTGTGGGACGAGCGCGGCGCGGCTCCGCTGACGCCGCGCTACGACGGCAAGCGCTATCTCGCCGACGAGCAGATCAGCCAGGTTTGGTTCGCGGGCGTTCATTCCAATGTCGGCGGCGGCTATCCCGACGATGCGCTGGCCTACATCCCGCTGGTCTGGATGATGAAGGAGGCGCAACGCTGCGGCTTGCGGTTCAAGTCCGATCAGCGTCCGCCACTGGCGGATCCCGATCCGTTCAAGAATGCAATCTCGATGTGCGACAAGGACGGCCGGCTCTACGATCCGCGCAAGGGGCTCGGCAGTTACTATCGCTACGGGCCGCGCAAGCTGGCCGAACTCTGCCACTATCGCTTTTCCAGAAAGGACGAGGTCGTCATCGAGCGGCCGAAGGTGCATGCCAGCGCATTCAAGCGCATCGCCAGCCGTTCGCAAGGCTATGCGCCGGTCGGGCTGCCGAAGACCTATGACGTGGTGACCGAGGACGGGCTGGTGCTGACGCCGGATCAATACGGCTTCGAAAGCAGCACCGGCGCGCTGGCGCGCAGCGAAACGCAGGAGCATGTCTGGAACGAGGTCTGGAAGCGTCGGCTGGTCTATTTCGCGACCGTCGGCGCCACGGCCTGGCTGTTGCTCTATCCGCTGGCGCGCTCGCTGCCGCCTTCGGACGAATATACCAGCAGGTTTCGCTGGGTGTCGGACATCATCCGCGTCGTCGGCGGATTCCTTCCCGGCTTCGCGCAGACCTGGATCAACGGCTATGCGCGCAGCCCGGTGCAGTTCGCTGTATTGCTTGGGCTCGCTAGTTTGCTGGCGCTGTGGGGCGTCGTTCTCTCGACCCGGATCACCGACCGTATGAATGCGATCTGGCAGAAGACGCCGACGGCGCCGACAGGCTTGCCGACCAACTGGATCTATCTCCTGCGTTCTAGCCGGCCCTATATCTGGTTTCATCGGCAGTTGAAACGTCGCTGGGCGCCGGCGTTCTTCGCCGCATTGTTCCTCTATCTCGGCGCCACATTCGCCAGCCATCTCGCCTACAATGCGCAAGATATCTATGGTTTGGCCTGCGATGAAAAAAGCCCGAAGGCGCAGGGACTCGCGCGCGGCAAGCAGGCGACGTTTAATTTCAGGACGTCGCAGTTCTGCGCCGGCACGGGCATCGCGGTGGACGGTTTCGGCGCGCGCTATCTGGTTCAGGTCGAGACCACGCAGCCTTTCCGCGACGGCGGCATCCCCTCGCCGCTCGGCGGATTCTACACGACCGACGCGCAGCACTGGTGGCAGCGCGCGCTGCTGATGCTCGGTGTGCCGCTGCGCCGCGAACTGACACGGCCCTGGTTCCGCCTGGTGCTGCGCTACGGCGCGACCGGCGGCGAGGAGGTGTTTCTCGATCCCGATCCGGAGGACGGCACCATCGAAGCGGTGATCCGGCCGACGCGAAGCGGCGAACTTTTCATCTTCGTCAATGATGCGGTGCTGGGCGTTCCTAAACTGTACGACGTGTTCTACCGCAACAATGAAGGCTCCGCCAAACTCGTCGTGACGCGCAAGTGAAGTGGCCAAAGGCGTGGATGGCCGGGACGACATCCGGCCATGACGGGAAACGGGCATGCCTCGATGCCGCATGATCGGACAATGCTCTAAAACTCCGCCACCGCCGCCAGAATGCGCGCGATGTCCTGCGGACGCGACAGCCGGTGATCGCCGTCGCGGATCATGGTCAGCACCACGTCGTCGCTCGGCAGCCGCTCGGTCAGCGCGAAGGCATGCCGCCATGGGACGTCGGCGTCCTGCGCGCCCTGCAGGATGCGCACCGGACAGCCGGTCGAAATGGAGCCGCCGAGCAGCAGATGGTTGCGGCCTTCCTCGATCAGCTTGCGCGTGATCGGGTAGGGATCGCCGTAGTCCGACGGACGAAGCCAGGCGCCGTCAGTCTCGATGGCGCGCCGGACCTCCGGCGGGAAGGCTTTCCACATCAGTTCCTCGGTGAAGTCGGGTGCCGGCGCGATCAGCACCAGCCCGGCCAGCATGGCGGGGGACGATGCCTGCCGCGCGATCGCACGCGCCAGCAACAGCGCGATCCAGCCGCCCATCGACGAGCCGACCACGACCTGCGGGCCCTCGCAGAAGGCATCGAACACCGCAAGACCCTCCTCGAGCCAGCCGCCGATGGTGCCGTCGGTGAATTCGCCGCCGCTCATCCCGTGGCCGGAGTAATCGAACCGCACGCAGGCTCGGCCGCGTTCGGCCGCCCACGCGTCGAGCGCGAGCGCCTTGGTGCCCGCCATGTCGGACTTGAACCCCCCAAGCCAGAACAGGCCCGGAGAACCGCCGCTTCGCGCGCGCACGGCGATGGGACGCTTCGCCGCGCCGCTGCCGACCTCGATGAACTGCGCCGCCCCGCTCGTCATGATGTCCGTCCCGTCTTTCGTTGTATGTCGCGAGCCCGCCGGGGTCGTCAATGAACGTCGACATGGAACAAGCGGTGGCCGTCGGGTTTGTCCCCGGAGTTGTCCGGCGTGACCAAAATACCGCGCATTCGCCCGTTTTGCCCGCGTCCTGAATCCCCGCGCTTGCCCGCGGGCGCTTATTCCTTCAAAATGGGGGCGATCAGCAAAAGTGGACCCCGGTTTTGCGTCCGATCGCGCTCACCATGTATCAGGGGCGTATGATCTGATCGCTGAACCGCTTCCATTTTGACGGATCATGCGCCGTCGTCTTTCACAACATTGGAGAACCACCCATTCGCCGTCCCAACAGAGCGCCAATGCCCGTCGCGAAAGACGGGCCGCGCACCAACGATGAAATCCGCAATGCCCAGGTTCAACTGATCGACCAGGACGGCACCAACCAAGGTACCGTGGAAACGATCGCCGCGATCAAGATGGCCATGGATGCCGGCATGGATCTGGTCGAGATCGCGCCGAACAGCAGCCCTCCCGTCTGCAAGATCATGGACTACGGGAAATACAAGTTTCAGGCCCAGAAGAAAGCCGCCGAAGCCCGCAAGAAGCAAAAGGTTGTCGAGATCAAGGAGATCAAGCTCCGGCCGATGATCGACGATCACGACTACGACGTGAAGATGAAGGCGATGCAGCGGTTCTTCGAGGAGGGCGACAAGGTCAAGATCACCTTGCGCTATCGCGGCCGCGAGATGGCCCACCAGGAGATCGGCACCAAGCTGCTCGACAAGGTGAAGGCCGACGTCGCCGCCTATGCCAAGGTCGAGCAGGACGCCAAGTTCGAGGGCCGCCAGGTGGTCATGGTGCTGGCTCCGCGCTGAGGGTCAACGCTTCGCCAAACAGAAAACGTGTCATTGCCGGACTTGCTCCGGCAATCCGTCCTTCAAAGATGATGGATGCCCGGGGTGTCTGCGCGACGACGCGCTTTGCGCTGTTAGCCGGGTACGACAACGTTTTTGCGGAAACGGTTTGCGAGATCGCAGGGCCCCACGCCCAGGACACGCATTCGCACCCCTTCCCCGTTGCCAATCCGGCCATCCTCTGCCATAAGCCTGTCCTTCGCCGCCCGGCTGATTCAAGGGCTGCCGTGGCGACGACCCGTGCTGGATTTTCTCGGGATTTTCTTTCGGAAATACGAGAATAGCCGAGCACTTTTAATGCTCTAGCGAGCAATTTCAGCCACTTGGCCGCCCTCCGGGCGGATTTCGTCGTGGCGACAGGAGAGCCAAATGCCCAAGCTGAAGACCAAATCGGGCGCGAAAAAGCGCTTCAAGATCACGGCCACCGGGAAGGTCAAGCACGCCCAGCGCGGCAAGCGCCACGGCATGATCAAGCGGACCAAGAAGCAGATTCGTCAGCTTCGCGGCACCCGCGTGCTGTTCAAGACTGACGGCGACAACATCAAGAAATACTTCTTGCCCAACGCCTGACCTCCGCTCGCCGCGACGACGCGGCATCCCGCATTAACCCGTTGATTTTGAGAGGAGTTCAGTCATGGCTCGCGTCAAGCGCGGTGTGACGGCTCATGCCAAGCACAAGAAAGTCTACAAGGTCACCAAGGGCTTTTCCGGCCGCCGGAAGAACACCATTCGCGCCGCCAAGGCGGCCGCCGACAAGGCCGGCCAGTACGCCTTCCGCGATCGCAAGCGCAAGAAGCGCACCTTCCGCGCGCTCTGGATCCAGCGCCTCAACGCCGCCGTGCGGCCGTTCGGCATGACCTACAGCCGCTTCATCGACGGGCTGTCGAAGTCGGGCATCACCGTTGACCGCAAGGTGCTGTCGGACCTCGCCATCCACGAGCCGGCGGCGTTCCAGGCGATCGCCGAGAAAGCCAAGGCCGCGCTCGCGGCCTGATTGTTTTACCCTCCCCTGGAGGGGGAGGGTCGGCGCCGCATGACGACGCTTGCGTCGCTGTGAGGCGTCGGGGTGGGGTGTCCTGCCAACCTGCACGTGCCCCGCATTCCGATTCACCCCCACCCGATCTGCTTCGCAGATCGACCTCCCCCCTCCAGGGGGAGGTGGGAGAACGGGGCGCCGTCCATGTCCGATCCCGAAAAGTCCGATCTCGATTCCCTTCAATCCCAGATCCTCGGCCAGATCGCAGCCGCCACCGACGAGGCCGCGCTGGAAGCGGTGCGCATCGCAACGCTCGGCAAGAAGGGGTCGATCTCCGCGCTGCTCGCTACGCTCGGCAAGATGTCGCCCGAGGCGCGCAAGACGCAAGGCGCCGCGATCAACCTCGCCAAGGATGCGGTGACGCAGGCGCTGGGGGCGCGGCGCGAGGTGCTCAAGGCCGCCGCGCTCGACGCGCGTCTCGCCTCGGAAACCATCGACGTCACGCTTCCCTTGCGCGAGCCTCCTGCGGAGGCCGGCCGCATCCATCCGCTGAGCCAGGTGTGGGACGAGGTCACCACTATCTTCGCCGACATGGGCTTTGCGGTCGCCGAAGGGCCCGACATCGAGACCGACGACTACAACTTCACCCGGCTGAATTTTCCCGAAGGCCATCCGGCGCGGGAGATGCACGACACGTTCTACTTCAACCCGAAGGGGGACACCGGGTCTGAGCCCGGGGCAGGCGGCTCGCGCCTATTGCTGCGCACGCACACCTCGCCGGTGCAGGTGCGCACCATGCTCAGTCAGAAGCCGCCGATCCGCGTCATCTGTCCCGGCCGCACCTATCGCAGCGACAGTGACCAGACCCACACGCCGATGTTCCATCAGGTCGAGGGGCTGGTGATCGACAAGTCGTCGCATCTCGGCCACCTCAAATGGATCCTGCACGAATTCTGCAAGGCGTTCTTCGAGGTCGACAACGTCAACATGCGATTCCGTCCGTCGTTCTTTCCCTTCACCGAGCCGTCGCTGGAAGTCGACATCCAGTGCCGCCGCGACAAGCACGAGATCCGCTTCGGCGAGGGTGAGGACTGGCTGGAGATTCTCGGCTGCGGCATGGTGCATCCGAACGTGCTGAAGCTCTGCGGTCTCGATCCGGAAGTTTATCAGGGCTTCGCCTGGGGCATGGGGATCGATCGCATCGCGATGCTGAAATACGGCATCGCCGATCTGCGGCAGTTGTTCGAAGGCGACGTGCGCTGGCTCACTCACTACGGCTTCAGGCCGCTAGAGGTGCCGACGCTGGCGGGAGGATTGAGTTCGTGAACCTTCTAAATAAAACGATTGCCTGTTTTGACAGTGCAGCGCTTCGCCTCGTGTCCAAAGAGGAATTAGAGAAAAGAGACAGAGATCTAAAAAATGAAGATCCGAACAGTGCTCTCGGCCGAGCGATTTACGAGGCCTACGATTCGGTAGACACGAAAGCAACCGCGATACTCCAACATGTCTCCATAATGATTGCTGTCACGGGCGTACTTTATTCTTGGACGAGCATCGCATTACTGAGATTGCTATTCGGTATTGAGACACTTCTATACGTGTCGCTCGCGGTCTTTTGCTTAAGGCTTTTCATGGTCCAAAATCATTCAGAATCGCTATCTGACACTGAAAACGCGGTTATGCGTGAAGCGCTTTTGGATATAACGGCAAAACTTACTTTTTTTGTTTCGGTTGTTTTGATTGGCACTGTCATCATTGAGTTGGTGCTGAGATGAAATTCACCCTCTCCTGGCTGAAAGAGCATCTCGACACCGACGAGCCGCTGGACAAACTCGCCGACAAGCTGACCATGATCGGGCTCGAGGTCGAGCACATCGCGGACAAGTCGAAGGCGCTTGCGCCCTACACCGTCGCGCGGGTGGTCTCGGCCGTGCAGCATCCGAACGCGGATCGTCTCAGGGTGTGCATGGTCGATACCGGCGAGACCAATGACAAGGGCGAGCCCGCTTATATCCAGGTGGTGTGTGGCGCGCCCAACGCGCGCGAGGGCCTCGTCAGCGTGTTCGCGCCGCCCGGCACCTACATTCCGGGCAAGGACATCACGCTTGGGGTCGGCACCATTCGCGGCGTCGAGAGCCGCGGCATGCTGTGCTCCGCGGCCGAACTCGAAATTTCCGACGACCATGACGGCATTATCGAACTGCCGGCTGACGCGCCGGTCGGCACCGGCTATGCGGAATGGGCCGGCCTCGGCGATCCCGTCATCGAGATTAACCTGACGCCGAACCGGCAGGACTGCACCGGCGTGCACGGCATCGCGCGCGACCTCGCCGCCGCCGACATGGGCAGCCTCAAAAATCCGACCATCAAGCCGGTCAAGGGCGAATTCCCCTGCCCGGTGAAGGTCACGGTTGAAGACGCCGCGCTTTGCCCCGGCTTCGCGCTGCGGCTGGTTCGCGGGGTGAGGAACGGCCCCTCACCGGAATGGCTGCAAAAGCGCCTGACCTCGATCGGCCTGCGTCCGATCAACGCGCTGGTCGATATCACTAACTTCATGACCTACGATCGCGGCCGGCCGTTGCACGTGTTCGACGCGAACAAGGTGCATGGCAATCTCACGGTGCGCCGCGCCCGCGACGGCGAGACGCTGCTTTCGCTCGACGGCCGCACCTACACGCTCGATCCGGGCGTCTGCGTTATCGCCGACGACAACGGTGTCGAATCGCTCGCCGGCATCATGGGC
Organism: Nitrobacter sp. 62-23; assembly: GCF_001897285.1. Taxonomy (GTDB): domain Bacteria; phylum Pseudomonadota; class Alphaproteobacteria; order Rhizobiales; family Xanthobacteraceae; genus Nitrobacter. The sequence continues at coordinate 52,675 of NZ_MKSM01000123.1, forward strand.
GGCGAGGAATCCGGCTGCGACGAGGGCACGACGGATGTGCTGATCGAATCGGCGCTGTGGAGCGAGATCAACATCGCGCAGACCGGCCGCAGGCTCGGCATCAATTCCGACGCGCGCTATCGTTTCGAGCGTGGCGTCGATCCCGCTTTCATGGTGCCCGGGCTTGAGATGGCGACGCGGCTGGTGATGGAATTGTGCGGCGGCACGCCGTCGGAGACGATCGTCGCCGGACAGGCGCTGCCCGAGGACCGGGTGATCGATTTTCCGCTGGCGGAGACCAAACGTCTCGCGGCGATCGACGTGCCGCTGCCTGAGATGCGCCGCATTCTCGGCCGTCTCGGCTTCATGGTGGCCGGCAATGGCCCCGTGGTGAAGGTCGCCATTCCAACCTGGCGCACCGACGTTCACGGCAAGGCCGACATCGTCGAGGAGATCGTGCGCATCGTCGGCGTCGACAAGGTGCCGATGACGCCGTTCGATCGGGGCGACGCGGCACGCAAGCCGGTGCTGACGCCGATCCAGTCGCGCACGCGAAAGACGCGGCGTGCGCTCGCGGCGCGCGGCATGGTCGAAGCCGTCAACTGGTCGTTCATCGCGAAATCGCAGGCCGAATTGTTCGGCGGCGGGAATGCGGAATTGGCGCTCGCCAATCCGATCGCGGCTGATCTCTCCGACATGCGGCCGAGCCTGCTGCCGGGCCTCGTCGCCATCGCGCAGGCCAATGCCGACCGCGGCTTTCCGGATGTGGCGCTGTTCGAGGTCGGGCAGATCTTCCGTGGCGACCGTCCACAGGATCAGTTCACCGCGGCCGCCGGCGTTCGCCGCGGCATCGCCTCGTCGGCAGGCATCGGGCGGCACTGGTCGGGCTCGGCCGCGGCGGGTTCGCTTGATGCCAATACCTTCGATGTAAAGGCCGATGCGTTCGCGGTGCTGGCCGCAGCCGGCGCGCCTGTGCAGGCGATGCAGGCTGCGGCCAGCAATGAGTCGAAGAATTTTCCGGCATGGCTGCATCCCGGACGTTCGGCCGCGATCCAGATCGGGCCGCATAACGTGCTCGGCTATTTCGGCGAGTTGCATCCGCGCGTGCTTGAGGCGTTGAGAGCCGACGGTCCGGTGATGGCGTTCGAGGTGATCCTCGACCGCATTCCGGAAAGCAAGCAGAAGGCGACGCGCGCCAAGCCGGTGCTGGAGCTGCCGGCGTTTCAGCCGGTGTCGCGCGACTTCGCCTTCATCGTCGATCGCGGCGTGAAAGCCGCCGACATCGCGCGCGCGGCGCAAGGCGTGGACAAAAAACTGATCGCCGGCGTCACCGTGTTCGACGTCTATGAGGGCAAGGGCATCGAGGCGAACAAGAAATCGGTCGCCATCGCGGTGGCGATCCAGCCGCGTGACAAGACGCTGACCGATCAGGAGATCGACGCGGTGGCGGCGAAGATCGTCGCCGAGGTCACGAAGAAAACCGGCGGGAGCTTGCGGGGCTAAAGCTAGAGTCTTTCACCTTTTCACGGAAACGGTGAAAGACTCCAGGTTCTTGATTTGACCCGTTTTCTTGACGCAACCGGTTTTCTTGACGCAACCGATCGCCACTTCGCCTGAAAACGCTCTAGTGGAGTGAATTTGACATTCGCTACCCACTTTGCAGCGAACTTGTCAGGCGAATGTCACATTCAAAACTCCACTAGAAACCTGATAGTTGCTAGTGGTCCTTTGATTCTAACATCTGCAGGAACTCCCTGCCGCAACGGGATGCAAATGTTAGAATCGGACCACTAGCTCGGCTTTTGTTGCGCTGCTTCCTGCGCTGCCTGGCGTTCCATGTTTTGCCGGTACAAGCTCACGAAATCGATGGGGTCAAGCATCAGCGGTGGGAATCCGCCGTCGCGGACGACCGTCGCAACGATTTGGCGCGCGAACGGGAATAACAGCCGCGGGCATTCGATCATGACCAGCGGATGCAGGTTTTCCTTGGGAACGTTGACGATCCGGAACACCCCGGCATAGGCCAGCTCGAAACCGAACATCAGCTTGCCGGTATGTTCGGCCTTGCCCTCGACCTTCAGAACCACCTCGTAGTCGTTCTCCGCGACATTGGAGGCGCCGACATTGATTTGAACGTTAATCGAGGGGGGCTGTTGCTGCGGGGCAAGCGAGGCAGGCGCATTGGGATTCTCGAAAGAGAGATCCTTGGTGTATTGGGCCAGCACATTCAACTGGGGTGAAGGGCCCGCCTCTGGAGGTGTGCCGTTGCCGTTGGTCATTGGATTTCTCTCCTGAAACATTCAAGCGAAGCCGGGGAATGATTGGCTTGCTTGAAGGGGCAAATTGCCGCGCCGCCGCGAGTGGCTATCACAAGCCTGCCGCTGTCCACAAGGACAGTGGGACCATTGAGAGGGGGGCTTTGGCTGAGGTTGCTCGTCGCATTTAGCCTAGAGCTTTCGAAAAACCGCCGCAGGTTGCATAGTCTGGCGGCTTAAACTGTTGAAGGAACGCGTTTTCTTCCCGCATTCCGATTTCCCCTTTGATCGGAAACGCGCTATTATTCCTCAAAGCTGCAGTTGAGGAGACAACTCCCTGATCCGGTTCGTTATGCTAAAACGCGGCCTTGGCCGGACCGGAGATCATACCTACATTATTGACGCCGTCTGATGCGAACCGGTGACCCTCGCGGGACGTTCGTTCACCGGACGAGAACCAGACCGATCAGAAAGTGAAGACGACGTGGATATTTACACCATCATTTTTCTGGCGCTAGCGGTTTTTATCTTCCTGCGGCTGCGCAGCGTCCTGGGCCAGCGCACGGGAAGTGAGCGTCCGCCTTACGATCGTGCGACGCGCGAGGTCCTGCATGGCACGCAGGACAATAATGTGGTCCCGATACCGGGCGCCGTGATCGATCAGCCCCCGTCGGAGCCCACGGCCGACGTGACGTCTGCCTCCGAGCGCTGGAAAAATCTGACCGAGCCCGGAACGCCGCTCGCTCACGGGCTCGACGCCATCGCGGCGCAGGATTCGTCCTTCGATCCGAAGCATTTCCTCAACGGCGCGCGCAGCGCTTATGAGATGATCGTGCTGGCATTCGCCAACGGCGATCGTCGGACCTTGAAGGACTTGCTGTCAGCGGATGTCTATGACAGCTTCGATGCCGCCATCAAGGATCGGGAAAAACTCGAACAGCAGACGGAAACGCGATTTGTCTCGATCGACAAGGTCGAGCTGATTGGCGCGGAGCTACGCGAAGGCGCGGAGCAACTGACGGTCCGCTTCATTTCGCAGATGATTTCGATCACCCGCGACAAGACCGGAGCAATTGTCGACGGAAACCCTGAGAAGATTTCCGACATCACCGATGTTTGGACGTTTGCCCGCGATATCGCATCGCGTGATCCGAACTGGAAACTGGTTGGCACCGGAAGCGCCAGCTAATCTTTACCGATTTAAAAGGTGCGCCGCCGGATTTTGCGTCGCCGCCGCGCTCATGCCTGTCGCGCTCGAAGCCCGGCATGCCCCTCGTCATCCGGTCTGGCCGTTCGAGATCGCGGGCGGTCAATATCTGCCGGTGGCATGGGCCGATATCGCCGGCTGGAAAGACGATGATCACCTTGAAGCATTCAGGGCGTTTCGCAGGAGCTGCCGTGCGATAACCGCGAGGCAGCCTCCGGCCGCCAGCCCGAAAGCACTGGGCGCGTCATTGCGGGAGCCGTGTCGTGCCGCCAAGGTTATCGACAATCCGGACGGCGCCAGGGCACGCGCCTTCTTCGAAACCCATTTCCGGCCGGTGCAAATTTCGCGTCTCGGCGAAGCCGACGGCTTCGTCACCGGCTATTATGAGCCGATCATCGATGGATCACGCACCAGGACCGATGTCTATAGCGTGCCGGTTTACCGGCGTCCCTCGAACCTCTTCGTCCGGGGATTCACGCAAAGCTCACCGAGCCTGCCGAACAGCGGACCTGTCTATCGCAAGATCGGCAGGCGAAAACTCGTCCCCTATTATGATCGCGCGGAGATCGAAGATGGCGCGATTGCGGGCCGCGGCCTTGAGATCTGCTGGCTCAAGAGCCAGACCGATCTGCTCTTTACGCAAATCCAGGGGTCCGCGCGCGTCCGGCTCGAGGATGGCTCGACGCTGCGCATCAACTATGATTCCTATAATGGATATCCCTATACTGCCGTCGGCCGTATCCTGATCGAGCGCAACATCATCCCGAAGGACCAGATGTCGATGCAGCGCATCAGGCAGTGGATGACTGAAAATCCGGATGGCGCCAGCGAGTTGCGCCGCCAAAACCGTTCATATGTTTTCTTCCGCGAGGTGAAGCTCTCGGACAACGACGAGGCGGTCGGGGCGCAGGGCGTACCGCTGGCGCCCGGCCGTTCGATCGCGGTCGATAAATCGCTGCACGTCTATGGCACCCCTTTCTTTATCGAAGGGGAATTGCCGATCGAATCGGAACAGGCGAAAACCCCGTTCCATCGGCTGATGATCGCGCAGGATACCGGCTCGGCAATCGTCGGCCCGGCTCGCGCCGACCTCTATTTCGGCGCAGGTTCGGAAGCAGGCCGCATCTCTGGCCGCCTGCGCCACAATATGCATTTCGTAATGCTCGTCCCCAACAGCCTCGATCCCGCGGTGAGCGGCAGAACCATGCCGCTTCCGGAAAAAAGGCCCTCGGCGAGGATCGCAAAGCTGTTTCCGCCGAAGCATCAGAAGTCGGACGACGGCCACAAGGCCGCCCCGCAACGGGCCGTATCCTCATCCGTGGCTCCCGCCGGCAAGCCGGCTGGGACCGCTGCCGCGCCGGCGAGAGCCGAGTCCTCAGGAACCGCTTCGTCTCCGGTGATACAACCCGACAAGTCCGCTCGTCATCCGCGGCGTCATCACCGCCGGCGCTGGCGCAGCCCGACACGATGAAGCGCTCGTCGCCGGACACCTTCGCGAGACTGCGTCGCCAGCGCGTTCTTACAGATGATGAACGTCAGTTGTGGGAAAGCGTCGCCGGCCAGGCCAAACCGTTGCGCAAATGCTCCCGGTCAACGGCAGCTTCCGTGGCGTTGCGCGAGGCAGCAGGCCTCGCGGTGCCGTCCGCTCCAGCGCCAAAGCCGACGTCGCCCGACGTCGCCAAAGTCAGAAGGACAAAAGCTCCGCCGCCCGTATCGCTCACCCGACGCGAGCGATCGCAACTGTCGCGGGGACGCAAAGACATCGACGCCCGGATCGATTTGCATGGCATGACGCAGACGCGGGCGCATCGCGTCCTGCTGCGTTTTCTGCAGAACGCCTCAAGCGATGGTCTGACCTTCGTGCTTGTCATCACCGGCAAGGGCCGGGCGGCCGATCCGGATTCCGGACGCGGCGTGCTTCGGCGGCAGGTCCCGCAGTGGCTCGCGCTGCCCGAATTCCGCTCGCTGGTCGCCGGCTTCGACGAGGCGCATGTCGGCCATGGCGGCGAGGGTGCGCTTTACGTCCGCTTGCGGCGCGCGCGGGGTTTTTAGAGCATCGGAAACCGGCTTTCGGATAAGATCATGCTCGATCAAAAAGATATGGCTAGAGTCTGGTTCACCGCAGTTGAATCAGAATCTAGAGAATGAATCTGCTCAGATCGGCATTCTTCGCCAGATCGCCGACGTGTTTCTGAACATATGCGGCGTCGATGCGGACCGTCTCTCCATTTCGATCGGGCGCCGAGAACGAAACATCGTCGAGCACCCGCTCCATCACCGTCTGCAGTCGTCGCGCACCGATATTCTCGACGGTGGAATTCACCGCGACTGCGATATCCGCAAGCGCATCGATGGCGTCGTCGGAGAAGTCGAGCGTGACGCCTTCGGTCTGCATCAACGCGACATACTGCTTGATGAGCGAGGCCTCCGGTTCGGTCAGGATGCGCCGCATGTCATCGCGTGTCAGAGCATCCAGTTCGACGCGGATCGGCAGCCGGCCCTGCAATTCGGGCAGCAGGTCCGACGGCTTGGCGATGTGAAACGCGCCCGAGGCGATGAACAGGATGTGGTCGGTCTTGACCGCGCCGTGCTTGGTGGAGACCGTCGTTCCCTCGATCAGCGGCAGCAGGTCGCGCTGCACGCCTTCGCGCGACACGTCTCCGCCGCTGCGGCCGTCACGCACGCAGATCTTGTCGATCTCGTCGAGAAATACGATGCCGTTGTTCTCGACGGCGGCGACCGCCTCCTGCGTGAGCTGATCGGTATCGAGCAGCTTGTCGGATTCCTCGTTGACCAGGATTTCATGGGAATCTTCCACGCTCAGTCGGCGGGTCTTGGTTCGTCCGCCCATCTTGCCGAAGATATCGCCGATCGAGATCGCGCCGACCTGCGCACCGGGCATCCCCGGGATCTCGAACATCGGCGCTCCGCCGGAGGATTGGGTCTCGATCTCGATTTCCTTGTCGTTGAGTTCGCCAGCCCGCAACTTCTTGCGAAAGGAATCGCGCGTAGCGGCGCTGGAGTTCGCTCCCACCAGCGCATCGAGCACGCGTTCCTCCGCGGCGAGCTGCGCGCGCGCCTGAACGTCCTTGCGCTTGCGCTCGCGGGTCTGGTTGATCGCGACCTCCACAAGATCGCGAACGATCTGTTCGACGTCGCGCCCGACATATCCGACTTCGGTGAACTTCGTCGCCTCGACCTTGAGGAACGGTGCGTTCGCCAGCTTGGCCAGCCGCCGCGCGATCTCGGTCTTGCCGACGCCGGTCGGCCCGATCATCAGGATGTTTTTCGGCAGCACTTCCTCGCGCAGCGGTCCGGTCAACTGCTGGCGCCGCCAACGATTGCGCAAGGCGATGGAGACGGCGCGCTTGGCGTCGGTCTGGCCGACGATGAAACGATCGAGTTCGGAAACGATTTCGCGAGGAGAGAAGTGCATCATGATCTCGAAGATATGGTGAAACGTTGCGGTAACAAGCGGTCAGATGATGGGCGGTCCGGACTGCCAGTGCCGGATGGCTTCGAACGGGTGGATCAGCATGATGACGTTGAGCGTCAGGTTGTCACGGATATGCAGTCCGACCAGCACTTCAAGCAGAATCGCCAGAACGATCGTCAAGGCAATCGGAAGTTTGTGCGCGAGCACGAATCCCGCGATCATGGCGAGTGTATCGGACAGCGAATTGACGATGCTGTCGCCATAGTAGTCCAGGGAAATGGTCGCTGCGCGATAGCGATCGATGATCCAGGGCGAGTTCTCCACGATCTCCCATGCGCCCTCGATGGTGATCGCGATCAGAAGGCGGGTGATCCAGGTGGCGCGAGGCAGGACCAGCCAGGTCGCGCCGTAAAACAGAAATCCATGGATGATGTGGGAGAAGGTGTACCAGTCGGTGAGGTGCTGCGAATTCTCGGAGCTTTGCACCACGCCATGCCAGAACTTGACGTAGCCGCAGGCGCAGATCGGGACCCGCCCCATGGCATAAAGGATCGCGGCCTGCGTGATCAGCAGGCCGAGGGCGATCAATGCGCCATTGGGCACGGAGAGACCGCGCGACGGATGAACGGACTCAGTATGAACGGGCATAAGGTCAGCCCGCCGCCAGCGTCTCGATCGTGACGTTTCGGTTGGTATAAACGCAGATGTCGGCGGCGATATCGAGCGAACGGCGGACGATGGCTTCCGCGTCCTTGTCGGAGTCGATCAACGCCCGCGCGGCGGACAGCGCATAATTGCCGCCGGAGCCGATCGCCATCACGCCGGCTTCCGGCTCCAGAACGTCGCCGGTGCCGGTCAGGACCAGCGACACATCCTTGTCGGCGACGAGCATCATGGCTTCGAGCCGCCGCAGATAACGGTCGGTGCGCCAGTCCTTGGCGAGTTCGACCGCGGCGCGGGTGAGCTGACCGGGGTATTGCTCGAGCTTGCTCTCCAGCCGCTCGAACAGCGTGAAAGCGTCGGCGGTGGCGCCGGCGAACCCGCCGATCACATCGCCCTTGCCAAGTTTCCGGACCTTCTTCGCATTGGACTTGATGACAGTCTGTCCGATCGAGACCTGGCCGTCTCCGCCAATAACGACCTTGCCGCCCTTGCGGACGGTCAGGATCGTGGTGCCGTGCCACACCTGCGGCTGTGATGCTTGCATCTGAACCCCTTCGTGATCCGCCAGATTTAGGCATTACGACGGGACGTTGCAATCGGCGTTCGAAGTCGCGGATTCTGGTGGTCCGGTTCTAACATTCGCATCCCGTTTCCGCAGTTATTTTTGCGAATGTCAGAATCGCAGGACCACCAGCAACTATAAGTTTCCAGTGGAGTTTTGGATTTGACATTCATATCCCGGCATCCGCGGCAGATGGGTAGTGAATGTTCAAATCCCCTCCGCTAGTCACCATGGCGCGAAGAACCCCGGCAAAAGGCGTCGTCTCGCGGTAGCGAAGAGAGCATGAGCCTGTTAAAAGGGCCCCGTTGAGGACCCGCATGATCCGGGCGCCCGTTTGGCGGATCATGCGCGACGCGGAGAGCCCGATTCATGCGCACGGCGACCATCAAGCGCAAAACCAAGGAAACCGACATCGAGGTTGCGGTGAACCTCGACGGCTCCGGCGTGTCCCAGGTTGCGACCGGCATCGGCTTTTTCGACCATATGCTGGACCTGCTCGCCCGCCACTCGCGCATCGACATCACCGTCAAGGCCGACGGCGACCTCCACGTCGATCATCACCACACCACCGAAGATGTCGGCATCGCGCTGGGGCAGGCGGTGAAGCAGGCGCTCGGCACCATGGCCGGCATCACCCGCTATGCTGGTGTTCATATGCCCATGGACGAGACGCTGTCGCGTGTCGTGATCGACATTTCGGGCCGTCCGATGCTGGTCTTCAGGGTCGAGTTTCCGCGCGACAAAATAGGCGAATTCGACACCGAGCTGGTGCGCGAATGGTTCAATGCCTTTGCGGTCAATGCGGGCGTGACTTTGCACGTTGAAACCCTATATGGCGAGAACAGCCATCATATCGCCGAATCCTGCTTCAAGGGTCTGGCGCGGGCGCTTCGCGCGGCGGTGGCGATCGATCCGCGCGCCGCGGGCGAGGTGCCGTCAACAAAGGGCCAGCTCGGCGGCTGATCGCCCTGTCGTCGACGGAGAGTGCAAATGCCGGTCTATACAGTCCATGCGCCGCCTGCCGAAGGTACGGACGTGCGCGGCGCCCCGGACCGATTCGTGTTCGTACGCGATGGTTTTTCGTTCTGGGCCTTCGTATTCGGTCCGTTGTGGTTGCTTTATCAACGGCTCTGGCTGGCGTTCGCCGGATATATGGTGCTGTCGATCGCGCTCGAAGTCGTGATGACGCTGCTGCGCGTCAGTGGCGGGACACGCCTGACGGTGATGGTGGTCATTGCCGTGCTGATGGGACTGGAAGCGGCGAGCTTGCGTCGCTGGACGCTGTCGCGGCGCAAATGGCGCCAGCTTGATGTCGTTGTCGCGGACGACCGCGAAGCGGCCGAGCGGCGTTTTTTCGACCGCTGGACGACGATGCGGGGAACAGAGTTCGATCCGTTGGCTGTCGATCGTGGGGCGCCGCCGCCGACTCGTAGCGTTCCGGAGCAGCCGTTCGCGCCGCCGCGCGGCGACATTGTCGGCCTGTTTCCGCAACCCGGGATGCCGCGGTGACGGCTGCGATCATCGACTATGGCTCCGGCAATCTTCATTCGGCCGCCAAAGCGTTCGAATGCGCGGCGCGCGGGATCGAAGGTCTGCAAAAGATCGTGGTGACGCGCGATCCGGACGTGGTGTTCCGGGCCGACCGCGTGGTGCTGCCCGGTGTCGGCGCGTTCGCCGATTGCCGCAAGGGACTCGATGCGCTCGACGGCATGGTCCAGGCCCTGACCGAGGTGGTGCGCGACAAGGCGCGCCCGTTCCTGGGCATTTGCGTCGGGATGCAACTGATGGCGACACGCGGCAAGGAGCACGTCACGACCGATGGCCTGAACTGGATTGCGGGCGACGTCGAAAAGATTTCGCCGCGCGACGAGAGCCTGAAGATTCCGCATATGGGCTGGAATACCCTCGATCCGGTGCGCGAGCATCCGGTGCTCGATCGCCTGCCGCTGGGACCGAAAGGCCGTCACGCCTATTTCGTGCATTCCTATCACCTGAACGCGGTCAACGAGACCGATGTGCTGGCGCGCGCCGACTACGGCGGCCCGGTGACGGCGATCGTCGGCAGGGACACCGCGATCGGCACACAGTTTCATCCCGAAAAGAGCCAGCGGTTCGGGCTCGCGCTGATTTCGAACTTTCTGAAGTGGAAACCGTGATTCTTTTTCCCGCCATCGATCTGAAGAACGGCCAATGCGTTCGCCTGGAGCAGGGCGACATGGCGCGCGCCACCGTGTTCAATCTCGATCCAGCCGAGCAGGCGCGCACCTTCGCCGCGCAAGGCTTCGAATATCTGCACGTGGTCGATCTCGACGGCGCCTTTGCCGGCAAGCCCGTGAATGCAGATGCGGTGGAGCGGATGCTGAAGGCCGTGGCCATGCCGGTCCAACTCGGCGGCGGCATCCGGGACCTGAAGACGATCGAGGCGTGGCTCGGCAAGGGCATCGCGCGCGTCATCATCGGCACCGCCGCGGTGCGCGATCCGGTTCTGGTCAAGCAGGCCGCGAAGTCATTTCCGGGGCGCGTCGCGGTCGGTCTCGATGCGCGCGATGGCAAGGTTGCCGTCGAAGGCTGGGCGGAAACCTCGGAGGTGACCGCGCTTGATATCGCGCGGCGGTTCGAGGACGCGGGCATCGCGGCGATCATCTTTACCGATATCGCCCGCGACGGCCTGCTGAAGGGTCTCAACCTCGAAGCCACCATCGCGCTCGCCGAGAGCATTTCAATTCCGGTGATTGCGTCCGGCGGCTTCGCCTCCATCGCGGATGTGGAGGCATTGCTCACGCCGCGCGCGAGGAAGCTCGCGGGCGCGATCGCCGGACGCGCGCTCTATGACGGCCGGCTTGATCCGACTGAGGCGCTGGCGCTGATCCGCGCCGCGCGCGCGGCGGCCTGAGAGTATTTGCGCGCGATGTTCAAGGTCCGTGTCATACCCTGCCTCGACGTGAAGGATGGCCGCGTCGTCAAGGGCGTCAACTTCGTGGATCTGCGCGATGCCGGCGACCCGGTTGAAGCCGCCATCGCCTACGATGCCGCCGGTGCCGACGAACTCACCTTTCTCGACATCACCGCGACGCACGAGAATCGCGGTATCATGCTGGATGTGGTCCGGCGCACGGCGGAAGCCTGCTTCATGCCGGTGACGGTCGGCGGCGGCGTTCGCACCATCGATGACATCCGTGTCTTGCTGCGCTCCGGCGCGGACAAGGTCTCGATCAACAGCGCGGCGGTGAGCCGGCGCGACTTCGTCAGGGAAGCCGCGGAAAAGTTCGGCGACCAGTGCATTGTGGTCGCGATCGACGCCAAGCGGGTGTCGAAAGCCGGCGGCTCGGACCGCTGGGAAATCTTCACCCATGGCGGCCGAAAATCCACCGGCATCGACGCGATCGAATATGCCCAGGAGGTGGTGTCGCTCGGCGCCGGCGAGATCCTGCTGACCTCGATGGATCGCGACGGCACCCGTCAGGGCTTCGATCTGCCGCTGACGCGTTTGGTGGCCGACAGCGTTTCGGTGCCGGTGATCGCGTCCGGCGGCGTGGGTCATCTCGATCACCTGGTCGAGGGGATTCGCGAAGGCCATGCGACGGCGGTGCTTGCCGCGTCGATCTTTCACTTCGGGGAATTTACCATTCGCCAAGCCAAGGATCATATGGCCCGCGCCGGGTTGCCGATGCGGCTCGATCCCTGACGACTCCGCTTCGCGGAAGTGCTAAACATTCAAAAATTTGCGCGTTCCGCATGATCGGCGCCAGGACAAGCAGAGTAGCATGCCGCGTTTCACGATTCATGATCTTGCCGCCACCATCGACGCCCGGGCTGTATCCGGCGGCGAGGTATCCTATACGCGAAAGCTGCTCGACAAAGGTCCTGAGCATTGCGCCAAAAAGTTTGGCGAGGAAGCCGTCGAGACGGTGATCGCTGCGGTGGAGAACGACCGGAATCACCTGATCGCCGAAGGCGCCGACGTGATGTTTCACTTCCTTGTACTGTTGAAAGCCCGCGGCGTGAAGTTCCAGGATATCGAAGATGCCCTGGCGCAGCGCACGACGATGTCGGGACTCGAAGAGAAGGCTGCGCGCAATCGCGAGTAGCCGGAGGGCGAGCTTGATGGATTCGCGGCCAGAGCAGCAGCAGTATAATCCGTACCGGATTTTCTCCCGCGCCGAGTGGGCGAAGCTCCGGCACGACATGCCGATGACGCTGGGCGCGAATGAAATCGCGGCATTGCGCTCGATGCATGACCGCCTCGATCTCATGGAAGTCGAGGAGATCTATCTGCCGTTGTCCAGGCTGTTGTCGATCTATGTCGCGTCGATGCAGCGGCTCTTCGTCGCCCAGCGCCAGTTTCTCGGCATCCACGATCGCAAGGTGCCGTATATCATCGGTGTGGCGGGATCGGTCGCGGTCGGGAAATCGACCACGGCCCGCGTGCTGCAGGCGCTGCTGGCGCGATGGTCGCCGCGCCCCAAGGTCGAACTCGTCACCACCGATGGATTTCTGTTTCCGAACGCGGTGCTCGAGCGACACGGCCTGATGCAGAAAAAGGGTTTTCCGGAGAGTTACGATTTGCCGCTATTGCTGGGGTTTCTCAGCGACGTCAAGGCGGGCCGCACGCCGGTGCGCGCGCCGGTTTACTCGCACCTGACCTACGACATCGTGCCCGATAGCTGGAACGAGGTCAGTCAGCCCGACATCCTGATCGTCGAAGGCGTCAATGTGCTGCAGACCGGCCCGCTGCCGCGCGACGGCAGGGCCGTTCCGGTTGTCTCCGATTTCTTCGATTTCTCGGTCTATCTCGACGCCGAGGAACCGGTGCTGCGGGACTGGTATGTGAAGCGTTTCCTGGCGCTGCGGGACACCGCCTTCCATGACCCGCGATCCTACTTTCATCGCTACGCGCTGCTGTCGGACGAGGAGGCCACCGCCACGGCCATCGCGATCTGGGAGCGCACCAATCGCGCCAATCTCGAGGACAACATTTTGCCGACACGGCCGCGGGCCACCCTGATTCTCAAGAAGGGAGCGGACCACGTCGTCGAGCAGGTCGCGTTGAGGCGGCTTTAGAGTCTTTCACCTTGTCATGGAAACGGTGAAAGATTCCAGATCCTTGATTTGACGCGTTTTCTTCACGCGAACCGGTATCCACTTCGCTCGAAAACGCTATAGAGCATTTTCCGGCGAAGTGGATACCGGTTCGCCGTGAGAAAATGCGAAGATTTTCAGAGCATGATCCCGAAAAGCCTGCCGGACTTGATCCCGGGTGGAACGGTTTCCGGACGGGAGCATGCTCAATCAAACAGGGCCGGATTCCACAGCGTTGAATTCAGACTTTGCCGCGACGTGACGCGCCGCCAGTTTTGCGAGCGCGTCGGCCAGCTTGTCCTGATCGAGCGGCTTGACCAGAAAGCCATCCATGCCTGCCTCCAGACAGGCATGGCGATCGTCTGTCAGCGTATTGGCCGTCAACGCCAGAATGGCGGTGCGGCGGAGGTGACCACCGGCTTCCTGTTCACGGATTTTCCGGGTGGCCTCGATGCCATCGAGCTTCGGCATCTGGACGTCCATCAGCACGAGGTCATAGGGCCTATTCGCGGTTTCGGCGGCGACCCACGATACAAGCGCTTCCTCGCCGTCTGCGGCGACGGTCACGTCATGCCCGAGCCGGGCCAGGAGCGAGCATATCAATAGCGCATTGATCTCGTTGTCCTCCGCCACGAGGATGGAAAGGCTTTGCGCAGGGGCCGGGGCCGGCGCCCCGCACGCTTCGATCGTCGCGCCATCCGGGCCGGTCATCCGCTGCGCGGTGGAGCCGTCGACCGGCGCCGTCAACCGCGCTGCGATCGACGCGGTTCGCAGGGGCTTGACCAGATAGCCCGTGAACGCGGCCGCGCCGGGAGCCTGAAGATCGTGCCTTGTCGAGGGCGTGACCAGGATGATCCGCCGCGCTGCGTGCTGGCAGGCGGCCTGACCGAACCGCCAGACATCCTCCGCGCCCATGGCATGATCGACGAATACGGTGTGCCACGGCCGCTCGGCAAGCCGCGCTTGGGCAGCGGCGATATCCGATGCCATGCAGGTCTCGGCGCCCCATCGCTCCAGCCGCCGGGCCAACAGTGATGCCTCGATCGCATGGGGGGTTACCAGCAGGATCGCTTGGCCTGTGAGGGCCGGCGGGGAAAACGGCTTTCGCTCGGAGACGCCGTCATGAGCGGCGAGGGGTATCGACACCTCGAACGCCGAGCCGGCCCCCGGCCTGCTGTCAACCGCGATGCGCCCGCCCATCCGCTTGACGATGCGATCGCTGATACTCAGTCCCAGGCCCGTGCCGCCATAGTTCCGCGCGATCTGTTCGTCGGCCTGCTCGAATTCGCGGAAAATTCGCGCCTGCGCATCCGCCGTTATGCCGATTCCGGTGTCCTGAACCAAAAAGCGGGTATCACCCGGTTGCCTGCCGGGCTCGACGATCAGCGCGACGCCGCCGGATGGCGTGAACTTGATGGCGTTTCCCGCAAGATTGAGCAGAACCTGGCGCAATCGCGCCGCGTCTCCGATCACTTCGATCGGCAGCCGGTCGTCGATAAAGGCTGCGATTTCGAGTTGCCGCGCGTGCGCACGCGGCGCCAGCAGTTCGGTGATATCCTCGATCAGGTCGGGCAGGACGAAAGGACGGTTTTCAAGCTCGATCTTGCCGGCTTCGATCTTGGAATAGTCCAGCAGTTCCTCGATCAACGACAGCAGTGCGTCGCCGGAAGTCTTGACCGCGCTGGCGTATGTTGCCTGCTCAGGCGTGAGCTGGGTGTCGAGCAACAGTCCGCTCATGCCGATGATGCCGTTCAGCGGGGTGCGAAACTCATGCGAGGTCATCGCCAGGAAACGCGATTTGGCCCGGTTGGCCGCGTTCGCGTGATCGCGCGCTTCAGCGAGCGCGCGCTCCGTCTCCATGCGGCTGGTGACATCGCGGCCGACGCATTGCAGTTCCGCCGGGTGATTGGCGTCGATCCGCACCAGGCCTTCGCGCCATGCGATCCAGCGCGGTCCGAGCGCCGTTTCGACGCGCTGATCGTGGATGCGCGTGCCGTTCGTTTCAAGCGCACTCTCACCCTGTTCAAGAACGGGGAGCGCGAACCGGCTGCCGAGCAACTCGGTTCTCGAGCGCCGGGCGAGGGCGCAATAGGCATCGTTCACCGAGGTAATAACGCCCCCCGCGTCACGCAGGACGATCAAGTCGCCTTGCGATTCGAACAGGCTGCGTGCTCGTTCCTCGGCTTCCTTCAACTCCCAGTTCCGGTCCGCGAGCGCCTCATTGTGAAGAGCCACCTTGCGAAGCTTCCTGCGCATCCAGCGCAGACGCATGCTCAGGATCGCCAGCGCGACGCAAGCCAGCGCGAAAAGGAGGCTTACGCCGATTGCAAAGGTGTTCGGGTCGTAATCGGCGCTTTTGCTTCCGGTGATGAAGCCGTAGGCGCCTCCGAACGCGATCGAGAAAGTCGTAAAGGTCCGAAAGACAAAACTCAGGCGGGGATGTCGTCGGACCAGCCGGCGCAGCCGCGCCCTGAGCCAGAACAGTCGCGCCATCATCAACCACCTAAAGTTCGTCGTGCGCCCGGCACATTCCGTCAGAGGGCGGAATGTCGTCGGCAGGAGCACTGCGATGTGCTCGCCGCAGAATGGGAAAACGACGTTGCGAAGTGTTTGAGGGACCGCGCGTAAATCCTGTCGGATGCGAACAGGGTTAAGGATGTCTTAAGCGGCGTTTTCACGGCAAAGCCGCTCTGAGGCTGATCGTTCGCGGATGTCAACGAGTGCCGGTCAGGCCGCGCGCCTGATGTCCTCCGCAAGCGCGCGATAGGACAGCGCCTCGGCGAGGTGCAGCCTGCCGATCTTGCCGGCGCCGTCGAGATCGGCGAGCGTGCGGGCGACCCGCAGCACCCGGTGATAGCCGCGCGCCGACAGACGCATGCTTTCGGCGGCCTCGCGCAGCAGCTTCAGCCCCTGTGCATCCGGCTGCGCGATTTCTTCCAGCGCGGCGGCCGGCGCTTCGGCGTTGGTGCGGACGTTCGGGAGTCCAAGCGCGGCATAGCGCGCCGCCTGAATGTCGCGGGCCACGGCGACACGGGCGGCGACTTCGGCCGACCCTTCCGAGGCGGGCGGCAGAATGAGGTCGGAGGCGGTGACGGCCGGGACCTCGATGCGCAGATCGATCCGGTCCAGCAGGGGCCCGGAAATGCGCATCTGGTAGTCGGCAGTACAGCGGTCGATGCGGCCGCGCTTGCAGGCGTAACCGGGCTCGAAGGCATGGCCGCAGCGGCATGGATTCATCGCTGCCACCATCATGAACCGCGCGGGATAGGTCACGCGATGGTTAGCGCGGGAGACCGCGATCTCGCCATTCTCCAGCGGTTGCCGCAGCGAATCCAGCACGCGCGGATCGAACTCCGGCAATTCATCGAGAAACAGCACGCCATGATGCGCGAGCGAGATCTCGCCGGGCTTGGCGCGCGTGCCGCCACCCGTCAGCGCGGCCATGCTGGCGGAATGATGCGGGGCGCGAAACGGCCGCCGCGCGGTGAGCGCTCCGCCGTCGATTTCGCCGGCGACGGACGCGATCATCGACACTTCCAGCAGTTCAGCCGGCGACAGCGGCGGAAGGATCGAGGGCAGGCGCGCCGCGAGCATCGATTTGCCGCTGCCCGGGGAGCCGACCATCAGGAGATGGTGCCCGCCGGCGGCCGCGATTTCGAGCGCACGCTTGGCGCTCTCCTGGCCCTTGATGTCGCGAAGGTCGAGAGCAACACGTTGAGTTTCGCGAATCCGGGGCTGTGGCCGTGACAGAACCTGGGTTCCCTTGAAATGGTTTGCGATCTGAATCAGCGAACTCGCGGCGATGATCTGGATGTCCGGGCTCGCCCAGGCCGCCTCCGCGCCGCAGGCTGCGGGACAGATCAGCCCCTCGTCGCGGCTGTTCGCGCCGATCGCGGCGGGAAGACCCCCGGCCACCGCCGCAATGGAGCCGTCCAGGCCGAGTTCGCCGAGCACCGAAAATCCCGACAGCGCGTCGGAGGGAATGGCGCCGATCGCCGCCATCAGGCCGAGCGCGATCGGCAGATCGTAGTGGCTGCCTTCCTTCGGCAGGTCGGCGGGGGCGAGATTGACGGTGATTCGTCGGGCCGGCAGCGCCAGACCCGAGGCGATCAGGGCGGCCCGCACCCGCTCGCGCGCCTCCGAAACCGCCTTGTCCGGCAGGCCGACTATGTTGAAGGCGGGCAGACCCGGCGCGACCTGCACCTGCACGTCGACGGCGCGCGCCTCGATGCCTTCAAATGCGACGGTGGATACCCGCTGAACCATGGCCGCGCCCCCTGTGCCATCGCGAGACTAGCTTACAACCCCCCCGAGCACAAGAACATTGAGAGAACAAAGTTCCGGGGCGTTTCTGATCATGGTCTCATCCCGGAATAGGCCTCCGCCATGCGCTGGCGCGTCATTCCGGTTCGGACCATGTTCTATGAACGTTTCGCCTCGATCCGGTCCCAGATTTTCGCGGCGATGTCGGGGCCGCCGAACGCGGCGATGGCGCGAATGCCGGTGGGTGAGGTGACGTTGATCTCGGTGAGATTGCCGTCGATGACGTCGATGCCGACGAACAGCAGCCCGCGCTCACGCAGCGAGGGGCCGATGCGCTCGCAGATCTCGCGCTCGCGGGGCGTCAGGTCGGTGGCTCTGGCGGCGCCGCCGCGAACCATGTTGGAGCGCAGATCATCCGCGGCCGGCACGCGATTGATGGCGCCGGCGAATTCGCCGTCCACGAGGATGATGCGCTTGTCGCCCTGTTTGACCTCCGGCAGGAAACGCTGGATCACCCATGGCTCGCGGAACGTCACCGAGAACATGTCGAACAGCGACCCGAAATTCATGTCCTGCGGCATCACGCGAAACACCGCAGCTCCGCCGTGACCATGCAGCGGTTTCATCACCACCGCGCCGTGCTCGGCGCGAAACGAATTGATCTCGTCGAGATCGCGCGAGATCAATGTCGGCGGCATCAGTTCGGGAAAATCCATCACGAACAGCTTTTCCGGCGCGTCGCGCACGCTCGCGGGATCGTTCACCACCAGCGTCTTCGGATGGATGCGCTCGAGCAGATGAGTGCTCGTGATGTAAGCGAGATCGAACGGCGGATCCTGCCGCAGCAGCACGACGTCGAACGATTCCATATGCGTGCGCGTCGCATCGCCGAGTGTAAAATGATCGTTGTCCTGATCGCGCACGGTCAGCGGCTGGACCGGCGCAACCACGTCCTTGCTGCGCAGGGACAGCTTGTCCGGCGTGTAATACGAGAGCGTGTGGCCGCGTCTCTGCGCCTCCAGCAACAGCGCGAATGTCGAATCGCCGCGCACGTTGATGCGCGCGATGGGATCCATCTGAACGGCGACGTTCAATTTCATGGTGCTCGTCCGTTGATTTCAACCGGAGACGCGTAAGCTCCTCAGGCTATGTACTGGCGTCGAATGCACCTGGCAAATGGCGCGGCAACCGTCGCGGCGCAATCAGCATGGCGTCGAAACGAAGCTCGAAAGCTGCATGTTCGGGATGCGCCATCAGCCAGCCCTGGGCGGCGGCGATGATTCGAAGTTGTTGCCGCGGCGTCACCGCATAGGCGGCTTCATCGAGGCTGCGGCGGGCCTTGACCTCGACGAAGGCGAGAAGCTGTCGCCGCCGCGCCACGATGTCGATCTCGCCATGCGGCGTGCGAAACCGTCGCGCCAGAATCCGGTAGCCTTTGGCGATCAGAAAAGCGGCGGCGCGATTCTCCGCCGAAAGGCCCGTATGGAAGGCCGCGACCCGCTCCGGCGCTGCCGTCTTCGCGCGGTCGAGGGAATCGTCCCTACCTGCGGTCATTGGCGCCCCTGGCCCGGCCTTGTCCGGCGAGTTCAAGCGCGCGGGCATAGACTTCGCGACGCGGGCGGCCCGACATTTCGACTGCCCGCGCGACGCTGTCCTTGACGCTGCTTTGCTTCAGCGAAGTCAGCAGCAGTTCGTCCAGGTCTTCGGATGACATCATGCCCGCGTCAGCCGGAGGCGGGCCGACCACCAGCACAAATTCGCCCCGCGTTTCCAGCGCGTCTGCGGCGTCTGCGAGTTCTCCGAGGGGTGCGCGGCGGATGTCCTCGTGCAGCTTCGTCAGTTCGCGACAGATCGCGGCGTCGCGATGTCCGAGCATGGTTGCGAGATCGCGCAAGGATTCCCGGATGCGGCTGCCGGATTCAAACATGACCAGCGTGGCGTCGATCCTTGCAAGTTCGGCAAGGCGCGTACGGCGCGCGGCCTCCTTTGCCGGCAAAAATCCGTCGAAGTAGAACCGGTCCGTCGGCAGCGCGGCGACTGCGAGCGCGGCCAGCACGGACGATGGTCCGGGCAACGCAACGACCCGATGGCCCGCGGCGGAGACCTCGCGGACCAGCTTGAATCCGGGGTCGGAAATCAGCGGCGTTCCGGCATCGGAGACCAGCGCGATCGAGGCTCCAGCCGCAAGCTGCTCCAGAATTTTCGGACGGGCGGCCGCAGCGTTATGGTCGTGATACGGCTTGAGTACGGCTGTGATCGCGAAGCGTTCGGTGAGACGACGCGTGATGCGGGTGTCCTCGCATGCGATGATATCGACGCCGGCGAGCGTCTCCAGTGCCCGCAGGGTGATGTCGCCGAGATTTCCGATCGGCGTAGCGACCAGATGAAGACCCGGCGCAACCTTCGGTGCGACCAGTTGACGACCCGCGATAGAAAAGGTCCGGATACCGGGAGTTTCGGCGTCCGGTTTCAGCGGGGCTGATTTTGCGCGCATGGCGCTGCACTCTATAGCGTTTTGGAGCGAAGTGGATACCGGTTCGCGGCCGGAAAACCCCTCCGGTCCGGTGATTTCGGCTGGTTCCGCCCGTCCACAAGGTTGGGTACGATGTCAAGTCGAGGCGGGACACGGTCCCTGTGTTCGGGTAACTATTCGTCCGCAATATGCCTGATTCCCTCGGGAGATTGCGCTGGGCCTGCGCGGACGGGTTCATGGCAAGGATAATAATGGCGGACCCGTTCAAATCGAAACCTGAACGTCCGGGCATGACCCGCCGGGCGGCGTTGGGTTTTGTCATTGGCGCGCCCTTGCTCGGAGCCTGCTCGGGCGTCCAGCAATCGCTGATCGGTTCGTCCACCCAGCCGTCGACGGCCACGCCGGCTCGGCAGGGCGTCACGATCGGAACGGGCCAGGTCAAGGTGGGACTGGTCCTCCCGTTGTCGGCTGCGGGCAATGCCAGCATCGCGGCGCAGTCGATGAAGAATGCCGCCGAAATGGCGCTGGCTGAGTTTCAGAACCCGAATATCCAGTTGCTGGTCAAGGACGATGCCGGTTCGGCGCAAGGCGCGCAGCAGGGCGCGCAACAGGCCCTTGATGACGGCGCCGAAATCATCCTCGGTCCGCTGTTTGCTGCGTCCGTTCCGGCGACCGCGCAGGCGGCGCGCACGCGCGGCATTCCGGTGATTGCGTTCTCGACCGATTCAAGCGTTGCGGGCCGGGGCGTCTATCTCCTGAGCTTTCTTCCTGAGTCCGATGTGAACCGGATCGTCGAATATGCCGCAAGCGTCGGAAAGCGCTCGTTTGCCGCCATGGTGCCCGAAAACGCCTACGGCAACGTGGTTGAGGTCGCCTTCAAGCAGACGGTCGGGCGGCACGGCGGGCGGATCGTCGCATTCGAGAAATACGGCGCGGATCGTGCCGGCGCGGCGAAGAATGTGGCGCAGTCGCTTCGCTCGGCCGATGCGCTGCTTATCGCCGATGACGGCGATGCGGTGGTCTCAGTTGCGGATGCGCTCACGGCGGCCGGCGCCAACCTGCGCAACGTCCAGCTTCTCGGCACCGGCCTGTGGGACAACCCACGCGTCTTCGCCAGCGCCGCGCTGCAAGGCGGTCTCTACGCCGCTCCCGACCCGTCCGGCTTCCGCGCCTTCGCGGGCCGTTACCGCGCCAAATTCGGCGGCGAGCCGGTGCGCACGGCGACCCTTGCCTATGATGCGGTGGCGCTGGTCGCGGCTCTCGCCCGCACCCAGGGGCCGCAGCGCTTCGCGGCGGAGACGCTGACAAACCCGTCCGGTTTTGCTGGCATCGACGGCCTGTTTCGATTTCGTTCGGACGGCACCAACCAGCGGGGCCTCGCCGTCATGCGTGTCGCGTCCGGTGGTGGCCAGGCGGTTGCCGGATCGCCCAAGAGCTTTGGCGCCTGATCCCTTGGTGGCACCCTTGGCGGCATCCCTTGGTGGCCGGAATCAGGCGGCGAGATCGGCCACCACCGCATCGAGCAGCGGAAAGCCATCCTGCGTGACCCGCAAACGGCCGTCGGGGCTGATCGCGATCGCGCCTTCCTCGCGCAAAATCGCGATTCGCCGCGGATCGAGAGGGCGGCCCGCCAGCGCCGCGTAACGCTGCGGATCGATGCCCTCGCGCAAGCGCAGCCCCATCAGCAGGAACTCGTCGGCGCGCTCTTCGCTGTTCAGGAGATCGTCGGCGACGATCCCGTTCCCGATCGCCTCGACCCGCATGAGCCAGGCTTCGGGCCGCTTTTCGGTGGCGATCGCGTGCCTGTCGCCATCAATGTCGAGACGTCCGTGCGCCCCGGGACCGATGCCCGCATACTCCTGCCCGCGCCAGTAGACCAGGTTGTGCCGGCATTCGGCGCCGCTCCGCGCGTGGTTGGAAATCTCATAGGCCGGCAGGCCATGACGCGCGCAGATCTCCTGCGTGACGTCATACAAAGCGCGCGCGATCGCCTCGTCTGGCGTCCTGAGTTTGCCGGCCGCGTGCAGGCCGTAAAACGGCGTGCCTTCCTCGATGGTCAATTGATAGAGCGACAGATGCTCGGCGGCTTGCGAGATCGCGCGCTGCAATTCCTCCGCCCACATCTCAGGCGTCTGGTCGGGGCGCGCATAGATCAGATCGAAGGAATAGCGGTCGAACACCGAGCGCGCGATCGCGACCGCGTCCAGCGCCTCGCGGGCGGTGTGCAGCCGTCCGAGAGCTTTCAGCGAGGCATCGTCGAGCGCCTGCACGCCGAGCGAGACGCGAGTGACGCCGGCTGTGCGATAGCCGCGGAACCGCGTGGCCTCGACGCTGGTGGGATTGGCCTCCAGCGTGATCTCGACGTCATCAGCAACGCTCCAATGCTGTCCGATTGCTTCGAGGATGGCGCCGACGGTCTGCGGCTGCATCAAGGACGGGGTGCCGCCGCCGAGGAAGATCGAGGACACGTCGCGGCCGGGTGCGCGGGCGGCGGTGGTTTCGATCTCGCGCACGAATGCCCGCACGAAGCGTTCTTCATCGATCGGGGCGTGGCGGACATGACTGTTGAAGTCGCAATACGGGCACTTCGACAGGCAGAACGGCCAGTGCACATAGACGCCGAAAGCGGGTTTCGTGTCAGCGGCGAGCAAGGACAATCTCCGCAAGCTTCACGAACGCGCGGGCGCGATGCGACAGGCCGAGGCCGACCGGCGGCAGCCCGTGCTTCTCGATGCTGGTCATCTCGCCGAAGGTGCGGGCGTGACCGTCCGGCAGGAACGCCGGATCGTAGCCGAAACCGGCCGTGCCGCGCGGGGGCCAGACCAGCGTGCCGTCGACGCGGGCCTCGACCTCCTCGAGATGGTCGTCGGGCCATGCGACGCATAATGCCGATACGAAGTGAGCCCGGCGCTTCTCCGGCGTGGTCGCGCCGCGCTCTTGCAACAGCCGCTCGATCCGCCCCATCGCCGCGGAAAAATCCGCAGGCTTGCCGGCCCAGCGCGCGGAATGGATGCCGGGCGCGCCATCGAGCGCGTCGACGACAAGACCGGAATCGTCGGCAAAGGCCGGAATCTTCGCGCGTCGCGCTGCGGCGATGGCCTTGATCCGGGCGTTGGCGCGGAAGTCGTCGCCGGTTTCCTCGGGCTCGCCGAGACCGAGTTCCCCGGCAGAGACCGCCTCGACGCCGTAGGGCGCGAGCAATTCGCGCATCTCGGCGAGCTTGCCGGGATTGTGGGTGGCGATCACGAGCTTGCCGTCGATGCGACGATGCTGAGTCATGGAGACTTGATAACCGGTCATGGCCGGGCTCGTCCCGGCCATCCACGTCGTAATCCAAAACCAAATTCAGAAAGCAGAGCAGGCCCGGTACAAGGCCGGGCATGGTCGCATTTAAATCACGCCACCGCCATTTTCTGCAAATCCACCAGCCGCGCGACCCCTTTTTTGGCGAGCGCCATCAGCGCCAGAAACTCATCCCCCGAGAACGGGGTCTTCTCGGCGGTTCCCTGCACCTCGATGATGCGCCCGTCGCCGGTCATGACGAAATTGGCGTCGGTATCGGCTTCCGAATCCTCCGCATAGTCCAGATCGAGGACGGGCGTACCGTTATAGATGCCGCATGAGACCGCCGCCACGTTGTCGCGAAGCACGCCTGGCTTGAGCATGTTGCGGGCCTTCATCCAGCCGACGCAGTCGGCCAGCGCGACCCACGCGCCGGTGATCGAGGCCGTGCGCGTGCCGCCGTCGGCCTGAATGACATCGCAATCGATCGTGATCTGGCGTTCGCCGAGCGCCTCGAGGTCGACCGCGGCGCGCAGGGAGCGGCCGATCAGGCGCTGGATTTCGACGGTCCGGCCGCCCTGCTTGCCGGCGGAGGCCTCGCGCCGGGTCCGCTCCAGCGTGGCGCGCGGCAGCATTCCGTATTCGGCCGTGACCCAGCCGCGCCCCTGGCCCTTGAGCCAGGGCGGCAGCCGCTCCTCCAGCGTCGCGGTCACCAGCACATGGGTATCGCCGAATTTCACCAGGCAGGAGCCCTCGGCATATTTGACGACGCCACGTTCGAGCGACACGGCGCGCAGTTCATCGGGTGCACGGCGACTCGGCCGCATGGGAAACCCTCCAGCTATCTGGTGGAAATCGATACTTTCGCCGGTGCTTTTAGGGTCGCCAAGCCGCAACGGCAAGGCTTGAGCATCGATTGTTGCCAAGCTGCTTGCAGCCGATGCCTCCGGGGGACAAATTAGAGGCAGCCATGATGCGCGGGAGTGAGCGTTGGTCCATCACGAATCGATCGGCCTGATTGCACCGAATGCCGGGCTGGCCCAGTTGAACGAGCGGTCGCGCGACATTTTCCGTCAGATCGTCGAGAGCTATCTCGCGACCGGCGAGCCCGTGGGCTCGCGCAATATTTCCCGCCTGATCGCGGTGCCGCTGTCGCCGGCATCGGTTCGCAACGTGATGTCGGATCTCGAACAGCTCGGGCTGATCTATGCGCCGCATACCTCGGCCGGACGCTTGCCGACCGAACTCGGCCTCCGCTTCTTTGTCGATGCCCTGATGCAGGTCGGCGACGTCACCGAGGCGGAGCGCCAGTCGATCCAGACCCAGCTCGCCTCGGTCGGCAAGGCGCAGTCCGTCGAAGCCGCGCTCGGCGAAGCCTTGACGCGGCTGTCGGGATTGACGCGCGCGGCGGCGGTGGTTCTGACGGCCAAATCCAACGTCCGCCTGAAGCACATCGAGTTTGTCAGGCTGGAGCCGGAGAAGGCGCTGGTCGTGCTCGTCGCCGAGGACGGGCAGGTCGAGAACCGCGTGCTGACGCTGCCGTCCGGCGTTCCGGCGTCCGCGCTGACCGAAGCGTCGAATTTTCTCAATGCGCGAATCCGCGGCCGGACGCTCGCCGAGGCGCGCCTCGAATTGGAGTCCGCTCTGGCGCAAGGCAAGGCGGAACTCGATCAGCTCACCCAGAAGATCATCGCGGCCGGAATTGCGAGCTGGTCGGGCGGCGATAGCGACGATCGGCAACTGATCGTGCGCGGCCACGCCAATCTGCTTGAGGACCTGCACGCGATGGAAGACCTCGAACGGGTGCGATTGCTGTTCGATGACCTCGAAACCAAACGCGGCGTCATCGACCTGCTCGGCCGCGCCGAAAGCGCCGAGGGCGTCCGCATTTTCATTGGTTCGGAAAACAAGCTGTTTTCGTTGTCGGGGTCCTCGACGATCATCGCGCCCTACAGCGACGGCGCCGGTCATATCGTCGGCGTGCTCGGCGTGATCGGGCCGACGCGGCTGAATTACGCGCGGGTGATCCCGATGGTCGATTACGCGGCCCGCATCGTCAGCCGGATGCTCGGCGGCTGAGCCGGTCCTCGCCGCCCACCGCGCTTGATTTTTACGCCTGAACCACGATATCCCGCAGGTTCATCCCTTATCAATTCGGGACTATTTTGCGAAAAGGCTCCATGATGACCGATTCCGACGGCAAGAGAGACAATTCCGGCGATCCTGCTCCGGAGGCCGAGCCGGTGGTATCCAAGCCGTACATCATGCCCGACGAACCCGAGGAAGGGTCGCTGGATGCGCTGACCAAGGAAGTCGCGGAAGCGAAGGACCGGATGCTGCGCACGCTGGCGGAGATGGAGAATCTACGCAAGCGCACCGCGCGGGAGGTGTCGGACGCGCGCGCCTATGCCATATCGGGGTTCGCCCGCGACGTGCTGGATATTGCCGACAATCTGCAGCGCGCGCTCGATGCGGTGCCGGCCGAGGCGCGCGCCGCGGCCGAGCCCGGGCTGACAGCCCTGATCGAGGGCGTCGAGCTGACCGAACGTTCACTGCACAACGCGCTGGAGAAGCACGGCGTGCGGAAGTTCGATCCGGCCGGTGAAAAGTTCGATCCGAACGTTCATCAGGCGATGTACGAAGTTCCCGATTCGTCGATTCCCGCCGGCACGATCGCGCACGTCATTCAGGCCGGTTACATGATCGGCGAGCGGGTGTTGCGCCCGGCGATGGTGGGTGTTGCGAAGGGCGGCGCCAAGCCGGCCGCTTCCGAACAGGGTTAGCCTGTTTCGCGGGCTTGTCCGCAAGGTCTGAAAGGTCTGTCTACTAAGAGGTCGGTCTACTGGGATTTGGGCCGGATGCCGTCGCGCACTGCGCGAAAGCGTGGAAACGCGGCGGACCATCCGTCTCGCGGTGTGCTGCCGATCAGCCGCATGGCCGTGTTTCCGCTGCCGAACGCCAGCCATTGGACGACGGTCACCGGCGCGTTCGTCTGTGCGTTGGTGGCGTCGATCCGCGTTTCAAAGCCGGGTGATCCGTTGATCCGCATCGGCTCCGACATCGTAATACGCGCCTCGCGCAGGTTTGGAATCGTGGTGGCGACATCGCGTGCAAACCGGCCCCGGTCATCCGGCCGTTCCGGAGTCGATCCGATCGGAGTGATGATCATGAAGGCCTTGCTGTCGATGTCGGTGTCCGTTTCGGCGTCGGAGAGCAGGATGGCTCCCGGCCCCAATGTGCGGACGGTCTTGAAAGAACTCAATTCGGTCAGCTTGAAGGGCAACAGGCCAAGCTGCTCCTCGATCGGGACTTCCTTGCGCAGGGCCACCGTTGCGAACATCTTCTGGACGGCCTGGTCGGAATAGATCTTCTCGACGTTCTCCGGCACTTGCGCCGCGACGTATCCGGAGAAAGTGTTTCCCGACACCACCATCGAATAGCGCCGGACGTTGTCATTGCCGCTCTTGGCGTTCTCGACGATGAAATAGCCTTGTCCGCTTGCGGTCTCGATGCCTTGAGGCTTTGGACCCTGGGTGCCGGGCGCATCGGATCTGGCGGCGGCCTCCACGTCCCGAAAGGCGGCGGGGGGAAGTTCTGCGACGACGACCTTGACCTGATGATCGACGGTCTCGAAGCCGGGAAACGCCTTCGCGGGGGAAAGGCCGATCAGCGGAACCAGCCCGATCCGGGTGCCCGGCGCATAAATCAGGCCGTCGGCGAAAGCGGGAGCGGCGCCTGTCAGCAGGCACAGGGCGGCTACCAGATGCGTGAGATATCTCATGGGAAGCTTTCTGGAGTTGCATTGAGGCCGTTCAATGATCGGTCGATACAGTGCTCTCGCCGCTTTCGCCAATCTGTCCTGGCGGCGCTTCCGCATTTCGTTAACGCACCGGATCGCAATTTCGCAATTTGCCGGCTTGGTCCGGTGGCAGGCCCGCTCCCCAAAAATGGGTGTTTTCCGCCATGAAGGATCGCGCCGGTCCTTGCGGCCACCACCCCCCCTCCTATATGAGGCTCACCGTCGCTATATCGCGCGCATTTGATATCTGGGGGTCTGGAAGAGGGTGCCGTCAGGGCCCGGCCGGACTGCCGCAACAAGAGGGATACAAGGACCATGGGAAAGGTCATAGGGATCGACCTCGGCACCACGAATTCGTGCGTCGCCGTAATGGACGGCAAGACGCCGAAAGTCATCGAAAATGCGGAAGGGATGCGGACCACCCCGTCCATCGTCGCCTTCAGCGATGATGGCGAGCGGCTCGTCGGGCAGCCGGCCAAGCGTCAGGCCGTGACCAATCCCGAACGGACCATTTTCGCCGTCAAGCGTTTGATCGGCCGCCGTTACGATGATCCCACCGTGGAAAAGGACAAGCACCTCGTCCCCTACAAGATCGCGAAAGCCGGCAACGGCGACGCCTGGGTCGAGGTCGACGGCAAGACCTATTCCCCTTCGCAGATTTCGGCTTTCATTCTCCAGAAGATGAAGGAGACCGCCGAAGCCCATCTGGGCCAGAAGGTCGATCAGGCCGTCATCACGGTCCCCGCTTATTTCAACGACGCCCAACGACAGGCGACCAAGGACGCTGGCAAGATCGCCGGTCTCGAAGTGCTGCGCATCATCAACGAGCCGACCGCGGCGGCGCTGGCCTACGGCCTCGACAAGTCGAAGGCCGGCACCATCGCCGTCTACGATCTGGGTGGCGGCACGTTCGACGTGTCGATCCTGGAGATCGGCGACGGCGTGTTCGAGGTGAAGTCGACCAACGGCGATACGTTCCTGGGCGGCGAAGACTTCGACATGCGTCTGGTCAACTATCTGGCCGATGAATTCCAGAAGGAGCAGGGCATCAACCTGCGCAACGACAAGCTCGCCTTGCAGCGGCTGAAGGAAGCCGCCGAGAAGGCCAAGATCGAGCTGTCGTCGACCACGCAGACCGAAATCAACCTGCCGTTCATCACGGCCGATCAGTCCGGCCCGAAGCATCTGACGATGAAACTCACCCGCGCCAAGTTCGAGGCGCTGGTCGACGATCTCATCCAGAAGACCATCGAGCCGTGCCGCAAGGCGCTGAAGGACGCCGGCCTGACGGCGGGCGAGGTCGGCGAGGTGGTGCTGGTCGGCGGCATGACGCGCATGCCGAAGGTTCAGGAAGTCGTCAAGCAGTTGTTCGGCAAGGAGCCGCACAAGGGCGTCAACCCGGACGAGGTTGTCGCGATCGGCGCGGCGATCCAGGCCGGCGTTCTGCAGGGCGACGTCAAGGACGTCCTGCTGCTCGACGTCACGCCGCTGTCGCTGGGCATCGAGACGCTGGGCGGCGTGTTCACCCGCATCATCGATCGCAACACCACGATCCCGACCAAGAAGAGCCAGGTGTTCTCGACTGCCGAGGACAACCAGAACGCCGTCACCATCCGCGTCTTCCAGGGCGAGCGCGAAATGGCGGCCGACAACAAGATTCTCGGTCAGTTCGATCTGATGGGCATTCCGCCCGCCCCGCGCGGCATGCCGCAGATCGAGGTGACGTTCGATATCGACGCCAACGGCATCGTCAACGTCTCGGCGAAGGACAAAGCGACCGGCAAGGAGCAGCAGATCCGCATCCAGGCGTCCGGCGGTCTGTCCGAGGCCGACATCGAGAAGATGGTCAAGGACGCGGAAGCCAACGCAACCGAGGACAAGAAGCGCCGCGAGGCGGTCGACGCCAAGAACCACGCCGATGGCCTGGTGCACTCGACCGAGAAGGCGCTGAGCGAACATGGCTCCAAGATCGAGGAAAGCGAGCGCCGCGCCATCGAGGACGCCGTCAGCGATCTGAAGGAGGCGCTGAAAGGCGACGACGCCGAGGCGATCAAGGCCAAGACGAATACGCTGGCGCAGGCGTCCATGAAACTCGGCGAAGCCATGTACAAGCAGCAGGCGGAAGCCGACGCAGCCAAGGACGCCGCGAAGGACGATGTCGTCGACGCCGAGTTTACCGAGGTCGACGACGACAAGAACAAGAAGTCTGCTTAAGCAGCGAGAATGACCATGACCCCCGTTTCCTCGGAGCACGCAAAGCGTCTCGAAGGGCGGGGGTTATGTTTTTTTAAGCGGGACGCTGCATCCTCTGGCGAGCGAATCACTCATGCGCCTTTTGGGATGAAGCGACGTTCGGGCGGTATGGACTGATGTCGACCAAGCGCTGTTACTACGAAACCCTTGAGGTCGACCGGAACGCGGACGAATCCAAGCTCAAGGCGGCCTTTCGCAAACTGGCCATGAAATGGCATCCGGATCGAAATCCGGGCGATGCGACCAGCGAGATACGCTTCAAGGAAATCAACGAGGCCTATGAGGTTCTGAAGGACGGCGATAAACGCGCCGCCTACGATCGTTTCGGCCATGCCGCGTTCGAGCACGGCGGCATGGGTGGCGGCGGAGGCGCTGGATTCGGCGCTGGATTCGCGTCATCGTTCTCCGACATTTTTGAAGACCTGTTCGGAATGGCCGGGCAGCGCGGTCGGGGCGGCGGCCGGGAGCGCGGCGCCGACCTTCGCTACAATATGGAAATCTCGCTGGAGGAAGCCTTCCAGGGAAGGATGGCTCAGATCGAAATTCCGGTTTCGGTCACCTGCGAGTCCTGCTCGGGCACCGGCGCCAAGGCAGGGACCAAGCCGAAGAACTGCTCGATGTGCGGCGGCGCGGGGCGGATTCGTCAGGCCCAGGGCTTCTTCACGCTGGAGCGTACCTGTCCCGGCTGTCAGGGACGCGGTCAGATGATCGAGGACCCCTGCCCCTCCTGTAGCGGTTTGGGCCGCGTCAGCCGCGAACGATCGCTATCGGTCAACATTCCGCCCGGCGTCGAGGATGGCACCCGCATCCGCCTGGCTGGCGAGGGCGAGGCCGGAATCCGGGGCGGTCCGCCGGGCGACCTCTATATTTTCCTGTCCCTCACGTCGCATGAGTTCTTCCAGCGCGATGGCGCCGACCTGCATTGCCGCGTCCCGATCTCGATGGTCACGGCCGCGCTTGGCGGAGAATTCGAGGTGCCGACCATCGACAAGAGCAAGACGAAGGTGAAGGTGCCGTCCGGCACCCAGTCAGGCCGCCGATTCCGAATCGCATCCAAAGGCATGCCCGTGCTTCGCTCGCGCCAGACCGGTGATATGTATGTGCAAGTGGTGGTTGAAACGCCGCAGAATCTGACCAAGAAGCAGCAGGACCTTCTCGCCGAGTTTGAAAAATTATCGTCGGGAGCAACCCAGCCCGAGGCGGCGGGTTTCTTCACTAAGGTCAAGGACTTCTTCGGTACGCGCGCGGGCCCTTGAAGAGCGTTTTGCTTGACCGCTTCGATTGTCGGCTGTACCTGTGTATAACTTAAGTCTGACATCCTGCCAGTAGTGACCCACCTGGGTGCAAAATGCCTTTGCAAATGTCCGCGCGTGCGTTGAAGAAACCGCTCCGCCTCGATGACGAGGTTCGCTTTCTCCGCTCGTGGATCGAAAAGCCGCTCCATATGGGTGCGGTCATGCCGTCCGGGCGCCTCCTGGCCCGCACCATGGCGCAATATGTCGATGTCGGATCGAGCGATCCTGTTGTCGAACTTGGGCCGGGCACCGGCGCCATCACCAATGCGCTGATCGAGCACGGCGTGGATCAGAAGCGTCTCGTGCTGGTCGAATACGATCCGGGATTTTGCGCCCTGCTTCGCGATCGTTATCCTCAGGCGACGGTGGTTCAGGGTGACGCCTATACGTTGCGGGACTCGCTGTGGAACGTGCTGGGCGCTCGCGCCTCGGCCATCGTCTCCGGCCTGCCGCTCGTCACCAAACCGATGTTGACGCGGCTCAGGTTGATCCGCGATGCTTTCGCGACGCTCGCCCCCGGCGCGCCGTTCGTGCAGTTTACCTATTCGGTCGTGCCCCCGATCCCCAAATCGTTGCCGGGCATCTCGACGGAAGCGTCCGAGCGGATCTGGATGAATCTTCCTCCTGCGCGGGTCTGGGTGTATCGCAGGCGCTGACGGGCCGGCGCGGCGGCTGGTTTGTCCGCGATGCGACTGATGTCCGCACCGCAAACTCTCGTTATTCCCTGTTTGTGGCGCCTGGAATATAACGCTTCGCTGCCGCCTTGCTCAAGAACGCGGACGGTTTGCGCCTCGTGCGTTCAGAAGCGGAAAGGCTCCAGAGCATGATCCCGAAAAGGGGAAACCGGTTTTCGGAAAAGATCGTGCTCAAACGATAAAGACAAGCGGCGAGTTTTGATTCAACGCAGTCGAAACAGATTTTAGGTTTCAGCCAGTGCCTTCGTGGTTGCACCGGCCTTCGCGGGAAGCTTGATCGGTTGCCGGCACACCCGGCCCCCGCTATACCCGGAGAACATTTTTAAGGACCCGGTTCGTGGCCGACATGCGTTTGATTGTTGCGGGAGCAGGCGGCCGGATGGGTCGCGCCCTGGTGCGCGCGATGGCGGAAACCGGCGGCGCGGTGCTGGCGGGCGCGCTGGAGTCGCCAGGATCTGAACTGGTCGGAAAGGACGCCGGTGTTCTGGCCGGCCTTCCTGCCAACGGAATCGAAGTATCGGCTGATCTCTGGTCAATGGCGGCGAAGGCCGACGGCATCCTGGATTTTACGGTTCCGGCCGCGACCATCGCGAACGTCGCCATCGCCGCCGAGCGCCGCCTGGTTCACGTCATCGGCACCACGGGCCTGTCGGCTTCGGACATGGCGGTGATCCGCAGCGTGACCTCCCGCACGGTGGTCGTGCAGTCGGGCAACATGAGTCTCGGCGTCAATCTGCTCGCAGCGCTGGTGAAGCGGATGGCGCAGTCGCTGGACGAAGGTTTCGATATCGAAGTTCTTGAAATGCATCACCGGGCCAAGATCGACGCGCCCTCCGGCACCGCGCTGATGTTGGGGCAAGCGGCGGCGGATGGCCGCAAGATCGTGCTGGACCAGCACGCGGCGCGTGGCCGCGACGGGGTCACCGGGGCCCGTAGATCGGGCGACATCGGTTTTGCCTCGCTTCGCGGCGGGACCGTGTCCGGAGATCACAGCGTCATCTTCGCGGGTCCCTATGAGCGTATAACATTGTCTCATCACGCCGAGGACCGGATGATCTTCGCGCATGGTGCATTGAAAGCCGCAATGTGGGCGCAAGGCAAGGCACCCGGCCTTTATTCGATGGCCGACGTGCTTGGGCTTGGACACTTCTAGCGGCTATCAGGACTGAAGAAAGCGGGAACAGGCAGAATGAGCGAACGTCTTCTGGTGCTCGTGCGTCACGGCCAGAGCGAATGGAATCTGAAGAACCTGTTCACGGGCTGGAAGGATCCCGATCTGACCGAACTCGGCGTGGCCGAGGCGAGGGAGGCGGGACGCAAGCTGAAGGCACAGGGGTTTGTGTTCGACATCGCCTTCACCTCGGTGTTGATCCGCGCCGAGCACACACTCGACCTCGTGCTGGAGGAATTGGGCCAGACCGGAATTCCGGTCAGGAAAGACCAGGCGTTGAACGAACGGGACTACGGCGACCTCGCCGGCCTCAACAAGGATGAGGCTCGAAAAAAATGGGGCGAAGAGCAGGTGCTGATCTGGCGCCGGTCGTATGATGTGCCGCCGCCAGGCGGCGAGAGCTTGAAGGATACGCTGGCACGCACGCTGCCGTACTTCGTGCAGGAAATCCTGCCCTGCGTGCTGCGCGGCGAGTGCACGCTCGTCGCGGCGCACGGCAATTCGCTGCGCGCGCTCGTCATGGTGCTGGAGAAGCTGTCGCCGGAGCAGATTCTCAAGCGCGAGCTTGCGACCGGTGCGCCCGTGATCTATCGGCTGAATGCCGACGCGACCGTGGCCTCCAAGCTCGATCTCGCGGCCTGATAAATTTCATTCCAGGCCGATCTGCCCGGCTTCCCATCCCAGCATCGCCTGCTTGCGGGTGACTCCCCAGTGATATCCAGTCAGTGCGCCGCTTTTGCCGAGCACGCGATGGCAAGGCACCACGAACGATATCGGATTCTTGCCGACCGCGGCGCCGACGGCGCGCGACGCCTTCGGGCGATCGATATCAGCGGCGATGCTTGAATAGGTCGTGGCATTGCCCATGGGAATCCTGAGCAGGGTCTGCCAGACCCGGACCTCGAAGTCCGTGCCGATCAGGACCACCCGCAGCGGTTGATCCGCGCGCCAGAGATTCGTATCGAACACACGCTGCGCCAGCGCAGCCGTTCGGACGTGATCCTCGACATAGGTAGCATGGGGCCAACGCCGTTTCATATCGGTCAGCGCCGCCTGCTCCCCGCCCGGGTCGGCGAAAGCGAGTCCGGCAAGGCCGCGGTCGCTGGCGATCACGATCGCGGCTCCGAATGGCGAAGGGTGAAAGCCGAAGGCCAGCGTCGTGCCTGCGCCGCCGTTCTTCCATTCGCCGGGCGACATCGCCTCATGCGTGACGAACAAGTCGTGCAGGCGGCCCGGCCCGGACAGGCCGGAGTCCAGAGCAGCGTCAAGCACGCTGGCGGACTTGCGCAACAACCCCCTGGCGTGGTCGAGCGTCAGCGCCTGCATGAAGGCTTTCGGCGTCAAGCCCGCCCAGCGGCGGAACAGGTGATGCAGTTCATCCGGCGTGACGCCGGCGGCATCGGCTGTCGCCTCGATGGTCGGCTGCGCGCGCCAATTTTCGGAGATGAAAGCGATCGCGCGACGCACCGAATCGTAATCGCGCACCGCAG
The DNA here is from genome assembly GCF_001897285.1 of Nitrobacter sp. 62-23. Lineage (GTDB taxonomy): Bacteria > Pseudomonadota > Alphaproteobacteria > Rhizobiales > Xanthobacteraceae > Nitrobacter. Next base: position 86,577 of record NZ_MKSM01000123.1, read on the forward strand.
CGTTTTGCTTGCCAGGCTTTGCGGGGCGCGGGTCGGTCGGAACAAGTTCTTTTGCGAGTGTCACCATGCCTCAGTGTAGGGCGGCCGCCTTGTCGCGGCCACCCGATTCCCGCGGGCGGGCTTCTCTGGCGGTTTTCAATAGAACCTCGGGCTCGATCGGGCGGTGGACACCGGTTCGCGCGAACAGAAAGCCTCAACTGATAATAACGCTCTAGGTGATCGGATTGTAGATCGGACCGCGCTTCGCGATCTGGAGCGCATTGGAGAAGGCTTTGACAAAACTTGATTTTTCGTCAGGACCAAGAAAATTCGCGATCGAGATCCGGCGGCCGCGCGAAACCAGATAGAGCCGCTCGATGCCGTAGTCCTCATGCACGATCTGATCAAGATGCACCCATAGCGGGTTCGAAACCCACTCGACGATATGACCGCGATGCGTGGTGCGCCGCACCCGCAACTCAAGATGGGTGATTGAGATTTCCTCGGTGGCCAAAGCGCGCCGGAAGTTGATGCGGAAAGCCCAGTAGACGGCGAGAACATCGAGACCGAAAAAGCCGAATACCGGCCAGGCTCCCATCATCAGGAACATCATTCCCGCGGCAAAACTAATCAGGGTCAGAACCGCCATCAGCACCATGAAACGGGTGCGGTTCAACGAACGGTGCGGCGTCAGCAGCGCCGAAAACAGCGTCTGCTCTGCGAGTTGCGGACCATCCAAGTTACTGTCTAATGTCATTAGGAACCATTATATCACGATCATGTCGAAAAACACTCGCCGCACCTTTGCAACGCTGGGGTCCGTTCGCGCGCGGCCTGCCGGACCTGAAAAGATGCCTCCGGCGGATCCTCGGCAGCAAAAATCCGTTGCGGCGAAATCGAGGCAGGACTCGGCGGCAAAAAAACAGCGAAAGCCGGCCCTGACGTCGGGGACGAAAGCCGCCAATCAGCCTGCCGCCAAGTCGCCGGTCAGGCCTGCGCGCGGGTCGGCGACGCGCAAACCGTCCCTCAGGCCCTGGACGGCAGCCGAAGTCAGGGAAGCCTTCGAGCGGTTCCGCAAGGCCAATCCCGAGCCCAAGGGCGAGCTCGAACATCTCAACCCCTACACGCTGCTGGTCGCGGTGGTGCTGTCGGCTCAGGCGACCGACGCCGGCGTCAACAAGGCTACTCGCGCGCTGTTCGCTGTCGCCGACACACCCGCCAAGATGCTGGCTCTCGGTGAGGAAAAGGTCCGTGATTACATCAAGACCATCGGGCTTTATCGCAACAAGGCGCGGAACATCATCGCGCTGTCGGAAAAACTGCTCGCGGACTTCAACGGCGAAGTCCCGCGCAGCCGCGCCGGAATCGAATCGCTGCCCGGCGCGGGCCGCAAGACCGCAAACGTGGTGCTCAACATGGCTTTCGGGGAGCACACGATGGCGGTTGATACCCACGTTTTCCGCGTCAGCAACCGTACCGGCATGGCGCCCGGCAGAACGCCGCTCGAGGTCGAGCTCGGACTTGAGCGCGTGGTCCCCGACGAGTTCATGCTGCATGCGCATCACTGGCTGATCCTGCACGGACGCTATACCTGCCTCGCGCGGTCGCCGCGCTGCGCAGTTTGCCTGATTAATGACCTCTGCCGCTGGCCGGAAAAGACGATCTAGTGGAGTGAATTTGACATTCGCTACCCACTTTGCAGCGAACGTGTCAGGCGAATGTCAAATTCAAAACTCCACCAGAAACCTGATAGTTGCTAGTGGTCCTTTGATTCTAACATTTGCAAGAACTCCCTGCGGCAACGGGATGCAAATGTTAGAATTGGACCACTAGTGTCCCGATTCCGAAGTTCGTATACCCTTGCAGCAACCTCTGATGCGAACTTCGGAATCGGGACACTAGCAACTTTATGATTCTAGTGTGGTTTAGGTTCAGAAGTTCGCTTGACGGACTTGATTGAGCACTGAAGCGAACTTCTGAACCACCACACTCGTGATCTTCCGCTTCTGATGCCACCAGAGGCGGCTCAGGATTTTGACCGGACGCGGTTCTTCACGCGAACCGATATCCCGGCCGAGGCCGAGACATGCTTTGCTCGAAACCGCTATAAAATCCGTTTCGACTGGTTGAACCAGTATCGTCGCTTATCTTTTTGTTTGAGCATGATCTTTTCCGAAACCGGTTTTCCCTTTTCGGGATCATGCTGCAGTTCAGACAACTCATGCGAGACCGCATAGCCGCGAACGCTTGAAGCGACCTGGGCAAAAACCGAAAAAACGCCTCGATCGCTGGTCCGCCGGATACAGAAACAAACTCAGAAACCCGGAATATGTTTCTTTCTAAAACAGCGTGTCTTCTAAATGCTCAGCTTTGCCGAGGCCATCAGGATGTCACTGGTCGCCTGCCGGGTGCGGTTGGCGAGTTCGTCGCGAAGGCGGCGGGCAGCGGCGGGATCGCTGTCGAGCACGCGCAGGAACAAGGTGCGCGGAATGCGGATCACCATCGAATATTCCAGCGCGACCGCCGTCGCGGGGCGCGCCATCGGAACGATCAGCGCCAGTTCGCCGATCAGCGTGCCGCGCCCGGCCATCACTTCCCCCTCGCCGCCGCCCTCGACATGAATGCGAAAGCCGCCGTCCTGAACGACGTAGCCTGCGTCCGCGTCGTCGCCGGCGCGAAACAGGATCGACCCGCGGGCGAACTGCTGTTGCTCGGCTCCGATGGCGAGCACGCGCAGCGCCGCGGCTCCCAGCAGGCGCAGGGTCGGGACGCGCTCGAGCAGGACAACGTCATCGTCGATTGACATAGAGGACCAGTCGGCGATCCAGGTCGGGATCGCCCGAAAAACGGTTGTGGCGAGAGCTGATACGAATTGTCAGCCTATAGCGTTTTCGAGCGAAGTGGAATCCGGTTGGCGTGAAGAAAACGCGCCAGATCATGCTCATTCAGAAAGACGGGGCCGGAGTTTGCCTAAACCCGGTTGACCGGACGCATCAGGGCACGAGTTTGTAGCCACCGGCTTCGGTGACCAGAATCTCGGGATTGGCGGCGTCTTTCTCGATCTTCTGACGCAGGCGGTAAATATGGGTTTCCAGCGTGTGGGTGGTGACGCCGGAATTGTAGCCCCAGACCTCCTGCAGCAGCGTCTCGCGCGACACCGGCATCTGCCCGGCCCGGTACAGGAACCGCAGGATCGCGGTCTCCTTTTCAGTCAGCCGCACCTTCTTGGCGGTGGCGGTCGTGAGCATCTTGGAGCCGGGCCGGAAGCTGTAGGGGCCGACCGAAAACACCGCGTCCTCGCTGGCCTCATGCTGACGCAACTGCGCGCGGATGCGCGCCAGCAGCACCGCGAAGCGGAACGGTTTGGCGATGTAGTCGTTGGCGCCGGACTCAAGGCCCAGAATCGTGTCGGAGTCGGTATCGTGTCCGGTGAGCATGATGATCGGCGCCTTGAAGCCGCCCTTGCGCAAGCTGCGCACCACCTCGCGCCCGTCGGTATCGGGCAGGCCCACATCCATCAGCACGAGATCGGGCGAATGGGCCTTGGCGGCGCTGGCGCCCTTGGCGCCGGTATCAACGGCGGAAGCCTCGAATTCCTCGTGCAGGGACAGTTGCTCGACCAGCGTGTCGCGTAGATCGGTATCGTCGTCCACGATCAGGATTTTACGGGCGTTGGCCATCGATGCGATCCTCCTGGCGGCGGGAACAGACGGCGGCGACCAACCACTTCAATGGGTGTGCCACCTTCACTGGGTCGTGTAGGTCGTGCGTCCGGACGTATGACAGTTGCAGCGATTCATCTCCCGAGCGAGTCTACTCCAGAACCGGCGGGAATTTGGGTGAATGTTCCTGTAAAATCTGCAGGTTCCTATATCCGGACAGCAGCGCGGGCGAGACCCCCTCATTCCATGCAAAACTTTGGATTATCAACGTCTTGCACGACACATTCCCGTGATCGGCCGCTCATCGCCATTCGTGTCCGCGCTGCGGCCGGCCGGCCGCAGCGGGGCTGGCTGATCGCGGAAGGCCAGGCGTTTCCGGTGGCGATCGGCCGCGGCGGTATCCGCGCCGACAAACGCGAGGGCGACGGCGGCACCCCGAAGGGAGTTTTCCGGCCCATCCGGCTGTGGTGGCGATCCGACCGGCATCCGCGACCGCGGACGTTTCTGCCGGTCCGCGCGATCGTGCCGGCCGATGCCTGGTGCGAGGATCCCGCTGACCGCCGTTACAACCGGCCGATCCGGCTCATGAGCGGGGCGGGCGGCGACCGGCTGAGGCGCGAAGATCATCTCTACGACTTCATTATCGAGATCGATCACAACACCTGTCCGCGCATCGCGGGGCGCGGCAGCGCCGTGTTCCTGCATCTGGCCCGCGACAATTTCGGGCCTACCGCGGGATGCGTGGCGATGACGCGGCCCGCGATGCTGCGGCTGTTGCGGCGGATCGGACCGCAGACGCGGATCGAGATCGGGTGAAGTATCGGGTGACGTCTTGGCGGTTCATTTTGAAGGAAGCACTTTGCATGTGACCGCTTCCGTCCCATTCGGAGACGAACCGTTAGAATAAATCTAAGCCATTCCAATTGCGATAAAGTTTCGGCTCCCTTAAGCCGATGAACGGTACGATGCGCTCAAGAGGCGGCGTCGGGAAGATGCCTTGGGCTGCAACGGGTCGTGGCCAGGCGAGAACTCCGAGTGCTGAATGAAAGATTCGGCTGCCCAGTTCGTGGAATTGTATCTGGCTGAGAGCGGTCGTTTACAGCGCCGGGTCAGCCGGATCATCGGCTGTCGCGCGACGGCGTCGGACATTGTCCATGACGTCTTTCTGCGCTTGTGGAAGCGCAAGCAGGATGGGATGGACGAAGCCTCGGCCTATCTCAGCCAGAGCGCGCGCAATGCTGCAATCGACCATATCCGCAGCGAGCGGGTTCGCGCCGAATACATTGAGCGCACCGTCCCCGAGCAGCGCTTCGCGGTACCGCCCTCGCCGCACGACATCGTCGCCGCGCGCGATCATCTGCGATGTGATCCGGGCGCTGCCGGAACGCAGCCGTCACATCTTTCTCCTCAACCGTATCCATGGCCGCAACTACAGGGAGATCGCCTGCGCCCTCGGTATTTCCACGGGCGCAGTCGAGAAGCATATGATGCGCGCCCTGAAAGCGATCCGGGCCGGCGCCGAGGATTTCTGACGTTGGGAAATGAGGTTTTGACGCCGTCGCCCGTCAAATCTGATAGGACAGCCGCATTTCGCACTCATGCACCCTCTGCATCCCTCAAATTTTGTGGCGTTTTGGCGTGACGGCAACGCATCAAAACAACAATCCGGGGCTTCGCTTCTGATTCAATCAGACGCGAAGCTCTCTATATTTGATTTGACGCGTTTTCTTGCGGCGAATCGGTAGCCACTTCGCTTGAAAACCCTCTAGGATTCCGCCCATGGATCGCGAGGTCGGCTCGAAGGCCACGGATATCGACGATACGGCGCTTGACTGGTTCACACGCCTGCGGGGTACAGCGTCCGCGGCCGACCGCGCGGCGTTCGAACGCTGGGTTGCGGCGAGCCCCAGCCATCGTCAGGCGTTTCGCCGTGTCCAAAGCCTGTGGTCGGCTGCCGAAGCGCCGGGTTCGCGCGTCGCGCAGGAAGAGAGCGAGATCCTGTCCGCTTATCTCGACACGATGGACCGTGCACGGACTCGCCGGAAAGCGAGGAAGCGCGGCGCCGTCGCCATCGTTGCAGGACTTGCAATCTTGAGTGGCGCCATCGCGCTGGAGCGGCCCAATCTGTTCCAGGACATGCGGGCGGACGCCGTGTCGGCCCGTGGCGAGCGGCGGACCGTTGATCTTCCGGACGGCTCAACCGTTCTGCTCGATGCCGACAGCGCCTTGGCGCAGCGCTTCACGAACGGGGAGCGTCGCGTCGTACTGCTGCGCGGGGGCGCCTACTTCTCCGTCGTGAAAGCCGCGCAATCCTTTGTCGTCGAAGCCTCCAGCGGAACGGTCGAGGTTCTTGGCACGAAGTTCGACGTGCGGTTATCAAATGACGAGGCTGTCGTTACGGTGGCGCAGGGGCGGGTCGCGGTAACGTCTCCGAATATGCAACGTGCATTGCTGGAGCCCGGCCAGCAGGTGAGATTTGACACCGTCGGCGTCGGTCCGGTGCGCAGTGCGGACCTCGCGGCGTCCATGGCGTGGCACGAGGGCCGTTTCGTGTTCTACCAGGCGCGTTTCGCCGACGTCATCGGCGAGTTGCAACGTTATCGGCCCGGTCGTTTGATCATCGCCAGCGCGGCGCTGGCCGACAGCCGGGTAAGCGGCAGCTTTACATTGGATGATCCCGATGCGGCGCTGGAATCGCTCCGGTCCACGGTGAACTTCGAGACCTATTCCATTCTGGGCCGTCTCACGGTCCTGCGCTGACGCTCGCCCGACGGCGTGCCGTCGGATTGATGGGATTGCCGGGTGACAGGCGAGCGAAGCGACGCCGTTCGTCGAACGGCCATGCCCGGCAATGACGGATCATCAAGATGCTTCCGTCAAAGCTTGAAGCACTCCAGCCCAGAAATATCCGCGACGGGGTGAGGTAAGCGCCTGCTCGCCCGTGAATCAGAATGAGAGCCGATGCCATGCGCGATCATGCGCGATCGGCCGGGGCCATGATTCACCAGCAGGGACAACACATGGGGCGATCGAGGTTGGGAGGCCGCAGGCACGTTTTGCTTGCAACCACGTTGGCGATGACGGTGGCGGCGGCCGCTTCCGCCGCCGCGCAGGCTCAGGAGCGGATTGCTCCGCGGCAATCCGGCGCCACCGCGCTGTTCCGCTTCGATATTGCCGCACAGCCATTGCCTCAGGCGCTGAACGAAATCGGACGCACGACCGGCCTTGCGGTGGTCTTCACGGGCAGCCGGCCGTTCAACGTCACCGGTCGGCCCGTGCAAGGCAACCTCACCTCCTCCCAGGCGCTCGCCACGCTATTGGCGGGAACCGGCATCACCTACCGCTTCACCAACGCACACACGGTCACGATCGATACGGGAGAGCCGGGTCGCTCGGCCGGCGGCGCGAGCGTGGCCGGCGCGATCTCGCTCGACACCATCGATGTGCAGGGGGCATCGAGCAGCGATCCCGGCCGGACCGAAGGCACCGGCTCCTACACGCCGAGCGTGACGGCGACCGCAACAAAGCTTCAGCTCACGCCGCGCGAGACTCCGCAGTCGATCAGCGTCATCACGCGGCAGCAGATCGAGGATTTCGGCCTGAGGTCGGTCGATGAAGTGGTCAATCACACGCCGGGCCTCAGCACCGTGAACGCCGGAGGTGAGCGGATCACTTTCTATGCCCGCGGCTTTCCCGTTCGGAGTTTTCAGTATGACGGGGTGCCGATCTCTTTTCAGAATTATGACGGCGCCAACGCCACCACCGAGCAGCGGACGGACATGGCGATCTACGATCGCGTCGAAGTGCTGAAGGGCGCGGCGGGCCTTCTGACCGGCGTCGGCGATCCCGGCGCGACGATCAACATGATCCGCAAGAAGCCGACCCGAACCTTCGAGGGTTACACGACGCTCGGCGGCGGCTCCTGGAACAACTACCGTGGCGAACTCGACGTCGGTGGTCCGCTGAACGAAAGCGGCACCGTGCGCGGCCGCTTCGTCACCGCTCATCAGGACGGAAACTCGTACCTCGATCATTATCATCGTAAAAGTTCGATCTTTTACGGAATCGTCGAGGCCGATCTGACGCCGGACACCTTGTTGTCCTTCGGCGCGGACTATCAGCGCAGCGTTCCGAGAGGAGCAGCCCACGGGGTGACCATCATGTTCAACAGTCTCGGCGAGTTCAACGACATGCCGCGTTCGTTCAATCCCGCGACGCGCTGGAGCACATGGGAGGCATACACCTACAACAGCTTCGCCACGCTGGAGCATCGCTTCGACAATGACTGGCGGGTCAAGCTGCAACTCAACCATCAGATCGGCGGTTACGACGCCCCGGTCGGCTGTGCCTGCAGCGGCTTTCCGAATCCGGCGGACGGCACCGGCGTGACGATGTGGCGGGGCCTGTGGACCAGCAAGGCGGAAACCACCGCGGCCAATGTTTATGCCACCGGGCCGTTCTGGTTGTTCGATCGCAAGCACGAGCTTGTTCTCGGCGGCAGCATTTCGCGACAGGATCGGGTGCGTGTTGATTACCGTGCAGACCCGACTAACCCGGGCAGCAGCGTCGTTCCCGACTTCTACAACTGGACCGGCGACGTTCCGCAGCCGGCGTGGACGCTGTATGCGCCTGGCGATCCCAACAAGGAGATTTTTGATGACAAGGCGTTCTACGCAGCTACGCGGCTTCAGGTGCACGACAGGCTGAAGGTGCTGCTGGGAGCGCGCATCGAAAATTATGAAGCGCGGCAACGCATCTATGGAGTCAGCACTCACCTCAAAAAGCCGGACCAGGTGATCCCTTACTACGGTGCCATCTTCGATATCACCGATGTTCTGTCCGCCTATGCCAGCTATACCGGCATCTTCAAGCCTCAGGGAGCACTGAACGAACGGGGCGCGACGCTTCCGCCGATTGAAGGCATCAATACGGAAGTCGGTCTCAAGGCCGCCTTCCTTGACGGGCGCATCAACGCCAGCGCCGCGTACTTTCAACTGAAACAAGACAACTACGCGATCCCGACCGGCGGCCTGACGCCAAACGGAACACCGGCCTACCGTCCGGCGGACGGCGTCATCACCAAGGGCTTTGAGCTGGAAATCTCGGGCCAGCTCTCGCCGCAGTGGCAGCTCCAGGCCGGGTTTACCCACAACGTCTCGCGGCTGAATAACGAGAGGGTTTCCTCCACGCCCACGCCGGCGAACCAGTTCACGGTCTACACCACCTACAAGCTCGACGGTGCGCTGGACGGCCTGACGGTGGGCGGCGGCACGCGCTGGGTGGACGAGACTTTGGATAAGGTTACCCACCCGATCTATGGCTCGATATGGCATACCGCGCCGAGCTACTGGGTTGTGGATGCGATGGCGAGCTACAAGTTCAACGAGAAACTGTCGGCCACGCTCAACATCAGAAACCTGCTCGATAACAAATATTATACGTTCTACGGCTGGTATAACGGCTACTCATGGGGCGCGCCGCGCAGCGTCAATCTCAGTATGACGTACAAGTTCTGACGACGTGAGGACTTGTCGCCCTGCAAGAACTTGCCCGCCGCTGTCGGTAGGGTTTCGTCATGGCGGCCGCTGGATCACCGCGTTCCGAAAATCGCCGAGCCGACCCGCACATGGGTCGCGCCGAGCGCGATCGCGATACCGAAGTCCGCGCTCATGCCCATCGACAGTTGGGTGAGCCTGTTGCGTCTGGCGATCTTGGCGGTGAGCGCGAAATGCGGCGCCGGCGCGTCATCCACCGGCGGAATGCACATCAGCCCCGCGATCGCAAGGCCATACGTGTCGCGGCATCGTGCGATGAAGGCGTCGGCTTCGGCCGGCGCGATTCCGGCCTTCTGCGGCTCCTCGCCAGTGTTGATCTGAACGAAAAGATCGGGCCGCCGGTCCTGCTTCCCGATCTCTTTGGCCAGCGCTTCGCAAAGGCTCGGGCGGTCGACCGAATGGATGGCGTCGAACAAGGCGACAGCCTCCTTCGCCTTGTTGGATTGCAATGGGCCGATCAGGTGCAGCGCGATGCCGGGATGCGCGGCCATCAGAGCGGGCCACTTCCGCTGGGCCTCCTGCACGCGATTTTCCCCGAAGACCCGCTGACCGGCGGCGATCACCGGCGCGATCGCGTCCGCATCGAAGGTTTTCGACACCGCCACCAGCGTCACCGAGGACCGTTCGCGCCGCGCATCCCGGCAGGCGCGCACGATGGCGGCTTCCACGGCAGCAAGACCGCCTGACAGCGGAGCGGTTGCGGATGCGTCAGTGGTCATTTGGCGTCCCCCGGCTAGTGTCCCGATTCCGAAGCTCGCATACGCTCGCAGCAATCTTTGATGCGAACTTCGGAATCAAAGGGACACTACCAACTTTATGATTTGAGTGTGGTTTGGGTTCAGAAGTTCGCTTGACGGACTCGCAGAGACACTGGAAGCAGAACTTCTGAACCGCCACACTAGTGGAGTGAATTTGACATTCGCTACCCACTTTGCAGCGAACGTGTCAGGCGAATGTCAAATTCAAAACTCCACTAGAAACCTGATAGTTGCCAGTGGTCCTTTGATTCTAACATTTGCAAGAACTCCCTGCGGCAACGGGATGCAAATGTTAGAATTGGACCACTAGAGACTGTTTCAACTGGTTGAATTCAGACCGTCGCTTGTTTTTGATTGTGCGTGATCTTTTCCGAAAACCAGTTTCCACTTTTCGGGATCATAACTCTAGCTTCGCGCCGGGATCGTGAGGCCGCGCTGGACCGCCGGCCGCGCCAGCCCCCGCTCCAGCCAGGCCGCGACATGGCGGAAGCGATCGAACGCGACGAGCTCGCGTGCCCCATAGAATCCGATCAGGTTGCGCACCCAGCCGAGCATCGAAATATCCGCGATGGTGTATTCGTCGCCGGCGAACCAGCGATGGGTCGACAGGTGCGCGTCCATCACCCCGAGCAACCGCTTCGATTCCGCCGCATAGCGGTCGCGCGGTCGCTTGTCGTCGAAATCCTTTCCGGCGAACTTATGGAAAAACCCGACCTGCCCGAACATCGGCCCGACGCCACCCATCTGGAAATGCAGCCACTGGATCGCATGCCAGCGCCGCGCAGGATCGGTCGTCATGAATTGGCCGGTCTTCTCGGCGAGATATTGCAGGATCGCGCCCGACTCGAACAAAGCCAGCGGCTTGCCGCCCGGACCGTCGGGATCGAGGATCGCGGGAATCTTGCCGTTGGGATTGAGCCACAGGAATTCCGCGCTCTTCTGCTCGTCCTTGTCGAAATCGATCAGATGCGGCTCGTAAGGCAGTCCGGTTTCCTCCAGCATGATCGACACCTTCACGCCGTTGGGCGTCGGCACCGAATAGAGCTGCAGCCGGCGGGGATCTCTGGCCGGCCAGCGACGGGTGACGGGATAGGCGGAGAGGTGGGCCATTGAATCACTCCGAAAGGCGGGAAGGCTCCCGCTTACACCGCAAAACCACACCGCTTGCAAACCGCAACGTCGCGACCGTCCGACCCGTTGACCCCCGGTCCGCTTTCATGGCCTAGTCCCGCTATCTTATAAAAACACTGCGATTCCATGACCTCAGAACGTTACAACGCCCGTGACGCCGAACCGCGCTGGCAAGCCGAGTGGGACAGGCAGGCGATCTTCGCGA
>NZ_MKSM01000124.1:0-659 GCF_001897285.1 Nitrobacter sp. 62-23
CCGCTATGCAACGGTGGGCGACATCATCGTCGTGTCGATCAAGGAAGCCATCCCGCGCGGGAAGGTGAAGAAGGGCGACGTCATGAAGGCGGTGGTCGTGCGGGTGGCCAAGGACATCCGCCGCGCGGACGGCTCGGTGATCCGTTTCGACCGCAACGCCGCCGTGCTGATCAACAATCAGTCCGAGCCGGTCGGCACCCGTATTTTCGGACCGGTGCCGCGCGAGTTGCGCGCCAAGAACCATATGAAGATCATTTCGCTGGCGCCGGAGGTGCTGTGATGGCTGCCAAGATCCGGAAAGGCGACAAGGTTATCGTCCTGTCGGGCCGCGACAAGGGTCGCACCGGCGAGGTGTTCGAGGTGCGTCCCGCGGAGAGCAGGGCGCTGGTGCGCGGCGTCAACATGGTGAAGCGCCACCAGAAGCAGACCCAGAACCGGGAGGGCGGCATCATCTCGAAAGAGGCGCCGGTCCACCTGTCCAAGATCGCGATCGTCGGCAAGGACGGCAAGCCGACCCGCGTCGGTTTCAAGATTCAGGCCGACGGCACCAAGGTGCGTGTCGCCAAGCGTTCGGGAGCGGAGATCGATGGCTGAGACGGCTTACGTGCCGCGCCTGCGCGCGGAGTATGACAAGAGCATCCGCGCCCGGCTGACCGAGC
>NZ_MKSM01000124.1:778-1418 GCF_001897285.1 Nitrobacter sp. 62-23
GCGCCTGCGCGCGGAGTATGACAAGAGCATCCGCGCCCGGCTGACCGAGCAGTTCGGCTATGGCAACGTCATGCAGGTGCCGCGCCTCGACAAGGTGGTTCTCAACATGGGAATCGGCGAGGCCGTGAACGACCGCAAGAAGGCCGAGACCGCGGCCGCCGACCTGTCGCTGATCGCCGGCCAGAAGGCGATCGTGACCTATTCGCGCGTCGCGATTTCGACCTTCAAGCTACGCGAGAACCAGCCGATCGGCTGCAAGGTGACGCTGCGCAAGGCCAAGATGTACGAGTTCATCGATCGCCTGGTGAACGTTGCGCTGCCGCGCGTGCGCGACTTCCGCGGCCTCAACCCGAAGAGCTTCGATGGCCGCGGCAACTACTCGCTCGGCATCAAGGAACACATCATTTTTCCCGAAATCGACTTCGACAAGGTCGGGGAAAGCTGGGGCATGGACGTCACCGTCTGCACGACCGCGCAGACCGACGACGAAGCCCGGGCGCTACTGGCCGCATTCAATTTTCCGTTCCGGCAGTGAGACGCTGAAATGCGCTCAGACGCGGAAAGGTAAGGAGCCAAGCATGGCAAAGAAGAGTTCGATCGAGAAGAACAACCGGCGCAGGCGGATGAACCGGAACGCGGC
>NZ_MKSM01000125.1:0-619 GCF_001897285.1 Nitrobacter sp. 62-23
CCTCGGCGGTCGGCAAGATTCGGGACCTGCGTTCGATGATCGCGGGGCGGCCGATCGACATCGAGGTGGACGGCGGGGTCGGACCTGACGTCGCAGGCGAACTTGGCGCCGCGGGCGCCAACGCTTTCGTGGCCGGCTCGGCGGTGTTCAAGGGCGGCACGATGGAATCCTACAAGGCCAACATGGATGCGATCCGCAACGCCGCCGCCGCGGCGCGGGGCGAACTGGTCTGACGCAAACGCAGTTCTGGCGCGCATCGCCATGGCAGAACAACAAGCCCGCCGAGCAGGCGGGCTTGTTTGCGTCGGCAACAATTCCCCGCCCTGCTTGCGGATATGCAACGTCAACGGGAAAAGCCTTGGCGCAACCGCGCCGTCAATTGACATCGACTTTGATCCACTCCAAACAGATCGACGACGGTTCTCCCTTGGGAGATCAAAAGGGAACGTGGTGCGGGATCATCCCAACGCCACGGCTGCCCCCGCAACTGTAAGCGGCTAATCTGCGTCACAGGCCACTGGGGAATCTCGGCTCCGGGAAGGCGACGCAAGGTCATGACCCGCGAGCCAGGAGACCTGCCGTCAGCCGTGGTCACACGCGAAGATGTCGGTCGGGGACT
>NZ_MKSM01000125.1:675-1054 GCF_001897285.1 Nitrobacter sp. 62-23
CCTCCTCGCCTCCGTGGGATCGATCGGCCTGAATGCGCCAACCCTCGCGCAGCAATCCGCCTCCCCCAACCTGCTGCCGCCGATCCAGATCGCTCCCCCGCCGGCGAGAAGCGCGGATGTGCCGCAGCCTGCCCGCCGTACGACATCGCATTCGCGGCGCACGGTGCGTGCTGCTCCTCAACAACTTCCGGCCGGCGACGCTGCCGCGCCCGGCGCGACGGTGCCGGTGGTGGTCAGCCCGACGGGAATCGTGACGCCGGCCGGTCAGTTGGCAAGCTCGCTCACCATCGTCACCGAGCAGGATATCCAGACCCAGCAGTACCGCACCGTTCCGGACATCCTGAACACGGTCCCCGGCTTGAACGTCATACAAGCCGGC
>NZ_MKSM01000126.1 GCF_001897285.1 Nitrobacter sp. 62-23
ACATGCCGAGGTTCGACACGGCCGTGGTGCCGCCCTGATATTCCTCGGGCTTGAGTTTTCGCGCCCGCGCCCGCGCGGCGAAGTCCTTCATTTCCGACGAGATCGCCGAGAGCGATTTCGTCTCCGCCTTGCGGATGATCGGCGTGATCAGCCCGCCCGGCATCGCCACCGCGACGCCGATGTCGGAATGCTTGTGCCTGAGCATGCCGCCTTCGGTCCAGCTCACATTGGCGTTCGGTACGCGCTGCAACGCAATCGCCATCGCCTTGATGACGAAGTCGTTGACCGACAATTTGTAGAGCGGCTTCTTCTCCTTGTCCTTCGGCGCGGACGCGTTGATGTCCTCGCGAGCGGCAAGCAGCCTTCCGATGTCGCAATCCATCGTCAGGTAGAAATGCGGAATGGTCTGTATCGAGGCGGTCAGGCGCTGCGCGATCGTACGCCGCATATTGTCATGCGGCACGATCTCGTAGGAGCCGTCTTCGAACAAAGACAGGATCTGCTTGTCGGACATCGCGGGCGCGATCGACGGCGCGCCTGCGGACGCGGCCGCCGGTGCCTTCAGCCCCTTGCCGGATTTCGCCTGCTCCACATCGCGCGCGACGACGCGGCCGTGAGGACCGCTGCCATCGATGCGCGACAGTTCGATGCCCGCTTCCTTTGCCAGCCGCCGCGCCAACGGCGAGGAGAAGATGCGGCCATGGCCGTTGGCGGAAGGCGTCGATACTGCCTGCGCTCCTGACGATGCCGGCTTGGGCGCAGGAGCGCTGGAGGATGAGTCGGGGGATCGAGTCGCTCCCCCGCTACCAGCTACCACCCCGGCTTCTGATTTTGCGTCGGTTCTCGGCTCGGCTTTCGCAGCGCCGCCGCCGCTCGCGGCCGACTTCACGTCCTCGCCATCGCCGGCCAGCACCGCGATCACATTGTTGACCGGCACGTCCTGCGTGCCTTCCGGCACCAGAATCTTCGCGATGGTGCCCTCGTCCACCGCCTCGACTTCCATGGTCGCCTTGTCAGTCTCGATCTCGGCGATGACATCGCCGGACCTCACCTTGTCGCCCTCCTTCTTGAGCCATTTGGCGAGGTTGCCCTTCTCCATCGTCGGTGACAGCGCAGGCATCAGAATGTTGATCGGCATGATGTCAGCCCCGCTCAGCGATAGCAGACGGCCTTCGCCGCCTCGACGACTTCGGCGATCGACGGCAGCGCCAGCTTTTCGAGATTGGCCGCATACGGCATCGGCACGTCCTTGCCGGAGACGCGCATCACCGGCGCGTCGAGATAATCGAACGCATGCTCCATGATCCGCGCGACGATCTCGGCGCCCACGCCCGATTGCTGCCAGCCCTCCTCCACGGTCACCGCGCGGCCGGTCTTCCGCACCGAGGCCACGATGGTGTCGGTATCCATCGGACGCAGCGTGCGCAGGTCGACAACCTCGGCCTCGATGCCCTCCTTCGCGAGTTCATCGGCCGCCTTCAGCGCATAGGTCATGCCGTTCGACCATGAGACCAGCGTGACGTGCTGGCCGGCACGCGCGATCCGCGCCTTGCCGATCGGCAGCACATAGTCGTCGAACTTCGGCACCGGACCGGTGTGCCCGTAAAGGATTTCATTTTCGAGGAAGATCACCGGATTGGGGTCGCGGATCGCGGCTTTCAAAAGCCCTTTGTAGTCGGCGGCGGAATACGGCGCGATCACCTTCAGCCCTGGAATTTGCGAATACCACGCCGAATAGTCCTGGCTGTGCTGGGCGGCGACACGCGCGGCCGCTCCGTTCGGTCCCCGGAACACAATCGAACAGCCCATCTGCCCGCCGGACATATAAAGCGTCTTGGCGGCGGAGTTGATGATCTGGTCGATCGCCTGCATCGCGAAGTTGAAGGTCATGAACTCGACGATCGGCTTCAGGCCGGCGAACGCCGCGCCGACGCCGACGCCGGCAAAGCCATGCTCGGTGATCGGAGTATCGATCACGCGCCGCGCGCCGAACTCCTCCAAAAGGCCCTGCGAGACCTTGTATGCGCCCTGATACTCAGCCACTTCCTCGCCCATCAGGAAGACGTCGCCGTCGCGGCGCATTTCCTCCGCCATGGCGTCGCGCAGCGCCTCGCGGATGGTCATGGTCACCATCTCGGTGCCGGCGGGAATGTCGGGGTCCTCGGGAATCTCCGCCGCTGTGCCGGCAGGTCGCTTGGGATCCGAGATCATCGGCTTACCCTCGCCGACCGGCGCTCGGGATTCGGCGACCTCGCTGGACACATCTCGAGCGGGCATCCTGGCGGCCTTGGGCGCCTCGGCCTTGCCGAGATCAGCGGCGCTTTCCCCATCCGCAAGAATGGTCGCGATCGGCGTGTTCACCGCGACATCGTTGGTGCCTTCCGGAATCAGGATCTTGCCGAGCGTGCCCTCGTCGGTCGCCTCGACCTCCATGGTGGCCTTGTCGGTCTCGATCTCGGCGATGACGTCGCCGGACCGGACCGCCTCGCCCTCTTTCTTCAGCCACTTGGCGAGGTTGCCCTTCTCCATCGTCGGCGAAAGCGCGGGCATCAGAACTTGGATTGGCATGGTCGCTCCGAAAAAGGCTTGCCCGCTCAGCGGTAAATGTCGGTGTAAAGTTCGGATGCGTCAGGCTCGGGATCGTTCTGCGCGAAGTCCGCGGCCATATTGACGATCTCGCGCACCTTGGCGTCGATCTTCTTCAACTCGTCCTCGGCGACCTTGTCCGCCAGCAGCCGGTTGCGGACCTGTTCGATCGGGTCCTGATCATGCCGCACCTTGTCGACTTCCTCGCGCGTGCGGTACTTCGCCGGATCAGACATCGAGTGGCCGCGATAGCGGTAGGTCTGCATTTCCAGGATATAGGGGCCCTTGCCGTCGCGACACCACTTCACCGCCCTGTCGCCCGCCGCCTTCACGGCGCGGACGTCCATGCCGTCGACCTGCTCGCCGGGAATGTTGAAGGACACGCCACGCTTGGAGAAATCCGTCTGCGCCGACGAGCGCGTCACCGACGTGCCCATGGCGTAGCGATTGTTCTCGATGATGTAGACCACCGGCAGCTTCCAAAGCTCGGCCATGTTGAAGCTCTCATAGACCTGGCCCTGGTTGGCCGCCCCGTCCCCGAAGTAAGCAAGGCTGACGCGGTCGTTGCCGCGGTAGCGGTTGGCGAAGGCAAGGCCGGTTCCGAGCGACACCTGCGCGCCGACGATGCCGTGGCCGCCGTAGAAGTGCTTCTCCTTGCTGAACATATGCATGGAGCCGCCCTTGCCCTTGGAATAGCCGCCGCGACGCCCGGTCAGTTCGGCCATTACGCCCTTGGCATCCATGCCGCAGGCCAGCATGTGGCCATGGTCGCGGTATCCAGTGATGACCTGATCGCCCTGTCCGAGCGTCATCTGCATCCCGACCACGATCGCTTCCTGACCGATGTAGAGATGGCAGAAGCCCCCGATCGCACCCATTCCATAGAGCTGGCCGGCTTTTTCCTCGAAACGGCGGATCAGCAGCATGTCGCGCAAGGCTTGAAGGTCTTGCTCGCGGGTGAACGCGGGGGGCGACCCGCTCTCCGAGCCGTTGTCTGCTGCCTGCGCGACGCTTTTCTTGGATGCGGCCATGTCAAATCCGGATGCGGGAAGGATCATCTTCTCTAGCTCAACTCGCACAACCTTGAAAGCGCGTGATCAAATTGATGCGCGCGGCTTCCGCATTGCAGCGTCAGCGAAATTCCGTGACCGAAAAAGGAACGTTTTTGAAATTAGACGACAGCTTTTCGCGGTTGCACGCAATCACGCGCAAGGGCTTGCGCGCCCCGGATTTATTTCGGGCGGATGATGTGAACGAGATCGCGCGGGTTGGCATAGTCGAGCTGGAAGCGGACGCGCTCGTCGAGCATGTCGGGATCGATTCCGCTCGAGCGCAGAAGCGCGACCCGCTTCTCGCCCTCGGCACGCTCCACCTTCAGCCGCGCCAGTTCCGAAGTCAGTGCGACGATTTCCTGGTCAAGCTCCTGCCGGGCATTCAACCCGTACTTGCCGGTATAGGCGTTGACGCCGAAATAGCCGACGATCATCGCCGCCATCGTGTAGAGGGCAAGCCCGGTGAGCAGCGATTTGAGTCGTGAACGCGAGACCATGGCGGGACGATGCGGCCGCCCGGTTAAGGCTTCGCTAACGGCCGGTCCTCGCGACGGCTGCTATTTCTTCTGCTGCGCGACCCAGGCGGCGAAGGCCTTGATGTAGGCTTCGAGAAACTCGCGCAAAGGCGCCTTGACCAGTTCGCCGTTCTCGTCGAACGCATCGCCAATGCCGCCGATATAGGCCTCCGGCTGCTGCAGCACCGGCACGTTGAGGAATACCAGCGATTGGCGCAGATGATGATTGGCGCCGAACCCGCCAATGGCGCCCGGCGAATTGCTGATGACGCCGCCGGGCTTGCCGTTGAAGACGCTCTGCCCATAGGGGCGCGATCCGACATCGATGGCGTTTTTCAGAACGCCCGGAACGGACCGGTTGTATTCGGGAGTCACGAACAGGACGGCATCCGCTTTCCTGATGCGATCGCGAAAACTCACCCAGTCGGCCGGCGGCGTAGCCTCAAGATCCTGGTTGTAGAACGACAATTCGTTGAGCGTGATGACGTCGAGCTTTAGCGAGGATGGCGCAAGCTTCGTCAAGGCCTTGGCGATTTTAAGGGAAAATGACTCTCGACGAAGGCTGCCGACGATAACGGCGACGCTGAATGGGGATGCCATGATCGATCCTGTGGTTATGCCGCTTTAACCCGGCGAGCGGTGAACAATGCAAATGCATCTATTTATCCGAACCCTCATTGCAAGTCGCAAGATTGATTCGCGCTTCACATGGACGACGACGCCCGGCTCGCGCCGATCAATACACGCCGGGAATAATCCGTTTTGTTTCCTGCATGTAGCGCCGATAGTCGTCGCCAAAGGCTTCGATCATCATCCGCTCCTCGAAATTCACGCGCGCGAAGAACAACAACGCCACAGCAAGGAGCCCGCTCAGCGCGGCGACGAGATTCGGCAGCAGGCAGGCTTGCGCGGCCGCCCACAGCCAGAACGAGGCATACATCGGATGGCGGATTGATCGGTACACGCCGTTGCGGACAACCCGATGCCCCTCCCGCACCTCAAGCGCCGCCGACCATTGCCGGCCGAGATCCTTGTGCGAACGGCGGAACAGCCAGAGCGACAGCGCGAACAATGCGGCACCGGGCACGAGGAGTCCGTAACCCTGATCGTAGGCGAACGCGCGCGGCCATCCCGTTGCAAGATTGAGGGCCGGGATCGCAAACAGGCCGAGAAACGCGACTGCCAGAAGCGCGCGCTCGCGCCAGGCGCCGTCGCGCCGCAAGGTCGCGGTGCGACGCGCTCGCCGGGCGTAAGGATAGCGGATGATGAACCAGGCAACGATGCCGACGATCCAGATCGTCTGTCCGAGCGCGACCGATGACATGAACAACGCTGCGCCTAAACCACATCGGCGGCGGCATCCGCCGGAATGGCCGCTGCCGTCGTCACAGGCCGGGCTTTCGAAAGAAGAGCACCATCCTCGCCGAAACGCTCGACACCGCCGCGCGGCGCGGTGATCTCGTCGAACGGCAATGGACCGCAAACAATAAGGCAATGGTCGTAGTTGGCGCGCACGCTGTTTCCCATCAAGAACTTGTAGTGCAGAAGCATGAAATTGAAGCGGTGTCGCCGGAAGCTGGCCTTGTCCATCATCTCATGCAACTGCACGCGCCGGACGTTAGGCCGCCCGTCGGAGCGCTCGCGGCTGAAACGCTTCAACGTCACCGGATCAAAGCGGTAGAAACTGATGGCGTCGTCGCGGGCGTGATATTCGGTCCAGCGGATTCGAGGCTCGTCGGCAACCCTTTGCGTGGCCTGACGAATGCGCTCGCCGCGCGAATGCAGCGAGAATTTCGGAATGGTGGCGCCGACGGTCAGGATGCACAGCGGAGGGCCGCACCTCGCAAGCTCCGGTTCGCGCTTAAGCGCGCGCGCAACCGCATCCATCACCAGCGCGGCGCCGAGACAATGGCCGACAACGACGATCTCGTCGACATCGGCATTGCGAATGCTGTCCAGGATTCGCTCGGCGAACTGATCGATCCGCGCATCCATGCGCGGCCGCTTTCCGTAGACAAACTCACGCGAGAAGATCCAGTCGTCGAATACGTGGTTGATCGGCCATCGCCAGCCCAACAGGTACAGCAAACCTGCCGTCACGACGACGGTCGACACCACCGTGAGCAGGACTGCCGCGAACCCGGTGACGCCGGCGAGCCGGACCAGACCGTATCCGATGCCCGCCCCGCACGCAGCAAACCCTGCAAGATACAGATACGGGAACAGAAAGAAGCCGGCATATTTCCAGCTCGAATACATGAAACGAAACAGCGTGCCGGTCAGGACGAAGTCGGCCAGCGTGACGAAGGCTTCCCGCAAACGCGACCACATGCCACGAGCGTGGTCCTCCCGAATCAGGTCATCCCACCTCAGCATTTCGTAAGACGTGCGGGTGTTCCAGTTGGGACCCGAGGCCTCCATCTCCCATGACGCGCTGACCGGCGTCGCATCGATTCTGCTGACAATGGCGGCCTTCACGCCCCAGGTTCGCTGAAACAGCGCCAGCGACCGGCGGAACCGCTCAAGCTGCTGCTCGGGCGAGATCGGATCGTATCCGCCGATATGAAAGACATGCCGCCTTGCGATCATGCGATCCCGCCACTTCCCTCGCTGTTATCGAATCGTGGTTTGCGGGCGGAGACGCATGGAAACTCTCCCGCCATCATCAGGATACTACAAAATCCGGCTGCGAATACGTGTCCGGAAACAGGATCAGCTGTGACGTTTCAATCACAACCCACAGGATTTATGGCGCCGCGATTGACGGGAGAACGTGAAGGCGAAATATAGTGCGGGTCCCGCGTCATTTGAACTGGAACCAGTTGATGCTGACCATTTTCCCGCCTGCTCGCCGCCGCCTGCATGCCGTAATGGCAAGCCTCGTCCTGTTCGTGACCGGGGGGATGCTGACAAGTTCAGCCAATGCACAGACCGCCGCACCTCACCGCCCCGGTCATGTCTACCTGATGCGCGGGCTGTTCAACGTCTTTTCGCTCGGCATGGATGAACTGGCCGCCAAGATCGAAAAAGTCGGCGTCAGGGCCGAGGCCGTGTCCTATACGTCCTGGTCGTCGCTCGCCGACAGCATCACAGCCCAATATCGCGCCGGCAATCGTGAGCCCATCATCCTGATGGGTCATTCCTACGGCGCGGACACCACGATTTCCCTGGCGCGCAAGCTGAACGACAACAGGATTCCCGTGGCGCTGATCGTGAACTTCGATCCGACCGCGCCGGACCGGGTTCCTCCGAATGTGCGCCGAATCATCAATTTCTACGTGCCCACCGCATGGGGTCGTCCCGTCGAGCCCGGCAAACAATTTCGCGGTAGCCTGTCCAACCTGAACGAAAGCGGCGCTTACAACCATTTCGTGATCGACAAGGCCGAAGCCCTTCATCGCCAGGCGATCGCGGCGGTGCTGCAGGCGGTCGGCAGCGGCACCCCTCATCGCATCAAGCGGCCCGCCAGGCGCGATCATCAGGTCTCGGCCGCGCCAGCGACACAGTAAGCAAGAGACACAGTAAACAAGGCACGGTCGCCGTCAGGAAACACGCCGGCACGCGCCTCGCGCGCCGGCCGACCGTTTTATCCGATTGATAGGGGCGTTACGCCAGCGCCTTCAGCGCCGCGCGTCCACCATACCTCGCCTGGGCGCCAAGCTGCTGCTCGATGCGCAGCAGCTGGTTGTATTTGGCGGCGCGGTCTGATCGCGACAACGAGCCGGTCTTGATCTGCCCGCAATTGGTGGCGACCGCGAGATCCGCGATCGTGGAATCCTCGGTCTCGCCCGAGCGGTGCGACATCACGACGGTGTAACCGGCTTTATAGGCCATTTCGACGGCAGCCAGGGTCTCGGTCAACGTGCCGATCTGGTTGACCTTGATAAGGATGGAATTGGCGCGGCCGTTCCTGATGCCGTCCGCGAGCCGCGCCACGTTGGTGACGAACAGGTCGTCGCCAACGAGCTGGCAGGTGTTGCCGATGAGGTCGGTAAGGAGCTTCCAGCCGTCGAAGTCGTCCTCGGCCATTCCGTCCTCGATCGAGACGATCGGGTAGTCCGCCGCCAGCTTGGCAAGGTATTTCGCCTGCTCCTCGACCGAGCGGGTCTTCCCCTCGCCCGAATAGACATACTTGCCGTCCTTGAAGAACTCGCTCGCGGCCGGATCGAGCGCCAGCATCACGTCGTCGCCCGGCTTGTAACCGGCCTTGACGATCGCGCTCATGATGAAATCGAGCGCCGCGTTGGCCGATGGCAGGTTCGGTGCGAAACCGCCCTCGTCGCCGACGTTGGTATTGTGGCCGGCCTTCTTTAATTCGGCTCTCAGGGTGTGAAAGATTTCCGACCCGCAGCGCAATGCGTCCGAGAAGGTCGCGGCGCCGACCGGCATGATCATGAATTCCTGAAAGTCGATCGGGTTGTCGGCATGAACGCCGCCATTGACGATATTCATCATCGGCACCGGAAGCGTCCGCGCCGAAACGCCGCCGACGTAGCGGTACAGCGGCATGTCGAGCGAGTCCGCCGCCGCCTTGGCGAGCGCCAGCGACACGCCGAGAATCGCGTTGGCGCCGAGCCGGCTCTTGTTCGCGGTCCCGTCCAGTTCGATCAGAATATCGTCGATCTGCGTCTGCTGCTCGGCGTCCATGCCTCCGATGGCATCGAAAATCTCGCCATTCACCGCGTCGACCGCCTTCCGCACGCCCTTACCGAAATAGCGGGTTTCGTCGCCGTCGCGCAGTTCGACCGCCTCGTGCGCTCCGGTGGAAGCACCCGATGGCACCGCGGCGCGGCCCATCGCGCCGTCTTCGAGCGCCACGTCGACCTCGACGGTCGGATTGCCGCGGCTGTCGAGAATTTCACGGCCGATGATGTCGACGATAGCGGTCATTAAGAACCTCTTGAATCACTTGAACACTGGATTTTGCGGTGCTTCTACAGCAATGCTTGGGCGCGGGAAAGGCTGTGAATCGTGACGTATTCGTTACGATTGGCTATCAGAAGCGCATGATCCGCCAAAGTGCGAGCGGTTTGGCGAAAAGATCATGCGCCGTTCAAGTAAGGTCAGAGCACGATCGGACGCAAAGCCGGCTTCCGTTTTTTACCGATCGCGCTCCGATGGAGATAATCATGCCACGAAAGCCTCCCTCCCCGCCAAATTCCTCCGCTCTGCAGCTTGGCCGCGCGGTGACGTGGCCGGATTCGCCGGAGGCCGCGAAGCTGGACCGCGTGCCCAATCCGCAGAGGGACACCAATTATGTCGCGCGGTTCACAGCGCCGGAGTTCACCGCGCTGTGTCCGGTCACCGGCCAGCCGGATTTCGCGCATCTGGTGATCGACTATGTGCCGGGATCGTGGCTGCTGGAGTCGAAATCGCTCAAACTTTATCTGGCGAGCTTTCGCAACCATGGCGCTTTTCACGAGGATTGCACCGTGGCGATCGGCAAGCGCATCGCCGCCGCGGTGGGGCCAAAATGGCTGCGCATCGGCGGCTATTGGTATCCGCGCGGCGGCATTCCGATCGACGTGTTCTGGCAGACTGGCAAGGCGCCAAAGGGCCTCTGGATTCCCGATCAGGACGTGGCGCCGTATCGCGGCAGGGGCTGACCGTCAGAACGCCTTATGCGCCGACGAGTGGGAACCGGCTCCCGTCGACCGCGTTTGCGTCCCCAGCGGAATGATTGAGATCCTTGGGCAAAGCCGCTTGACACATGACCAGCCGTCGCGGCCTCCGTCCGCTTGAAGCGCTGAATTTCTTCATGGCCGACATGCAGGCCGGGATCGGTCCGTTCGTCGGCGTTTTCCTGTTGGCTCATGGCTGGCAGAGCGGCTGGATCGGCACCATCCTGACCGTCGGCGGCGTCGCAGGGACGCTGATGACGACGCCGGTCGGTGCGCTTGTGGATGCCACCCGCAACAAACGCGCCTATGTCATCTTTCCCGGCATCTGCACGGTGCTCGCCTCCGCGATCATCTTGCTGTCCCAGGATTTCTGGGTGGTGACGTTTTCACAAATCGCAACCGCCGTCGCGGGGGCTGCGATTATTCCCGCGGTTACCGGCATCACGCTCGGGATGGTGCGGCAAACCGGCTTCAACCGGCAGAATGGCCGCAACCAGGCTTTCAATCATGCCGGCAACATGGTCGGAGCGGCCCTTTCGGGTTTCGTCGGCTGGCAGTTCGGCTTCGTCGCGGTGTTTATTCTCGCCGCGGTGTTCGGCCTGATCTCGATTGCGTGCGTCCTGATGATCCCAAAGGACGCTATCGACGATGCCGCCGCCCGCGGTGTGCACCACAGCGGCGACCACGCCGGCGAGGTCAGCGGCTTCGACGTGCTGGTCCGCTGCAAGCCCCTGCTGATCCTGGCGGCAGCGCTCGCTTTCTTTCATCTCGGGAACGCCGCGATGCTGCCACTCTACGGCCTGGCGGTGGTCTCCGAACGCGGCGCCGACCCGGCCGGCTTTGTCGCCGCCACCATCGTCATCGCCCAGGGGACGATGATCCTCACCTCGCTGTTTGCGATGCGGCTCGCGGAAAAAGAAGGCTATTGGCTGGTGATGCTGATTTCGTTCGCATCGCTGCCAGTCCGCGGCGCGATCGCCGCCGGCCTGATCACGAGTTGGGGCGTCGTCCCCGTTCAGTTGCTCGACGGCGTCGGCGCCGGGCTGCAGAGCGTGGCGGTGCCCGGCCTGGTCGCGCGCATCCTCAACGGCACCGGTCGCATCAACGTCGGCCAGGGCGCGGTCATGACCGTGCAGGGCATCGGCGCCGCGCTGAGTCCCGCGATCGGGGGCTGGATCGCGCAAAGCGTCGGCTACCCGCTGGCGTTCCTGATCCTGGGTGGCTTCGCGCTTGGCTCGCTTGCGCTCTGGCTCGGATTCGGCGGCGTTCTCAAGCCGGCCTGCGCACGCCTGCCGGCGCAACCATCCGCCGCTCCGCAATTTTCGTCCTGACGCTACCCCGTGGACGATCCGGTCCTCCCGACGAGCAGTCGCGCACAGACCAATCCGAGAATCGCGATGATGATTGCGTTTGCCGCGAGGGTCGGAAACTTCCCCGCCCAGGCAAGGCTCGCGCCATAGGCGATCGGACCGGCCGTCTGTCCCATGTAGAAGAAGAACGAATGCAGCGACAACGCGGTCGCCCGCGCCTGCTCGGACAATTCGCTGGCGAACACCTGCAGGCAGCCGTGCAGCATGTAGAAGCCCCAGCCCATCAGGATGAAACTAAGTGTCTGGATGCGCCAGTCCGGACCAAGACCAACGGCGACAATCTGCGCCGCCGCCAGCATTGCGCCCGCTATCATCATGCCGCGGATGCCGAACACCGACAGCAAGCGGGACACCGTCATCGTGTAGAACAGGCCGCCGACCGCAAATCCCGCGATGACGATTCCGGCAACCGAAAGCCGCGTTTCGCCGAGTTCGAACAGAAACGCCGCGACGTAAGGAAACAGTCCAAACACGCAGCAGCCTTCGATGAAAACCGCGGAGTAGCAGACCCTGGCGTTGGGATTGGTGAAGATCTGCCGGTAGCCATGGCGCAGATCCATGAACTTCATCTGCCGCGAGGCCACGATCGCGTTGCCGCGGCGGAATCCAGCGCCGACGGCGATCGATGCAGTCAGAACCAGCACGCCGAGGACGACAAGCACGCCGCGCCAGCCGACGAGATCCCCGATCACCCCGGAAAAGGACGCGCCGAGCAGATTGCCGCTCACCGTGCCCGCGATTGTCCTGCCGATCGCCACCTGCCGCTTGGAGACCGGCACGAGGTCGCTCGCCATGCCGAGCGCGACCGGGAAAACACCACCCGACGCGATGCCCGCGAAGACGCGCGTCACGAACAGCGCGCCGTAGGATGTGCACAGCGCGCCAGCGACGTTCGCGATGCCGAGCAGCACCAGACACACCAGCATCAGCCGCGCCTTGCCGAACACGTCAGCGGCCGCGCCGATCAGCGGCTGCACGAGCGCGAACGAGAAGGCGGTGACCGCCGTCAGGCCGGCGGCGGTCGCAACTGTCACCGACATGTCGTCGGCGACATGCGGCAGCACCGGATCCAGCGCGCGCGTCGACAGGCTCGCCGCAAAGGTGGCCAGCGCGACAATATTCAGGAGCGGCGGCAACTTGTGCTGTCCGGCCGCGGCCGGGGTGGCCGATGTCATTTCGCAGGCGCCGGATCGGCCGCCTTCGCCAGCGCATCGAACGCCATCAACCGCCGCACCAGCGCCTCGAACTCGCGAAGCGGCACCATATTGGGACCGTCCGAGGGGGCACGATCGGGATCGGGATGGGTCTCGATAAACACGCCGGCGACGCCGACCGCCACGGCCGCGCGCGCCAGCACCGGCACGAATTCGCGCTCGCCGCCGGAGGATGCCCCCTTCCCGCCCGGCTGCTGCACCGAATGGGTGGCGTCGAAGATGACGGGCGCGCCGGTGGTGCGCGCGAGGATCGGCAGCGCGCGCATGTCCGAGACCAGCGTGTTGTAGCCGAAGGACGCCCCGCGTTCGGTGACCAGCACGTTGGGGTTGCCGCCGCCGGTGATCTTGGCGACCACGTTCGCCATGTCCCAGGGCGCCAGGAATTGCCCTTTCTTGACGTTGATAACCTTGCCGGTCGTCGCCGCCGCCAGCAAAAGGTCGGTCTGCCGGCACAGGAACGCGGGTATTTGCAGCACGTCGACGACTTGCGCGACCTCGAGGCATTGCGCAGCCTCATGCACGTCGGTCAGCACCGGCAAACCGAGCGAGGCACGAATCTCGGCGAAAACCGGCAGAGCCTTTTTCAGCCCGATCCCGCGCGCGCCCGAGGCGCTGGTGCGGTTGGCCTTGTCGAACGAGGATTTGAAGACAAGGCCGATATTCAACCGCGTGGCGATTTCCTTCAGCGCGCCGGCAACTTCGAGCGCATGGGCCCGGCTTTCCATCTGGCACGGGCCGGCGATGACCGCCAGCGGCCGGTCCTGAGCGAAAGTGACTGGGCCGACGGCGACGACAGGCGCAGCGGAGAGAGACTGGTTCAAGACGGATTCCTTTGCTGACCGACCATGCAGGCCGGCAGCGGCGGGATCAACCCCCCTGTCGCGACGTCGAATTTGTGCGCTCAAGCGCAGCCTACACCAGCCGGCTCTGCACCACGGCAGCCTGAATGAACGAGGCGAACAGCGGATGCGGCTCGAACGGCCGCGATTTCAGTTCGGGGTGGTACTGCACCCCGATGAACCACGGATGATCCTGGTATTCGACGATCTCCGGCAAGACCCCATCGGGTGACAAGCCCGAGAAGCGCAGGCCGTGCTGCTCCAGCCGGTCCTTGTAGGCAGTGTTGACCTCATAGCGGTGGCGGTGCCGTTCGGAAATCTCCAGCGCGCCACCGTAGATTCCGGAAACGCGGCTGCCGCGCGTGAGCGCCGCCGGGTAAGCGCCAAGCCGCATGGTGCCACCGAGATCGCCGGCCTTCGAGCGCTTCTCCAGTTCATTGCCACGCAGCCATTCCGTCATCAGACCGACCAGTGGTTCGCGGGTCGGGCCGAATTCGGTGGAATTGGCCTCGGCGATTCCGACCAGATTGCGCGCCGCCTCGATCACGGCCATCTGCATCCCGAAGCAGATGCCGAAATAAGGGACGCGCCGCTCGCGGGCGAATCGCGCCGCCTTGATCTTGCCCTCGGCGCCGCGCTGGCCGAATCCGCCCGGCACCAGAATGCCGTCGACATGTTCGAGGAACGGCGCGGCGTCCTCGTTCTCGAACACCTCGCTCTCGATCCAGTCGAGATTGACCTTCACTTTGTTGGCGATGCCGCCATGGGACAACGCCTCGATCAGCGACTTGTAGGCATCTTTCATACCGGTGTACTTGCCGACGATCGCAATTGTCACCGCGCCTTCGGGATTGCGGATCCGTTCGTTGATCTCGTGCCAGCCTTGCAGCGCCGGCGGCTGCCGCGGCTCGATCCCGAACGCCGCCAGAACCTCGTCGTCGAGACCCGCTGCGTGATAGACTTCCGGCACGGCATAGATGTTGTCGGCGTCGCGCGCCTCGATCACGGCGCTTTCGCGGACGTTGCAGAACAGCCCGAGCTTGCGGCGTTCCTCCTTGGGAATTTCCCGGTCGGTGCGGCATAACAGGATGTCGGGCTGGATGCCGATCGAGCGCAGCTCCTTCACCGAATGCTGCGTCGGCTTGGTCTTCAACTCGCCGGCGCTCGGAATGAACGGAAGCAGCGTGAGGTGGATGTAAACGACGTCGCCGCGCGGCAGGTCGTTCTTGAGCTGGCGAATCGCCTCGAAGAACGGCAGCCCCTCAATGTCGCCCACCGTGCCGCCGATCTCGCACAGCACGAAGTCATAGCCATCGTTGCCGTCGAGGATGAACTCCTTGATGGCGTTGGTGACGTGGGGGATCACCTGAATCGTCGCGCCGAGATAATCACCGCGGCGCTCCTTGGTCAGGATGTCCTGATAGATGCGGCCGGTGGTGATGTTGTCTTGTTTGGTCGCGGGACGGCCAGTGAAGCGCTCGTAGTGACCGAGATCGAGATCGGTCTCGGCGCCGTCGTCGGTGACGAAGACCTCGCCGTGCTGGTAGGGCGACATCGTGCCGGGATCGAGGTTGAGGTAGGGGTCGAGCTTGCGAAGGCGGACCTTGTAGCCGCGCGCCTGCAACAGCGCGCCGAGCGCCGCCGATGCCAGACCCTTGCCGAGCGAGGAAACCACGCCGCCGGTAATGAAAATATAGCGCGCCATGGGACTCAACCTTTAAGGCTCCCGTGTCGATTCGCCAAAACCAATCGCAGCCGTCAGCCAGATGCGGATGGGCTGTGGGTGACTTTCAAAATTCTAACGATTGCAGTTTCTTAAGTGAGTCTGCTGACGCAGGACGGCAACCCCGCTCCTGCATGGCGCCCTGCTTATTGCGAGCGAGGCGCCTGCGGGCCCGCGGGCGCCGGCGCGGCCGGTTGCTCGGATTGTTTCAGCGAATCGAGAAGGCCGCCGCTCGCAGGCGGAGCAACCGGTGCCGGCTGCGACTGTGACACCGGCGCCGTATCCAAAATCGAACCCGGTTTGTGCTCGTAGCCTGCAAGCCAGGACAGGAACAGGCTGGTCACGAAGAAGCCGGCCGCGAGGAAGGCGGTCGTGCGCGTCAACAGGTTCGCGGTGCCGCGGCTCGACATGAAGCCCGCGCCGCCGCCCATGCCGAGGCCACCGCCTTCAGACTTCTGCAGCAGCACGACGACTGTCAGCGCCGAAACGATCATCAGGTGGAGAACGATAACTACGGTCTGCATCGAACACCGTCCGTCACAGGCGATCGAACCGGGTAGGCCGGTCGGGCACGCCTGTGGGGGTTGAAGTTGGCCGCTGTCTACACGATCGCCGGCGGGATTGCCACCCCCCGCAATCCTGCCCGCCGCCGCGAGTTGAACCGGTCAGGCAACGGCTTGGGCTATCCCCAGGAAATCGGCGGCCTTGAGGCTGGCGCCGCCGATCAGCGCCCCGTTCACATTCGGCACAGCCAATAACTCCGCGGCATTCGACGGCTTCACCGAGCCGCCATAGAGAATACGGATCCTGGCCCCCTCTCCGCTGAAGCGCTGGTTGAGCTGGTCACGGATAAATCCATGCACCTCCTGCACATCCTGCGGCGTCGGCGTGCGGCCAGTGCCGATGGCCCAGACCGGCTCGTAGGCGACGACAAGATTGGCGGCGGTCGTGCCATCCGGCAGCGAGCCGGCAAGCTGCCGTCCGACCACGTCGAGCGTCTGGCCGGCATCGCGCTGGTCCTGGGTTTCGCCGACGCAGACGATGGCGATCAACGCCGCCCGCCATGCGGCCTCCGCTTTTTGCCGCACCAGCGCATCGGTCTCGCCATGATCGGCGCGGCGCTCGGAATGGCCGACGATGACGGCTGTCGCGCCCGCATCGGCCAGCATCTCGGCTGAAATATCGCCCGTGTGGGCTCCGGAAGGCTTGGGGTGGCAATCCTGTCCGCCGATCCGCAGCGGCGATCCCTGGACCGCCCCGGCAAAGGCCAGCACCAGCGTCGCCGGCGGACAGATCAGCAGATCGGCCTTTTGCGCAGGCCCGTCCGCGCCTGCGATCATCTGGCCGAGTTCGCCGGCCGAAGCCTTGAGGCCGTTCATCTTCCAGTTTCCAGCAATCAGCGGTCGCAGCCCGGTCATGGATCTCTCATGGGTGATTTCGACGGTTCGTCCCCTCGGCACGCATGGTCCCCCGCGTCGAAGGTTCGAAAGGTCTTGCTAGCAGAGGTTATCCACCGGGACCAGTCTCCGCTATCCGCCGCAACGCGCGACGGTTCGTCCCGCCGAGGTTGCGAGCGCTGGATTGCCACTTTATGATGCGTTATCAACTTGGTGACGCCCCGCGCGGCTTTTTCCGCCGAGGTGCGAACCGCTTCCCTCCTGCAAAAGACGGACTCATGCTTCGAGGAATACGCAACGCCTCATCAAACTGGCTCGGCAAGACCCTCATGACCATCGTGATGGGCCTGCTGATCGTGGCTTTCGGCATCTGGGGCATCGCGGACATCTTTCACGGTTTCGGCCAGTCGAACCTGGCCACGGTCGGCGGCACCCAGATTTCGACCGAGCAGTTCCGCGAGATTTATAATGACCGGCTGCAGCAGATCGGGCGCCAGTTCGGGCGTTCGCTGTCCCCCGACCAGGTCAGAGCGCTCGGCCTCGACCGTCAGGTGCTGCAGCAGGTGATTGCGGAAGCCGCGCTCGACGAGGACGCGCGGCGCAAGGGACTCAACGCGTCGGATGAGGAGATCAAGCGCCGGATCATGAGCGATCCCAATTTCAAGGGCGCCAACAATGCATTCGACCCGGCCCGCTTCGCCGGCCTGATCCGCCAGATGGGATACACCGAACAACGCTACGTCACCGAGCAGCGGCAGACGGAACTGCGCCGCCAGATCGCCGGCACGGTGGCGGCCGGCGTCGAGCCCTCGAAGACGCTTCTCGATATGCTGAACCGTTTCCAGAACGAGCAGCGCACGATCGATTACGTCAAGCTCGGCGCCGCGCAGGCCGGAAACATCGATCCGCCGACGCCGGATCAGCTTGCGAGTTATTTCGACGCCCACAAGGTGCAGTTCCGCGCGCCTGAATTCCGCAAGATCGCTTTCGTCGTGATGACGCCGGAGTCGATCGCGAAATCGATAACGGTGTCCGACGAGGACGCCAAAAAGGCCTATGAGGAGCAGAAGGACAAGCTGTCCACGCCCGAAAAGCGGCAGCTCTGGCAGATGGTATTCCCGAACGTCACCGAGGCGCAGGCGGCGCGGAGCAAGATCCAGGCCGGCGCATCCTTCGACGACATCGCCAAGGAGCGCGGTCTCGCCGCCTCCGACGTCGATCTTGGCACGGTCACCAGGTCGGAGATCATCGACCCGGCAACCGCCGAGGCCGCCTTCTCGCTCAAGACCGACGAGGTCAGCCAGCCGATCCAGGGCAAATTTGGCGTCGCGCTCGTCAAGGTGGGCAAGATCGAACCCGGCAACCAGCCGACCTACGACAGCGTCGCCGCGAAACTGAAACACGATATCGCGGTGGATCGCGCGCGCGCCGAGGTCAACGACCTCCACAACAAGATGGAGGACGAGCGCGGCGGCGGCGCGAGCGTTGTCGAGGCCGCCAAGAAGCTCGGCCTCACCGCGGTCACCATCGATGCCGTCGACCGTTCCGGACGCGCGCCGGACGGCAAGCCAGTCGCGGGGCTGCCGCCGGGCGTCGAACTGATCGCGCAGGCGTTCGCCAGCGATGTCGGCGTCGACAACGAGACGCTGCAGATCGGCAATAACGGCTACGTCTGGTTCGACGTGCTCGGCGTTACGCCCTCGCGCGAGCGCACCCTCGACGAGGTCAAGGACAAGGTCGAGGCCGGATGGCGCAACGAACAGATCGGCAGCCGGCTGATGACCAAGGCGACGGACATGGTCCGCACGCTGGACCAGGGCGGCAAGCTCGCCGACGAGGCAGCCCGCCTCGGTCTCAAGGTCGAGAGCGCGAGCGGCATCAAGCGCGACGGCACCGCGGCCGGCCTGCCCGGCGCCGTGATCGCCGCCGTATTCCGCACGGCCAGGGACGGAGCCGGACAGGCGCCGGGCGCGGGGCCCGACGACTGGGTCGTTTTCCGTGTCACCGACGTGAAGGTGCCCCCGCTCGATCTTGCCTCCGATGAGATGAAGAAACTGAAGGACGGCCTGCAGCGCGCCCTGGCCGATGAGGACGTCGGCCAGTACATCGTCAGGCTCGAAACCGAGATCGGCACCACGATCAATCAGGCGGCGGTGGCGCAGATCACCGGCGCCAATTCGAACTGACGGGACCCACGGCGTCCCATATTTTCCGAAAGTATCCGATGGACGATCTCAAGGCCCTGATCGGAAAAGTCGCAACCGGCGCGGCGCTGACGCGCGAGGAAGCGGCGTCGGCATTCGACAGCATGATGTCGGGCGAGGCCACGCCCTCGCAGATGGGCGGGCTTCTGATGGCGCTGCGCGTGCGCGGCGAAACCGTCGACGAGATCACCGGCGCGGTCTCGGCGATGCGCGCCAAGATGCTGCGGGTCACGGCTCCTGCCGATGCCGTCGATGTCGTCGGCACCGGCGGAGACGGCTCGGGCTCGGTGAACGTCTCGACCTGCGCCTCGTTCATCGTCGCCGGCGCGGGCGTTCCCGTCGCCAAGCACGGCAACCGCGCGCTGTCCTCGAAATCCGGCGCAGCCGATTGCCTCGCTGCGCTCGGCATCAAGATCGACCTCGCGCCCGAACAGGTCGGCCGCTGCGTCAACGAAGCCGGCATCGGCTTCATGTTCGCGCCGGCGCATCATCCGGCGATGAAGAACGTCGGCCCGACCCGCGTCGAACTCGCGACCCGCACCATTTTCAATCTGCTCGGTCCGCTGTCCAATCCGGCCGGCGTCAGGCGGCAGATGGTCGGCGTGTTCTCGCGGAAATGGGTGGAACCGCTGGCGCAGGTGCTCAAGAACCTCGGCTCAGATTCGGTGTGGGTGGTTCACGGCTCCGACGGGCTCGACGAGATCACCCTCACCGGCCCGACATTCGTGGCCGCGCTCGAGAACGGCAACATCCGCACCTTCGAGGTTACGCCGGATGACGCGGGTTTGCCGCGCGCCGGGGGCGATGCGCTGAAGGGCGGTGACGCCGAGGCGAACGCAGCATCCTTGCGCGGCGTGCTTGAAGGCAAGCCTGGCGCTTTTCGCGACGTCGCGCTGCTCAACGCGGCCGCGGCCCTGATCGTCGCAGGCAAGGCGAAGGACCTGAAGGACGGCGTCGCGCTCGGCGCGAAATCCCTCGACAGCGGCGCGGCGATGAACAAACTGAAGCGGCTGATCGCGGTATCCAACGGTTGACGACGTGGCATGGCTGACATCCTGACCAAGATCGAAGCCTACAAGCGCGAGGAAATCGCCGCCGCCAAGCGCGCGCACCCGCCCTCCGAGGTCATGGCAGCCGCCAAAGCAGCGTCGCCGCCGCGCGGCTTCGTGCAGGCCATCCGCGCAAAACACGCCCGCGGTGACCATGCCCTGATCGCCGAGATCAAGAAGGCCTCGCCTTCGAAAGGGCTGATCCGCGCCGACTTCGATCCGCCGGCGCTGGCGCGCGCCTACGAGGCCGGCGGCGCGGCCTGTCTGTCCGTCCTGACAGATACGCCCTCCTTTCAGGGCCGGCTCGATTTCATGACGGCCGCCCGCGCCGCGACGTCGCTGCCGGTGCTGCGCAAGGATTTCATGTTCGACACCTATCAGGTGGCGGAGGCCCGCGCGCACGGAGCCGACTGCATCCTGATCATCATGGCCGCGCTCGACGATGCGACGGCGACAGACATCGAGGCGGCGGCGCTCGATCTTGGCATGGACGTGCTGCTCGAGGTTCACGACCGCGCCGAACTCGATCGCGCGCTGAAACTCCGTTCGCCGATGATCGGCATCAACAACCGCAACCTGCGCACGTTCGAGACAACGCTCGCGACCAGCGAAGCGCTGGCGCCGCTCGTGCCGAAAGACCGCCTGCTGGTCGGCGAAAGCGGCATCTTCGCACAAGCCGACCTCGCGCGGCTCGAGCGGGTCGGCATCTCCACTTTCCTCGTCGGCGAAAGCCTGATGCGGCAGGCCGACGTCACCGCCGCGACGCGAACGCTGCTGGCGCGGGAGCGCGCGGGTTCCTTAAAGGAAGGGTAAAGGACGATATGGCCAGCAAGAAAGACGAACCCGCCCTCACCCACATCGACGCCAAAGGCGAAGCGCGGATGGTCGACGTCTCGGCCAAGCCCGCGACCGAACGCGTCGCCGTCGCCGAAGGCGTGGTGGTCATGACGAAAGCCACGCTGGCGCTGATCGAAAGCGGCAACGCCAAGAAAGGCGACGTGCTCGGCACCGCCCGCATCGCCGGCATCATGGCGGCCAAGCGAACCTCGGACCTGATCCCGCTGTGTCATCCGCTGGCGCTGTCGAAGGTCACGCTCGACATTGAGACCGACAAAAAAATTCCGGGCTGCCGGGTGCGGGCCAGCGTCAAGGTCTCCGGCCCGACCGGCGTGGAGATGGAAGCCTTGACCGCCGTCTCCGTCGCCTGTCTCACCATCTACGACATGATCAAGGCCGTCGAACGCGGGGTGCGGATCGAAGGCATTCACCTCGTCGAGAAGAAGGGCGGCAAGTCCGGCCACTACCTCGTGACGGAGGCTCCGTCAGTGAAATAGCGGCCGGTCATGCTCGGCCTGCGCAAGGCGGCGAGCCTCGTCCTCCTTGTCATAGACCAGCCAGATTTCCAGCGCCGCCAGGAACGCGACCACGACGCCGATGCCGATGCTGAAGTGCATGGCGCGGGTATGGGCGAAGCCCAGAACCCAGGGCGAGACGATCAGCCAGAGACCGAGCAGCAGGTTGGCCCATTCCTTCCACCGGGCGAACGCCAGCAGCGCCGCCACCGAGATCACGCCGATCGCCGCGGCGCTGGCCCAGATATCGAGGTCTGTCGTCGCTGTGGCCCGCGCGAGAAACCAGGGAGTCGCAAACAGGCCCAGGGCCAGCACGAGATTGTAGACGTCGAGGATCGATTCCCGTCGCCATTTTTTCCACTTCATGGATGCCTCCTTGTCTGCGCGCTCCAACCATTGCCCTCGCCCGAATCATCCCTCCCGATTTTCGGACAACCGACCCGGCCTCGGACGGTTCCGTCGTTCCCTCATTAAGGTTTGTCTACCCTTCATGGGCGTTTTGATCTCGAATCAGAAAATGTCGCCAACCCGATGATCTCGATAGGATTCGGGTTCGGGAGTTCATCAGACAGTTGAGCCCTTGCCGGTGAGGCGGCCCTCAGCAGGGCGAACCCGTTTGAACGGCCCGTCGCAATGTTCGGCGGACGTTGTCTGCGGATCGCAAGTTCTGTAGATGAGGTCCTACGCCGGCGAAGCGTGCTCGTTTCTTCGACGATCCAGCCGACCGGCGGCAGCCTCGCAAGGCGGACGCCAAATCTAAAAAACCCATCTGGCAATCTATGTTTGCCAGCAGTTCTTTGATTGCAACGTTCGCACAGCCTCCCGCCGATCCCGGAAATCGGACCGGTGGGACCCTGGGAGAAAATGGTCATGCCCTTGATGGCGGTTGCCGACGCCTTAGCGGCTGTTCTTGCCGGAGTCGAAGCGCTGCCGGAAGAAATGGTCGGTCTTGACGACGCCCATCGCCGGGTGCTGGCACGCGACCTTCCCTCGCGCCGCACCCAGCCACCGGTCGCGATGTCGGCGATGGACGGCTATGCGGTGCGCGCCGCCGATATCGCGACGATTCCGGCGCGGCTGCATGTGATCGGCGAGATCGCCGCGGGACGGCCTCTCGCGCGGGCGCTGCAGGCCGGCGAGGCTTTGAGGATTTTCACCGGCGGCGTGGTGCCGGACAGCGCCGATACCGTCGTGATCCAGGAAGACACCGAACGCGACGGCGAGCATGTCATCCTCAAGGAAGCCACCGCCGCCGGAAAGAACATCCGCGCCGCCGGCGTCGATTTTCGCGAGGGCGACGTGCTGCTGCGCGCCCATAGCTATCTCACCGACCGCCATCTCTCCTTGGCCGCAGGCATGAACTACCCGGACCTGCCGGTGCATCGCCGTCCGAAGGTCGCCGTGCTCGCCACCGGCGACGAACTGGTCCTGCCGGGCACAACGCCGGGCCCCGGACAGATCATCCTGTCCAACGGCTACGCGCTTCGCGCGCTCGCCCGCAGCGAAGGCGCCGAGGCGCTCGACCTCGGCGTCGTCGCCGACACCTTGGACGCAACGAGGACCGCCATCCGCCGCGCCCGCGACAGCGGCGCCGACATTCTCGTCACCACCGGCGGCGCGTCGGTCGGCGACCATGACTTCGTCAAGCGTGCGCTCGACGCCGAAGGCGTGGAGATCGCGTTCTGGCGGATCGCGCTGCGGCCCGGCAAGCCTATGATGCACGGGCGGCTCGGCCCGATGCGCGTGATCGGCCTGCCCGGCAATCCCGTCTCGTCCTATATCTGCGCGTTCCTGTTCATGGTGCCGTTGATCCGCGCACTGTCCGGGCGCGAGGACGTTGGCCATCGCGTTGAACGCGCTTTGCTCGGCAAGGACCTTGCCTCCAATCAGGCACGGCAGGATTACCTGCGCGC
Source organism: Nitrobacter sp. 62-23 (assembly GCF_001897285.1). GTDB lineage: Bacteria > Pseudomonadota > Alphaproteobacteria > Rhizobiales > Xanthobacteraceae > Nitrobacter. The sequence continues at coordinate 22,836 of NZ_MKSM01000126.1, forward strand.
GCGCCTGGCGTACTCGGCCGAGGGGCTGCCGACCGCGACGCCGGTCGGCCACCAGGACAGTTCGCTGCTGGGCAATCTCGCCGCGGCGGAAGCGCTCGTGGTCCGCGCGCCGTTCGCACCCGCCGCCCGCAAGGGTGAGCCGTGCGACATCATCAAACTCGCGTTGTCGTAAAACCTCGCTCCGTTGACGCTAAATTAAACACTTGCGGAACACATATCGAACATATAGTGTTCGTTCATGATTTGTTTCGAGAACTCATGACATTGCGAGCCATCGTTATCGGAATCGGACGGCGGGCGCCATCAATCGGGGACTAAAGTCGGCATGCTCACGCGCAAACAGTACGAACTCCTGCGATTCATCAACGAACGGCTGAAGGAATCCGGCGTTCCGCCCTCGTTCGATGAAATGAAGGATGCACTCGATCTGCGCTCCAAGTCGGGCATCCATCGCCTGATTACGGCGCTGGAGGAGCGCGGCTTCATCCGCCGTCTGCCCAATCGTGCGCGCGCCATCGAGGTCATCAAGCTGCCGGAGCTTGCCGGCAGCGGCGGCGGCCGGCGCGGTTTTACGCCGAGCGTCATTGAAGGTAATCTCGGCAAGGTCCGGCGGCCCAGCGGCGGTAGCAGCGTCGATGATGCCGCAGAGCGCCCGGTCGCCATTCCGGTGATGGGACGCATCGCGGCCGGCACGCCGATCGAGGCGTTGCAGACCTGCAGCCATACCGTCAGCGTTCCGCCGGACATGCTCGGCAACGGCGAGCACTATGCGCTTGAGGTACGCGGCGACTCGATGGTCGAGGCCGGAATCCTCGACGGCGACCTGGCTCTGATCCGGCGCAACGAGACGGCGGAAACCGGTGACATCGTCGTTGCGCTGATCGACGAAGAGGAAGCGACGCTGAAGCGCTTCCGCCGCCGCGGGGCCTCGATCGCGCTTGAGCCCGCGAACACGGCTTACGAGGTCCGTATCCTTCCGCCGAACCGCGTGCAGATCCAGGGCAAGCTGATCGGCATCTACCGCAAGTACTGATCGCATCCTGATCAATCGTCCGGCTGGAGATCGTCGGCAGCGGGCGTGGCATCGATCGGACGCGCGGGCTCCGGTCGATCGCCGATCGACGTTGGCTTTTCATCGGCGGGGGCTGGCGACCATGGCCGGTCGACACGCTCGGGCCTGACCGCATCGACGACAAAGTGTTTTGTGCTGCCCGGGGCACGCCGCAGCGCCAAGGCACCTTCCCGGCGCAGCCGCTCCTGATCGACGACCTGCGCAAGACAACCCTCCGGAGCCTGCCATGCCGTCACCATCATTTCAGCCCGCCGGCAGTCGTCCTCCATCGCATCCGGCCGCCGCGCCAGCGCGACAATTCCGCCGTCGCTCGCCTTGACCACGCAGCCTGCCTCGTCGCAGGAAACACCCTCCGCGAGCGAAGGATCGGCGGGTCCGCGCTTGTCGGCCGTCCCCGCCCCGAACGGCGACATTGCGACCGTCGGCAGAGACCAGGATATCCGGCTGTGCCACGGCAAGCGACCATGCGGTCGCCAGTCCGATAATGGCCGCGCCGCTCCAGCGCAGCGGCGTCCTGAGCAGCCCGAGCAGAATGATGCCCGCGGTCGCCGCGATCAGCGGGCCCGTGCCGAACGCCGCCATGCGGCCGATGGCGCCGGGAAGCGCCGCGACCCATTGAGCCACGGCGATCATCCATTCGATGCCGAAATCCATCAACCGCCAGAACACGCCGTCAAAACCAAACGGCATGGCCGCAAGGCCGAGAAGCCCCGCCGGCATCACCAGCGCCGAGACCACGGGCATCGCGAGCAGGTTCGCGACCACGCCATAAGGCGTCACGCGATGAAAATGAAACGCGGCATACGGCGTGGTCGCAAGTCCGGCGACGAACGAGGCCAGCGCCAGCGTGACGATTTCCCGGCCGCCCCATAGCGCGGCCCGCGCGGTCGGCGAGTGATCGGGCGTCGCGAACAGTTTCGGCATCCCGACCTGGACCAGCGCCACCAGCCCGAGCGTTGCCGCGAACGACATCTGAAAGCTCGGATGCACCAGCGCCTGCGGCGCAATCGCAAGCACGATCATCGCCGCGACCGCCAGCGTGCGAAACGTGATGGCGCGCCGATCGACCATGACTGCGATCAGCACCACGGCCGTCATAAAGAACGAGCGCTGGGTCGCGACCTCGGCGCCCGACAGCAGCAGATAAAACGCCGCCGCCGCGAGCGCCGCGGCGGCCGACCATTTCTTGATCGGGAAGGTCGCCGTCAGCGCCGGGACCAACGCCAGCAGCGCGCGCACCGCGAAAAACACGACGCCGGCGACCACGGCCATGTGATAGCCGGAAATCGAGAGCACATGGCCGAGCCCCGAAATGAACATCGCATCGTTGACCGGCGTCGTGATGGCGTCGCGCCGCCCGGTCAGAAGCGCGGTGGCGATCGCCCGTGAATCGCCGTCGAGGACAAGGCGGATGCGGGCGTCGATGGCGTCGCGAAGCTCCTGCATCAGCGCGGCGTAACGCAAGGCAATCCCGCCGCCGTCCGGAGGATCCACGATCTTGATCGCACCCATGACGAAACCGGAGGCGCCGATGCCCTGGAAATACATGTCGCGCGCGAAATCGTAGCTCCCGGGCCGCACAGGCGTGAGCGGCGGCTGCAGCCGCGCTTTCAATTCCACGAAGCTGCCGACGGCCGGCGCGGTGCCCTTCCTGACCGACAGCCGCACGCGATCCAGTTTGACGTGCCGCCGGTAATCGTCCATCCGCACGACACGCAAAACAAATCTGTCGGTGCGCTCGCGCACCTCGCGGGTTTCGACGAAACCCTTGAGCATCGGCGAATATATCGACCGCTTCAGGACGACGTGCGCCATCCGCGCCGTATTCATCGTGGCGACGGCAAAACCCGCAGCCATTGCCGCGATCATGACGGCCACAGGAAACAGCCGATGCCGACGCAGCAACAGCGCGGCCAGACAGAGGAAGCCGGCAGTCGGGACGACGATCCAGGCTATCGGCTCATGATCGGCTGCAAAATAGATCGCGATGCCGGCGCCGAACGCCACCGGCACCCAGGGCAACAGCCGCCCCGGTCCGGCTTCGGCGCGCACCCAGTCTCGCAGCCGGGCCGCAAGCGCCGGCAAGGTGCCCGAAGAGACCTGCGAAGGACTGGCGGCGACAGCCTTCCGCGGCGGCCACGTTCCCGCGTACCCGCCTGTCCGATCCCGAGCCCTGCCCCGCTCCGGCATCCGGCCACCACCCTCCTCGCGCCCTCGCCGCAATGCTAGAATAGGATGAGTTGACGATGAAGTGTTTCAATGCGTCATGGCCGGGCTTGTCCCGGCCATCCACGTCTTTGAAACGGTTCACACTTCGAGACGTGGATGCCCGGCATAAAGCCAGTCATGACAACTCAATCAAACCTGATCACGATCTAGCGGAAGAGAGCACGCAAGGACCAGTGGAACGTATACGGAATACCGGCGAATTCACGATCCTGCGGCGGCGACCTTTGCCCAGGTGTCGCGCAGGCCGACCGCCCGGTTGAACACGAGACGGCCGGGCGATGAGTCCCGGTCGCGACAGAAATAGCCCTGCCGCTCGAACTGCACCGCGCCCTCCGCATTGTCACCGGCCAATGCCGGCTCGACCATGCAGCCGGAAAGAGTCTCCAGCGATTGCGGATTGAGTTCGGAGGCGAAGTTCGCGGCGTCAGGCTGTGCAGCCGCAAACAGATGACCGTAGAGCCTGATCTCGGCCGGCACCGCATCGGCCGCGCTTACCCAATGCATGGTGGCCTTCACCTTGCGGCCGTCGGGCGCGTTGCCACCCTTGGTCGCGGGATCGTAGGTGCAGCGGAGTTCGGCGACTTCGCCCGCCGCGTTCTTGATCACCTCGCGGCAGGTGATGAAATAAGCATAGCGCAGCCGCACTTCGCTGCCCGGCGACAGGCGGAAGAACTTCTTCGGCGGATTTTCCATGAAATCATCCCGCTCGATATAAAGCTCGCGCCCGAACTTGATCCGCCGTGTTCCCTGCGATGGATCGTCGGGATGATTGACCGCCTCGAGCTCCTCGCTGTCGCCTTCCGGATAATTCTCGATCACCACCTTGAGGGGACGCAAGACCGCCATGCGGCGCGGCGCGCTCCTGTTCAGCGTCTCGCGGACCGCGAACTCGAACATCCCGATGTCGACGGTGCTGTTGGCCTTGGCGACGCCGATCCGCTTGATGAACTCGCGCAGCGCCTCGGCCGGCACGCCGCGCCGTTGCAGGCCCGCAAGCGTCGGCATGCGCGGATCATCCCAGCCGGAGACGTGACCGCCGCGAACAAGTTCCGTCAGTACGCGCTTGGACAAAAGCGTATGCGTGACGTTGAGGCGGGCGAATTCGTACTGATGCGGCCGCGAGGGCACCGGAAGGTTGTCGAGGAACCAGTCATAGAGCGGACGGTGATCCTCGAACTCAAGCGTACAGATCGAATGCGTGATGTGCTCGATCGAGTCCGATTGCCCGTGCGCGAAATCGTAGCTCGGATAGATATTCCACGCCGTTCCCGTGCGCGGATGGGAGGCGTGCAGGATACGATAGAGCACCGGATCGCGCAGGTTGATGTTACCGGCTGCCATGTCGATCCTGGCGCGCAGAACCCGCGTGCCGTTGGGGAACTCTCCCGCCCGCATCCGCGCGAACAGATCGAGATTTTCATCAACCGGCCTGTCGCGGAACGGACTGTTCTTGCCCGGCTCGGTCAGCGTGCCGCGCGCCAGGCGAATTTCCTCCTGCGACTGGTCGTCGACATAGGCCTTGCCCGCGCGAATGAGGTGCTGCGCCCAGGCGTAGAGCTGCTCGAAATAGTCCGAGGCGTAATGCAAGCCATCGTCCCAGTCGAAGCCCAGCCAGCGCACATCACGCTGGATCGCGTCGATGTATTCCTGTTCTTCCCGGGTCGGATTGGTGTCGTCAAAGCGAAGGTTGCAGCGACCGCCGAACTCCTCGGCAATGCCGAAATTCAGGCAGATCGATTTGGCGTGCCCCAGATGCAGGTAGCCGTTCGGCTCCGGCGGAAACCGGGTGACGATGCTCTTGTGCTTTCCGGACGCGAGGTCGGCCGCCACGATATCACGTATGAAATCCCGGCCCGCGTCCACGGTCGATTCGTCGGTCATTGTGTGCCTTTCAAGCTGCGCTTATGTGCCAAATCCACGAACCGCCGCCAAGGGCCGAATGCCGCAGTTTGCAGGAACGGCGCGGCTCGCAGCCTTTCATGCGATTCCCGGGTGTGATAAAGGCCCGCCGATACTGTCTCCAACACGTCAGATCCGTGAAAATGACCGCACCCGTCGTCACCCGCTTCGCGCCATCGCCGACCGGCTTTCTGCACATCGGAGGCGCGCGGACCGCGCTGTTCAATTGGCTCTACGCGCGCAAGCATGGCGGCAAGATGCTGCTGCGGATCGAAGACACCGATCGCGCGCGCTCCACCACGGCTGCGATCGAAGCGATCCTCGATGGGCTCAAATGGCTGGGAATCACGTGGGACGACGATGTCGTGTACCAGTTTTCCCGCGCCGCGCGGCATCGCGCCATCGCCGAGCAACTGCTTGCCGAAGGCAAGGCCTACCGATGCTACGCAACGGCGGAGGAATTGGCCGGGATGCGGGAGAAGGCGCGCGCCGAGGGTCGCGCCAGGCTTTACGACGGCCGCTGGCGTGACCGCGATCCGTCGGAGGCTCCGCCGGACGTCAAGCCGACCATCCGCCTCAAGGCGCCCCTGACCGGCGAAACCGTGATCGAGGACCAGGTGCAGGGGCGTATCGTCTGGCAGAACGAGAACCTCGACGACCTCGTGCTGCTGCGGGGGGACAGCACTCCGACCTACATGCTCGCGGTCGTGGTCGACGATCACGACATGGGCGTGACGCACATCATCCGCGGCGACGATCACCTCATCAACGCCGCCCGCCAGAAGCAGATCTACGATACGCTCGGATGGGCTCTCCCGACGATGGCCCACATTCCCCTCATCCACGGCCCCGACGGATCGAAGCTCTCAAAGCGCCACGGCGCGCTGGGGGTAGATGCCTACCGCGCCATGGGCTACCTGCCGTCGGCGCTGCGCAACTATCTGGTGCGACTCGGCTGGAGCCATGGCGATCAGGAGATTTTCTCCACGCAGGAGATGATCGATGCATTCGACCTCTCCGCGATCGGGCGATCCGCGGCGCGCTTCGATTTTGTCAAACTCGAAAATCTCAACGGTCATTATATCCGCAATTGCGACGACCGCGTTCTCGTATCCCTGTTCGAGGACGCGCTCGATTACGCTCCCCACGGATCGGACATCAAATCAAAACTCAACGACATCACGCGCGACCAACTGCTGCGCGCGATGCCCGGACTCAAGGAACGCGCCAAAACCCTGATCGAACTGATCAACAGCGCCGGATTTATCTTCGCCGATCAGCCGCTGACTCTCGACGCCAAGGCCGCCGCATTGCTGACACCGGAGACGCGCGCGCTGATCGGCAGGATTCGCACCGCACTTGAATCGGTCGGCTCGTGGAGCGCGCAGACCACGGAAGCCGCGATGCGGGCCTTTGCGGAACAAAACAATCTGAAGCTCGGCGCCATTGCGCAACCGCTGCGCATCGCCCTGACGGGGCGAACGACATCGCCCGGCATATTCGACGTTCTGGCCGTGCTTGGAAAAGAGACGTGTCTGGCCCGGCTTGGTGATCAAAGCTCGCCGTAGCGCTGGTCGTCGGCTTTTTTCGCGATCTTGCGATGCACACTGCAATACGATACCCCTTTCGCGGCGCTTCTGGAATGGCCGACTAGTCCTTCTGTCTCATCGAGAGAACTGGGCGGCCCGCAACGATCTCATCGGGGGGCTTCGCGATGAACGCAACAAGCACAAAAAACGCAACGCTGACGGTCGACGACAAGACCTACGAGTTTCCCGTTTTGAGCGGCACGGTTGGACCTGATGTCGTCGATATCGGCAAACTCTACGCTCAGGCCGGCCTGTTCACTTATGATCCCGCCTTCACGTCCACTGCCAGTTGCCAGTCCAGGATCACCTATATCGACGGCGACGCGGGCATTCTCGAATATCGCGGTTATCCGATCGAGCAACTCGCAGAGAAGGGCGATTTCCTCGAGACCTGCTATCTGCTGCTCTACGGCGAACTGCCTACCCTCTCGCAGAAGCGCGACTTCGACCAGCGTGTCATTCACCACACGATGGTCCACGAGCAAATGACGCGATTTTTCCAGAGCTTTCGCCGCGACGCTCACCCCATGGCGGTCATGGTCGCAGCGGTCGGCGCGCTCGCCGCTTTCTATCACGACTCCACGGACATCAACGATCCCCAGCAGCGCGTGGTCGCATCGATGCGCATGATCGCGAAGATCCCGACGCTGGCTGCGATGGCCTACAAATACAACATCGGCCAGCCGTTCATGTATCCGAAGAATTCGCTGAGCTTCGCCGAGAATTTCCTCTACATGTGCTTCGCGGTGCCTTGCGAGGACTACAAAATCAATCCCGTTCTGGCGGGCGCGCTCGACAAGATTTTCATTCTGCACGCCGACCACGAACAGAATGCTTCGACATCGACGGTGCGAATCGCCGGTTCGTCGGGCGCGAACCCGTTCGCGTGCATCGCCGCCGGCATCGCCTGCCTGTGGGGACCGGCGCACGGAGGCGCCAACGAGGCGGCACTGGCGATGCTTTCCGAGATCGGGACGGTGGACAAGATTCCGGACTTCATCAACAGGGTGAAGGACAAGAACAGCGACGTCCGCCTGATGGGCTTCGGCCATCGCGTCTACAAGAATTATGATCCGCGCGCAAAGATCATGCAGAAGATGTGTCACGCGGTGCTCAACGAGACCGGCCACGGCGATGATCCGATGCTCAAGGTCGCCATCGAGCTTGAGAAGATCGCCCTGAACGATCAGTATTTCATCGATCGCAAGCTCTATCCGAACGTCGACTTTTATTCAGGCATAACGCTGAAAGCGATGGGCTTCCCGACCTCGATGTTTACCGTGCTGTTCGCCGTTGCGCGAACCGTCGGATGGATCAGTCAGTGGAGCGAGATGATCGAGGATCCGCAGCAGAAAATCGGCCGTCCGCGGCAGCTTTATACCGGCGCCACGCGTCGCGATTACGTCGACATCGGCGATCGTAAGTAGCGGGCGACGAACGAGATAAGCGAAACAGGGCGGAGCCTGATCCATTGCCGAATCCGACCCTGCGCTGGTGGGGCATAAGGCTATTGCACGACTAAAGGAGCCAGTGATGTCCCGGGAACCAACGCCAGACATCCTGTTTCGTAACCTCCGGCTGGGCGACGGCACCCCGTCCGCAATCGCCGTTTTCAATGGCCGCATCACGGCAATCGGAGCTGGCGCGGAGGCCACGCCGGCAACGCACGTGATTGATCTCGAAAACGCGCTGGTGCTGCCCGGTTTCGTGGAAGGTCACATTCATCTCGATACCAGTTTTTACGGCGATGTCTGGCAGCCGCATGTGCCCTGCACTGCCGGTTTCGACGTGCGCGAGCGCGTGGCAATTCAACACCGCAACATGGCCGTCGCTGCGCCGATGGACCAGCGAGCACGGAACCAGCTCGAATTGTGCATTACAAATGGCTCCACTGAGATGCGCAGCCATGTCATGGTCGATGCCAGCGTCGGCCTGAAATCGCTGGATACGATCGCCGCCGTGCGCGAGCAATATCGCGATCTCATCAATATTCAGCTCGTCGCCTTCCCGCAGAGCGGGATCCTGACCTGTCCGGGAACGATGGAGCTGCTCGACGCGGCGTTCGATCACGGCGCGGACGTGATCGGCGGCCTCGATCCGGCGGCGTTCGATCGCGATGTGAAGGGGCATCTCGACGTCGTTTTCAGGATTGCCGAAAAGCGCGGCGTACCCGTCGATTTTCATCTTCATGAACCCGACGTGATGGGTGTTTTCTCGATCGAGGAGATCGCTGCACGCACCCGCGCGCTCGGCATGCAGGGCAAGGTTGCGATCAGCCATGCCTACGGTCTCGGCGATGTCCCCACCGACACGGTCCGGCGCGTCGCCGACATTCTCGCCGGAGCGGGCGTCGCGATCATGACCAACGCACCCGGCGCCCGCGCCTTCCCGCCGGTTTTGGTGCTGCGCGAGGCTGGCGTTACGGTATTCTCCGGCAGCGACAACATCCGGGATAGCTGGTGGCCCTACGGCGACGGCGACATGCTCGGGCGCGCCATGATGATCGGGTACCGTTCCGGGTTTTTCACTGACGACGAGTTGGAAGCAGCGTTCGATATCGTGACAGCCAACGGCGCCGGAGCGCTTGGCATTACAGATTACGGCATTGAAATCGGCGCTCCCGCCAATTTCGTGGTGGTGAAGGCCGCACACATTCCCGAAGCGGTGGTCGCGGTGCCAAAACCACGCACAGTCTACCGCCACGGCAAGTGCATCGTGCGTGACGGCGTGTTGCAAAGGTAATTACAGCGTTACCGCCCTAACACCGCCAGCGCCACGTCAGCGGCTCGCGAACTCGGCTGTTGATTATCTGGCGCCATGATTGCGTCGAGCCTGGCAAAAGCCTCGATCTGACGACGCCGTAGCGGTGTGTCATCCAATACCTCACGCAGCCCCGCGGCAAGCGTAGCCGGCACGCAATCCTTCTGAAGAAACTCGGGGATGACGTTTTCACCGATCACGAGGTTCGCAAGAATGACAGAGGAAACGCGGATCACGCGTTGCGCGATCCAGGCCTCGACCGCGCCTGCCCTGTACGCGGCGATCATTGGAACGCCGGCAAGCGCCAGTTCCAGCGTGACCGTGCCTGATTTGGCGAGTGCGGCGCGAGCAATGCGGAAGGCGGCGCGTTTGTCATCCTCGCCGACCACGATCCGAGGCCGCAGCGACCAGCCCGCGACAGCCGTTGTTATCTCATCAACGAGGTGCGGCATCGTCGGCAAAATCACATCGATCTCGGGAATGCCCTGCTGCAAAATCCGGAGAGTCTCGCCGAAGACGGACATGTGATGGCGGATTTCACTGCGACGGCTTCCGGGCAAGACCAGAAGCGTCGGCGGTGACGCATCGCGCCGCCGGCGTTCCTGTGCGTCCGGCCGCAGTAGCCCGACCTGCTCGATCAGCGGATGCCCCACATAGGTGCAGGGCGGGCCTCCGAGCCTAAGATATTCGTCCGGCTCGAACGGCAGCAGCGCCAGCACGTGATCCACATAGCTTCGCATCGCCTTCGCCCGCCCGGGGCGCCAAGCCCACACCGTCGGCGAAACGTAGTCCACGATCGGCAAAGCGGGGTTGCGCGCGCGCACCCTCCGCGCAACGCGATGGGTGAAGTCCGGACTGTCGATGATGACGAGCATGTCGGGCGTGGCCGCGATCACGGCATCGGCGGTCTCACGAATCCGCCGCAGGATCATGGGAAGCTTTTTGACCACTGCGGCGAACCCCATGATCGAGAGTTCTTCAATCGGAAACAGCGACGTCAGGCCCTCGCGCGTCATCGTCTGACCGCCGACGCCCTCGAACCGCACGGAGTCGCCGAGCCGCTGCCGCAACGCTTTCATCAGGCTGGAGCCGAGGCGGTCGCCGGACTCCTCCGTCGCGATAAGGAAGATCTTTGGAGGAACGTTTGCGCCAAGCGGGTCAGGCATCACGCGTGCAACCGACGACGAATAAGCCAGACGCATCGGCCGCGTCGACCAGCGCCTGCGGTTCGGCCACGAGCGTGTCGCCGGCGACGACGGCGACGCCCGCAAGCCCGGCGGCCGCCGCGTTCACGATGGTGCGCGGGCCCAGCGTCGGCAGGTCGTAGCGCAGATCCTGCCCCGCCTTCGGCATCTTCACCAGAACGCCGCGCGTGGTTTTGGCACGGATGCGGCCTTCCGCGCGAAGCTGGGCAATCCGAGCCAGCAATGCGTCCGTTCCCTCAATGCCTTCGACGCCCACCACATGACCATCGATCACCACGACCGCCTGCCCGACATCAAAGGGACTCAACGCACGCAGCACTTCCCGGCCTTTCGCAATGTCGGCCTGCGCCGACTGGTCCGGCATTTTTCCGGTGAGGCATCCCACAGGCATCAGCAGATCCGGCGCGATATCCTTGATACCGACCATGCGAAAACCATCGCGCTCGAGAATACGTCCGATCCCCGACAGCAGATGATCGTCGCCGCCGCGAAACGCCGCCAGAACGTGAGCCAGCACCCGGACGGTGCCCCAGTCGAGGCGTATCTCGGACAGCGCAGGACGGACCAGCGTTCCGATGAAAACCAGATCGCGGCAGTTTTCGGCGCGCAGCAGACGTTCGGCGTTGCCGATCTGGCCGACCGCGATCCAGTGATGCCGGAACCGCGACACCTTCTCGGGATCGCACGCGCCCTTCAACGCGAAGAAAACCGGTTCGATGCCGCGCGTCAAAAGTGAATCCGCAACCGCGAACGGCAGCGCCCCGCCGCCGGCAATCAAGCCGATCGGCGAGGTGATATCCGGAACGCGATCAGTCATGGCTCGATCTTATGGCTCGCCCGGCGGCTTCCGCTATGCGGATCTGGTTACAGCATCCTGCGGCAAGCATAGAGGACGATGCTTGTCCTCGCCAATAAAGGTCAGGATCTCCGCGATGGCGGGATCGTCCGACGCTTGGGATTGAACGCGCTGGAGGCGGTCTGCAAACAGACCCGGTCCGTAGAACAGGTCCTGATAGAAGGATCTGACCCTGGCGAGGCGCTCGCGGGTGAACTTGCGGCGCTTCATGCCGACGACATTGAGGCCTTCAAGGTGCCCATGCTGGCCGTTGACGAAGCCATAAGGGATGACGTCGCCGCGAATGCCGGTGAGGCCGCCGATCATGGCTAGCCTGCCGATCCGCGCGAACTGATGCACCGCCGAGAGCCCGCCGATATAAACACAATCTCCGATCTTGCAGTGGCCGCCCAGCGTTGCCGAGTTGGCGAAGATGACGTCGTCGCCAACCTGGCAGTCGTGGCCGACATGGCTGTAACTCATGAAGAGCCCGCGCGCGCCGACGCGAGTCACGCCGGCATCCTTGGGGGTGCCGACGCTCATCGTTACGCTTTCGCGGATCGTGCAGCCCTCTCCGATCTCAAGGCGCGTCGGCTCGTTCCGATAGCCGAGATCCTGTGGCGCACCGCCTAGCGCGGCGAACGGATATATCGTGCAGTTCGCTCCGATGGTGGTGCGCCCCGTGACGGACACGTGCGAAATCAGACGACAGTTCGGGCCGAGAACGACATGAGGACCGACCGTGCAGAAGGGCCCGATCTCGGCTCCCTCCCCGATCACGGCGCCATCCTCGATTCGCGCGGCAGGATCGATCTTGCTCATCAGTCGGTCAGCATCGCGCCGACGTCGGCCTCGGCGACGGTCACGCCATTCACCTTCGCATCGCCGTGAAACCACCACATCGTTTTGCGCCGACCGATGCTGCGCATGTGATATTCGACGATATCGCCCGGCATGACGGGCTTGCGGAACTTGCACTTGTCGATAGTCAGGAAATAGACCGTGCGGGGCTTTTCAGTGCCCTCGACCGACATGATGCCAATGACACCAGCCGTCTGCGCCATTCCCTCGATCATCAGCACACCCGGATAGACCGGCCGTTCGGGGAAGTGACCCTGAAACGCAGGCTCATTGATCGTGACGTTCTTCACGCCGATACCGCTGTAGTCGGCGCGAATATTGATAACCCGGTCGATCAGCAGGAACGGATAGCGATGAGGAAGGGTTTTGAGGATAGTGGCGATGTCCACCTCCTCGAACTTGATCGGCGACTCCATTCCTCATGCACCTCGATCCTTCGGACCGGGCGCTGCCGGTCCGCCGCCGGGCGCCCCATCGCGCGCCAGCCGTTCCACCGCAAATATCTCGCGATACCACTGCCTGGTCGGCTTCGCGAAATATCCGCCCCAGCGGCCATTCGGCGGAATATCGTCCTTGACTCCGCTCATCGCGGTGACCTGCGCACCGTCGCCGATGTGGAGGTGGTTATTGATCCCGACCTTGGCGCCTAGCGCCACATTGTCGCCGATGGTCAGGCTGCCCGCCAGGCCGATCTGGGCCGCCAGCAGGCAGCGGCGGCCGATCATCACGTTGTGGCCGATCTGGACCTGATTGTCGATTTTCGTCCCTTCCCCGATAACCGTGTCGCGCAAACTGCCGCGGTCGATCGTCGTGCCGGCGCCGATCTCGACGTCATTCTGGATCACGACACGCCCGGTCTGCGGAACTTTGACATGCCCCTCGGAGCCGAAGAAAATGAAGCCGTAGCCGTCCTGCCCGATATGACAACCGGGATGGATGAGCACATTGTTGCCGATAAGGGCAGCCTGAATGGTCGTGCCCGCGCCGACATTGCAGTTCCGGCCGATCCGAACGCCAGGGCCGATCACCGCACCAGATCCGATCGCCGAACCGGTTCCGATTTCGGCTCCGGGGCCGATCACAGCCAGCGGGTCGACGATGATCGCGTCTTCAAGATGCGCGGACGGATGAATGACGGCTGACCTAGCGATCGTATCATTGTCGAACCAGGATTTTGGCCGCAGCGTATCGGCGTGAAATTCACGCGCAATTTTCACGAACGCTCGAAAAGGCGCCGTTGATCGCAGAACAGCCACGTGGGCCGGGACGTCGGCCTCGAATCGGGAATTGACGAGGCAGGCACCCGCTTTCGTTGCCGCCAGTTGCGCGGCATATTTGTGGTTGTCGAAAAACGTCAGATGCATTGGCCCGGCCTGGTCAAGCGACGCAAGGCCGGTGATTCGTTGGCTACCACGGGACGCATCGATCAACTGCGCCCCCGTCGACGCAGCGATCTCCGCCAGCGTCGATGATGGCGGCGGCTTAAAGAATACCGGTTGCGTCATTCCAGCCGTCGCGGTGCGCGCCGTGATCACGTTCAGAACGTCGTGCCGCCGCCAAACCTGAACTCCTGCACACGGTCGTACTTGCCCTTTGTGATCGGCACGGCGTAGTCGAAGCGAAGCGGGCCAAACGGCGATTGCCAGATCAGGCCGACACCGGCCGAAGTCCGGATCACGTTGGTGTCGTCGTATTGCAGGCCAGCGCAGGTGCCAGGACTGCCGCTCGACGTGCTCGGGATACAGCCCGGCGCGTTGAATTCATTGGTCAGCGCGTAAGAGGTCGGCCCCTTGTAGTCCCAGAGCGAGCCGGCATCCGCATAGACCGCCCCTTTCAGGCCCACTTCCTTCGGAAGGAACCAGAACGGCATCTGCAACTCAACCGAGGCTCCCCAGTATTTGGTGCCGCCCAAAGCATCCATCGTGCTCAGATAGTTGATATCACGTGGACCGATGCCGTTCGGCGCGAAGCCACGAACCAGATTGGGACCCATCTGGAAATTATCCAGCATGCGAATTCCGTTCTGCCCGGCGTAAGAGCCGACGTTGTTCAGAATACCGCCCTGCAGATGGATCAAACCGACGATGTCCGAGACCAACGGCTGGTAGTACTTCGCATCGATCGCACTCTTCAAATATTTGACGTCGCCGCCGACACCGGCAAAGTCCTGCCTGAAGTCGATCAGCAGACCTTCGGTCGGGTTCTTGTTGTTGTCGAGGGTATTGTAGGTCAGCGTGTAGCCCAACATCGAGGTCAGCGTGCGACCGCGCTCCAGTTCCTGGCGAATCGGCAGCGAGGCTTCGCCGTCGGAGTAACAGCCGAGGCTCGAGCCATTCCAGGTGCCGTTGGCGTTCATGAAGGCTGGCGACGGGTTGTAGTTCGGGTCGCCGATGTTGTTATTACAATTCCGCAAGGCATCCGGCAGCCCGATTTCCTGCTGGAAGATCGAATAACGCAATTGTAGGGTCAAATCTTCCCGCAGGCCAAATCCAAGCCGCGGGCTGAATCCCAGCGTTTTGATGTTATACGACATGTATTGGTTCGCGAGTTGCTCGCGCTGGTAGAGATCAAGCCCGAGCGCGACGCGATAGCCCAGCAGGTAGGGTTCGACGAACGACAGCGAATATCCCCTCGCCCACTGCCCATACTGGACCGAAGCCTTCGCAAACAGACCGCGGCCGAGCAGATTGCGTTCGGAAACGCTGACCTCCGCAAGTGCGCCCTGGGTCGTGGAATAGCCGCCGGACACCGAGAAGTCGCCGGTCGACTTATCCTCGACGTTGACATCGAGAATCACGCGATCGCTGGACGATCCAGGCTCGGTCGTAATCTTGACCGTCTTGAAGAAATCGAGATTCTTCAGGCGGCGCTCGGCGCGATCCACCAGTGACCGGTTGTAGGCGTCGCCTTCCGAGATATCGAACTCGCGCCGGATCACGTAGTCCCGCGTGCGCGTATTGCCCCGGATATTGATGCGCTCAATATAGGTTCTAGGACCCTCGTCGATCGCGAATACGATCGAGACGGTATGGGCGTCGAAGTTGCGGTCGCCTCGTGGGCGCACCACGGCGAAGGCATATCCGCGTCGCGACGCTTCAACCTGCATCTCCTCGACGGACTTCTCGAGCGCTTCGGCGTTATAGAGCGCCCCGACATGGACTCGCGAAAAGCTGCGCAGCGAATTTCCGTCAAGCGTCGGAATCGACGATTCGAACGCCACCGACCCGACGCGGTACTGCTGGCCCTCGTCGATCTTGAAAGTCACGAGGAATCCGTGGCGCTCAGGATCGTATTCCGTCACGGCCGCGACGATCTGAGCATCGGCAAAGCCGTGCTTCAGATAAAAGCGGCGCAGCAGGTCGCGATCGGCCTCGACGCGGTCTGGATCATAAACATCCCCGCCGGCGAGAAAGCTGAGAAAGTTCGATTCATGCGTCTTGATCACGTCCTTCAGGCGATAGGACGAAAAAGCATGATTGCCGATGAATTCGACCGACTTGATGCCGGTCTTGCCACCCTCGTTGATCGAAAAGATCAGATCGACGCGATTGTTCGGCTGCTCGACGATCTCGGGAGTGACGCGCACGTCATAGCGGCCGGAGTGGCGATAGATTTCGACGATTCGCTGAACGTCGGACTGGACCATCGGCCGGGAAAACGTACCGCGCGGCTTGGACTGGATCTCCGCCGTGAGCTGGTCGTCCTTGACCTTCTTGTTACCCTCGAAAGCGATCCGGTTGATGACCGGATTTTCGACGACCGAAACCACCAGCCGTCCCCCGACGCGATTGATCCTGACGTCCTGGAACAGGCCGGTCTCGATCAGTGCCTTCAACCCATCGTCGATACTTGCCTGATCAAGACGCCCGCTGGCGTCCGGCTTGAAATACGAACGAATCGTCTCCAGTTCGACCCGCCGGTTCCCCTCGACCGAAATCGACGACAGGGTCTGGGCCGCCGCGGGCGACGACACGAGCGGGACAGCCACGACAGCAGCGACCGGTACGGCCACAACCATCAGGGCGGCGAGTAGTGTCCCCCGTAACACTCGCATTCCAACATTCATGCGCAATGCGCCCTTATCAATTCTGATACCGACCCGTTCCCCTCAGGTGCGGCAGATTCCCATTCGCGTTGCTTGTAGCCAATTTTTCCGTAGCGGAAAACGGCCTTTCGCAGTGCAATTCCAATTTAACTCCAAGACGTTGCCCAATAGTCACGCCCCAATCGCGATGATTGTGGATCGAATCGATCCATCCTGAACGCGATCAATTCCATGTTGTTAGGAGCGGGGTGCGGGCGAGCAGCCGCTACCCGCCTTCCTCACCCCGCGCCAAGCGCGACTCACGAGCCGGACAGGTGCAGTATGTCATTATAGGTCGCGAAAACCATCAACATCAGCACCAGGCCAAGCCCGATCCGGAAGCCCATCTCCTGTGCCCGCTCGGACATCGGGCGGCCGCGGACAGCTTCGACCGCATAGAACAAGAGGTGCCCGCCATCCAACAACGGAACCGGAAACAGGTTCAGCAATCCGATGGACACGGAAAGAACGGCGGCAAGATGGATCAACGCGCCGAAACCGATCGTGGCGACCTGCCCGGAGATTTGAGCGATCCGAATCGGTCCCCCGACCTGGTCGGGGTCCTCGCGGCCGGTGAAGATCCCGCCAATATAAGCCAGCGTGCGGTCGACCACGAACCAGGTCTCCTTCACGCCCAGCCACAGCGCCGTGGCCGGGTTGACTCGTTCGGTGGTGACATCTCCGGGCGAAGTCGCGCGCGAAATCCCGAGCACGCCGATCCGGTGTTCGTTACCGAACCGGTCCTTGATTTCCTTCAGTTCCGGCGTTCCCCGCAGGTCGACGATCGAATCACCGCGCTTCACCGCGAATGTCAGCGTCTCGCCGGCGCTGGTTCCGACGATGCGCTGCATATCCGAAAAGCTGTCGATCTTGCTGCCATTGATCGCGGTCACGACGTCGCCGGGCTTGAAACCTGCGACGTCGGCCGCGCTGCCGGCCAGCACGCCGTCGACGCGCGCGGTTGTGCTGGGTTTGCCCAAAATCGTGAACAGGCCAGCGAAAATGAAGATCGCGAGGATGAAGTTGGCGATCGGACCCGCAGCGACGATCGCAGCGCGCCGGCCAACATTCTTGTGATGGAAGCTGCCGTCGCGCTCCTCCGCCGTCATGGATGCGAGCGCCGCACTCGACGGCGTGCTTGCCTCGGTATCATCGCCGAAAAACTTGACGTATCCACCGAGCGGGATGGCCGAGAGCTTCCAGCGCGTCCCGTGCCTGTCGTTGAAGCCGACCAGTTCCGGACCGAAGCCTACGGAGAAAGTCAGGATCTTCACGCCAGCCCAGCGCGCAATCAGGAAGTGGCCCAACTCATGAAAGAAAACAACGATCGTGAGGACAAACAGAAACGGAACGATGTAACCTATCAGACCGTTGCTTAAGGTATTGAAACCATGAAGAAAAAACTCGGCCATTCCGTTTCCCTCGTCCAGCGCCGGAGGCGCTGGTCCCGAACGTCCTAGAGCCTTTCCGCTTCTGACGGACTCAGAAGCGAGCCTCTACGGTTTTGGTTCGACGCGTGTTCATTACGCGAACCGTTGAATCCATAACCCGTGCCCGGATCAGACCCGGGAACACGCTTCGCCCCAAAACACCATCGCCTCCTCCGTCATTTGATTTCTAACATCCGCATCAGGCTTTAGCGAGCATTCCTGCGAAGGTTAGACTCGAAGGATCACCAGCAAATATAAGTTGCCAGTGAAGTTTTGAACCTGACATTTGCGTGTAAACCCGCCTCCCGACAGAGGAGCGCGACGTCCATTCATTGCACTAGGACGCCTTTGCGGCAATTTGTGGCAAAAGCGAAGCCGCCATATTTCGCGCGTTATGGTCAACGGCGATGGCGTCGTCGGCGGACGCCAGAGGCGCGAGATTTCCCGCCCGGATCCAGCCATTCAGGGTCGCTTCGACGAGGCGTGCGATGGCCCCGAATCTGATCTTCTCGGCGATGAACGCCGCAACCGCAATTTCGTTCGCAGCATTGTAGACGGTGGTCGCGCCGTTCCCTGTCCTCAGCGCGTCATAGGCCAACCGCAACGCCGGGAACCGGGTGAAATCCGGGGCCTCAAACGTCAGTTGCCCGATCTTGGCGAGATCGAGCTTCGTCGCCGGGCCCGCGATGCGCTCCGGCCAGCCGAGGCAATGCGCGATCGGGGTCCGCATGTCGGGCGTGCCGAGTTGAGCGACGACGGAGCGGTCGGAGAACTCGACCATGCCGTGGACGATCGATTGCGGATGGACCAGCACGTCGATCTCGTCCGGCGCCAGCGCAAAAAGGCAGGCGGCCTCTATGACTTCGAGTCCCTTGTTCATCATCGACGCCGAGTCGATGGTGATCTTCCGCCCCATGCTCCAGTTCGGGTGTTTCAACGCCTGCGCCAGCGTCGCGTTCTCGATGTCGGCTGCCGCCCAGGTACGGAACGGCCCCCCCGACGCGGTAATGATCACGCGCGTAAGTTCGTCGCGGTTTCCCGAACTCAGGGCCTGAAACAGCGCATTATGTTCAGAATCGGCCGGCAGGATGCAGGCTCCGGCCTTGACGGCGCGCTGCATGAAGAAATCGCCGGCGCAGACCAGGCATTCCTTGTTCGCAAGCGCGATCGTCGTCCCGCGATCGACGGCCGCAAGCGCGGGCTTCAGCCCGGCCGCCCCGCTCACTGCAGCCATCAACCAGTCGGCCGGCCGCGAAGCCGCCTCGATGATCGCGCTTTCACCGACGCCGCACTCGATATCACTGCCGGCGAGCGCATCCTTCAACTCGCCAAAGCGCGAGGTGTCGGCGACGGCGACAAACCGCGCGTCAAACTCCCGCGCGAGCTTGACGAGAACCTCGACATTGGAATTCGCGGTCAGCGCCTCGACACGGTAGCGGCCGCGCGCACCGCGCAGCAAATCCATCGTGCTGTCGCCGATTGAGCCGGTTGCTCCCAGAACCGTTACGGTCCTGACGCCGGCCTGAGCCGGCTTGTCGTTTTTCAACGGAACAGCACTCATACCTCACCAAACCATAAGAGCATGACCGATGCCATTCGCATCGCCCCGCAGAAAGCCGAAAAGCGCAGCCACAACGATCGCCGCGACAAAGCCGTCGAGGCGGTCGAGCAAACCGCCGTGTCCGGGAATGATCTGGCTGGAGTCCTTGACCCCGAAACGTCTCTTGACCGCCGATTCAAACAGGTCGCCCGATTGCGACACGACGGACAGAAAAGCGGCGAGTAACAGCAAAGGCGTCAGTTTTCCAATACCAACCGCGGCAAATCCCGCCGCGACAACAAGACCGCCTGCGAACCCGCCGATCGCACCGGCCCAGGTCTTCTTCGGGCTGACGCGCGGCCATAATTTGGGTCCGCCGATGCCGCGGCCGGCGAAATATCCCCCGATATCGGCCGCCCACACCACCAGCATGACGAATATCAACGCGACGAACCCGTAGGCCTCGTCGAGGCGAACCTGGGCCGACGCGAATGCGGCCGCCGCCGCATAGCAGAAGCCGGCGACCGACCACAACCGCAACCGCCGCGACACCGCGGCGACCGTCGCAGCGCCGATCACGAGAACAACCAGCGAGAACGCGCCGTATCCAAGCGCCAGACTCAGGCCGGACAGGATGAGCGCAGCAATCCCTGCGGCGACGATCTGTTTTTCCCGCGCGGCGCCGACGATCGTCAGCCATTCGACGTACATGCCGATGGCCGCGAGCGTTACAAGACCGATCCATAGCGGCCCGCCAGCCCATGCGATCCCGATCGCAGCAGGCGCGAGCACAAGCGCCGCTATGATGCGCGTGCGGAGATTTCGCGATTCTCCTGCAGCAGCCGGCGCGAGTTGATCCTGTGTCACACTAGTGTCCCGATTCCAAAATTCGCAGGTCCTTGCAGCAGCCTTTGATGCGAACTCGGATCAAAGGGACACCGGCAATTTTACGATTCAAGTATGGTTCGGGCTCGGAAGTTCGCCTGGCGGACCCGTGGGGAGAATGAATCGAGCTTCTGAACCACCACACCGGTCACGATCCGGTTTTCACAGCCAGCCCGCCGAAGCGGCGTTCGCGTCTGGCATATTCCGCAATAGCGCCCTCGAGCGCGGTCTTGTCGAAGTCCGGCCAGTGAATCGGCACGAACACGAACTCGCTATAGGCGGCCTGCCACATCAGGAAATTCGACAGTCGCTGCTCGCCGCTGGTGCGGATGATCAGGTCCGGATCGGGAATGTCCGGCGCGTCCAGGTATCGACCAAGCATATCAGCATCAATCGTGGCCGGGTCGCGCTTGCCGTCGGCGACCTCACGCGCAAGCCGCTGTGCGGCGTTCGCGATTTCCTGCCGCGAGCCGTAGTTGAAGGCGACCACGAGATTGAGGCGGGTGTTGTCCTTGGTCAGTTCCTCCGCCTCGATCAGCAGCGCACTGATATCCGGCTCCAACCCTTCACGTTCGCCAATGACTCGTACGCGCACGCCGTCGCGATGCAGCGTTGCAAGGTCATTGCGGACAAATCTCCGGAGCAGGCCGAAGAGATCACGTATCTCGGTCGCGGGCCGCGACCAATTCTCGGAGCTGAAGGAAAAAATCGTCAGGTAAAGAATATTCAATTCGCAGGCAGCGCGGACCACGCGTCTCAGCGCATCGACACCGCGGCGATGGCCCTCCGCCCGAGGGAGCCCTCTTGCGGCCGCCCATCGGCCGTTGCCATCCATGATGATCGCAACGTGCAACGGCGTGTCGATTTGGTCCGATCCCTCGATTGCAGGCGCAACAGCGTTCGACATCAGGCCAGTCCAGTCCCGGCTAAACGGTGAGGATTTCCTTTTCCTTGCCCGCCAGCAATTGATCGATTTCGGAGATTACCCCGTCCGTCGCCTTCTGAACATCGTTCGCCAGGCGCTTCTCGTCGTCCTCGGAAATCTCGTGATTTTTCTCGAGCTTCTTGATCGCATCGAGTCCGTCGCGCCGGACATGGCGAACCGCCACCTTGGCCGCCTCGGCATATTTGTGCGCGATCTTCACCAGTTCCTTGCGACGCTCTTCGTTGAGTTCGGGGATGCGCAGGCGCAGGACCTGTCCTTCGGTGGCCGGGCTCAACCCGAGGTTGGAGTCGACGATCGCCTTCTCCACCGCCTTGACCATCGATTTATCCCAGACCTGCACCGACAGAAGCCGCGGCTCGGGGACACTGATCGTCGCCACCTGGTTCAACGGCATGTGGCTGCCATAGGCCTCGACCTGCACCGGATCGAGCATCGACGAGGCGGCCCGCCCCGTCCGCAAGCTGCCCAACTCATGCTTGAGGGACTGGGTCGCTCCCTGCATCCGGCGTTTCAGCTCGCCGATATCGAAATTCCCCGACGCCATGCCGCTCTCCAATCCGGAACCTGACCTACATTCAACCTGACGACACCGATCAACTGGCGACGATCGTTCCGCGACCGACGCCCCTCAGGATGGCGCCGATCGAACCCGGTTCGGCGATCGAGAATACAATGATAGGCAGCGACGTCTCGCGGGCAAGCGCGAAAGCGGTCGCATCCATGACCTTATAGCCGCCTTCAAGCGCCTGCGAGTGGCTTAACCGCTCGAACCGTTTGGCAGACGGATCTTTCTTCGGGTCGGAACTGTAGACGCCGTCCACATTGGTCGCCTTGAGCACGGCCTGCGCACCGATCTCGGCGGCGCGAAGCACGGCGGTGGTGTCGGTCGTGAAAAAGGGATTGCCGGTGCCGCCGGCGAGCAGAACGATGCAGCCCTCGGCGAGATATTTGTGCGCCGCGCCGCGGGTGAAGAGTTCGCAGACTTCGGGCATCACGAAGGCGGACAGCGCGCGGGCCGGCTGCCCGCGGCGTTCGATGGCAGCCTCCAGCGCAAGGCAGTTCATGACGGTCGCAAGCATTCCCATCGTATCGCCGGTGGGCCGGGAAACGCCTCGGGACGACACCTCGACGCCGCGGAATATGTTGCCGCCACCGACGACAACCGAGATTTCAGTTCCCAGTTCGCGTGCTGCGATCAGATCACCGGCGATACGGTCGATGGTCGGCTGGTCGATGCCGAAGGGTTGCGAACCGGCCAGATATTCCCCGGACAGCTTAACGACGACGCGACGATAGGCCGGCTCATCCATGATGCGTTAGCTCCGCCGCCAATGGTCCGATTCCAACATACGAATCCGCCGCTATTGCCTGACGTCCCTCTCCCCAACCCTCTCCCGCAAGCGAGAGAGGGAGCGCGCAGTGCTTCAGTGAAACGCTTCCATCAAAATGTTGACCTAAGCGGTTTGTGTTTTGACGGAAACAAACTGATTCAGGCCCGGCGTCAGCCCTGCCCGGCAGCCGCGGCGACTTCGGCTGCGAAATCGGATTCGGTCTTCTCGATGCCCTCGCCGAGAGCATAGCGCACAAAACCCGTCAGCTTCACCGGCGCGCCGACCTTAGCCTCGGCCTCCTTGAGCGCCTGGCCGACGCTTTTCTTGTCGTCGAAGATAAACGGCTGTTCCAGCAACGTCTGTTCCTTGAAGAAAGTCTTCAGGCCGGACTCGGTGATCTTCTCGATCATGGCCTCGGGCTTGCCCTGCTGCCGGAATTTGTCTGCGAGGATGTCCTTCTCACGCTTGACGACGGCGGGATCGACCCCCGACGGATCGATGGCCAGCGGGTTCGAGGACGCGACATGCATCGCGATCTGGCGGCCGAGCGCGGCCAGTTCGTCGGCGTTGCCCGCCGACTCAAGCGCGACAATCACGCCCATTTTCCCGGCGCCATCGATGACGGCATTGTGGACATAGCTTGCGACAATTCCCTTGCTGACTTCGAGCAAGGCCGCACGACGCAACGTCATGTTCTCGCCGATGGTGGCGATCGCATCTGAAATGGCCGTCTCCACCGTGGCGCTGCCGACCTTGGCGGCCTTGATCACCTCGACGTCGGCGCCGACGCTGAGCGCGACCTGCGCCACCATCTTGACCAGGCCCTGGAACTGGTCGTTGCGCGCGACGAAATCGGTTTCCGAATTGACTTCAACGACGACGCCCTTGTTGCCGCTGGTGACGGCGCCGATCAGGCCCTCGGCTGCGACGCGGCCGGCCTTCTTGGCGGCCTTCGACAGCCCCTTCTTGCGCAGCCAGTCGATCGCAGCCTGCATGTCACCGTTGTTTTCCGTCAGCGCCTGCTTGCAATCCATCATGCCGACGCCGGTGGTTTCGCGCAGGTCCTTGACCATCGCTGCGGTGATTGTCGCCATTGCTGTGTGCCCTTTGCCTGTCAGGAGACTGCGGCGCAACTCGCCGGCCGCCGTCTCTACTCAGGAAACAAGTCAGAAAACTCATTGTGAAAGAGGGTGGCCGCGAAACCGCCACCCGTCACGTCATTCGGCTTCGGCCGTCAGCGTCTTGGCCTGAGCGACCCAGCCGTCGGCCCGGCTCGGAAGCCCGAGCTCTTCGCCGATCTTGTGCGCGGTGTCATGATCGAGTTCGGCGAGCTGCCAGTAGTGGAAGATGCCGAGGTCGTTGAACTTCTTCTCGATCGCCCCGGACACGCCCGTGAGCTTCTTGAGATCGTCGGCGACGCCCCGCGGACCCGCAAGGCCCTGGAATCCGGATGGCGGCGCGGCCGCCGGAAGCTCTTCCTGGATTGGCTTAACCGAAGCGCCGATATCGATGCCGGATTCGCCCTGGGCGCGCGAAATGCCATCGATCGCCGCTCGCGCAATGAGGTCGCAATACAGACTGATGGCGCGACCCGCATCGTCGTTGCCCGGAACGATGTAGGTGATGCCCTTGGGATCGCAATTGGTGTCCACGATCGCCGCGACCGGGATGTTCAGCCGCTGCGCCTCCTGGATTGCGATGTCTTCCTTATTGGTATCGATCACGAAGATCATGTCGGGCAGACCGCCCATGTCCTTGATGCCGCCGAGCGAGCGATCGAGCTTGTCGCGCTCGCGCTGCAGCGTCAGGCGCTCCTTCTTGGTGTAGGAGTTGGCATCGCCGGAGCTGAGCACCTCATCGAGATGGCGCAGCCGCTTGATCGAGCCGGAAATGGTTTTCCAGTTGGTCAGTGTGCCACCCAGCCAACGCGAATTGACGAAATACTGCGCCGACCGCTTCGCGGCCTCCGCGACGCCGTCCTGCGCCTGGCGCTTGGTGCCGACGAACAGGATGCGGCCGCCCCTGGCGACGGTATCGCTCACGGCCTGCAGCGCGCGATGCAGCAGCGGCACGGTCTGCGCGAGATCGATGATGTGGATGTTGTTGCGCGCACCGAAAATGTAATCCGCCATTTTCGGATTCCAGCGGTGCGATTGGTGGCCGAAATGAACGCCAGCCTCTAGCAGCTGGCGCATGGAAAATTCAGGAATCGCCATGGTTCAATTCTCCGGTTGGTTCCTCCGGAAACGTGTGAGCAGCGCAAGCCATCAAACCAAAAGGCATCAAACCAAAAGGAATGCGGCCGGCTGCCACCGGACGGCTGTTCAGGCCATGTTTCCGTGTGAGATGGCGGGCTTATAGCCGCCGCCCTGCCCTGACGCAAGGATTTCCGGCCCTTATCGCATTTGCGAGCGAAGCATGTCTTCGGGCCTGCCCCGGGGAGTGGATACCGGTTCGCGTGAAGAAAATCGGCATCCGGTTAAGGGAACAATGTCGGTCAGACCGACGAATCCGAACCGGCACTGCCGCCTAGCATTTGGCGACGTTCGGCGGGCACTTTTTGGCCCCGCCACGAGATGGCGGCCCCGGATGAGCGGCAGGCGCCGGCCGTGGTGGCGCGACAGCCCTTGGTGGAGGTGCGGCGCGTGGTGGAGGCGCCATTTGCGGCGGCGGGACCATGTGCGGTGCTGACCGCTGCGGCGCAGGTCTCGGAGGCGCCGCCATCCGCTGCATCGGCGGTGCCATATGCGGCGCGGGACGCGGCGGCGAGGTGACGCGTGGCGGCGGCGCTGCATGCAGTCGCGGCGGAGCGGACCTGGGAGCAGCCCGTGGCGGCGCGACAGTCGTTGGAGCCGCTCGGGATGGCGATGTCGACCTTCGGAGGTGCGGCTCTGCTTGCGGCTCTCGTGGCCGTCTTGCAGCGCGGGGTTGTGGCGCAGCCGGACCGGATGCGCCACCGGCCGGCCCCGTGGTCGGCGGCCGTCGAACACCGGAAGCCGGTTCCCCCTCCGGAACGGTTACGCCAGGTCCAGATTTTGGTCCAGGTCTTGGCGTCGCCGCACCGGGCGGCGGCGTACCCTTGCTGCCAGGCACCGGCAGGGCGCGAGCCTTTGGAAGCTGCGTGTTGTTCGAATTTGGGCCTGGCGCGGGCTTGCCGGGCTGCGCCGCTATCGCGGGCGGGCGCCCGGTCGCGGCCGGGGCCGGGCCAGTTGTAGCGGGCTGCTCCGCAACCGGCTGAGCCTGTGTGCCGCCAGCCGCAGGTGGCGCACGGCGTGGTCCGGGCGGCCTGTCTGTCGACCTTCTGAACGATCCGGCTTTCGCAGCCGGATTAATCGACGCGCTTGGGGGGACCGGCGCTTTCCCTTCCTGAATCAGGGTTGCCTTCCGCATCACAGCGGCCGGTAGCGCGGGTCCTGGATGTACAGCGGGCTGGCTGACCTGACCTCGCGCGGCGGGGGTACGCCCTGGAGCCGTTCCGTTGCGCGGCGCGGCCGGGTTCACCAGAGGCGCTGCCGGATTTGCTGCGAGCGGCGGACGGTTGATGACGTTATTGATCACCGTCGTGTTGTGAATGTTGGTGAAGATGATGTCGTTCGGGGGAGGCTGGACGTAAGCCGGAGCCCTGACATAGGCCGGTATCGGCACGAACAACGGGCTCGGCAGATAGAACAATCCGACCGGCGGCAAAGGCGGCTCCAGCACGACGAAGTCCGGTGGCGGCGGGGGCAGGAAAAACACCGGCGGCGGTGGCGGCGGCGCGAAATCGAAATCCGGATCGCTGAACATCAGCACCGGCCGGTCGACATAGACAATCTCGTCGGAAGGCGGCGGTGGCACATCGTAGTCCAGCATCGTGAACGTTTGCGGCGGCTCGAGTGCAGCCGACAGGATCGCAAGCCTGCGCCGCGCATCCGCAGCGTGAGGCCCGCGCGGATAGCGTCGCAGGTACGACCAGTAGGCGTCCGGCGTGTCGGCCCGATAGCTGCGCTGCCAGGTAATCGCCTCGCGACGCGCCGCGATGATCGCCCTGACCCGCTTCGCCATCGGATCCTGCGGATAAGCAGCGATGAAATCCTCATAGCCCTGCAAGGTGTCGCGATCGAGCGCGGCCTGATAGGCGTCCGACGCGCCAAGATCACGGACCGGTTTGTCACGCACCGTCACCGCCTGGCCAGACGACGCGGCCGCTGGCGCATCCGGCGCACGATCGAAGAACATGAATTGCGCATCGTCGACCTTCTGCGTGTCCCATGGCACCTGAGCGCCCTTGGTGTCCTCGTTGACGCGCAAGCGCACGCGGTTGAACAACTCGGGAAGCGGCAGGCCGCCGGTGCGGATCATTTCAGCCACCGCCCGCGCGTAGGCTCCGTATGGCCCCGGCTCTTCCGGCGCAACCGTGCCCGGCGCAGCATTGAATGCGATCAGCATCCGCGGATTGGGTTCGACGAGCGCCAGGCCGCTTGCAATCGATCCGTCTTCGATGAACGGCTGCTCGCGCGCGATGTCCAGCATGACGACGCTGAGCTTCAGGGGTAACGCCGTGAGCTGACGCATGTAATCGCTGATGCGCAGGCCCTCGGTTGGAATATCGGTGTCATGCGCGATCGTCGAATCCACCGGGATGAAATAGTTCTCGCCGGAAAACTGGAGGCCATAACCTGCAAGATAAACCACAGCGACAGTGTCAGGGCCGGATGCTTCCGCCTTCTTGATGAAATCGCGGAACGCACCACGCAACGTGTCGCCGTCAAGGTCGCGGGCGCCGGTGACGTCAAAGCCCGCCGCCTGCAAAGTCTGCGCGATTAACCCGCCATCGTTTGCAGCCGTTGCGAGCGGCGCCTTGGCGTAAGCACCATTTCCGATCACAAGCGCGATACGCTTTTCCTGTTGCTGGGCAATGGCCGCGCTCGGGATCACCGAGAACGCACCGAAGAGAAACAGACATGACGCAAAGATTGCGAGGCCTCTGTTCAGGCGCATGATCGTTCTACCCTACCAACAGCCAAACACGGCTTTGCGGTATTCAGCGCGCGGGTCTCTGAACATTATTTGAACGAAAAGCGGTCCGAACAAGGCACTTCCAGGAAGAGGTCTATTGTAAGACCGCCCCCTCGAGCGACGAATAAGAATCCCGGCAGTCGATATTGGCTTAGAGCGCCTGGACGTCCACGACCCCGGACACCGCCTTGATCGCGCCTGCGACCTGCGGCGAGACCCGAAAACGGCCGGGAAGCTTGATTTCCACCTCAGTTTCGAGGTCCAGCAACATCACCAGCGAAACGTCGCCATCGCCGGACGCCCTTGGTGCGGGAACTTTGGCGGACCCGCCCGGGTCGTCATTCTCGGGCACCTGCAGGCGCTTCACGATCGAATCCAGCGGGCGGGTATCGCGCAGGAAAATTCGAAGGCCCTTCTGGGTCTTTGCCGCCGCATCATCCAGTGGTTCAGCGTGCAGAATCCGGGCGCGCACCTCATCGCCCTGCAGTTCCGCGCCGAGTTGCAGCAGCACTGCTGCTCCCGGTTCGAGCACCTCGCGAAATTGCGCCAGCCCTTCAGAAAACAGAACAGCCTCAAAATGGCCGGTCGGATCGGACAGCCCGAGGATTCCCATCTTGTTGCCCGTTTTGGTCCGCCGCTCCATTCGCGAGACGACCGTTGCGGCGACCTTGCCGGCGGTCGCACCGGTTTTCACGGCGCGGGAAAACTCAGCCCATGACTGGACGCGCAGCCGTTTCAATGCCGTCGCGTAGTCGTCGAGCGGATGTCCGGACAGGAAAAACCCGACCGCCTCGTACTCGCGCCTCAGCCGATCGGCAGGCAGCCAGGGCTCGACCTGAGGCAGCATGATGGCCGGTGCATCCGCCATGCCGCCGAACATGTCATTCTGACCGAGTATCGCGGCTTCGTGGCTGCGCTGGCATGCCGCGAGGATCGCCTCGGCGCCCGCGAACACGCGGGCGCGGTCGGGCTCGATCGCATCAAACGCGCCGGCAGCCGCAAGGCTTTCGATCACGCGCTTGTTGATCGCGCGCGGCGGCACCCTGGCGGCGAAATCGGCCAGCGAGGTGAACAACCCGCTCTTGCGGACTTCGACGATCTGTTCGACCGCCTGCGCGCCGACGCCTTTCAGCGCCGCAAGCGCATAGCAGATGACGCCATCGCTGACTTCGAAGGTCGCGCCGGAGCGGTTGATCGAGGGCGCTTCGACCTTGATGCCGAGGCGGTGGGCTTCGGCGCGAAACTCCGAAAGCTTGTCGGTGTTGCTCATGTCGAGCGTCATCGACGCCGCCAGAAACTCGACCGGATAATGCGCTTTCATATACGCCGTCTGGTAAGACACAAGCGCGTAAGCTGCGGCATGGCTTTTGTTGAAGCCGTAATCGGCGAATTTCGCCAGCAACTCGAAAATCGTTTCCGCCTGCCCCTTGGGCACGCCGTTCTTCACGGATCCGGCGACAAAAATCGCGCGCTGCTTTTCCATTTCCGCGCGGATCTTCTTGCCCATCGCGCGGCGCAGCAGGTCGGCGTCGCCGAGCGAATAGCCGGCCATGACCTGCGCGATCTGCATCACCTGCTCCTGATAGATGATGACGCCGAAGGTCTCCTTCAGGATCGGCTCCAGCATCGGATGGAGATATTCCGGCTCCTCCTCTCCATGCTTGCGCGCGCAGTAGGTCGGAATATTCGCCATCGGTCCCGGCCGATACAGCGCAACAAGCGCGATGATGTCCTCGAAACGGTCCGGGCGCATGTCCACCAGAGCCCGCCGCATGCCCTGACTTTCAACCTGGAACACGCCGACCACGTCGCCCCGCGTCAGCATCTGGTAGCTCGCCGCATCGTCGAGCGGCAACGTGGCGAGATCGATGTCGATATCACGCTGCTTCAAAAGCTTAACGGCGACGTCGAGGACGGTCAGCGTCTTCAAGCCGAGAAAGTCGAACTTCACGAGTCCTGCCGGCTCCACCCACTTCATGTTGAACTGGGTCACCGGCATGTCCGACTTCGGATCGCGATACATCGGCACCAGTTCGCTCAAGGGACGGTCGCCGATCACGATGCCCGCGGCATGGGTCGAGGCGTGACGCGTCAGTCCCTCGAGGCGCTGGGCGATATCGAACGCACGCGCCACCACCGGGTCTTCGTCGCGAAACGCCTGCAGCTTCGGTTCACTCGCGATTGCCGCGGCCAGGGTAACGGGCGCCGCCGGATTTTGCGGGACCAGCTTGGTCAGCTTGTCAACCTGCCCGTAAGGCATCTGCAGCACACGGCCGACGTCGCGCAGCACGCCGCGCGCCTGGAGCGTTCCAAAGGTGATGATCTGCGCGACCTGATCGCGGCCGTAGCGCTTCTGCACGTAGTCGATGACCTCGCCTCGCCGCTCCTGGCAGAAATCGATATCGAAATCCGGCATCGACACGCGTTCGGGATTGAGGAAGCGCTCGAACAGCAGACCAAACCGGATCGGATCCAGATCGGTGATGGTGAGCGCATAGGCCACCAGCGAGCCGGCGCCGGAGCCACGGCCCGGTCCCACCGGAATGCCCTTGGACTTGGCGTGCTTGATGAAGTCCGCGACGATCAGGAAGTAGCCCGCATAATGCATGCGGGTGATGACGTTGAGCTCAAAAACCAGACGCGCGCGATAATCCTCCGTCGCGGTTCCCTGCGAGACACCGTGAACCGCTAGGCGGTTGGCAAGCCCCTCTTCCGCCTGACGCCGCAGTTCGGCGGCCTCGTCGTTGTTCGCATTTGCCATGTCAGCGGCTGAGCCGACGGTGAAATGCGGCAGGATCGGCTTGCGCGTCAGGGGCCGGAACGCACAGCGTTGCGCAATTTCAATCGTGGACGACAGTGCCTCCGGAATGTCGGCAAACAGCACAGCCATTTCCGCGCGGGTCTTGAAGCGATGATCCGGCGTTAGCTGATCGCGATCGGTCTCCGCGACAAGGCGGCCGCCGGCGATACACAGCAAAGCATCGTGGGCTTCGTAGTCTTCCGAAGTGGCGAAATACGGCTCGTTGGTTGCGACCAGAGGAAGACCCTTGGCATAGGCGAGATCGATCAACGCGCCTTCGACGCGCCGTTCCTTGTCAAGGCCGTGGCGCTGCAACTCGACATAGAGCCGGTCGCCGAAAATCCCGGCAAGGTGATCGCAACGCGCAGCCGCAAGGGCGGGATGATCGGCATTGAGCGCCAGAGCCACCGGCCCATCGGGGCCGCCGGTCAAGGCTATCAACCCTTCGCTTTCGTCCCGAAGCCACTCCACCCTGATGTGGGGGATCTGATGCTCCGAGGTTTCGAGGAACGCCCGGGAATTCAACCGCATCAGGTTCCGATAACCAGCCTCGCGCGTTGCCAGCAGCACAATCCGGGCAAAGGGGAGCGCGTTGCGCGCCGAAAGGTCCTGATCGCCGAACTCGACCGCGAGTTCACACCCGACGATCGGCTGGATCCCGTAACCCGCAACCTTATCGGAAAATTCCAGCGCACCGAACATATTGTCGGTGTCGGTGAGCGCCAGCGCAGGCTGATGGTCGGCCTTGGCCAGTTCGGCCAGCTTCTGGATCTTGATCGAGCCCTTCAGCAGCGAATAGGCCGAATGGACGTGCAGGTGGACGAAACCGGCGTTGGCGGCAGCGGACTTCTGGATCATGGGCGTTCATCGGGTGCAGGTGATATGCTGACGGCCTAAGCCGACTCGCAGCGGATGGTGGTGACTTGCACCCGGCATGTCCATGCGAAACCCCGGCGCGAGCGTCGGGTATTCCGGCTTTTCCCAGAGCAGCCCGCGAAAGACGGCCGTTCGCTCACGAGAGCTGCGGAATAAGTTGCGCCCAGACGGCGACCATTCCGACAAACAGCACGATCGAGGCCAGCGCCGCCGCCTCCTCCACGAAGATTTTCAGCATAATGCCCTCTTCCGAATGAAAACATAACAAGAACATTGTTTCTGTTTTGTTCTCAAAGTCAAGGGGCAGCAGAGGGACACCCCAGGTAATGTCCCCCGTGGTTAATGGCATGACGGAGATAGTCTAGATTTAATTCTGAGTCTGATTCCGACCCTGCAGAATATGTTGTTCCGCGATCGCCAAGTCCTGCCGAAACCTGGCAATGGCTTGAAGGTTGACCTCGAACACGATTGACTCTGCTTCCTCGGTATCCTGGTCCAGCATCAACAACCTTATACCGGCCCGGCCATCCGGGCGAACCAGCGTCTCCGACTCAATCACCACCACGGTCCGACGATCGCGTTTTTTTTGTTCGCTCATTGCTTCCCCAAGTGCCTGACTGGCCACCATCTTACTTCATCTGAACCAGAAAATAGCTTTTATTTTTGGGCAGCCAGACCGCCATTTGCTTGGATCGGTTGACGCGCGGAAGACCTCATTGCGGGCCCAGCGCGTCTGCCATCTCCCGGATGATAGCGCGGGCGGCGGCTTTCGGATCCGGCGCCGCGTAAATGGGTCTGCCCAACACCAGATAATCGGCTCCCGCACGGATGGCTTCAAACGGCGTCGCCACGCGCTTCTGATCGTGCCGGTCGCCGCCGCTAGGACGGATGCCGGGTGAAACGACCATCAGCTTGTTGCGCGTATGCTTGCGAAGCTCGGCGGCTTCGAGCGCGGACGCGATGACGCCGTCGACCCCGACCTCAAGCGCCTTCTTCGCCCGGGCGATGACGAGGTCCTCGACATTGCATTCGAAACCCATCTCCTTGATGTCGTCGGCATCCATGCTCGTCAATATGGTAACGCCGAAGATTTTCATGTTGGCGTTGCCGCGGCCGGCGACCGCAGCTTTCATGATGCTCGCAACGCCGTGCACGGTCAGGAAGGTGATATTCAATTCGGCGGCTTGCGCAACCGCGCGCTGAACGGTCTCCCCGATGTCGTAATATTTGTAATCGAGGAATACCCGCTTGCCCTGCGCGATCAGTTCCCTGGCGAACTCGTTTCCGCCGACAAGCTGCAGGCCCAAACCGATCTTGTAAAAAGACACCTCGTCGCCCAGATCGCGAACGAGCTTCTTCGCGTCCTCGACATTCCAATAATCGAGAGCGACGATCAGCTTCTCGCGGGCGAGGTCGTGGAGGTCTGTCATGCCTGGCGCCGGGCCGCTTGCCATCGGGATTTACAGAAGATTACGAAGGTCGACGTCGGCACCGAACGTTCAGGATCAATGCCAAGCCTTGGACCAGAGCCTGTTTTCCTACACGAAGCTGGTCCACGCAAGAGACATATCGCGACAGAGAGACGCCAATAATGATAATGCCGGGACAGCTTTTTCAACGATCCGTCAGGGTCCGAAAGCTCGCTGAAGGCATTGTCATGACCATCCATCGCCGGGATTTCAATCAATGCGCACAGCGTTCCTGATCGCTTCCGCCATCATCTGCTCCTGCGCGAGCGCCCACGCACAGGCCTGGGACAGCCGCTTTCCGGTGTGCATGGTGATTTACGGGCCGTTCGCATACAACGACTGCAGGTATATGACCCTCGAGCAATGCAGGGCGCTGGCGTCAGGACGCCCCGCCCAATGCCTGGAGAATCCGTTTTTCGCCGGCCCAAAAGATGGCTCGAACCACCCGCCGCGCCGACGGCATGGCCGTTGAGCGGACAAGCCAGGCACGGCCCACCGAGTGGCGCCGCCCACTTCAGTCCAGTTCGACGACCTGACCGTTCTCAAGCGAGACCCGCCGGTCCATCCGGTCCGCAAGCTCCATGTTGTGCGTCGCGATCAGCATCGCCACGCGCGTGGCTTTCACAAGCTGCATCAGCGCATTGAAAACATGATCCGCGGTGTGTGGATCCAGATTGCCGGTGGGTTCATCCGCCAACAGCACACGCGGCGCATTGGCGACCGCTCGCGCGATCGCGACCCGCTGCTGCTCGCCACCGGACAACTCCGCCGGCCGATGGGTGACGCGATCGTCGAGACCGAGATAGGCGAGAATTTCGCGCGCGCGCTTGACCGTCTCCGAGCGTTTGAGGCCGCGGATCATCTGCGGCAGCATGACGTTTTCGAGCGCCGTGAATTCCGGAAGAAGACGGTGCGACTGATAGACAAACCCGATATCGGTGCGCCGTATCTGCGTACGCTCTGCATCGGAGAGACCCGACGTCGCGGTTTCTCCGATATAAACCTCCCCCGCATCCGGGCTCTCAAGCAGCCCGGCGATGTGAAGCAAGGTCGATTTGCCGGATCCCGAGGGCGCCACCAGCGCAACAGACTGGCCCGCCCATAAAGCGAGCTTCGCGCCGTCCAGAATGGTGAGCCTGGCTTCGCCTTGCACGTATTGCCGCTTGATATCGTGCAGATAAACGACCGGTATCTCCTTTTCCCCCTCCATGTCCGCCGCTCACTCGTACCGCAGCGCTTCGACGGGATCGAGACGCGCGGCGCGCCACGACGGGTAAAGGGTCGCGAGAAACGACAGCGTCAATGCCATGATCACAACAGCGCTGGTCTCGCGAAAATCGATTTCGGCCGGCAATTTGGACAGAAAATAAAGCTCCGGCGAGAACAGCTCCGTGCTTGTGAGCCATGACAGGAATTCCCGGATCGATTCGATGTTGAGACAGATCACCAGCCCGACGACAAAGCCGGTGAGCGTGCCGACGACGCCGATCGCCGCGCCGGTAATCAGGAAAATACGCATGATCGATCCTTGCGACGCGCCCATGGTGCGCAGGATCGCGATATCGCTGCCCTTGTCCTTGACCAGCATGATCAGGCCGGAAACGATATTCAGCGCGGCGACGAGGACGATCAGCGTCAGGATCAGAAACATCACGTTGCGCTCGACCTGGAGCGCGTTGAAAAACGTCGAATTGCGTTGTCGCCAGTCGACCAGAAACACCGGCCGGCCTGCGGCCTCCGTCACCGACTTGCGGAATTCATCGATCTTGTCCGGGTTGTCGGTATAGACCTCGATCGCGGTGACGTCGTTGGCGCGATTGAAATAGGCCTGCGCCTCGGCGAGCGGCATGAACACGAAGGTGGAATCGTATTCGGACATCCCGATCTCGAAAACCGCCGCGATCTTGTACGGCTTGATGCGCGGCGTCGTGCCCATCGGAGTCACCGCCCCGCGTGGCGCCACCAGCGTGACGCTGTCGCCTGCGTGCAGCGAGAGCTGATCGGCAAGACGCCGCCCGATGGCGACCCCCTGCCCTTCGTCGAAGCCCTCGAGCGTGCCCTGCTTGATGTTCTTGGCGATGGAGGTGAGGTTGTTGAGGTCGTTCGCCCTGATGCCCCGGACGAAAACGCCGGCGGCGTTGAACGGCGACGACGCAAGCGCCTGACCGTCGACGACGGGCGCGGCAAGCCGAATTCCGGGCGCCTGACTGATGCGGTCGGCGACGTCCTTCCAGTCAGTGAGCGGCGACTCCAGCGGTTGGACCAGCAGGTGCCCGTTGAGACCGAGGATCTTGCTGAGCAGTTCCGTGCGGAAGCCGTTCATGACCGCCATCACGATGATCAGCGTGGCGACGCCGAGCATGATGCCAAGGAAAGAGAAGCCGGCAATGACCGAGATGAAGCCTTCCTTCCGCCGCGCCCGCAGATAGCGTCCGGACAGCATCCACTCGAAAGCGGCAAACGGCTTGGTCCGGAGCGGCTGGGTCATGGTCTCATCCATTATTTGATAATCCCATGATTCGCGGCCAATTGTGGCCGGAATGGCATTGAACGTCGCGCGCGGTGGATAATCGCTACGCTGTCAACCGCGCAACGGCATCCTCCAGCGCGACATTCTCACGTGTGCCGTCTGCGCGCCGCTTGATCTCGACCTTGCCCTCGGCGAGCCCCTTGGGTCCAACCATCACCTGCCAGGGAACACCGATCAGGTCGGCGGTCGCGAACTTCGCGCCTGCCCGCTGGTCGGTGTCGTCGTAAAGCACGTCGAACCCTTTGGCCGTAAGCTCGCGGTACAGCCGCTCGCACGCGGCGTCCGTATCGCTGGCGCCCTGTTTCAGATTGAGGATCGCAACCGTGAACGGCGCCACCGCGTCCGGCCACTTGATGCCGGCCTCGTCGTGACAGGCTTCGATGATCGCACCGACCAGGCGGGAGACTCCCACGCCGTAGGAGCCGCCATGGATCGGCTGCTCGACGCCGTCGGGTCCCGCCACCAATGCCTTCATCGATTCGGAATATTTGGTGCCGAAATAAAAGATCTGGCCGACCTCGATGCCGCGGGTATGGATGCGCTTCGCCTCCGGAACCTCGCGCTCGTAGCGCGCTGCGTCGTGCACGTCCTCGGTGGCGGCATAGGCCGTGGTCCACTGCTTGACGATGGGCGTCAGATCGCCGTCGTAGTCCACTTCGGTGCCGGGCACCGGAAGATCGAGGACATCCTTGTCGATATAGACGCCGGACTCTCCGGTCTCGGCGAGAACGATGAATTCATGGCTGAGGTCGCCGCCGATCGGGCCGGTCTCCGCGCGCATCGGGATCGCCTTCAGCCCCATCCGGGCGAAGGTGCGCAAGTACGCGACGAACATCCGGTTATAAGAGCGCCGCGCGCCGGCCTCGTCGAGATCAAACGAATAGGCATCCTTCATGAGAAATTCGCGGCCGCGCATGACGCCGAAGCGGGGGCGCTGCTCGTCGCGGAATTTCCACTGGATATGATAGAGATTGAGCGGCAGGTTTTTATAGGACCGCACGTAGCTGCGGAAAATCTCCGTGATCATCTCCTCGTTGGTCGGCCCGTACAGCAACTCGCGTTTGTGGCGGTCCTGAATCCGCAGCATCTCCGGCCCATAGGCGTCGTAACGCCCGCTCTCGCGCCAGAGGTCGGCGAGTTGCAGCGTCGGCATCAGCACCTCGATCGCGCCGGCGCGATTCTGCTCCTCGCGCACGATCGCCTCGATCTTCTTGAGCACGCGAAGACCCAGCGGCAGCCAGGCATAAATGCCGGCCGCCTCCTGGCGTATCATGCCCGCCCGCAGCATCAGCCGG
>NZ_MKSM01000127.1 GCF_001897285.1 Nitrobacter sp. 62-23
GAACACGCCGCGAATGCTGGCCTTGTTGGCCTCGATTTCCGCGACGCTGCGGATCGCGCGCGATTCATCCTTGCCGGATGGGTCGCCGACCATGGTCGTGCCGCCGCCCATCAGCGTGATCGGTTTGTTGCCGCTCTGCTGAAGCCAGTGGAGCATCATCATGGTCAGGTAGTTGCCGATGTGCAGCGAGGGTGCGGTGCAGTCGTAGCCGACATAAGCCGTCGCCTGGCCTTTCGCGGCCAGCGCATCAAGCCCCTCGATATCGGAGCACTGATGGATGAAGCCTCGTTCCTGAAGAATGTTGAGGAAATCGGACTTGAAGGCGGCCATGGCTATCTAACTCTGATCGTTTTCGTTCGATTCTGACGCAAGCGATTCCGGTGTATGATTGTCGGACACTGCCGCCTGACTCTGCTGTGTGCCATTATAAGAAGTGTCCGTTCGGTACAAGCCAGACCTAGCATGGCAGCCACCCGGGGGATCCGCACGATGATGATGGCGATCGGTCTGATGAGCGGCACCTCGCTGGACGGTGTCGATATCGCCTTGATCGAAACCGACGGCGAGCGAGTGGCCGCGTTCGGGCCGACCGGCTACCGCCCTTACACGGGCCACGAACGCGGCCTGTTGCGAGAGGCTCTGGCGGAGGCTGTCAATCTGACGCAGCGCGATGCACGGCCGGGCGTGATCGGCGAGGCCGAGCGCGCCGTGACCATGGCGCACGCCGAAGCCGTTGCTGCGTTCCTCGCGCAAAATCATATCGCGCGCGAAAACATCGAGATTGTCGGCTTCCATGGCCAGACCGTGCTGCATCGGCCGGCTCAGCGGCTGACGGTGCAGATCGGTGACGCGGAATCGTTGGCGAAAGCGATCCGCGTTCCGGTCATGCACGATTTTCGCGCGGCCGATGTGGCCGCCGGCGGGCAGGGCGCGCCGTTCGTGCCGGTCTATCATCGCGCGCTGGCGCAATCGCAGAGTCGCGAAGGAGCGGTCTGCGTGGTCAATATCGGCGGGGTCTCCAACATCACCTATATCGATGGCGCCGAAACCTTGATCGCCTGCGATACCGGCCCCGGCAATGCGCTGCTCGACGATTTCATGCTGCGCGTGACGGGCCAATCCTTTGACGGCGAGGGGCGGCTGGCGGCGCAGGGCCGTCCCGACGCGGACTGGATCGCGCATGCCTTGCAACACCCCTTCTTCGCGCAGTCGCCGCCGAAATCTCTCGACCGCAATGATTTCGCGTCGTTGTCGCTGCCCGACATGGCGCCCGCCGATGGCGCGGCAACGCTGACCGCTTTCACCGCGGCGGCGATCGCGCGGATCGTTCCGCTACTGCCGAAGCGGCCGGAAAGCTGGATCGTGGCCGGCGGGGGAGCCCGCAATCCGACCATGCTCGGAATGTTGAGGGAGAGGGTTGCGCCGGCTTCTGTCGAGTCGGCCGAGGCGCTGGGCTGGTCGGCCGACGCCATCGAGGCGCAGGCTTTCGCCTATCTCGCTGCGCGCGGCCTGCAAGGCTTGCCCCTGAGTTATCCCTCGACCACCGGCGTACCTATTCCGATGACCGGCGGAGTCATCGCCAAGCCGTGACCAAGCCTTGAGCCGCTTATTCGGCTGCGAACGGTCAGCGGATGTTGGCGAGCCTCATATCGAGATAGCCGGTCACCGTCTCCATCAGCGGCTCCATCTTGTCCTCGAAGAAATGGTTGGCGCCCGGAATGATGTGCTGGTCGATCACGATTCCCTTTTGGGTCTTCAGTTTTTCCACCAGCGTCGTGACATCCTTGGCGGGCGCGACGATATCCTTTTCGCCATGGACGATGAGGCCCGACGACGGGCATGGCGCGAGAAAGGAAAAATCATAGCGGTTGGGCTCCGGCGCGATCGAAATGAAGCCTTCGACTTCGGGCCGGCGCATCAGCAATTGCATGCCGATCCAGGCGCCGAAGGAAAAGCCGGCCACCCAGCAGGCGCGCGCTTCCGGATTGATGGTCTGCGCCCAGTCGAGCGCGGCAGCCGCGTCCGATAGTTCGCCGGTACCGTGGTCGAAGGAGCCCTGGCTGCGGCCGACGCCGCGAAAATTGAAACGCAGCACCGAAAAGCCCCGCGCCACGAAAGCGTAGTAGACCTGATAGACGATCGGGTGGTTCATGCTGCCGCGAAACTGCGGATGCGGATGCAGGACCATCGCGATCGGCGCATTTTTCTGCTTCGCCGGATGATAACGGCCTTCGAGACGGCCGGCGGGACCAGTAAAAATGACTTCAGGCATTAAGAATCCTTGGCAAATCGTCCGCGAATGCCGCCGCGTTCTAGCATAGAGCGAGGGGCGAAAAGCAAGCATCTTGCGCGGGTGTGTCGGCGCCAGTCAAAAATATTGTAGAGTCACAAGATGATGCAGGAGCGGACTTATCTCGACTGGAACGCCACCACGCCACTGCGCCGCGAGGCGCGCGAGGCGATGGCCGCCGCATGGGACGTTCTTGGTAACCCCTCGTCCATTCATGCAGAAGGAAGGCGCGCGCGCGGGCTGATGGAGAAGGCGCGCGCCGCGCTGGCTGTGGCTGTCGGCGCCGAACCCCGCAACGTGATCTTCACATCCGGCGGGACCGAAGCCAATGCGCTGGCTTTAAGCAATGGCCTTGAAAAAAATAAGCAAAATATTGATAGGCTTATCGTTTCTTCCATAGAACATGCCTCGGTGCTGACCGGCGGCCAGTTCGCGCCTGACCGGATCGCCCGCCTGCCGGTGCTGCGCTCGGGAGTAATTGACCTCGAAGCCTTACGAACGATGCTCGCGGGAAGACCGCCGGCCTTGGTGTCGGTCATGCTCGCCAACAATGAAACGGGCGCCATCCAACCGGTCGTCGAGGTGGCCGGTCTGGTCCACGAGGCGGGCGGGCTGCTGCACGTCGACGCGGCTCAGGCGCTTGGAAAAATAGAATTCAATATCAAAGAGTTGAATATCGATCTTCTATCCCTTTCCGCGCACAAGATTGGCGGCCCGGCGGGGGCGGGCGCATTGGTCCTTGCGGAGGATGTGATCGGTCTTCACCCCTTGATACGGGGCGGGGGTCAGGAGCGCGGTCGCCGCGCCGGCACGGAAAACGTGGCAGCCATTGCCGGCTTTGGAGCCGCGGTGAAGGCGGCGGTCGCGGTGAGGGCGAGCGACATGCCCCGGATCGAAAGCCTCCGCAACCGGCTCGAACAAGGCTTGAGGCAAAGCCAAGGCAGCGACCAAGGCGAATCCCAAGCTAGCGTTATTTTTTCGCATGATGTCGCGCGTCTGCCGAATACGACACTTTTCGGCGTTCCGGGGTTGAAAGCGGAGACTGCCGTAGTCAGATTCGACCTTGAGGGGATTGCTGTATCTTCAGGTTCTGCGTGTTCCTCGGGGAAGGTGCAACCCTCGCATGTATTGCAGGCGATGGGCTACGGTCCGGAACTGGTCAGAAGCGCGATACGATTTTCGCTGGGCTGGGAGACCAAGGACGCGGACGTCGATCAGGCTATTAAGGCTTGGCGAAAGCTCTCAGGTGCACTACTAAGGAAAGACGAAACAGTGCTTGAACGGTTCTAAGAGGATTTCTCGAGAACAGCAGGCGCTGAGACTTCAAATCCACCGTGGTCCTTGAAACCGCGAGCGGAGGTAGGAATGGCAGCCGTACAAGAGACGGTCGATCGGGTTCGCCAGATCGACGTCGATCAATACCGGTATGGATTCGAGACCATCATCGAGTCCGAGAAGGCTCCCAAGGGACTTTCCGAAGACACCATCCGGTTTATTTCCGAAAAGAAAAACGAACCGGCCTGGATGCTGGAGTGGCGGCTTGAAGCCTATCGCCGCTGGCTCACCATGCAGGAGCCGAACTGGGCGCGCGTCGACTATCCGAAGATCGACTACCAGGATCTTTATTATTATTCCGCGCCCAAGCCGAAGAAGGAGATCTCCTCGCTCGACGAGATCGATCCGGAAATCCTGAAGACCTATGAGAAGCTCGGCATTCCCTTGCGCGAGGTCGAGGCGCTGGAGGGCGTCGTTCGTCCCGAGGGCGAACGGAAAGTCGCGGTCGATGCCGTGTTCGACTCGGTGTCGGTGGCGACCACGTTCCAGGAAGAGCTGAAGAAGGCCGGCGTGATCTTCATGCCGATCTCGCATGCGATTCAGCAGCATCCCGAACTGGTGAAGAAGTATCTCGGCAGCGTCGTGCCGACCTCAGACAATTTCTTCGCGACGCTGAACTCCGCGGTGTTTTCCGACGGCTCGTTCGTCTACATCCCGCCGGGTGTGCGTTGCCCGATGGAATTGTCGACC
This sequence comes from Nitrobacter sp. 62-23, assembly GCF_001897285.1. Taxonomy (GTDB): domain Bacteria; phylum Pseudomonadota; class Alphaproteobacteria; order Rhizobiales; family Xanthobacteraceae; genus Nitrobacter. Next base: position 4,316 of record NZ_MKSM01000127.1, read on the forward strand.
TACTTCCGCATCAACGAGCGCAACACCGGCCAGTTCGAGCGCACGCTCATCATCGCCGACAAGGGCGCCTATGTCAGCTATCTTGAGGGCTGCACCGCTCCGCAGCGCGACGAGAACCAGTTGCACGCCGCGGTCGTCGAACTGGTCGCGCTCGACGACGCCGAGATCAAGTATTCGACGGTGCAGAACTGGTACCCCGGCAACTCCGAGGGCAAGGGCGGCATCTACAACTTCGTCACCAAGCGTGGCGACTGCCGCGGCGCCAATTCGAAGATCTCGTGGACCCAGGTCGAGACCGGCTCCGCCATCAC
>NZ_MKSM01000128.1 GCF_001897285.1 Nitrobacter sp. 62-23
ACCAGCGTGGACAGCGGAATCTGCTGGCCGGTATTGCTCGGCACATAGTAGCCGTCGAGCGATTCCGGCGACAGGCGAAGGCCGCGCGGCACCTGCGGGATGACCTGATAGGAACGTCCCTGGAGATTGAAGCGGTTCACGTAGTTGCCGCCGAGCAGCGTCGCCAGCGTCGCGCCGATCTGCTGCATGTTGACGCCGAGGTCGTTCGCCTTGGTCCGGTCGATGGTGACGCGCACCACCGGCTGGTTGTAGTCGAGATCGCTGTCGGTGACGATGAATAGACCGCTCTTGCGCGCCGCGTCCTTGAGTTTTTTCATCTCGTCGTAGACCGCCTGAAAGCCGGCCGTGGTGTAAAGTACGACCTGCACCGGCAGGCCACCCGGGCCGCCCGGCAGCGGCGGCCGGTTAAAGGCAAAGGCATTCACACCTTCGACCTTGCTGATGTCGGCCTGCACCAGCGGCTTGAGATCCATCGCGCTGCGCTTGCGCTCGTCCCACGGCTTCAGCAACATGCCGGCGATGCCGTTGTTGATGCCGGCGGTGCCATTGATCATAAAGCGCAGGTCGGTCTCGGGAAAGCTCGCAAACGCCTTGTCGAGCTTCTCACCGTAAAAATCCATATAGTCGAGGTTGGCGTATTTCGGTCCCTTGATGACCGCGAAGACGATGCCCTGATCCTCCTCCGGCGCCAGTTCTTTCGACGTGTTCATGTAGAGGAAGCCGACGAGTCCGAGAATCGTCACCGCGAACAGCGCCGTGATCGGCCGGTAATCGAGCGAACGATCCAGTTTGCGGCCGTACCAATGCGTGACCGAGGTGAAGATCTTGTCGACCTTGACGGTGAACCAGCTCTGGTTGCCGTGCTTGAGCAGCACCGAGCACATCATCGGCGACAGCGTCAGCGCGATCACGCCGGAGACGATCACCGCCCCCGCCAGCGTGAAGGCGAATTCGCGGAACAGCGCGCCGGTAAGGCCGCCGAGAAAACCGATCGGCGCATAGACGGCAGCCAGCGTGATCGTCATCGAGATGACCGGGCCGACGATTTCGCGCGCGCCCTGCAACGACGCCTGAACCGGTGTCTTGCCCTCCTCCAGATGGCGGTGGATGTTTTCCACCACCACGATGGCGTCATCGACCACCAGTCCGATGGCCAGCACCATCGCAAGCAGCGTCAGCAAATTTAAGCTGAATCCCGCCGCCATCATCAACGCGCAAACGCCGATCAGCGACAGCGGGATCGTCACCACCGGAATGATGACCGAGCGCAACGAGGCGAGGAACAGGAAGATCACGATGATGACGATGATGACCGCCTCGATCAAGGTCTTCTGCACCTCGTGAATCGAAGAGGTGATGAACTTGGTTGAATCGTAGGCCACCTTCATCTTCATCGAGGGCGGAAGATTCCGCTCGATGTCCGGGAACAGCGCGCGCACGCCCGAAACGATGTTCAGCGGGTTACCCTGCGGAGTCGCCTGGACGCCGATGAAGATCGCGCGCTGGCCGCTGAAGGCGACGCTGGCATCCGTGCTCTGCGCGGCAAGCTCGATCTGGGCGATGTCCTCCATGCGCACGAAGCCGCCGTCCTTGGCCTTCACCGTCATGCGCTTGAACTGCTCGACGCTCTGCAGGTCGGTATTGGTCGAGACGTTGGAGATCGTGTAGAATCCCTTGGTCTGGCCGGCTGCCGCCTGGAAGTTGTTGGCCGCGATCGCTAAGGCGACCTCCGTGGTGGTCACGTTGCGCCCAGCCATCTTCAGCGGATCGAGCCAGACCCGCATCGCGAAGGTCTGGCCGCCCAGGATGTCGGCGGAGGCCACGCCGTCCACGGTTGAAAGGATCGGCTGCACCACGCGCGTCAGGTAATCGGAAATCGCCGATCCGGACAGTTCGTCGCTCGAGAAGCCGATATACATCACCGCCGTGGTCTCGCCGGTGGACTTCACGATCACCGGATCGTTGGCTTCCTTCGGTATCAGGTACTTCACCGAATTGACCTTCGACAGCACCTCCGTGAGCGCCGCGTTCGGATCGAAGTTCAATTTGACGAAGACCTTGATCTGGCTCTGGCTCTGGGTCGAGGCGGAGGTGATGTAGTCGACGCCCTCGGCCGACGCGACCGCCTGTTCGATCGGCGTGGTGATAAAGCCCTGCATCAATTCCGGAGACGCGCCCGGATAGGTCGTCGTGACCGTGATCACGGTGTTGGACAACTTCGGGTACTGGCGGATCGGCAAATTGTAGGCGGACGCCAGGCCGATCAGCAGGATCAGCAGGCTGACGACGACCGACAGGACCGGCCGCTTGATGAAGATATCGGTGAATGCCATGCAGGCGCTCCCTTGACGCGGATCCGCTCCACTGACCGGAGCAGGACCGCGAGACGTTCGATCGATGCGGGTCGCCTGCGGCGGTCCCGAGCGCAATCAATTCAGCGGCGGCTTCTCCGGAATCGGCGGCAGCGGATCCTTGGAGATTTCGACGGCGGCGCCCGACTGCAGCTTGAGCTGGCCGACCGCAGCCACCTTATCGCCGGGCTTCAGCCCCTTCTCGATCACCGCGCGCCCGTTGATCCGGTCTCCGGTGCGCACGAAGGTCTGCTCGGCGGTCAGGCTGGTCTTGCCGTCATCGTCCTTATGCTCCTTGATGAGAAACACGGAGTCGCCATACAGCGAGTATTCGACCGCGGTTTCCGGCACAGTGACGACCGCCGGCTTGTCGGGCAGCACCACGGTTACTTCCGCGAACATGCCGGGTTTGAGGATATCGCCGGGGTTGTTGATGGTCGCCTGGACGCGGATGTTGCGGGTGTCGGTCGCGATCTGCGGTTCGATAGTGGTGATCTTGCCGTCGAACTGCTTGCCCGGATAGGCGTCGACCGAAACCCGCGCGGTCTGGCCGACTTTGAGCCGGCCGCTGTCCTTTTCGGTGACGGTGAAGTTCGCAAACAGCGTCGACAGATCGGTCAGCGAGACGATCTGCGTCCCTGCGGTGAGAAATTGCCCCACCTCCACCTGACGGACGCCGAGCACGCCGTCGAACGGAGCACGCACCAGTTTCTGCGAAATGATCGCCTCGGTCTTGGCGATGCCGGCATTGGCCTGGTCGAACGCGGCCTGCGCCTGATCCACCGTGACCTGCGGGCCGACCTGCCGCGCCGCGAGCTGTTGCGCCCGCTCCAGAGCGAGTCTGGCGACGGTGGCCTGCGCCTTGTAATTGGCAAGATCGCCCTGGTCCGGCTGATCGAACAACTGTACCAGCGGCGTACCCTTTGTCACGCGACTACCGGCGGTGAACAGGATATCGGTGATGCGGCCGCTGACATCGGACGTGACGTTGACCTGATGCACCGCAGCCAGACTGCCCACGGCCCGTTGCAGGTTCGGCAGGACTTCGGATTTCGCCTCGACCGCGCTGATCGTCACGGGCGGCGGCTTGTTGCTGGCGAAAAACTCCTTGATCTTTTGCGCACGGAAGGCGTTGAAGCCGACCAGCGCGCCGACAAGCAGCGTAAGCAGCAAGCCGATAATGATGAACCAGCGCTTCAAGCGTATCGGACGCGCGCGAGACTTCTCGTCCAGGTCTTGTGTCGAAACACGAGCCTTGTCGCTAGCGCTGCCTTCCCTTGTTACCGTCATGTCATGCACTTTCTGCGGCCGGCGTTTGGGCGGCGTTGCATACAGGTTCCCGGTTCAGATGCAAGGCAATTGCCGCTGCGTTCAGACCGACACCACGAAGAATGAATTCACAAATCTGCCGTTCCAGATCGGGCGCGGCCCCATAGGTCAGGGTCGGGACCGAAGGAAGCTTGGTTAGAACCATCATGAGAACCGTATGATGGGCAAACCAGAACAGGTTGAGCGGATCGCGCCCGACCGGCACGGCATCTCCCGCGGCGATCGCACGCTCAAGCGACGCCGCAAAGGCCTGTCCGATCAGATCCCGGATTTTTTCATACAGAAGGCGAGCAAATTCGCCGTCGTCGAGTTGACTCGAGATCATCAGGCGCAAGCGCTGCGCCTCCTGCTGATCCGGAAAGGCCGAAGCATTCAGGAAATGCTCCACCATGCCGCGGATGAGGACGACCAGCGTTTCCGTCGATGGTTCGCGATCGAGCAGGCGGTGCAGCGCCGGATCGGCTTGGCAGGCTTCAGCCAGGATTTCGGCATAGAGCGCCGACTTGCTGGGGAAGTGCTTGAACAGCAATGCTTCGGAGATCGAGGCGGCGGCGGCCACGCTCCTGGTGGTCGTGCCCGCGAATCCGTAACGCGCAAAGCACTGCTTCGCGGCGCTCAAGATCAGTTCGCGGCGAAGATCGCCGGTCATCCGCAGGTTGCTCATGGCGACGTGAGTAAATACTCACTTTGCCGAAAGTCAAGAAAATGCTGCGTTGCATCATTCCAGATTCGACTAAAGACTGAGGTAAATCCGCACGAAGGCGGGGATAATGCGCGGCCGCGGCTGTTTCGGGACCTTCAGTCCCTCACGGAAAAAGCCCCCGCGTGATCTTGCCGGCCCGCACCTTCTCGACGCCAATCGCCATTGCCGCGGTGCGATGCGGGATGCGGTCCTTTTTCGCGCGGCTGACCATCTGGTCGAACGCCCGATCCAGGGTTTGGTATTCGCGGCGCACGACTTCCTCTTCTTCCCAGAACAGTTGCTGCAGGTCCTGCACCCATTCGAAATAACTGACCACGACGCCGCCGGAATTGCAGAGAATGTCGGGAATCACGAAAATCTCGTGCTGGCGCTTCCCCAGTACCAGATCGGCCTCCGGCGTCGTCGGCCCGTTGGCGCCCTCGGCCAGCACGTGGCATTTCAGATTCTCGGCGACATGCGCATCGATCACGCGCTCGATGGCGGCTGGAACGAGCACATCGCACGGCAGCGTCAGGATCGCCGCCGGATCATAGTGAAGTTCGCTGGAATAGCCGGCAATGCCGCCGTGAGTTGCAGCGTGGCGCGCCAGCGCAGGAATATCCAGCCCTTTCCGGTCATAAAGCGCGTCAGTGTGATCGCTGACCGCGATGACCTTGATGCCGGAATTGTGAAGCTCGAGCGCGGCATGGGAGCCGACGTTGCCGAAACCCTGAACGACCGCGGTTGCGCCGCCGGCCGCGATGCCCAGGTCGCTCATCACGCGGCGGGCGAGATGGGCGACGCCGCGGCCGGTGGCTTCGCGGCGACCGAGCGTACCGCCCGAACTCACCGGCTTGCCGGTGACAATCTCGGGGACGGTGCGGCCTTGATACATGGAATACGTGTCCATGAACCATGCCATTACCTGTTCGTTGGTGCCCATGTCCGGCGCCATCACGTCGGTGTGCGGCCCGACGAACGGGATCATCTCCTGCATGTAGCGGCGCGACAAACCTTCCAGTTCGCGTATCGAAATCGATCGGGGATCGACCCTGACGCCGCCCTTGGCTCCACCATAGGGCAACCCGACCAGTGCACATTTCCAGCTCATCCAGATGGCGAGCGCAGCCACCTCGCCGATATCCACGCCCGGCGCGAAGCGGGTCCCGCCTTTGGTGGGACCGAGCGTCAGATGATGCTGGACGCGGTATCCCTCGAAAACCGCGATCGACCCGTCATCGCGGTGGATCGGGCAGGACACCGTGATCGCCCGCTTCGGCATCAGGATGCGTTCGCGCTCGTCCATCGGGATCGACAGGTGATCGGCGATCACCTCGAACTGCCGAGCCGCCATGTCGAAGACCGGGCCGGCATAAACCGTCATCGCTCCCTCCTTCCGTGATCCAGCCTCCGCCACCGCGCGCGTTCAGCTCCCTTCCAACGGATGGGCTTGCCAGACCGAACACCGGTGGTGTCTCTACGATATAGTGATGCGGGCGAGGCGATGCATCCGACGCTCAAGCGCAACCCGCGCAAAGGCCCGTGACATCGATGTCTGCTCATCCGGGATTGATGGCGACGCGCTCGGCAGGCGCCGCGTATCGTTCAACTGAACCTATAAGGGAAGCTCAGGCAAGCGCCTGCTTCAGATCGAAGCCGGTGTCGGCGGCCTGCTCAGGCGGGATCGAACCGTTCACCGCGAGAATGCGGCGGCCGAAAACGTGATCCGACGCGCGATTGACGGATTCGATTCCGATCAGGCGACCGTCCTTGTAACAGAACGCGGAGAACGATCCCTGCCCGGCGTCGCCGCGCACCACGACCTGATCATAGCCCGTGGTGAGGCCCGCGATCTGCAGCTTGTCCGGCCCCTGATCGCTCCAGAACCACGGCAAACCGTCATAGCTCTTTGCGTCGCCGGTCAACCGCGCCGCCACGCAGCGCGCCTGATCGGTTGCGTTCTGCACGGATTCGAGCCGGAGCGGTGCGCCAAAACGCACGCTCGCAAACAGCGCACAGTCGCCGATCGCCGAAATGTCCGGATCGGCGGTGAGCAGATTGTCGTCGACGATAACGCCGGAAGCGACCGGCAGGCCCGCCTCGGCCGCCAGTTCGACATTGGGCAGCACGCCGACGCCGACCACCACGAAATCAGCCGCGATCGGCCTGCCGTCGCTCAAGGTCACGCCGGTCACGCGACCCTCCTCGCTGGTGATGCTCGTGGCCTGCACGCCGAAATGAAGCCGGATTCCCGCCTCGCCGTGGCGACGCTGAAAAAACTCCGAAATCTCCGGCGTGACCGCGCGCGCCATGACGCGCGGCGCGAGTTCCACCACATCGACCTCAAGACCCTTCGCCCGCGCCGTCGCCGCGAATTCGAGGCCGACGAAGCCCGCGCCGACAACGACCACCCGCCCGCCAATTTCGAAGCGTTGCCGCAGCGCCTCGCTTTCGTCGAGCGTGCGCAGATAGAGAACATTTTCCAGGCCGGCGTTGGGAATATCCAGCAGCCGATTGCGTGCACCGGTCGCCAGCACGAGATGCCTGTAAGCGCGGGATACGCCTGACGCGCAGACAAGCTGGCGCGCGCCACGGTCGATGGCGACGGCCCGGTCCGCGATCAGTTCGATGCGCTGGTCATGATAGAATTTCTCCGGCCTGAACATCACCGAGTCCGGGCTGCCGCCGCCCTTCAGATAGGCTTTCGACAGCGGCGGCCGCTGATAGGGCAGATGCGACTCGTCATTGATCAGCCCGACGGGTCCCTCGTAACCCGCCTGGCGCAGCGACACCGCGAGTTGAAAACCCGCGTGGCCCGCGCCTACGATCAGAACCGGTTGGTCCGCCATTCGTCAAACCGGCCCGATCGAGACTGTCTGATCGCCTGTCATATGACCTCCGGAAAACATGATCTTTGCGGCGCGGGAGCATCCTGCGCGCGACGTTTTCTTTGCATGGCCTGACGGCGATTGCCACCCCTTCGCATCTGCGATTTAAGTAACACACCAACCGCCACCGGACGCTGCGCGGAATCCGCGGCCGCCCGATCCGACATCATCGGAGTGACGCCAGATGCCCGCCTTCGCTCCCGCCTCGCCTGAAGCCGCCGGCATGTCCAGGGCCGCGCTTGATCGGATCGATGACCATCTGAAGCGGCGATACATCGACGCGGGCAGATTTCCTGGCACGCAGCTTGTGGTGTCCCGGCGCGGACATATCGCGCATAGCTCCGTGCAGGGCCTTGCCGATGTCGAACGCAAGGTGCCGCTGAACGACGACACGATCTTTCGCATCTATTCGATGACCAAGCCGATCACGTCCGTCGCTTTCATGATGCTGGTGGAGCAAGGTCTTGTTGCGCTCGACGAACCGGTTCACAGGTATATTCCCGAGTGGAAAAACCTCGGCGTGTTCCAGGCAGGCGTCGCGCCCGCTTTCGTCACCCGGCCGCCGGCACGGCCCATGCAGATCGTCGACCTGCTTCGTCATACGTCCGGGCTGACCTACGGCTTCCAGCAGCGCAGTAATGTCGACGCAGCCTACCGCGACCGGCAGATCGGCACGATCGAACTCGCCGGCACGATCGATACGATGATCGCGGACCTCGCCAAAATCCCGCTGGAGTTCTCGCCCGGCGATGCCTGGAATTACTCGGTCTCCACCGACGTGATCGGATATCTCATCGGCAAGATCAGCGGCGTTCCGTTCGAGCGGTTTCTCAAGGACCGCATTTTCGATCCGCTGGGCATGGCCGACACCGACTTCTTCGTTCCCGCCGAAAAGGCGCATCGGCTGGCGGCCTGCTACAATGCGACCGCGGCCGGCATGATGTCGGCTAATTCGCCAAGTGCAAAAGGCGGCCTGACGTTGCAGGACGATCCGGCGACAAGCCCCTACCTCTCGCCGCCCTCTTTCATCTCCGGCGGCGGCGGTCTGTGCTCGACAGCAGCCGACTACCTCACCTTCTGCCGTGCGCTGCTCAACGGCGGTGCGCTCGACGGCGTGAGGCTGATCGGGCCGAAAACACTGGCGCTGATGACGGCCAATCATCTGCCCGGCAACCGCGATCTGACGGACATGTCGCGATCGATGTTTGCCGAAACAACCTACAGCGGCGTCGGTTTCGGCCTCGGGTTCTCCGTCACCATGAACCCTGCAAAGACGCTGATCGCCGGAAGCCCCGGAGAATACGCCTGGGGCGGCGCTGCGACGACGTCGTTCTGGATCGATCCGGCGGAAGAGTTGATCACAATCTTCATGACACAGGTGATACCTTCGACCGCTTATCCAGTCCGGCGCGAGCTTCGCACCATGGTTTATGCCGCCATCAAAGACAGCAACCTTTGACCTGCTTCCTCTTCGAAACGTGGCGGATCAAACGTTTCCCTGCCTGCGTTTGTTCATCATCATTCGCCCACCGAGGCCAACGTGCGCTTCGCTGCGACGAGATGCGGACGATCATACATCCTGCCGTCGAGGCCCACCGTGCCGGCATCGGGTTGACAGGCGAAGGCCGCAACCACCCGTCGCGCATGAGCGAGGTCGGCTTCCGACGGCGTGAAGCAGGCGTTGATGATCGCGACCTGATCCGGATGTATCGCAAGACGCCCGGAAAATCCGTCGCGGCGCGCGATCCGGCAACTCTCGGCAAGGCCCTCATGATCCCTGTAATCAGCATAGAGCGTTTCAAGCGCAACCACGCCCGCCGCACCGGCGGCGAAAAGGCATTGGGCGCGCGCGAGTTGATAAGGGAAAGTCCACTCGCCGTTCGGCTCTTTATTGGTCAAGGCGCCGAGCGCGGCGCTGAGGTCTTCCGCGCCCCATGTCATGGCCACCAGCCTCGAGCCTAGCGTTGCGCGTGATGTGGCATAACCGGCGAGGCCCAGCATCGCCGCCGGAGTCTCGGTTGCAATGACCAGCAATTTCACATGCCCGGGGGCCACGCTGGCAGCGGCCTCAAGGTCATCAATGTAGCGTGAAATCCGCTCGACGTCGTGATAGCCGTCCACCTTCGGAATCACGATGCCGTCGAGCCCCGGACGGACGACCGCGGCAAGATCCTCCAGCGCCAGCTCCGTTTCGAACGGGTTGATGCGCACCAGAAACGTCCAGTCATGCGCCCCGCTTACGCGGTCCCTCACCGCATCCCGCGCGAACGCCTTGCGGGAGAGCGCAACAGAGTCCTCCAGATCGAGGATCAGGGCGTCCGCGCCGCAGATGGCGGCCTTCGCGAACTTGCAATCGCTGTCGGCCGGGACGAACAGAAGCGAGCGCAACTTCATGCCGGCTTCCCCATCATCAGCGCGTTGCGGCGGCAGAACACCACCTCCTCGTCCCGCTGGTTGAAGCCGCGGTGCTCCAGTGTGACGATACCCTGCCCCAGACGCGACTTGCTGGCGCGAACCGCAACCACCTTCGATTCCGCACGCAATGTATCGCCGGCGAACACCGGATGCAGAAATCTGGTTTCCTCCATGCCGAGGTTTCCGACCGTGGTCCCCAACGTCGTATCCTGCACCGAAAGGCCGATGATAAGACCAAGCGTGAAGATCGAGTTCATCAGCGGTTTTCCGAATTCGGTTGACCTGGCATATTCGTGATCGATATGCACCGGCGCGGGATTACAGGTCAGCGACGAGAACAGAATATTGTCCATGTCTGTGACCGTTCGCCGGATTTCATGAACGAAGGTTTGCCCAACGGAAAACTGCTCGAAATATAGACCCGCCATTTCCGGCTCCTCTCCCGCAGCAGATAGATACCTGAAAATGATTAAGGTCAGGCCGATTGATTCCGTCCAGGAATGGAATGACCTGCAAATCAAAAACGGGCTCGATATTCGCTCTTTTTATGCTCTAATTCCCGTCATCAGCAACTGGTCGGCCTATGCGGAGACTCAATTGACAAAAAAAATAACCGCCGAAATTGCCTCGCTAGCTGTCTTTGGCGTCGGGCTCGCCGCCGTCTACATTCTCGCCTCGGCACTCAAGGGCAAGTACTCCGATTTCGCCATCGCAGCGATCGCTACAGTGATATTTGTCGCGTTCTATGTCCTCGGACAATGGGTCAAGCGCAGAATCGATCCGCACCGCACGGTGGAATAAGGCTTCGCCGATCCGGGCATCCACCGGTTCCAGCTTGCAGGCTCGCCAGGAAGGACTGACGGGATGACGAAAGCGGCACCGACACCAAAACCCGCCGACGAGGGGGTGCGCCGGCGGGTTGGGGTAAGACAAGCCGAGGGGGTGCGGCCAGTCCTGTAGGTACAATCCACGAGGCGGCGACGTGTTCCTCGGCACGATGCGACAAAAAGCCCGCCGGATAGCGGGGCAAGCTTCACGTCGAACAAGATGTCGAAGGCATTGAAATGGGTATCTTGGACAACGGAATGTCCCTACCTGCCTCAGCGCAGACTATCGGCCATCTCAGGCGCTGCTGCTCCGCGATTATCAAAACGGGATTATCTCCAAGTCACGCCGCTTCATCAGGCTCCGGCGTTGGGCCGTCACTTATGGTCAGCGCGACTGACGCTGGATGCTGACTTGCCCTGCACTTGGCTGGTCCACTTCGAGACCATCATAGCAAACGTGACGATCGCCCAAGCGGTGAACCCGAACAGAGCCGCAGCAATCAACGTCTTCCGCATTGGGCAATTCTCTTCAAGCCGGCCAACGCGCGCCATCGCCGGAACTATGTCCGGATCGCTCATGAATGAACCTACGACATTGGCGAAGAAATGACCATCAGACTTCCCGTCACAATTCACTCAAATCATCCGGCACTCATCAAACGCCTTCAACACGATAGAATCCGCAAATTCACCGCTGACCGGATCGCCTGTATGACTGAGCGCCACGGCACCGACATTTCCCTCAGCCCGCCCGATTCGCCCGGCACCTCGTATCGCAGCATTCGCGCTTGTGCACTGGACTGCTTCGCGCGGCTCCCAAGATGGGAGCCATAGTGGCCCCAGAAATATTGTTAGCACGACGCGAGGCTATATAATTGAAAAAGACGTCGGGAGCTTAAGCTAACCCGTCCGTCAAATGCGAGATTCGAACCCGCGTCCCTCTTGATTATGAGCCTAGCGAGCTACCGGACTATTCCACCTCACGTTAGTGTCTGGCGACTACAAATCGAACCCGCGGCGCACTCAAACTGTCAGAGAACACCGAATGATACCGAGATTCAGCGACCACGCGGCGAACGAAAGAACCTTCCTGGCATGGGTTCGAACTGGCATCGCAACGATCGCATTCGGGTTTGTGATCGATAAGTTCAACCTGTTCCTGAGAACCCTTGCCAGCGCCGACTTCCCGGCGGGCAAGTCCATAGAAGTCCAGCACAGCGCGCTCGGACGATACGATGGGACCGCGCTTATCTTCCTCGGCATTACCTTGATCGCGATGGCAGCCTGGCGCTTCGTCCGGACCAGCCGCTTAATCGAATCCGACGATATCCATCAAGCGACCAGCATCCGGGTCGAACTCATATTGTCGCTGGCCTTGATCGCCGCAGCTTTGGGCGCTTATGTCGCGCTATATTGAGCGGTTAGCGCGTCAGCGCGCCGAACAGCTTGCGGCCGACGTTCCGCAAAAACTGGCGCTCGAACTCGTTGAGCCTGTGATCGTCATCTTGGCGACCACAATTCCCTGATCCCGGAACGCATTCCGCTTCACCGCTTCATAATTGATTGTCCGGCCCATTGATTGGGAGAGGCGATGACGAGCTGCGTGTCCAAACAGACATGGTTGCAACTAAGACCAGGTCCCGGAGATCGCGTCGATCACCGGCCACAACCTCAAGACAGTGCAAGAAATTCTGGATCGGCATGACCTGAGCGGTCGGCTTGAACTGGCGGAGGCCGTGATCAAAAGCTCCATGCCGTGTATAGAAGGAGCACAAACTCTTCAAATTGACAACAAAACGGTCCAGCGGTTTGCGGTCTGATGAAGCTAAGTTTTTGATTTTGGTGGTGGGCGATGTAGGGCTCGAACCTACGACCCGCTGATTAAGAGTCAGCTGCTCTACCAACTGAGCTAATCGCCCGAACCGTCGAAACTTCCTTGCGGAACGGGGTTCGTGTAGCAAAGCGAACTCCCGATGTCCAGCAGAGCGGCGGCTGTTTCCCGCTGCGGCCGCGGCATTTCGCCAACCACGAAAAAACCGCCGGATCCGGCGGCTTCCTCGTATCCCGGGACCTCTCGCGGCCGGCTGTCAGAGCCGCCCTGGCTGCTCGGAGCCGCCACGGTCGCGATCCCGATCACCGCCGCGATCGAAGCGATGGTGGCGCCATCCGCCTCCCATACCGAGGCCACGCTCCATGCGGGTAAGAACCATCAGGCGCCGCTTCTGGCCGTCGTCGAGGGTCTTGTAAAGCGGATCGGCGGCGTCGGCGATTTTCTTCAAAGCGGCCGCCGTCTCGGCCATGCGATCTGCGCGCTCGCGCAGCCGTGCGACCTGATCGACAGGCGCCTGTTTCTGCGCGCCATTCTTCGCTTCAGTCCCGGACTCGCTCTTGCTCTCTTTCCTAGCCTCCATCCGGGCGTTGGCCCGATCGATCCGAAGCTTGGCGAAATCGCGAATAGCCTTTTCCACTGGCGGCCACAGCTTCTCCTGATCCGGCGTCAGGGTGAGGCCGGCGTGGATCGCGGCGATTCTCGAATCGGCGAAAGCCGCCCTATCCTGCGGGCTGAACCGCGAGTGGTCATGCGACCAGGCACGATGCTGGTGGGCATACACCGCGGTCGAACCGGCAATGGCGAGGGCTGCGACGCCGGCGAGAATGACCTTCTTCATGGGAGTCTCCTTTGCAAACTCCCATGAAGATGAGGGTGCGAGAGGCGCCACGCAAATTACATCTTCGCAAGAATGTTCTCTCTTACGAAGATGTAATCTGACACAACCGAAGAGATCAGCTCGCCGCGGCTGCCGCCGGCAGATCGCGCCGGTGCTTCATCACGATCTTGTTGAGCGCGCCGAGATAGGCCTTGGCCGACGCCACCAGCGTATCCGGATCGGCGGCGCGCGAAGTCATCGCGCGGCCGTCCTGGCTGAGACGCACCGACACTTCCGCCTGCGCGTCGGTGCCGTGGGTCACCGCATGAACCTGATAGAGTTCCAGCTTGGCCTCATGCGGCACCAGCCTCTTGATGCAGTTGAACACAGCGTCCACCGGGCCGTTGCCCTCGGCTTCCTCGATCCGGGTCTGGCCATCGACCGTGAGTTTCATGGTCGCGCGCTGCGGACCATGGGTACCGGCGATCACCGTCAGCGACGCCAGCTTGATGCGATCGTGCGACACCGCCATTTCCTCGTCGACCAGCGCGACGATGTCCTCGTCGTAGATGTCCTTCTTGCGGTCGGCCAGCGCCTTGAAGCGCACGAACGCATCCTGCAACTGGTTCTCGGCCAGCTTGTAGCCTAGTTCCTCCAGCTTGTGCTGGAAGGCATGGCGGCCGGAATGCTTACCCATCACCAGCGAGGTCTGCTTCACGCCGACGCTCTCCGGGGTCATGATCTCGTAGGTCTGCGCATTCTTCAGCATGCCGTCCTGATGAATGCCGCTCTCGTGCGCGAATGCGTTGCGGCCGACGATCGCCTTGTTGTACTGCACCGGGAACGAGGTCGCCGCCGACACCAGCTTGGAAGCGCGCGTCAGCATCGTGCTCTCGACGTTGCACCAGTACGGCATGACGTCGGCGCGCGTCTTGATCGCCATCACGACCTCTTCCAGCGCGGCATTGCCCGCCCGCTCGCCGATGCCGTTGATGGTGGATTCCACCTGCCGCGCGCCGCCCTCGACGCCGGCCAGCGAGTTGGCGACGGCGAGCCCCAGATCGTCATGGCAATGCACCGAGAAGATCGCCTTGTCGGCGTTCGGCACCCTCTCCCGAATGGTCCTGAACATTCGCCGGTACTCATCCGGCACCGCATAGCCGACGGTGTCCGGCAGGTTGATGGTGGTGGCGCCGGCCGCGATCGCGGTCTCCACGCACTTGCAGAGATAGTCGATCGGGGTGCGGGTCGCATCCATCGCCGACCATTCGACGTTCTCGACCAGGTTACGGGCCTGCGTCACCGTCGCGGTGATGATCTCCAGCACATCGGCTTCGCTCTTGCGCATCTGATGCGCCAGATGGATCGGCGAGGTGGAAACGAAAGTGTGGATGCGGCCACGCCGCGCGTGGCGCACCGCCTCGCCGGCACGGGCGATGTCGGCGGGAATGGCGCGGGCCAGACCCGCGATCATTGCGTTCCTGGCGTTCCTGGCGATCTCCGCCACTGCCTCGAAGTCACCGACCGAAGCGATCGGAAAGCCGGCCTCGATGACGTCGACACCCATTTCGTCGAGCATCTCGGCAACCTCGAGCTTCTCCTCGAAGGTCATGGTGGCGCCGGGGCATTGCTCGCCGTCGCGCAAGGTGGTGTCGAATATGATGACGCGGTCCTTGTCGGACTTGTTCGCTGTATTCATGGGAAATTCCTCTGGTCCATGCGCGCGGCGCGCGCTCGAAGGGGGTCTGTGGCTTCGGCGGTTCCCCTGAGTGCCCAGGCAACAATTGCCCGGCCGGCGCTCAGGGGCCGATAAGAAGCAGAAGCCCGCCGATCAGCAGGGTGGGCAAGGACGCAGCCGGAATCGCTTCGGGCCCAACGGCTAACGCCGCCTTCCCGTGAATTCCCCTCATGTCGCTGCGAGCCAGCATCACCGGACCCTTGGAGCTTGCGCGTATTCTGATCGCATCTTTAGCGGAATACGCATGAAGGCTATTCTCGACAAAAACCGTTGACAGTTCGTTGCCGACCCCTCCCCTAAGGTTCTAGACGAGAATGGCGTGCCCTCGCAACGGCAAAGAATGTCAGCAAGGCTGCCAGACCTGTCCAGAATGAACTCTGGTTCCGGCAGCCTCAAGGACAATTGCCGGCACCGCCGATATCAAACCGCCATCGCCGCCATGTGCTCGATAAACGCCGTCACATAGGCCGGCATCGCCGCGGTAAAATCCCGGCGGTCCCGCACCAGATGGATCGCGCTGAGTTCCGGCTCGGGCTGTCCAGCCAGTGTGCGAACGATCCGCGTACGCAACTCTTCGCCCGGCAGGACTGCGTCCAAAAGCTGGATGACCGCGATCGATGGACCGCGGTCGACACAATACCAGCGCGGATCGGCGCGATACAGGTCGCGGGAAAGACCGGTTTCCTCGCCCACCTCGCGGATGATACCGTTCGCAAGATCGAACTTGCCGTCCCGGATATCACAGGGATCTGACATGCCGGCAGGAAAATAGATGCGGCCCGCATTCGCCGTCGTCGCCGCCATTTCGCCCAGCACGAACTGGCCATCGCTGCCGCGCAGCGCGCCCATGCCGAAACCGTTGAAGACGTTCTTGTCGGGAAAGCCCCAGTCACGCCATGCCAGAAAGCTCGCGAAATCGGTCTCGAAGTAGTCCGCGCGAAAGCAGCCGCCGTCGAACCGCCGGTTGCGGCCGAGCAGAACGTGACCGTTCCACAGCGCCGGCGTTTTGACGCGCTGTGCGGCGAAGTACGCATCGATCTCGCGGCGGCGCTCGTCAGCGAAGGCCCAGCGCCACGGACCAACCGTGAGATCAAGCCGGGTGACGCAATGGATCGCAATCGTCATCGCTCAGCGTGCTTTCCCACTGATGCATCGGCAAAGATCGTCACGCTCCTGTTCTAGTCCTCCTGTCGGGACGGCTGCAAGGCCGCGCTCGGAATCGTCGGGAACAGAGCATGATCGTCGCGGGAACATCGGAGCGCAGCTTGGTGCGCAAGCGACCCTGTGTTAACTCACCAGGGCATGAGCGATAACTCGCCGCTGATTGCGTTCTCACACGTCGTCAAAAAATTCGATGACGGGCGCGTCAGGGCCGTGGACGACGTCTCGCTCGATATCGCCGCAGGGGAATTTCTCGCGATCGTCGGTGGCTCCGGCTCCGGCAAGACCACTCTGCTACGGCTCGCCAACCGGCTGATCGATCCCGACGCCGGTACCATCGCTATCGCGGGCGAGGACATCGCCGATACCGATCCCATTCTGTTGCGACGCCGGATCGGCTATGTATTCCAGAGCGGCGGCCTGTTCCCGCATATGAGCATCGCCGCCAACATCGGCATCACGCCGCGCCTGCTCGGCACGCCGCAATCAGAGATCACTGCGCGGGTCGACGAGTTGCTCGATCTGGTGCAGCTCGACCGCGCACAACACCGCGACCGCTTCCCGCACGAATTGTCCGGCGGCCAGCGCCAGCGCGTCGGCGTAGCGCGGGCGCTCGCCGCGAAGCCGCGCATCGTGCTGATGGACGAGCCATTCGGCGCGCTCGATCCGGTGACGCGCGACGCGCTCGGCAACGATTATCGCGCGCTGCATGCCAGGCTCGGCCTGACCACCGTGATGATTACCCATGACATGACGGAGGCGCTGCTGCTTGCGGATCGCGTTGGCGTCATGCGCGACGGCCGCCTGCTCGCACTGGGGACGGCCGCGGAGTTGTCCCGCAGCGACGATCCCTATGTCGGCGAGTTGCTCGGCACGCCGCGCCGCCAGGCAGAACGCCTCCAGGCAGCGCTCTCGCGGAACGGCGCATCATGAGCCTGCTGTCCGACCCGCGCTGGAGCGATGCGATCGGCCACCTGCCCGATTATCTCGGCAATCACATTCGTGTCAGCGTCACCGCGCTGTTGCTTGGACTGGCTGCGAGTTTTCCTCTCGCCCTGATGGCCCGCAACAGGCCGGTGATGCGCTCCGTGCTGCTGGGTGGCGCCAGCATTGTGCAGACGGTGCCCGGACTGGCGCTGCTGGCGCTGTTCTATCCGCTGTTGCTGGCGCTCGCGGCTTTGACGTCGAGATGGTTCGGTTTCGGATTTTCCGCTTTCGGATTTTTGCCAGCAGTGCTGGCGCTCTCGCTTTATTCGATGCTGCCGGTTCTGCGCAATACCATCACGGGCTTGCAAGGCATCGACCCCGCTTTGACCGAAGCGGCGCGTGGCGTCGGCATGACGCCGCGGCAATCGCTCACGATGGTCGAGCTGCCGCTAGCGCTGCCGGTCATCATGGCCGGCATCCGCACGGCCGCGGTGTGGGTGATCGGCACCGCGACGCTGTCCACGCCGATCGGCCAGACCAGCCTCGGCAATTACATCTTCGCCGGGCTGCAAACCCAGAACTGGGTGTTCGTGCTGTTCGGCTGCATCGCCGCGGCCATTCTTGCGCTGGTGGTGGACCAGTTGCTGGCGCTGATCGAATCCGGCCTGCGGGTTCGAAGCCATATCCGCGTCACGGCAGGCCTCACCATCATCGCGATGCTGATGGCTGCCGCGCTGGCGCCCTCGTTCACGCGCACGAAATCCAGCTACATCGTCGGCGCCAAGACCTTCACCGAGCAATACGTGCTGGCGGCGCTGATCTCGCAACGGCTGCAGGCGGCCGGTCTCCCGGCCGCCACGCGCGAGGGGCTCGGCTCCAACGTGATCTTCGAGGCGCTGGTCAACGGCGACATCGATGTCTATGTCGATTATTCAGGCACGCTGTGGGCCAACCAGTTTCACAACACGGGTATTGCACCGCGCGAAAAATTGCTCGCCGACATCAAGACGACGCTGGCGCGGCACAACGTCACCCTGCTCGGCGAACTCGGCTTCGAAAACGCCTACGCACTGGTGATGCCGAAGGCCCGCGCCGACGCAATGAACATTCATTCGATCGCTGACCTCGCCGCCCATGCAGGCACGATGTCGATCGCCGGCGATTACGAATTCTTTGCCCGGCCGGAGTGGGCAGCCTTGAAGAAGGCTTATGGATTGTCATTCCACGAGCAACGGCAGATGCAGTCGAACTTCATGTATGCCGCCATTGCCTCCGGCGAGGTCGACGTGATCGCGGGCTACACCAGCGACGGCCTGATCGCCAGATATGGCCTGACCGTGCTCGACGATTCCCGCCATGTTATTCCGCCCTATGACGCGATCGTGCTGCTCGCGCCACGTCGGGCTCATGACGCAAAGCTGCGTGATGCGCTTCGGCCTCTGCTTGGAAAAATCGACATCCGCCTCATGCGCGAAGCCAATCTGCGCGCCAGCGGCAGCGATGCAAACAGTTCGCCGATGGCGGTCGCGCGCTGGATGTGGACGAAGATCAGCGAGAAATGAAAGAAATGACTTACCTGCCGCGCCTTACAGCGCGGCACCACCTTTCGTCCCTCCCCTCACGCGGAGAGGGAAAGAGGTGTCAATTCTTGGCTTTATCGACCAGCGCCGCCTTCTTGATCCACGGCATCATGTCGCGAAGCCTGGCGCCGACCTGCTCGATCGGATGCTCCGCAAGCCGGGCGCGCGTCGCCTTGAACGAGGTCTGGTTGACCTTGTTCTCCAGCATCCAGTCGCGGGCAAACTTGCCGGACTGAATGTCGTCGAGCACGCGCTTCATCTCCTTCTTGGTCTCCGCGGTCACGATCCGCGGACCGGTGACGTACTCGCCGTATTCGGCGGTGTTGGAGATCGAATAATTCATGTTGGCGATGCCGCCTTCATAGATCAGGTCGACGATCAGCTTCACCTCGTGCAGGCACTCGAAATAGGCCATCTCGGGCGCGTAGCCGGCTTCCACCAGCGTCTCGAAGCCGTTCTTGATCAGCTCGACAAGGCCGCCGCAAAGCACCGCCTGCTCGCCGAACAGGTCGGTCTCGCACTCTTCCCTGAAGGTGGTTTCGATGATGCCGGCGCGGCCGCCGCCGATCGCCGAGGCGTAGCTGAGGCCAAGGTCATGGGCGTTGCCCGACGAGTCCTTGGCGACCGCGATCAGGCAAGGCACGCCGCCGCCGCGCTGATACTCCGCGCGCACGGTGTGTCCGGGGCCCTTCGGCGCGATCATCAGCACGTCGAGATCGGCGCGCGGATCGAGCAGGTTGAAATGCACGTTGAGGCCGTGCGCGAAGATCAGCGCCGCGCCCTTCTTCATGTTGTCGTGCAGGTGCTCGCGGTAGATGTCGCCCTGCAATTCGTCGGGCGTCAGCATCATCACGACATCGCCCCACTTCGCAGCCTCGGCGACTTCCATCACCTTGAAGCCCGCACCCTCGGCCTTCTTGGCGGAGGCGGAACCCTTGCGCAACGCGATCGCGACTTCCTTGACGCCGGAGTCCTTCAGGTTCAGCGCATGGGCGTGGCCCTGGCTGCCATAACCGACGATGACCACCTTCTTGCCCTTGATCAGGTTCAAGTCGGCGTCCCGATCGTAATAAACACGCATGGTCGTTCCTCTTTTGCGGCCATCATCGGCCGGATCAACATTTGCGGGGTAGCGCGAGCACTCAGCCGAAAGAAGCGTGCCCGCTTTTAGGGCGATGCTTGCCGGGAGACAAGCCCGCAACGGCGCGATGAGCGGCAAGGCTGTCTGCCGGCCTCGCCGAACGGCCACGCACCAACATGATCTACATCCGTTCCGGTCCGCGCCCGATCGCCGCGACGCCGGTTCGCGACACCTCGACGAGCCCGATCGGCCGCATCAGGTCGACAAACTGATTGATCTTCGACGTGCCGCCGGTGATCTCGAACACGAAGCTCGCGTTGGTGGCATCGACCACGCGGGCGCGAAACACCTCCGCGAGCCGCATCGCCTCAATGCGCTGGTCGCCCGAGCCCTTGACCTTGACCATCGCCAGTTCGCGCTCGATGGACTTGCCGGTCAGCGTCATATCCACGACCTGGTAAACCGGGATCATGCGATCGAGCTGATGCTTGATTTGCTGGATCACCATCGGCGTGCCGGTGGTGACGATGGTGATGCGCGAGACGTGCTTCTGGCTTTCGGTCTCCGACACCGTGAGGCTTTCGATGTTATAACCGCGGCCGGAGAATAGACCGATCACCCGCGCCAGCACGCCTGGCTCGTTGGCGACCAGCACCGACAGCGTGTGCGTCTCGTTCGGATCGTGGCGCTCTTCGAGAAAGTAGGCGGAAGCGGGCTGGCTCATTTACGCTCTCTCAATTGGTCATGTCCGCGAAAGCAGGCATTCAGTTTTCATGGACGTTTCACACCAGCGCCTTGCCGCCGGCGAAGGCGGCTGCGGTCGCATCGTCATTGGCTTCCGCCGGTAGCAGCATTTCGTTGTGCGCCTTTCCGGATGGGATCATCGGGAAACAGTTTTCCAGCGCCGCAACGCGGCAGTCGAACAACACCGGCTTTTTCACCGAGATCATGTCCTTGATCGCACCGTCAAGCTCGGACGGTTTCGTCGCCTGAATGCCGACGCAGCCGAAAGCATCAGCGAGCTTGACGAAATCCGGCAGCGCCTCGGAATACGAATGCGACAGCCGGTTTCCGTGCAGCAACTGCTGCCACTGCCGCACCATGCCCATGTACTGGTTGTTGAGAATGAAGATCTTGATCGGAAGCTCGTGCTGAACGGCGGTCGACATTTCCTGCATCGTCATCTGCACGGAGGCGTCGCCGGCGATATCGACGACAAGACTGTCGGGATGCGCGACCTGCACGCCGAGCGCAGCCGGCAGGCCATAGCCCATGGTGCCAAGGCCACCCGATGTCATCAGGCGGTGCGGTTCCTCGAAGCCGAAGAACTGCGCCGCCCACATCTGATGCTGGCCGACTTCGGTGGTGATGTAGGTGTCCCGTCCGCGCGTCGCCTCGAACAGGCGCTGGATCGCGAACTGCGGCAGGATCACGTCGTTGTTCTTCTTGTAGGCCAGCGAGTTGCGCGCGCGCCAGCGTCCGATCTCGAACCACCACGGATCGATCTTCGGCGTCTTGCCTTCCGCCTTGAACGCCTGCAACAGGTCGGTCATGACGCTGCTCGCATCGCCGATGATCGGCACATCGACGCGGATGTTCTTGTTGATCGACGAGGGATCGATATCGATGTGAATCTTCTTTGACCCCGGCGAGAACGCATCGGTGCGCCCGGTAATGCGATCATCGAAGCGCGCGCCAATGCACAGCATGACGTCGCAATCGTGCATCGCCATGTTGGCTTCATAGGTGCCGTGCATACCGAGCATGCCGAGCCAGTTCTTGCCGGAGGCGGGGTAGGCGCCGAGTCCCATCAGCGTGGATGTGATCGGAAAACCCGTGGCCGCGACCAGCGCGCGCAGCGTCTTTGACGCGTCGCGGCCCGAATTGATGATGCCACCGCCGGTATAGATCACCGGCCGCTTGGCGTTGACCAGCAGCGACACAGCCTTGCGGATCTGCCCGGCATCACCCTTGATCTGTGGCTTGTACGAGACGTGGACGTCCGATTTGCGTGGCGGCGTGTAGGTGCCGGTCGCGAACTGAACATCCTTCGGCACATCGACGACGACCGGTCCCGGACGTCCAGAGGTCGCCACATAGAATGCCTCGTGCAAAACCTTCGGCAGATCCTTGACGTCACGCACCAGCCAGTTGTGCTTGGTGCATGGCCGCGTAATACCGACCGTATCGCATTCCTGAAACGCGTCATTGCCGATCAGGTGCGTGGGCACCTGTCCGGTGATGCAGACGAGCGGGATCGAATCCATCAGCGCATCCGTCAACGGCGTCACCATGTTGGTCGCGCCGGGACCCGACGTCACCACCACCACTCCCGGCTTGCCGGTGGAACGCGCATAACCTTCGGCAGCATGTCCCGCGCCCTGCTCGTGCCGCACCAGGACGTGCTCGACCTTGTCCTGCTGAAAAAGCTCATCGTAAATCGGAAGCACCGCGCCGCCCGGATAGCCGAAGATGTGCTTGACGCCATGATCCGCCAGGGCACGGACAATCATTTCCGCGCCGGTCATCTGCCTGGAATCGCTTTTGCTTTCACTCATGGTCGGCTCCGGATCGTCAAAATAAAAAAGGGCCTCTGAAGGGCCCCGGTGCACCGCCTTGGATTCGGACGGCCTCAGCCGTCCCGGGCGGCGCTCCAGGGTACGACGATAACGGGCACCGCTTGGGTAACAAAATTACGCATTTTATCGCCAGAATTCCCAAAGGTTGCGCGGTTTATAGAGGTCGGATTCACCGACGTCAACCGTGTTTCGACGTAAATATGTCGGCCGCAGGGCGTTGGGGAGAGAAATATCCCGGTTGGGGAGAGAAATATCCCGATGCCTGACGTTTTGGCATTCGGCATCTAGAGCCACGCTTCTGATAGAATCAGGAGCGTGGCTCTATGATTTTGATTTGACGCGTTTTCTTCCCGCGAACCGGTCCCCACTTCGCTCGAAAACGCATGAAAGGGCCAGATGCTCTGGGGCCACCGGCCCCAACAGCTATGCGCTTGCACGGGGACAGACGCGCAACTCCATCGCTGCTTCCGCTTCCTCCGGCCTCACCCATTCGAACTCCGGCAACTGGTGGCGGAACCAAGTGAACTGCCGCTTGGCGTAATGGCGGGTGTCGGCGCGGCCGATCCCGGCCGCCTGCTCCAACGAAATTTCGCCGCGCAGATGGCGGATCAGCGCCGGCACGCCGTGCGCCTTCATCGCGGGCAAAAGCGGATCGAGGCGGCGTTCGGCCAGCGCCGCGACCTCGTCCAGCGCCCCGGCTGCCAGCATCGCACCGAAGCGGGCATCGATCCGTGCGTAGAGCGCTTCGCGATCCGGAGCAAGGAAGATCGCCTTCACCCCCTCGGGCGGCAGCAACGGCGGCAAGCCATCGCGATGCCAGTCGGTCAGCGAGCGGCCGGTCGCCTCGACGACCTCCAAAGCGCGGGCGATGCGGGCCCGGTCGCGCGGCTTCAGACGGTCCGCCGCCGCCGGATCGTGGCGCGCGAGAGCGGCATGCAGCGCCTCGGGCCCTTCGCTTTCGAGTCGCGCCCGCACGGCGTCGCGCACCCGGGACGCAATTGGCGGCACGGCCGACAGGCCGCGTGTCAACGCCTTGAAGTAAAGACCGGAGCCGCCGACGAAGATCGGCAGCCGGCTTTGCGCACGCGCGTCCTGGAGAGTTTTGGCCGCATCGCCAACCCACATCCCGGCGGAGCAGTTCACGCTCGCATCGACATGACCGTAGAGTCGGTGCGGCACGCGCGCTTCCTCGTCCGGCGTCGGGCGTGCCGTGATGATGCGGAGATCGTGATACACCTGCATGGAGTCGGTGTTGATGACGATGCCGCCGGTTCGCTCGGCAAGCGAAAGCGCCAGCGCGGACTTGCCGCTCGCCGTCGGCCCTGCAATAAGCACGGCATCCATCGCCTCCCCTTCCGCCTCGCCAGGATTTACCCCGCTCATGTCGCTCGTCGCCACGCTGATCTGCAATCCTGCCAACCCCGCGCTCGATAGCACGGTGCTGGACGGGGCGCGCGCGATTCTTGGCAATGCGGGCCCGGCGCACTGGCTATGGGACGAAGTTGCGGCAGACATTCCCTTCGAAAGCGGGGAGCCGATTGCCGCGATCGTGCGGCGCCTGCTTGAGGCGCGCGGCGATCTGCCGATCGACGTGGTGGTCCAGCCGCAACTCGGCCGGCGCAAGAAGCTCTTTCTGGCCGACATGGATTCCACCATGATCGGCCAGGAGTGCATCGACGAACTCGCCGATTTCGCCGGTCTCAAGGCGCAGGTCGCCGCCATCACCGAACGCGCCATGCTCGGGGAAATGAAATTTGAAGACGCGCTGCGCGAGCGGGTGGCGTTGTTGAAAGGACTTCCCGTCACCGTTGTCGACAACGTGCTGGCACAACGCATCACACCAACACCGGGCGGCCGCGAGCTGGTCATGACTATGCGCGCCAACGGCGCCTATACCTGCCTGATCTCCGGCGGCTTCACGCTGTTCACCGAGGCGGTGGCGCCCATGATCGGCTTCCAGGAAAATCGCGGCAATACACTGCTTATCGAAGACGGTAAATTATCGGGCGAGGCCGCAGAACCGATCGTCGGCCGCGAGGCAAAACTTGCGACGCTAGTCGAATTGCGCGAGGCCTTCGATCTCGACAACGTCGATACGCTTGCTGTCGGCGATGGCGCCAACGACCTCGGCATGATTCAGAACGCCGGCCTCGGCGTCGCCTATCACGCCAAGCCCGCGGTTGCCGCGGCGGCGGCCGCGCGAATCGATCACGGCGATCTCACCGCGCTGTTGTATGCGCAAGGGTATCGTCGCGACGAGTTTGTCAGCGCGTAGATCTGTTCTGAGGCAGAGCAGATACATGAATTTCGACAAATATCGTCATGCCGGGATGCACACCGGTGCGAGTCCCTGAATCCATAACGCCTGCGACCACCTTATCCGATGCGTCGAGATAGGTTCCGGATCAGCGTGCGATGCGAGCCGTCCGGAATGACGGACGAAAGAGCAGTCGCCTATTTCAGGATCAGCCGCACGGACCGCACTTCGCCGGCGCCATTGGAGACCTTCAGCAGCACCGACTTCTCGCCGTCCTTCTTCAACTGGTCGACGCGCTTGCGGATATCAGAAGCGCTGCTCACAGCCTCCTGCGCCACCTCGACAATAACGTCGCCGGCGCTGAGCTGCTTTCCGGCCGCGTCGGAATCCGCTTCCACATCGGTAACGACGACGCCCTTGACGCTGTCCTTGATTTTGTAGCGCGCCCGCAGATCCTTGCTCAGCGCCGCGAGATCGAGGCCGAGCGTCTTCTGCGTCACAGGCTTGTCGTCGCCCTCGGACCTGGTCTTGACCGACACGGGCGTGGCCTTGTCGTTATCCTCGAGGCGCGCCAGGGTCACTTTCCTGGTCTCTTCCTTGCCCTTGCGGATCAGGACGACGTTGACGGTCTTGCCGACGGCGGTGTCGGCCACGATGCGCGACAGGTCCCTCGGCTCCTTGATGTCCTTTCCATCGAAGACGATAACGACGTCGCCGGGTTCGATGCCGGCGGACTTGGCCGGCCCCTTGTCTTCAACCCCGGCCACCAGCGCCCCGCGCGCCGGTTTGATATTGAGGCTATCGGCGATTTCGTCGGTAACCTGCTGGATGCGGACCCCGAGCCAACCGCGCCGCAGTTCACCGAACTGCCGCAATTGATCGACGATGCCCGCAACCGTTTTCGACGGCACGGCGAAGCCGATGCCGATCGAGCCGCCTGACGGCGAGATGATCAAGGTGTTGACCCCCACGACCTCGCCGTCGAGGTTGAACAGCGGACCGCCGGAGTTGCCGCGGTTGATGGCGGCGTCGGTCTGGATGTAGCTGTCATAAGGGCCATTATTGATGTCGCGGTTGCGTGCTGAGACGATACCCGCGGTAACGGTGCCGCCGAGGCTGAACGGATTGCCGATGGCGATCACCCATTCACCGAGCCGCAGCTTATCGGAATCGCCGAACTTGACGGCCGTCAGCGGGTGCGGCGGCTTGAACTTCAGCACCGCAAGGTCGGTCTTCTTGTCGACGCCGACGATCTCCGCCTTCACCTTGGTGCCGTCGTTCAGGATGACATGGATCTCGTCGGAATCGGCGATGACGTGATTGTTGGTGACGACGACGCCCGCGGTGTCGACAATAAAACCGGAGCCGAGCGAGTTGGTCTTGTGCGGTTGCAGGCCGCCGCCCTTGCCGCCACGGCGGTTCTTGAAGAAATCGTCGAAGAATTCCTCGAACGGTGAGCCCGGCGGCAATTGCGGGATCGCCCGACGACCCTCACTCCCACCGTTCTTGGCTTCAACGGTCTGGGTCGTTGAGATATTGACCACCGCGTCGATCACCTTTTCCGCGACGTCGGCAATGCCATCCGGACCGCGGGCCAAGGCGGGCGCGGATATCAGGGCGCTCGCGACGCCGAGGCAAAGCGCGGCGAGCAGGGAACGCCGGCGAGGTCTCAACGCGGGGATCGCTCCGGTCATGTTCGAATCTCTCCTGGGAACGCATGTTGCCGCCCCCACAGTGCGCCCCAACATCACATCCGCGCAAGCGGCGGAAACAGCGTCCATCCGTCACCAGCGGCTCGATTACGGCGAAAAGCTGGCGCCGCCTTCACGATGCCGTTGCCAGGGGCAGGCTCTATGCCATGGCCGACGGATCAGCGGGTTTCCATCAAAACGCCAACCGCTTTAACGCCTGACCAGCCAGATCAGGATCAGCCCCACGACCGCCGAGCCGATGCCGATCATGCGCAAGACGTGTTCCGGCGAAGCGAGCGCGCTTTTCATGGCGCGCCGCGTCAAATCCGGGGCCGCGGCGAATAGGATGCCTTCGAGCACGAAGACAATACCAAGACCGATCAGGAAATCGGCGAAGGCGATCGAGCCCATCGGACGACGTCCCGACGTTTCGGCTACGGCTTCGGTGCGGATGCCGACGGCTTTCCGCCGATGTTCCCGAAGAAGCGGAAGAAATCGGAATCGGGCTTCAGCAGGAAGCGGGTGTCGCTGCCCTTCAAGCCGTTCTGATAGGCAGTCATCGAGCGGTAGAACGCAAAGAACGCCGGCGCCTGATTGTAGGCCGCGGCGAACAGCCGGTTGCGTTCGCCATCGCCCTGGCCGCGGATTTGTTCGGCCGCGGAATTGGCGTCGGCGATGATCACGGTCACCTCGCGATCGGCCTTGGCCCGAATCTCCTGCGCTTTCTGGCCACCCTGAGCGCGGAATTCGGCCGCCTCACGTTGCCGCTCGGTCTGCATGCGCTGATAGATCGCCTGGCTGTTCTGTTCCGGCAGATCGGCGCGTCTAATCCGGACGTCGACCACCGAGATACCGTATCCGGCGGCCTCCCTGTCGAGCTGGTCGCGGATGCGGCCCATCAGCAGTTCGCGCTCATCCCGCACGACCTGGATGAACGTTACCTCGCCGAGAACCCGGCGCAGCGATGCGTTGAGCAACGTCGTCAACTGGATATTGGCGGCCTGGACAGTGCCCACGCTCTGGTAAAATCGCAGCGCATCCTTGATGCGATAGCGCGCGAATGCATCGACGACGAGCCGCTTCTGATCCGAAGCGATGACTTCCTGCGACGCCTGTTCGAGGTCAAGAATTCGGTTATCGATCGAGATCACGGAATCGACGAACGGCGCCTTGAAATGCAATCCCGGTTCGGTGACGACGCGCACCGGTTCGCCGAGTCGCACCACCAACACCTGTTCGGTCTGGCTCACAGTGAACACCGAACTATATCCCACCACGAGCAAGGCCAGCCCGAGCAGCAGTCCGGCAATTCCCAAAACTCCGATTTTCATCGCGCGCTCCCGTTCGTCTTGGCGGGCTGGCTCGTGGTGCCGCCGCGCTGCGATGTCAATTCGTTCAACGGCAGGTACGGCACAATACCCGGCGATGACGATGAGCCGAGATCGTACACCAGCTTGTCGGCGTTCCCGAGCACATGCTCCATGGTCTCCAGGTAGATGCGCTCGCGCGTCACGTCAGGCGCCGCCTTGTAGGCTTCGTAAACCTGAAGGAACCGCGAACTCTGACCCTTGGCTTCGGCGATCGCCTGCTCCTTGTAACCTTCAGCGGCCTGCATGATCTGCGCCCCTCGCCCGCGCGCATCGGGAATGACGCGATTGGCGTAGGTCTGGGCTTCGTTCTGCAGCCGCTCGAGGTCGGAGCGCGCTGCCTGCACGTCGCGGAATGAATCGATGACCTGCGCGGGCGGGTCAACCTTCTGCATCTGCACCTGCTGGATCAGAACGCCGGCGCCGTACTGGTCCAGCGTCTTCTGCATCAGCTCCTGCACGGAGACTTCAATCTTGGTACGCTCGGAGGTCAGGATCGGTTGAATATCCGAACGTCCGACCAGCTCGCGCATCGCGCTTTCCGCCACGGCCTTGACGGTGCCTTCCGGGTTCTGGATGTTGAACAGGAAGTCACCAACTCCACCCGGCTTGATCCGCCACAACACGGTGAAATCGACGTCGACGATGTTTTCGTCGCCGGTCAGCATCAGGCTTTCCTCCGGCACATCGCGCATCGTGCTGGTGTTGCGCGCCGGATCCTGCGCCAGCGTCAAACCGATATTGAGGGTCGAGACGCGCAGCGCCTTCGGCAGTAATACGGTCTCGATCGGGTACGGCAGGTGATAGTTGAGGCCCGGCTGCACGGTCCGCACATGCTTGCCGAAGCGCAGGACCACGCCGAGTTCTTCCGATTGCACCCGGAAGAAGCCGGACATGCCCCAGATCACAATGGCGCCGATCAGGATCACCGCGATGCCCATGCCGCTCAGATGTCCGCCCGGCAGCAACTGCCGGATGCGTTCCTGAGCACGGCGCAGCAGATCCTCGAGATCGGGCGGCTTCGGCCCCCCCGCCGGTTGCGGGCCGGATCCCCATGGTCCTTTCGGACCAGAGCCCCACGGACCTCCGCTTTGATTCTTCCACGGCATCGATACTCTCCTCCGCGCGGATCCGGGCTTCGCAAACCCAGCCTCGCTCTGTCTGTTCGACCTTATAGGGGACGCACACGGCCCTTACAACGCGGCTTGTTGGCTGCAAGGAGCTATATCCGAACAGAAGATTGTCAATGTTAACGTTGCGGGGTACGATTACTGCGGCGTCCGACGGCGATATGTCACATAAGAATAGTCGCTGGTGTCGCCTGCTGCCGCCCCGTTTCGGCTCCGGTCGGTTTCGTGCCAGACTGACGGATCGATCGCGGGAAAAACGGCGTCGCCATCGATCTCGGCATGAACCTCCGTCACTTCGAGACGATCGGCCGCAGGCATTGTCGCAGCATAAATCTCCGCGCCGCCGATCACCGCGATCTCGGTGACCGAACGTCGCAGCGCATCCCCTCTTGCCACGATAAGGGCATCCGTCAGTGATCGCGTCACCACCGCCCCGATTGAAGCGAAGTCTGGATCGCGGGTGACGACGATATTGGTTCTCCCCGGCAACGGCCGGCGCAACGAGTCGAAGGTTTTGCGGCCCATCACGATCGGCTTGCCCATGGTGATGGCCTTGAATCGCTGCTGATCGGCGCGCAGCCGCCACGGGATCTCGTTGCCCCTCCCGATCACGCCGTTCTCAGCGGCCGCGACAATCAGGACCACTTCCAAACGTCGGGAGGCCGTCGCGATCACACCGCGACCTCGGCCTTGATGTGCGGATGGGGATCGTAGTTCTCGAGTTTGAAATCCTCGTAGCGGAATGCGAAGATATCCCTCACCTCGGGATTGATCGTCATCGTCGGCAGCGGACGCGTCGGCCGCGTGAGCTGAAGCCGCGCCTGGTCGAGGTGATTCGAATAGAGGTGCGCATCGCCGAGGCTGTGCACGAAGTCCCCGGGCTTGAACCCCGTGACCTGCGCGACCATCATCGTCAGCAACGCATAGGACGCGATGTTGAAGGGCACGCCCAGAAACACATCCGCCGAGCGCTGATAAAGCTGGCACGACAATTTTCCGTTGGCGACATAGAACTGAAACAGGCAGTGACACGGCGGCAGCGCCATCCTGTCGACATCGGCCGGATTCCAAGCGCTGACGATCAGCCGCCGCGAATCCGGATTGCGCCGGATCATGTCGACGACACTGGCGATCTGATCGATGCTGCGTCCGTCCGGCGCAGGCCATGAGCGCCACTGCGAACCGTAGACGGGGCCGAGATCGCCGTTGGCGTCCGCCCACTCATCCCATATCGAGACGCCGTTGTCTGTCAGGTACTTGATATTGGTATCGCCCTTCAGGAACCAGAGCAGTTCATGCACGATCGATTTGAGCGGAAGCTTCTTGGTGGTCAGCATCGGAAATCCGGATGCGAGATTGAAGCGCATCTGATGCCCGAAAATGGACAACGTTCCGGTCCCGGTGCGGTCATGTTTCTCCACACCGTCGCTGAGTATTCGTTCGAGCAGATCGTGGTACTGGTTCATGGCTTGGCGCTGCTGGACGGCTGAACCGAGCGCCTGACCCGTCTTCGGGTGGCGGCGACTGGAGCCTGCGGTTCATCTCAGAATGGATTCGCGCGGCCTCCCTGGCAAGACCGGCTGCGTCGTAAGGCTGCGGGACCGGGCGAGATTTCCCCGCTCAAATATGCCGCCAAGCATCTTTTTTCATCCGGGATTGAGGATTATATTGGGGTCGCCGGTTCGCCGGCTATGGAAATAAATGGCCGCCGTAATAAACCATTCGGACCCGGGGGCAGTACCCGGCGCCTCCACCAGAGCCCGACCCGGCTTTCGTTCTTTAAAACTGCGGGTTCCGGCGGGGGCGAAACAGGATCGACGAGGGCGTAAAGGGCTCGCTTTTTCCCGGTATGGTTCCGCCGTTATCGGGCTATGCAATAGTTGCAAACGACAACTATGCTCCGGTTGCTCAGGCTGCGTAACGCGGTTTGAAAGACCACTCTGAAGTCCTGATGGGTTAAGCTCCGTCAGGCGGGGTTCGGAGGCACCTGGCAACAGAAGCCTCCACTTTATCCATTCCACTCTCCGGCAAACCGGCGGCGAGAGTTTCACCGGCCGGACCCAACCGCTGCTGACCCGGCGAGATTGCCGGAGTATCATAGGCGGAGGGCGCGAGTCGGCTAAAGACATCCGCAACCAGATTTACGCAACCAGATTTGCACGATACCGCAGAAGCGACGAGACCAGCCGATGGCAACCGATCATATCCGCTACGATGTGCTTACGAGCGAGGCGATGCGCGGCGTTCTGCGTCGGGTGCTGACGGACGCCGCCGAACAGGGGTTGCCGGGTGAGCATCACTTTTTCATCACCTTCCTGTCGAAGGCCGACGGGGTGAAGATATCGTCCCGCCTTCTGGCGCAGTATCCTGAGGAAATGACCATCATTCTCCAGCACCAGTTCTGGGATCTGACGGTGAGCGAGGATCACTTCGAGGTCGGCCTGTCGTTCGGCGGCGTTCCCGAACGCCTGGTGGTTCCTTTCAACGCGATCAAGAGCTTTTTCGACCCGTCCGTCCAGTTCGGTCTGCAGTTCGAGCCGGCCGACACCGCGACAGCCAAGGCTGCCGAGCCCTCGGCAGCGCCTGCGCCGGAGGCCCTGGCCGTTCCGCAAGCTTCCGCCCCGCCCGCCGAGACCGAAGACAAGCCCAAGCCCGGCGCAGGCGCCGAGGTTGTCAGGCTGGACCGCTTCCGCAAGAAGTAGTGCGCGTTGCATTCGCCGAGTTGTCCCAATCCGCGGCGATGGGCTGGTTGCATTTGCCGTCGCCGCGCCGAGCACAACGGACTTGATCCATGGCTTCGTCATCACGCAGAGCAGCAACGCGCACGGAAACCGACAGCTTCGGCCCCATCGACGTCCAGGCCGACCGCTACTGGGGAGCCCAGACCGAGCGCAGCCGGCAGAACTTCCGTATCGGCGACGATCGTATGCCGATGCCGCTCATCCGGGCGCTTGGCATCGTCAAACTCGCAGCCGCGCAGACCAATCGCGAACTCGGCCTGCTCGACCGGCGGCGCGCGACCGCAATCATCCGCGCCGCGCGTGAAGTTATCGACGGCAAGCTCGACGATCATTTTCCGCTGGTGGTCTGGCAGACGGGCTCGGGCACCCAGACCAACATGAACCTCAACGAGGTGATCGCGAACCGCGCCAACGAACTGCTCGGCGGAGACCTTGGCGCCAAAAAGCCTGTTCATCCCAACGACCACGTCAATATGAGCCAGTCGTCGAACGACTCGTTTCCGACGGCCATGCACATCGCCGCGGCCCAAGGCATTACGTCCGACCTGGTTCCCGCTCTCGCCGCGCTGCTAAAGGCGCTGCGCAAGAAGGAAAAGGCGTTCGCTCGTATCGTCAAGATCGGCCGGACTCACACCCAGGACGCGACCCCGCTGACGCTCGGCCAGGAATTCTCCGGCTACGCGGCGCAGGTCGAGAGCGGCCTCTCGCGGCTTCGAGCCGTGCTGGAGGACCTCTACCCGCTGGCTCAAGGCGGAACCGCCGTCGGCACCGGGCTGAACTCGAAGCCGAAGTTTGCGAAGCTGTTCGCAAAGCACGCGGCGGCGCTGACGAAACTTCCATTCATCAGTGCGCCCAACAAATTCGAGGCGCTGGCTTCCAACGACGCCTATGTTTTTGCTCACGGAGCGATCAACGCGGTCGCAACCGGCCTGTTCAAGATCGCGAACGATATTCGCCTGCTGGGGTCCGGGCCACGTTCCGGCCTTGGAGAATTGATCCTTCCCGAAAACGAGCCCGGATCGTCGATCATGCCGGGAAAGGTCAATCCGACACAGTGCGAAGCGGTCACCATGGTTTGCTGCCGGGTGTTTGGAAACCAGGCCACGATTACCGTCGCCGGCAGCCAGGGTCACTTCGAACTCAACGTTTACAAGCCGGTTCTCGCCTATTGCATGGTCAACTCCATCCAATTGCTCAGCGACGTGGTGCGTTCCTTCACCGAGCACTGCATCGAGGGCATCCGCGCCGACGAGAAGCGGATCAGCGAGCTGATGCAACGCTCGCTGATGCTGGTTACGGCGCTCGCACCACGGATCGGTTACGATAACGCCGCAAAGGTCGCCAAAGCCGCCCACGCCCGCGGCACGACCCTGAAGGAGGAGGCTCAACGGCTGGGCTTCGTCACGGCCGCGGAGTTCGACCGGCTGGTGCAGCCTGACAAAATGACGCACCCCGGATGACGCCCCTTTAACGCCCTTCTCCGGATGCACTTTCCCGACCACGCCGGCCGGAAGGCCGACATTCTAAAAAACGACCTTTCCGAAATAGTTATGTTTCATATTCGTCTCTTGATTTAGCGAATATTTTCTATCACTGTTGCGGTGCATCATGGTAGGGCACGCATAGCCTCTTGTGCAGAGCGCGATATTTTCAGCTTTGCAGGTACGCGTTCCCGGCGTTTTTGAGATGGCGGAATCGGTCATGGGGGACGTGGTCAATCTGAACAGGCGGAGAAAACGCGCCGAACGGGAGCGCATGGCTGCGGTTGCCGACGCCAATCGCGCACGCTTCGGCCGACCCAAGGCGGAACGCGATCTCAACGAACAGCGGATGATTCGCGAGAAAAAGCTGCTCGATCAGCACCGCCTCGACGCCGAGGACGCACCATGAAATCGCCGGTGGTGAAACGATCGATCGTGGTGGCCGGCCACAAGACCAGCGTGAGCCTCGAGGAAGCGTTCTGGAACGGGATGAAAGAAATCTCGGGTCTCCGCGAGATGACGCTGTCCGAACTGGTCGGTGAGATCGACAGCAACCGTCAGCAGGGTAACCTCTCCTCGGCTATCCGCCTTTTCGTCCTGGACTACTTTCGAAGCCGCGCGGCCGCCTCGGAATCCGAGAACAGCCCCGGCGCCTGATGGCGGCATCGAATCCCGTCGACAACCCCCGTCCGTAAATCCTCTCCACAGGTCGTGTACTTCGGCCCGCTTGCGTCGGCGTAGGGGTAACGAAATACACTTAGGTTGTTTCCCGAATACCGGCGCTCGGCCTTTTCAGCTAGTTATATCTGCACCTCGATGATCCACACGGTGCCGATCGGAGGTGGGCCGCGGAAGATCACCTGCATGCCCGCGGGCGCGGTCCACCGATGGTCTGCAGTGTCGCTAGAGTCTGTTTTAGCTGCGTTGAACCAGACTCGTCGCATATCTTTTTGTTTGAGCATGATCTTTTCCGAAAACCGGTTTCCACTTTCGGGATCATGCTCCAACGCAATTCAAACCACCACGCGTCCGGTGAAATATCATCGTGCGCCGATGACGACGGCTGACAGATGACCATGCTTGCCGGAAACCAGATGGAGCCAACCATGCGAAACGATCAAAACGGCGATCAAAACGGCAAGCCAGGATCTTTACGCGAATATGCCGTCGTCAAACGATCGGTGGTCGTCGGCGGTCACAAGACCAGCGTGAGCCTTGAGGATGCATTCTGGATAGGCCTGAAAGACATCGCGATGCGGCGAGGCCTGACCCTTTCCACGCAGATCGCCTCGATCGACACCACTCGCAGGACCGGGAATCTGTCCTCGGCGATCCGCCTGTACGTGCTGGAGCATTTTCGTACGCGGGCGGCGAGCGCCATGTTCATCGGCGAACGCCAGACCCCGTCGACGCGACTTACACCGTTTGGCTCGGAAATAGCCGCGACACCCCCGGTTCTGACAGAACCTCGCTCCGACAAGTTCTCAGTCTAAAGTTTTCAAGTCTAAAGAGCCGGTCGCGCTGAGGCCGGCGGCCTCTGCACCAGCGGCTCTAGCGTTTTCGAGCGAAGCAGATCCTCGGTCAAGAACCTAGAGTCTGTTTTAACTGCATTGAATCAGACTCACCGCTTATCTTTTTGTTTGAGCATGATCTTTTCCGAAAACCTGTTTCCATCCCGGATCAAGTCCGGAGCAGGCTTTTTCGGGATCATGCTCTAGCGAGAGGCAGGTCTCGAAATCGGCGCAGGCCGGGTCTGGAACGGCCAAGGCAGACGCCCGAGCCATGGCAGCGCCGAGGCACTCGATGTCTGCGGCGCGGCGGCCGGACGCGGCGGGACAGCCAACCGCGCTTTCGCGCGAACCCGGCGTGGATCGCGCTTCGGCACGGGCGCGTTGGCGATGGCCACGTCATTCGTCGCCGATGGTTCGGCAGAAACATCAGCCGGTTCAACTGGAAGCGACGCCGTCACTGCTGGCGCCGGAGCGCTCATCGGGGCTTTCGCGCGAGACCATCGCGGATCACGCTTCGGTACGGGCGCGTTGGCGATGGGCACGTCATCCACCACCGACGGTTCGGCCGAAACCTCAGGTGCCGCAGCCGGAAGCGATGCCACCGCCGGCTCCGAAATGCTCATCCGGGCTTTCGCGCGAGACCACCGCGGATCACGTTTCGGCACGGGCGCATTAGCGATGGGCACGTCATCTGTCGCCGATGGTTCGGCGGAAACGTCAGGCGGTGCAGCCGGAAGCGATGCCGTCACTGCCGGCGGAGGCTCAGAAGGCGGCTTGGGTGGCGCCGCCATGCTTTGCTCCATCGAATCGAGCCTGCGGGTTTCGCGATCGATCGCCTTCAACGCAAGCCAGGAGGATAGCGCCGCAACATCCACGCTCGGACTGATCGTATCGGGCGACCCAGCCGCGAAGATCTGAATTTCCGGACGATCGTTTGCAGCCCCGACCGTGGTCGAGGCAAGGCCGGCGCGAATATCGACCTGATCCGCAGCGATGTCATAACCGCCGGAGACGATGGCGCGCGCGCCCTCACCTTCCAGAGCGGTTGCGCTGACGCGCACGCGGCCATCTTTCACGGTAAACGGAATTTGCACTGACGCGACAGCCAACGGATTCTCGGACAGAGACTGCTCCACGGTCTGTTGCAGTTTGGCGTCGTCCGACGGACCTCCCTCTCCTGCATTGATCGCAGCGTTGAACGCGTGCGGGTCAAGTCCTGGAATGCGGGCACGGTCGAGCGTGATGAGACCGTTGCCGGACAGGGCTCCCGACAGCGCGGTCGCACTGCGACCCTGACTCGCAAGCGTGATCTGCGCCGAGGCGCGGCCTGCAGGCATCGCCAGCTTGCCGTAGTGCAACGCCGGTCCGTCGACGTTCCTGAGTTGAACGTCCGCATTGAGGGCAACACCTTCGGCGGCTTGCCCTAGCTCGATACGCGCTGTGGCGTCTCCCTCGCCGATCTTCCCTTTCATCGCATCGAACGTCAGGGAATGGCCATCCCCTTTGACAATGCCTTTGACAGGCCGCAACTCAATGCCTCCCGGCAATACGCCGCGCAGCGCCTCGAATACGAGCTGACCGCGCCAACCTGCCGGCAGACCGGCACGCAGCGGCTCTGCGGTATCGTGGCGCGCGGTGCCGACAACGAATCCAAACGCCGAGGCCAGATCGAGCATGTCCATTCCGATCTCGCCCTCGACGACGTTTTCATTGCCGAAATTCACCGCAACGCGCCCGCGCATGTGGCTACCCGCCGCAGTGCCGTCGAGATCATGGAAGATCGCTTTGCTGCCGGCCAGCGTGACATGTGACGACAGGCTGACGTTCCGGGCGCGAGGATCGGATGACTTGAGATCCAGCAGCGGTCCGAGATCGAGGCGGCGCACTGCGAAATTGAGATCAGCCTTCCGATCCGATGACCATGGCTCCATCGTTCCTTTTATCTCGGCATCCAGATCCGTTCCCGACACCTTCGCATTCAGCCGTATCGGGGCATGCCATGCGCCCGTCGCTGTCGCCTTCAGCACGGCGCCATCGCCAACTGCGATCACGCGATCAAGACCGAGCAAGGCCGGCAAGGCTCCGCCTCGTTCCGCCGTCAGCTTCGTCCGGAGCGTAACCTCGCTTCGTGCCAATGCATCGAGATCGGCTGCGCGCAAATCCGCAAGCGAGGACGCCGCAGCCAGCGACAGCGTGCCTTTCAGTTGCGGCAGATCGACATCGAGCTTGGCGCTGGCTTCGACCTTGTTCTCATCGGCAGGGCTTTTATCGGCATTCAACGTGAGGTGAAACTGCGCGGCTCCTGCGGCTGCCGGCATCGCATCGAGTCGAGCCGCGACAGTCGGCGCCACCGGAGCAATCAGGCCCGTCACCTGTGCCATCGACGCCGACGTCGCATTCAACGTCAACCGGCCGGTTGCATTCACGCGGTCGAACGTGCCGGACCCCTCTATCGCAAGGCCTCCGGGCGAGCCGATTTTCAACTGCTCGAGCGAGATTGCCGTTGACCCATAGTTCAATCTGGCGATGAACGGACGCAACTCCTGCCCCGCCGATATCGCGTTTCCGACGTTCAATGCGAGGTGTCCTTCATCCGGCCAGCCGCTTTGCGGGCCAGCAATGGCGCGGATCAGGCTGGCCGCTGCATCGAGATCGAGACGATCCGCCTTGAGTTCGGCATCGAGGCGCGCCCCCTTCCCGGCCGTCGGATTGATAAACGCCAGTCCCCCTTCAACGCTGCCACCCTCGATATCAGCCTTGAACTGGTCCAAGGCGACATGGCCTGAATCGACATTCAAATTACCGCGCAGACGCAACGGCTTTTGGCTTTCGCGGGCGATTTTGTCTCGGCCTTGCAGCCAGCCGACAAAGGTATCTGGATCGGACGATTGAATGTCGAGCATACCGTTGAATTGGGTCGATTGCCCCGCCCGCGCCCCCTGATCGTCAAGCACCACCTGCGTTGCGCCGGGCGCGCGGAATTCCACTCGGCCGACGGCCCATGACGCAGCATCGCCGCGCAAGTCAATGCGGAAATTTTGTATCGGACGACTGCCCAGCATGATCTGGTCGGCACTGATCCCGATGTCAGCAGCCAGCGGAGCTGGCGGAATTTTGGCCAGAATACCCTGCAGCGTCGCCAACATCGTTGCGGGCGCGTCCTTGGCCGACAGACGATCCGCGTCGAGCTGACGTGCAAACAATTCGGCGTGAATCCGGGGCGATGCACCGAAACGAGCGTCGCCAACGCCTACGAGCTCCAGCGCAGCCTCGCCGGCACCGTAGCTCGCTTCGACCTGCTCCAGCCGCGCGCCGCTCGGGGCGGCCTTGGTCCTGGCCGATACGCGCCATGGTCTTTGAGACGGATCGCCGGAAAAATTCTTGGCGGCGGATTCGGCAGCGCCCGCCAGAGCTACGGTACCCTCGAAATGCGGCACGCGCTCATCGAATGACAGAATGCCGTCCAGATCGATCGATGCGGCGCGCATTCCGGGGTCGATCGTGACATGAACACGGCTGGCGTCGCCATCGCTCGCCGGTCCGGACGATATCCGAAATGGATAGCGCTCTCCTGACAGCACGAAATTGCCGTCGCCGCGAACGGCCGCTCCGGATCGCACGTCGCCGCTGAAAGCGATGTCGCTCAGTTCAAGCGTGGTGCGGCTGGCCGCATCATGAAGCGCCACGCGGCCCGTGAGGTTCAACCGGTCGATGGAAAGCGGATTGAACGACCGCGACAGGGGCCAATCGATCCTGCCGTCGCTATCGAGGCCGAGGTCAAGTGCCACGTCGTTGATCGTCACTTCGGTCGCGCGCCATTCTCCGCGCATCAGCGAACCCAGGCTGAATTCGACGCCAAGATTGCCGGCACGCACCTTGCCCGGATCATTCGAGCCCCCGACCACCACCGAGCGAAGCTGCAAGGACGGCGACGGCAGCAACCTGACGTCAAGCCCGCCCTCGATCCGAACCGGCGCACCGATCACGTGCGCCGCCTGCGCCTCGAACCGGGGCCGAAAGCGGTTCCAGTCGATCAAATACGGCCCGATCAGCGCGGCGACGAGCGCGACAATGACTGTGATCGCCAAGCCGAGCAGCGTAGTCTGCACGGTGTCTCCCCTTGAAACATTCCGGCAAAAATCGATTCCGCTTCGGTCGCGGTTCGGACGCGTGCCGGAGGCCCGAGACTGCCGTATCGATCCCGAGCCCGCAAGACCGGGCCAAACGAGCCGATCGACATCATATAATATGGCTAACTGTGGCGAAGTGGCAGCAACGACCGCATCGGTTCCCGCGGCAACGGGACTTTCACGTCGCGCCAGTGGAATAGGTTGATTGAAAACGGCCCGACAAATGCAGGAAACGAGAATGAAGTTCACGCCCCCCACTGATCCGGACCGTCAGCCGGACCTGTTTCAGTCATCCATCATGCGGATCGAGCCGGAGTGGATTGACTACAACGGCCATCTCAACATGGCCTATTACAATGTCCTGTTCGACCAGGCCATCGATCGGTTTTGGGTGGAGCTTGGCTTGGGGCCCGACTACATGGAGGCACGCAACGGCTCGACGTTCACCGCCGAGTGCCATGTGCGTTATCTCCGGGAAATTCATCTGGATGACCCGGTGCGGGTGTCCATTCTGCTGGTCGCCGCGGACGAAAAACGTCTGCATACCTTCGAGGAATTGCGGCACGCGACGGAAGGATGGCTGTCGGCAACCTCCGAAAACATGACCCTTCACGTCGATATGGCTGCTCGCAAGGTCGCGCCGTTTCCGCCTGACATCCGTGCGCGCGTTCAAGCCGTCGCTGATGCCCATAAACTCGCCATGCGGCCCGAGGGCATCGGCCGGCGAATCGCGATGCCCTCGCAGCCGCGTTAGGCCGGCGGCCGCCTACACTCCGGTGCGACGACCCCGCATAAATCCGACCACCGCCGATACCACGAGCAGGATCAACGCGATGAAAAAGATGATCTTGGCGATTTCAATCGAGGCGCCCGCGATACCGCCGAAGCCGAGGATACCGGCAATCAGCGCGATAATCAGAAACGTCACGACCCAGTTCAGCATGACTTGATCTCCGTGCTTTTTCGGCGCCCGCGCCTGAGAAAACAATCCGCCCTCGAAACAATAGTTCCCTGTCGGGAGGTGGAGGTTTTTGCGGAACAAAACTGCGATAGCTGGCGCGGATCGCGGGTGCCGGGCAGGAAAACCGATGCAAACCCGTCATCGTCCCTATATATCCACCCCATCCTGCTAAGAAGGCTCCCTTTCGCCGCCCCGCGGTGCCATCGTGGGGAGAAGACGATTCGCATGACCGAGCCGAACAGACTGATTCGTGACGTTCCCGAGCACCGACCTGCCGCCGGTGGCATTGCCGCGCGCGCGCGGGCGGCGGCAGCACCGTCGTATCTTGCCGGGCTCAATCCGGAACAACGCGACGCGGTGGAAACACTGGACGGGCCTGTTCTGGTGCTGGCCGGTGCGGGCACCGGGAAGACCCGCGTGCTGACGACCCGCATCGCGCATATCCTCAGCCAGGGCCGCGCTCGCCCCGGCGAAATCCTCTCGGTCACCTTCACCAACAAGGCCGCGCGCGAGATGAAGCAGCGGCTTGGCCAGATGCTCGGCCAAGCCGTGGAAGGCATGCCGTGGCTCGGCACCTTTCATTCCATCGGCGGCAGGATTCTGCGCGCACACGCGGAACTTGTGCAGCTCAAGTCCAATTTCACCATCCTCGATGTGGACGACCAGATCCGCCTGCTCAAACAGCTTCTGCAAGCCGACAACGTGGACGACAAGCGCTGGCCGGCGCGGATGCTCGCGGGATTGATCGACGGCTGGAAGAATCGCGGCCTGACGCCGGCCCAGGTGCCCTCGGGCGAAGCGGCCGTGTTCGGCAACGGTCGCGGCGGCAAGCTCTACGCCGCCTATCAGGCGCGGCTGAAAATCCTCAATGCCGCGGATTTCGGCGATCTGCTTCTGGAGAACATCCGCCTGTTCCGCGAACATCCGGATGTGGTGCGGCAATACCAGAACCGCTTCAAATTCATCCTCGTCGACGAGTATCAGGACACGAACGTCGCGCAATATCTGTGGCTGCGATTGCTGTCGCAAGCGCCGACACGCACTCCACTTCCCTCTCCCCTTGCGGGAGAGGGTGCTGAGCCGCAAAGCGGCGAAGCGGGTGAGGGGTCGCTGTCCGCAGCCAATCACCCCTCACCCGGCTCGCTGCGCTCGCCACCCTCTCCCGCAAGGGGAGAGGGTTCGTCAGCACCGATCGAAACTCTGCGACAGAAAAACATCTGCTGCGTCGGCGACGACGACCAGTCGATCTACGGCTGGCGCGGCGCCGAGGTCGACAACATCCTGCGCTTCGAGCACGATTTTCCCGGCGCCAAGGTGATCCGTCTGGAGCGCAACTATCGCTCCACCGGTCATATTCTCGCCGCCGCCTCGCATCTGATCGCACATAACGAAGGCCGTCTTGGCAAGACGCTGCGCACCGAGGACGTCGATGGCGAGAAGGTCACCGTCACGGGGTCCTGGGACTCCGAGGAGGAAGCCCGCGCCATCGGCGAGGAGATCGAACAGCTTCAGCGCGCCGGCGAGAAGCTGAACGAGATTGCGATTCTGGTGCGCGCCTCGTTCCAGATGCGCGAATTCGAAGACCGCTTCATCACGCTCGGCCTGTCCTATCGCGTCATCGGTGGCCCGCGCTTCTACGAACGCGCCGAAATCCGCGACGCGCTCGCCTATCTGCGCGTCATCAACTCCCCGGCCGACGATCTCGCCTTCGAGCGCATCGTCAACGTGCCCAAACGCGGCCTGGGCGAGGCCACAGTGCAGATGCTGCACGAGATTGCCCGCAAGCGGCGCATCCCGCTCAGCGAGGCCGCCCGCGCCGTCGTCGAGACCGACGAGATGAAGCCGAAAGCGCGCGGCTCGCTGCGCGCCTTGCTCGACTGCTTCGATCGCTGGCGCGCGCAGCGCGACACCATGCGGCACACCGAGCTTGCCGAGATCGTGCTCGACGAAAGCGGTTACACCGAGATGTGGCAGAAGGACCGCTCGGCCGACGCCGCGGGCCGGCTGGAGAACCTGAAAGAACTGGTGCGCTCGATGGAGGAATTCGAGAACCTGCAGGGCTTTCTCGAACACATCTCGCTGGTGATGGATCGCGAAGGCGGCGCGGATGAGGATGCCGTCTCCCTCATGACACTGCATTCCGCCAAGGGACTCGAATTCGACAACGTCTTTCTGCCCGGCTGGGAGGAAGGACTGTTTCCGCATCAGCGCGCGCTGGATGAGCAGGGACGCGCCGGCCTCGAGGAAGAACGCCGGCTCGCCCATGTCGGCCTGACTCGGGCACGCCGTCGCGCAAAACTCTACTTCGCCACCAACCGGCGCATTCATGGCTCATGGTCGACGACGATCCCCTCACGCTTTCTCGACGAACTGCCCGCGCAAAATGTCGAGATCACGGAATCGAAGGGCGGCTCGGGCTGGGGCGGAACGGGCGGCTATGGCCCCTCGCGCTTCGACAATATGGAGTCCTTCGGCTCGAGCTATGCGACGCCCGGCTGGCAGCGCGCACAGGCCAACCGCGGCCGCGGCGGCTTCAACGAGGCCGGCGCGGCATATGCCGGCAGGTCGAATGCGAAGCGCGCACCGGTCACCATCGAAGGCGAACTGGTCGCCAAGTCCAGCGGCACAACGTCCGCCTTTTCAACGGGCGACCGGGTCTTTCACCAGAAATTCGGCTACGGCAAGGTGACGCGGATCGACGGCAACAAGCTGACCATCGCCTTCGACAAAGCCGGCGAAAAAAAGGTGGTCGATAGTTTCGTGGAGCGGGTGTAGCGATTGCGAAACAACACGCACGTTCCTATCTGTTGACCCGCGTTCTCCATCGTCCTGCCATCGCGCCGCGATAACCAGTCTTCGTTCCTGTTCCGCCCGTTCACAGCGTGTCAGCCCGCATGTCGCCTATTATTTCCGTTTCTGGCCTGTCGAAGACCTACGCCTCCGGGTTCACAGCGCTGAAATCGATCAATCTCGGCATCAAACCGGGCGAGATTTTCGCACTGCTTGGTCCCAACGGCGCGGGCAAGACGACGCTCATCAACATCATCTGCGGCATCGCGAACGCATCAAGCGGAGAGGTGCTGGTCGATGGCCACGACATCCGGCGCGACTATCGGACGACCCGCTCGCTGATCGGCCTCGTGCCGCAGGAACTGCACACCGACGCGTTCGAAACGGTCTGGGCCACGGTCAGTTTCAGCCGCGGGCTGTTCGGAAAGCCGAAGAACCCGGCTCACATCGAGAAGGTTTTGAAGGACCTGTCGCTGTGGGACAAGAAGGACAGCAAGATCGTCACGCTGTCCGGCGGCATGAAGCGGCGCGTGATGATTGCGAAGGCGCTGTCGCACGAGCCGCAGATCCTGTTTCTCGACGAGCCGACCGCGGGCGTCGATGTCGAACTGCGCAAAGCGATGTGGGACGTGGTGCGAACGCTGCGGGCTTCGGGCGTCACGATTATTCTGACAACGCATTACATCGAAGAGGCCGAAGAGATGGCCGATCGCGTCGGCGTCATCAACAGGGGAGAAATCATCCTGGTCGAGGAAAAGGCCGCATTGATGCAGAAGCTCGGCCAAAAGCGGCTGAAACTGCATCTTCAGGGCAAGATCGACGCCGTGCCGACGCCGTTGGCGGCTTACAACCTCGAGCTTGCGGGAGACGGCACCGAGTTGATCTATACCTACGACACCCGAAGCGAGCATACCGGAATCACCAGCCTGCTGAGCGACCTCCGGGCCGCCGGCATCAGGTTTTCCGACCTCGACACCACCCAGAGTTCGCTGGAAGAAATCTTCGTCAGCCTGGTGAGGGCCTGACATGAACTTCGAGGCCGTGAAAGCAATCTACCGTTTTGAGATGGCGCGAACCTGGCGCACACTGCTGCAAAGCATCGTCTCTCCGGTGGTGTCGACCTCGCTCTATTTCGTGGTGTTCGGGGCGGCGATCGGCTCGCGCATCACAGAAGTCGAAGGCGTCAGCTACGGCACCTTCATCGTGCCGGGGCTGGTGATGCTGTCGGTGCTGACGCAAAGCATCACCAATGCATCGTTCGGCATCTATTTCCCGAAGTTCATCGGCACCATCTACGAGATCCTGTCAGCGCCGGTATCCTATTTCGAAATCGTGCTGGGCTATGTCGGAGCGGCCGCGACCAAGTCGATCATCCTCGGCCTGATTATCCTGGCGACCGCGGGCCTGTTCGTGCCGCTGCACATCCAGCATCCGGTATGGATGCTGTTGTTCCTGGTGCTCACCTCAGTGACCTTCAGCCTTTTCGGTTTCATCATCGGCATCTGGGCCGACGGTTTCGAGAAGCTACAAATGATTCCAATGCTGATCATCACGCCGCTGACATTCCTCGGCGGCAGCTTCTATTCAATCGGCATGCTGCCGCAAAGCTGGCAGACGGTCGCGCTGTTCAATCCGGTCGTTTATCTCATCAGCGGCTTCCGCTGGAGTTTCTACGAGATCGCCGACGTCAGCCTGTCCGTCAGCATGGGCATGACGCTGAGTTTTCTCGTGATCTGCATGACGGTTGTGTGGTGGATTTTCAAATCCGGCTATCGGCTGAAAAGCTGAGCCACGCTTGATGCGGATCACAAAGGGCGCGGCCCGGTTGCTCCCGGACCGCCCGCCTTGCGTTGCAGGACGTATTTATCGGCGGTAGCAGTGATAATGCCCATGCTTCCAGTAACCGCGGCATCGATGGTGGTGGTGATGATCTGGGATGCCGAGCACGCCCTTGACGCCACCGACCGCACCGCCGACGCCGGCGCCGATTGCGCCGCCGATCGCACCGCCGACCGGACCAGCCGC
Organism: Nitrobacter sp. 62-23; assembly: GCF_001897285.1. Taxonomy (GTDB): domain Bacteria; phylum Pseudomonadota; class Alphaproteobacteria; order Rhizobiales; family Xanthobacteraceae; genus Nitrobacter. Next base: position 44,291 of record NZ_MKSM01000128.1, read on the forward strand.
ACGACTGCCTTCACGCGCACCCTGGTTCGCGCCACGCTCCATGCCGCCAAACACGCCTTGTGCGTGCGCCAGATGCGGAATGGAAACGAGGGCCAGCGCGGCGGCCGCGGCCACCGCCGCGAACTGAATCCGGATAGAAGCTGTCATCGGCAATGCTGCGATTCTGGTCTTCATGTGTGCCTACATCCTCTGCTGGTTCGGCCGCGAACGGGCCATGATCAAAACGGATCGGGATGAATATAACGCAATCGTGTTCCAAAAGTTCCGAACCGCGGGGGTGGCGGTCGCTTGCTGCCGAACTCCTTGTCCATAGGGCTTTTTGATTTTCGCGCGCTGTCTCGGCCCTGGTTATGCCGTTTCGACATTTAACGATGACGAAATCCGCTACTGGAAGCAGAACCGTTTTGAGCGCATATAAGAGACGGGGATTTCAGGCTGCATCCGAGGCCCAGGTACATGCGTATGTTTTGTATTCCCGTCGCCGGTCTGCTGCTTCTTGGCGCGGTCAGCGTGGCGCAGGCGAAGGTGTCGATCCTTGTCGACAAGGACAATCAGAAAATGACCGTCTCCGTCGATGGCGTCGAGCGCTATCATTGGCCGGTGTCGAGCGGAAATCCGTCTCACGAAACCCCGAACGGCCGCTTCCAGACCTTCCGCATGGAAGCCGACCATTTCTCCAAGGAGTTCGACGACGCGCCGATGCCGCACTCGATCTTCTTCACCAAGGCCGGTCATGCCATCCACGGCACGTTTTCCGAAGGCAGTCTCGGCAGTCCCGTCTCGCATGGCTGTGTGCGCATCTCGCGCGCCAATGCATCGACCCTCTATGCGCTGGTCCGGAAAGAAGGCGTCCTCAATACAACCGTCACGCTGACCGGATCGTCCCGTGTCGCGCTGGCGCGCAATCCCCGTGGCAAGCGCAAAACCGATGTCGCCCGCCATAATCCGCCGGCGGACGATCAGTCTTATGACAATGCCGGAAATCCGATCGAACTGACGCCGGGACAGATTGCGCCAACTCAGCAGCCGCAGGCCGCCATTCGCGGCGACGACGGCTATATCTACCCGGCCGACGGCAGTTCCAGCGATCAGCGCTATCCTGCGCCGCGCAGTTCTCGCCGTCTCCGCGATGCGCAGAACGTTCCCCGGCGGCAGCAATATTACTACAGCGATCAAGCCGATTACGGTTATGCGCAGCCCTATCCGCCGCAGGTTTACGCGCCGCAGCCCTATCGGCCTCGCGGCCTTTTCACGGACTTCGGCGACTGACCGACGAGACGACGTCCCCGTAGCAGTCGAAGCGGATCATGCCGGACACCGACGTCGTCATCATCGGCGCAGGCCATAACGGGCTCACCTGCGCGGCCTATCTTGCGATGGCCGGACTGCGGGTCAGGATCGTGGAACGGCGCAAGGTGGTGGGCGGCGCTGCGGTGACCGAGGAATTTCATCCCGGATTCCGCAATTCGGTCGCGGCTTACACTGTCAGCCTGCTCAATCCGAAGGTCATCGCCGACTTGCGGCTGCACGACCACGGCCTGCGGATCGTCGAACGCCGCGCCCAGAACTTTTTGCCCGCGCCCGACGGTCGGTACCTCCTCACCGGCGAAGGCCGCACCGCGGCCTCGGTCGCCCGCCTGAGCCAACGGGACGCGGTCGCGATCGGCGAATTCATGCGCGAACTGGACGAAATCGCCGACGTGATCCGGCAGTTCGTGCTGCGCGCTCCGCCCAACCTTGTTGAAGGGTTCAGCATCAACACCGCGCATGAGTTCGTCAATGCCGTCGGCACGGCGGGCATCCTGCGCGGCCTGTCGCTGGAGCAGCAGCGCAACCTGCTCGACCTGTTTGCGCGATCGGCCGGGGACATGCTCGACGAGCGCTTCGAAACCGATCTGGTCAAGGCGCTGTTCGGCTTCGACGCCATCGTCGGCAACTATGCGAGCCCCTACGCGGCAGGCTCTGCCTATGTGATGCTGCACCATGCTTTCGGAGAGGTGAACGGCAAGAAGGGGGTCTGGGGTCACGCAATCGGCGGCATGGGCGCGATCACCCAGGCCATGGCAGCGGCCGCCCGTGCGCATGGCGCCGAGATTGAAACCGGAGTCGGCGTCAGCGAAGTCGTTGTCGAGCGCGGCCGCGCGGCGGGCGTGATCCTCGACGACGGACGAACGATCCGTGCAAGATATGTCGCGGCAAACGTCAACCCGAAGCTGCTCTATACCCGGCTATTGCCCGCCGGCTCCCTGTCTCCCGCCTTCTTCAACCGCATCAAGAACTGGCGCAATGGCTCCGGAACGTTCCGGATGAACGTGGCGCTCTCCGCCCTGCCCTCGTTCTCCGCGTTGCCGGGCAAGGGCGACCATCTCAGCGCCGGCATCATCATCGCGCCCGGCCTCGGCTACATGGACCGCGCCTGGGAGGATGCGCGCCGGTTCGGCTGGAGCCGCGAACCGGTAGTGGAGGTTCTGATCCCATCCGTGATCGATGATTCACTCGCCCCGTCCGGCCGCCATGTCGCGAGCCTGTTCTGCCAGCATGTCGCGCCGCAATTGCCTGACGGCGCGTCCTGGGACGATTGCCGCGACCAGGTCGCCGACCTCATGATCGCAACCGTCGATCGCTACGCGCCGGGCTTTGCCGCCAGCGTGATCGGCCGGCAGATCCTGTCACCGCTCGACCTCGAACGCGAATTCGGACTGCTGGGCGGCGACATTTTCCACGGCGCGCTGGCGCTGAACCAGTTGTTCTCCGCCCGTCCGATGCTGGGGCACGCCGACTACCGGGGACCGCTGAAGGGTCTCTATCATTGCGGCTCCGGCGCGCATCCCGGCGGCGGCGTCACCGGCGCGCCCGGCCATAACGCAGCGCGCACGATCCTGCGCGATCACCGGGCGCCGTTCGCTCGCCGGTGACGGCTCAAGCAACCAACAGTGCGTAAATGAATACCGCCGGCGTCAGCCCGAGCACGATGGCGCTGACAACAAACGCCCATATGATGTCCTCGGCCGCGATCCCGGACATTCCTTCCGCCGGTTCGACCTCGCCGATGTTTTGCGATTCCATGACGCCCCCGCGTTCTGCCTGGGAAGCATCGATATCGGTCAACCTCTAAAAAACTTCGCCGCGATTTCGCTGTGATTTGGACACAGGAGTTACCGGGGATTAACCCTCGCGGGCACCCGTGCAATTCGCGGCAACTCGTCGCTCCCGTCTGCTGACAAGGCCGTCGAAATCCCACGCAAAACTTGATATCAGGCCATGGACAAGTCTGTGGATACACCTGTGGAAAAACTGTGGAAAACGATCCCGGAAAGCGTGCAACGGCCGTTCGGATTTGCTGGAGGACACAGTGATCGTCCGGAGTATTCCGGCATCGGACCGACCAGGAGCAGAACTTTATGATTTTGATTTGACGCGTTTTCTTCACGCCAAGCGGTATCCACGCCGTTCGAAAACGCTATAAGTTTCGCATTTGCACCAAAGCAAATATTGGGCAAAGGCAGGCAAATAACCGGGGGTCTATGTGCTGCAAATTCTTGGCCGGGTCTTTCTCACGATCGTTATCCCGATAATCGGAGGTTACCTCGGCACATCATTGAACACCTTCGACATTTACCTGCTCCTGGCCACGTCATGGTCGTTCTGGGCCTACGCGCAACCGGGGCCCCGGGAGCTTTGGCAAACGGGTGGCTGGGCCGGTGTTCTGAAAGGCTGGCTTCTGATGGCCATCGCCATTCTCATGGTGGCCGGACCGGCCTATGGCGTCGGCTATCTCATCGCCAGGGCCTGGAGCACGACCGGATCCTGAACTCCTGTCCGTCGGACTTCCATGACCAACACCGTCACGCCGGCGACCAGTCGCGCCACCTTCGCCATCGGCGAGGAGCAGGTCGCGCGGCGGGTGGTCGACCTCCTGACCGAGACACTGGACGACGGCGAACTTGCGATCGCCGCATTTGAACACAGCGACGGGCGCTGGGGCGTTTCGATGCACTTCGCCGCCCCGCCCGATGAAGAGCGAATTCGCGCGCAGATCACATTGGTCGCCGGCGATGCGGTCGCCCAAACCGTCGTCTTCGATACCATCGCCGCCAGGGACTGGGTCGAGGCCAGCCTCGAAGGACTGGCGCCCGTCCCGGCCGGCCGCTTCGTCGTCCACGGCCGCCATGACCGCGCGCGCGTCCCGCCAAACAAACTCGGCATCGAGATCGAGGCCGCGCTGGCATTCGGTACCGGTCACCATGGCACGACCCGCGGCTGCCTGCTGCTGCTCGATCAGGTGCTGCGCAGCAAGATGCCGCGGCGGGTTCTCGATCTCGGCGCCGGCACCGGCGTCCTCGCCATCGCCGCGGCGAAGGCGCTGCGTCGGAAGGTGCTGGCCAGCGACATCGACCCGCGTTCAGCGATCGTGGCGAAAGAGAACGCCGCGCTGAACGGCGTCGGCGATCTTGTGGAGTCGATCTGCGCGACCGGCTTTTCAGCACCGCTGTTTCGCGCCCGCGCGCCGTTCGATCTGGTGCTGGCGAATATTCTGGCCAATCCGCTGCGGCAGATGGCGCCGGTTATGGCAACCCACCTTGCGTCCGAGGCCATGGTGATTTTGTCGGGGCTGCTGCCGCATCAGACCCGCGGCGTGATCGCGGCCTATCGCGCGCAGGGGCTCGTTCTGATCCGGCAGATGCGGATCGACGGATGGTGCAGCCTGCTGATGCAGAATAGAAGGTAACGCTTGCCCTGCTCCGCCGTTGCGGCCGCCATCCCGGAATTCTAGAATACTCGCGTAATGTTCGAAGCCCACTTTCAGACCTTCGAGGACCTAGAGGGCGGCGTCGCGCTCACCGCCCGCCTCGCCGCGTTTCGCGAGGAGCTGCACCGGCGGCAATTGACCGGCTTCGTCATCCCGCGCGCCGACCAGCAGCAGAACGAATATGTCGCGCCCTCCGAGGAGCGGCTGGCATGGCTCACCGGCTTCACCGGATCGGCCGGCCTCGCCGTCGTGCTCGCGAAGGAAGCCGCGGTGTTCGTCGATGGCCGCTACACGTTGCAGGCGGCGCAACAGGTGGATACCCACGCCTGGGCCATCGTCTCACTGGTCGATCCGCCTCCCGAAAACTGGCTGGCGGAGCATCTCAGCGCCGGCGACCGGCTCGGATACGATCCCTGGCTGCATACGTCCGCGGCGGCGGAGCGCCTGGCAAAGGCTTGCGCGAAGGCCGGCGCCGACCTGATACCCGTCGAGACCAACCCTGTCGACAGCATCTGGACCGATCGGCCCGCGCCGCCGCTTGGCCCGGTCACGATCCACAAGGCGGCGTTCGCGGGCGAAACCGAGGCCGACAAGCTGACGCGCATCCGCGCCGAGATGACCAAGCTCGGCGTCGATGCGCTGGTGCTGTCGGATTCACATGCGGTGGCCTGGACCTTCAACATCCGCGGCGCCGACGTCTCGCACACCCCCCTGCCCTTGTCCTATGCGCTGGTGCCCAAGGACGGCCGCCCTGTCGTGTTCATCGATTCCCGTAAACTCTCCAACGTCAGCCGCGATCATCTGGAGCGCGAAGCCGACGTCCGCGAGCCGGATGCGTTGACCGAGGCGCTGGCCGCAACGGCCAGATCCGGCGCGGCCATCGGGCTCGACAATGCCACCGCCGCCGACGCGTTGAACCGCCTGATCACGGCCGCCGGCGGCAAACCGGTACGCGGCAACGATCCGGTCGCGCTGCTGAAGGCGGTGAAGAACCCGACCGAAATCGCGGGCGCGCGCAGCGCGCATCAGCGCGACGCCGTGGCGCTGGCGCGGTTTCTCGCCTGGATCGACCGCGAGGCGCCGAAGGGCACGCTGACCGAGATCGACGTGGTCGAGGCGCTGGAGACCTTTCGCCGCGACACCGGTGCGCTGAAGGACGTTTCTTTCCCCACCATCTCGGGCACCGGACCGAACGGCGCCATCGTGCATTATCGCGTCACCCGCAAGAGCAACCGCCGCATCGCGCCCGGCGACCTGCTGCTGATCGATTCCGGCGCGCAGTACGAGGACGGCACCACCGACGTCACCCGCACCGTCGCGATCGGCCAACCGACCGACGAGATGCGCGACCGCTTCACCCGCGTGCTGCGCGGCCACATCGCCATTGCGCGTGCGGTGTTTCCCGACGGCGCCACCGGCGCGCAGCTCGACACGCTGGCGCGGCAGTTCCTATGGCAGGCGGGCGTCGATTTCGAGCACGGCACAGGCCACGGCGTCGGCAGCTATCTGTCAGTGCATGAAGGCCCGGCGCGGATTTCGAAGCTCGGCACCACGCCCTTGAAGCGCGGCATGATCCTGTCCAACGAGCCGGGCTATTATAAACGTGACGCATTCGGCATCCGGATCGAAAATCTGGTGCTGGTCGCGGCCGTCGAGATACCGGGTGCCGAGAAAGCCATGAACGGCTTCGAGACCCTGACGCTGGCGCCGATCGACCGCCGCCTGATCGACCGCAGCCTCAGCACCGATGAGGTGCGCTGGCTCAACGACTATCACGCCCGCGTCCGCCGCGAGGTGCGCCCGCACCTCGATGAGGCCACAAAGGTCTGGCTCGACGCGGCGACCGAACCGCTGGCATAGCGCGCGCGAGGGCTGCCTCGTTCATGTCACGAAAACTCGCGTGGCACCATTCGCGCAAGACACAATCCGGCAAGGACCCGGAAACGAGTTCCGGGCGGCCAACCATGTCCCGTCTCGTGGGGAATGGCGGCGTAACAAAAAGCCCCGTCATCGCTGACGAGGCTCCTGAGCGTCCGTTTCAGTACATCCGTGAAACGAAGCATGAGACCTGGAGTCTTTCACCGTTTCATGGAAACAGTGAAAGACTTCAGGCTCTTGATTTGACGCGTTTTCTTCACGCGAACCGGTATCCACTTCGCTCGAAAACGCTATAGGCTCTTGATTTGACGCGTTTTCTTCACGTGAACCGGCATCCACTTCGCTCGAAAACGCTATAGGGTGCTTCACACCTTGACGGAAGCATCTCGATTGTCCGTCATTGCCGGGCTTGGCCCGGCGATCCATCAATCTTCAAGACAGGATGGATGCACGGTCGAGCCCTCATCCCGCTTTATGCGAGGGAAAGGTTTTCCGCGCTGACCTTGCCGCGCATCTTGTCGGTCTTGGCCTCGAAGTTGACCTTCTGGCCCTCATTGAGGCCGCTGAGGCCCGCGCGCTCCACCGCACTGATGTGCACGAACACGTCATTGCCGCCGTCGTTCGGCTGGATAAAGCCGAAACCCTTCTGGCCATTAAACCACTTCACTGTCCCTGTCGTCATCGGAGTCGTCCTTGTTCCAAAGCGCGCACATGCGCGTTCTCGCGCAGGATTGCGCAAGCCATCCAATCTCAGCGATGTCTTTGGAAAGGAGCCTTCGGTCTTTGAAAGACCCGCGGCGCTCTAACAAAACCAATGCCGGCAATCGAATACCCTTAACTATAGCATTTCTCGGCTGAAAAGGCAAATCCCGGCCTGCTCTGGCATTTTGGCGGATCATGACTATATCGGTTCCATGACCAAGTCTCCGCCAAGCCCGGCACAACAGGCACGCAGCGAACGCATGCGCACGGCCGCCATCGAGGGCGCGAAGGCGCGCGCCGATATCGAAGCCCGCGACATCGCCGTCCGCAAGAACATGGAACGCCTGCGCGCGCTGCGGCTCGCAAAGGAAGCCGAAGAGGCCGCGCAGCCCAAGCCGGTAAAAGCACCGGCCCGGGGCAAGAAGGCAGCGCCCAAGCAAACCGCCAAGCTGTCGGATTTTCTCGCGGCACAAAAGAGCAACGGCCGGACGACGTGAGGCTGAACGACGTGAGGCTGATTGCGTGACCGCCGAGCGCCAGTGATTGACAAGGCGCGCACTGCTCCGGATCGCTCCGGGGCTTCCGTGTTTTCTTTCTCGCCATTCCCGATGCGCGCTTGCGCATCTATGGGTATCGACACGCGACTATTCCGGAATCCAGTTATCGCGCGAAGCTGGATTCCGGATCAGCCTGCCATGCAAGCCGATCCGGAATGACAGATAATTGGCCGCTCAATAGCGGTAATGATCGCTCTTGAACGGGCCTTCGACCTTGACGCCGATGTAGTCGGCCTGGTCCTTGCGCAATTCGGTGAGCTTGACGCCGATCTTGTTCAGATGCAGCCGCGCCACCTTCTCGTCGAGCGACTTCGGCAGCACGTAGACTTCGCGCTTGTATTTGCCGTCCTTGTTGTTGGCGAACAGTTCGATCTGCGCCAGGGTCTGGTTGGTGAACGACGCCGACATGACGAACGACGGATGCCCCATCGCGTTGCCGAGGTTCACGAGGCGGCCTTCCGAGAGCAGGATCATACGCTTGCCATCTGGAAAGGTGATCTCGTCCACCTGCGGCTTGATGTTATCCCACTTCAAATTCTTCAGCGCGCCGACCTGAATTTCGTTATCGAAATGCCCGATATTGCAAACGATGGCGCGATCCTTCATCGCACGCATATGCTCAACGGTGATGATGTCCTTGTTGCCGGTGGCGGTGACGAAGATGTCGGCGCGGGGTGCTGCGTCCTCCATGGTCACGACCTCATAGCCCTCCATCGCCGCCTGCAACGCGCAGATCGGGTCGATTTCCGACACCATGACGCGGCAGCCGGCCTGTCGCAATGATGCAGCCGAGCCCTTGCCGACATCGCCGAAGCCCGCGACCATGGCGACCTTGCCGCTCATCATCACATCGGTGCCGCGGCGGATGCCGTCGACCAGCGACTCGCGGCAACCGTAGAGATTGTCGAACTTCGACTTGGTGACGCTGTCGTTGACGTTGATCGCGGGCCACAGCAGCGTGCCGGCCTTCTGCATCTCGTAGAGACGATGCACGCCGGTGGTGGTCTCCTCCGAAACGCCCTTGATGGATTTGGCGACTTCGCCGAACCAGCCTTTCGGCTTCTCTTTCAAGAGGCGCTTGATCAGCGCGAACAGCACCTCCTCTTCTTCCGCGCCGGGCTTATCCAAAAATGCCACGTCGCCCTTCTCGGCGCGCACGCCGAGGTGGATCAGCAGCGTCGCGTCGCCGCCATCGTCGAGGATCATGTTGGGATGCAGGCTTTCACCAGACTTCGCGCCGTGCCAGTCGAACAGTTTTGCAGTGTAGTCCCAGTATTCGGTCAGGGTCTCGCCCTTGACGGCGAACACCGGAATGCCGGCTGCCGCGATCGCGGCGGCGGCGTGATCCTGCGTCGAATAGATGTTGCAGGAGACCCAGCGGATGTCTGCGCCGAGCGCCTTCAGCGTTTCGATCAGCACCGCGGTCTGGATCGTCATGTGCAGGGAGCCTGCGATGCGCGCGCCCTTCAAGGGTTGCCTGGGGCCGTATTCCTCGCGCGTCGCCATCAGTCCGGGCATCTCGGTCTCGGCGAGCGAGATTTCCTTGCGGCCGAAATCGGCAAGGCCGATGTCCCTGACGATGTAATCGGTGAAGCCGGCGGACGTCTTGGCGGTGGCGGTAGCGGATTGGGTCATGGCACTCTCTGATATCGCACGGGATTAGCAAAAGTAGCGCCCATTGCTGCGCCCTCTCCCCTTGCGGGAGAGGGCATCGTCAGCGGCACTACAAACTCAACTCGGTGAGAGGGTTCTTCATCTCTCTCGGATCAACCCCTCACCCGCCCTCGCTTTGCTCGGGCAACCCTCTCCCGCGAGGGGAGAGGGAAATATCACACCGCGCGCTTGATCACCTCGGCAAGGTCGGTCTTCTCCCAGGAAAAGCCACCTTCGTTGTCCGGCGTGCGGCCGAAATGGCCGTAGGACGAGGTACGGGCGTAGATCGGCCGATTCAGATCGAGATGCTTGCGGATACCGCGCGGCGTGAGGTCCATCGCCTCGGAGGCGATCCGCTCCAGCGTGTCTTCCGGCACCTTTCCGGTGCCGTGCGTATCGACGTAGATCGACAGCGGGCGCGCCACGCCGATGGCGTAAGCGAGCTGCAAGGTGCAGCGGTCGGCAAGACCGGCGGCGACGATGTTCTTGGCGAGGTAGCGCGCGGCATAGGCCGCCGAGCGGTCGACCTTGGTGGGATCCTTGCCGGAGAACGCGCCGCCGCCATGCGGCGCAGCGCCGCCATAGGTATCGACGATGATCTTGCGGCCGGTCAGGCCGGCATCACCGTCAGGACCGCCAATGAAGAACTTGCCGGTCGGGTTGATGTGCCAGATGGTCTTGTCGGTGATCCAGCCCTTCGGCAGCGCCTCGCGCACATAGGGCTCGACGCGCTCGCGCACCTGATCGGAACTCATGTCCTCGACGAGGTGCTGGTGCGACACCACGATTTCGCGCACGCCGACCGGCTTGCCGTTCTCGTATTGCACCGTGACCTGGCTCTTGGAGTCCGGCCCGAGCACCTTTTCCTTGCCCGAGTGGCGCGCCTCGGAAATCAGCCGCAGGATCTTGTGCGCGTAGAAGATCGGCGCCGGCATCAGGTCAGGCGTCTCATTGCAGGCGTAGCCGAACATGATGCCCTGGTCGCCGGCGCCCTCTTCCTTGTTGGCGCCGGGCTGCAAGGCGTCGACCCCCTGCGCGATGTCGGCCGACTGCGGATGCAGCAGGATCTCGATGTCCGCGGTCTTCCAGTGAAAACCATCCTGCTCGTAGCCGATGTCCTTGATCGCGGCGCGGACAACGCTTTCGATCTTCTCCTTGGTGACGGATTCGGGCCCGCGAGTTTCTCCGGCGATCACCACCTTGTTGGTGGTGGCGAGCGTCTCGCAGGCGGCGCGGATCGCCCACGGATCGATGCCGGCTTTCGGACCCTCGCTGAAAAACAGATCGACGATCTCGTCCGAGATCCGGTCGCACACCTTGTCGGGATGCCCCTCCGAAACCGATTCACTCGTGAACAAATAAGATCCGCGCATCAATCGTCCCTTCATCCGCCAGAGGTGGCGGTCCTTTCGTGCTGTTGACCTGGTGTGGTGGCTCTGACATTCGCTTCAGTATTGCCGCGAGTCCGACAAGCGAATGTCAGAGCCAAAACCACACCAGAATATTTTATTTTGCTAATGTTCCCATGGTTCTAACATTCGCATAACAACTCGCTGCGAAGTGATGCGAATGTTCGAACCGGAACACTAGTACCCGCTTTCCGAAGTTCGTGAGACATCGCAACACCCCCCTTGACGAACTTCGGAAAGCAAGGGGTACTAGTAACTTTATGATTCTAGTACCGCTTTCGATTTGAAATTCCCGAAGATGAACCCGCTGCAAGTGGTGCAGGAATTTCAAATCGGCGGTACTAGATGTCAGTCGCGGCGACGCGAAATGACGTAGGATTCGTCGTAGAACCAGAGGCCGTTGTGCTTGCGCAAAACCTCCCTGGTGGCGTCCAGATAGCGGCCGCTTTGGGTCATCTCCGTCAACCGGTCGTCTTCGACCTGGGCAACGTAAACCGCCGCATTCCACGCTGCGAAGGCCGTCGAGGTACCGATCGATCCCGTGACCTCATTGGGCAGCGCTTCCATATCGTAGCGAAAAATCGAACGGTGATCGGCATAAGCGTTGAAATTAAGGTCGCGCCCCACCGAGCCGAGCTCGTATTTCACAGCGCGCAATAGCTCATGACGGCTCACGGCGAAAGGGTTTTCTCCGGGCCAGACCGCCTGGACGATCTCCAGCCCGGGATCACCACCGTGAGAATGAATTCCTATCAAACGCCCGCCGGGCCGCAACGCCCGCGCCAGCGGGGCGATGATCCGTCGGGCCCTGAAATTGAGGGAAGACCTGGCCCGGTAAGGCTGCGAAGCGATCACCAGATCGAAGTTGGCTTCGACCCGCCCTGCCCGCGGGATGACCGAATCGAGCAGGAACTGGTGGTCTTCCCGGTAGATCACCAGGACGACCGGCCGCTCGTAGATCGGCATCCCCGTGACCGGACTGACGTTCGCTCGCCAGTTCTCCTCGAGATATGGCCACAGGTCCCGGATCTGCGTCTCGAACTCGCCCGAGGATGTCCCCCGCAGCGGCACCTCGCGCCATACCGTGCCGGCCGCGGCCTGGGGTGAACGGGGCGCAAGCCATGGCGCTTCCGCGTAGTGCATGTTGGTCAGCACCATGACGGTCGCCGGATGCTCGAAAAGCCGGTCCGGCGCCTTGTCGAGCGTCAGCTTGATGTCCTCGAGGCTGAGTTCCTTGCCCGCGACATAGAACGGCATGTGGGGAAAGCGGACGTGCATGGAGCGCATCACCCGCGCCAGCACGGTGCCGTCGCCGACGCCCGCGTCGAACACCCGCAGCGCCGGCGGGCGCGGGTGAATGCTGCCGAACTCCAAAGCGACGCGGTCGGCGATGACGCGCTTCTCGCTGCAGGTATGGACGAACAGCAGATATTTCTGCCGGTTCTCGAAAAAACGGAAATTGGCGCGGGGATCGCGCCGCTCGATCGGCTCCGGCCGGCGGATGGAGGCCGCGCCATCCGGCGAGCCCGAGGCGATACAAGCCTCGATCCGGTTCAGCGTGTCGATGGTGATGCGCTTGCCCTCGCGCAGCCGCTGCACGAGCTTGCCGTCATTGACGGCGCGCCGGCCAAAGGTCGATTCCGCCATCCCGGCCCGGCGGCAATAGTCGGATATCTGGCTCAGCAGCTGGTCGTTTGTCACAGTGGTTCGATATGGGCCATATGAATGGGCAACAAAAATGAAGTTAGCCTTCCTATCACCATCTGCCCACCATTGAAACCCTTGCCGGCATCTCCCTGCCGATCCGGATTTCAAATCCTCTATGACGGCCGCGGACGCCTCGTCAGCCCCGCGCCCGTCTGCTAAGACGCGGCCCTGACCGCCGCCTCCGGCGGCCGCCTGCCGATAGGTTTATTTCGATGCGCATCGCCATGATTGGCACCGGCTATGTAGGCTTGGTGTCCGGAGCCTGCTTTGCCGATTTCGGACACCAGGTCACCTGCGTCGACAAGAATGCGGACAAGATCGCGGCGCTGCGCCGCGGCGAGATCCCGATCTTCGAGCCGGGCCTGGAGGCGCTGGTCGCGACCAACGTGGCGGCGTCGCGGCTCGATTTCACCACCGATCTTGCCGCCCCGGTGGCGGAGGCGGATGCGGTGTTCATCGCCGTCGGTACCCCGTCGCGCCGCGGCGACGGTCATGCCGACCTCAGCTACGTCTATGCCGCCGCGCGCGAAATCGCTGCGGCGATCCGCGGCTTCACCGTGGTGGTGACCAAATCGACCGTGCCGGTCGGCACCGGCGACGAGGTGGAGCGGCTGATCTTTGAGGCCAATCCGTCAGCCGACGTGGTGGTGGCGTCCAATCCAGAATTCCTGCGCGAGGGCGCCGCGATCCGCGATTTCAAGTTTCCCGACCGCATCGTGATCGGGACCTCCGACGAACGCGGCCGCAAGGCGCTTGGCGACATCTACCGGCCGCTGTCGCTCAATCAGGCGCCGCTGATGTTCACCGCGCGCCGCACCGCCGAACTGATCAAATACGCGGCCAACGCCTTTCTCGCGACCAAGATCACCTTCATCAACGAAATCGCCGACCTGTCCGAAAAGGTCGGCGCCGACATCCAGGAGGTGGCGCGTGGCATCGGTCTCGACAACCGAATCGGCACCAAGTTCCTGCACGCCGGCCCCGGCTACGGCGGCTCCTGTTTTCCCAAGGACACCCGCGCGCTGGTGAAGATCGCGGAAGACCACGACGCCCAGCTTCGCATCGTGGAATCAGTCGTCACCGTCAACGACAACCGCAAGCGCGCGATGGCGCGCAAGGTCGCGCAGGCGCTGGACGGCAATCTGCGCAACAAGACCATCGCGGTGCTGGGGCTTGCGTTCAAGCCCGACACCGACGACATGCGCGAGGCGCCGTCGATCCCGCTGATCACCGGCCTTTGCGACATGGGCGCAAAGGTCCGCGCCTTCGACCCCGCGAGCATGACGGAAGCGCGGCGCGAGCTTCCCGATATCGACTACTGCGACGATGCCTACGCCTGCGCCGAGGGCGCCGACGCGCTGGTGATCGTGACCGAATGGGTCCAGTTCCGCGCGCTCGACCTGCCGCGGCTGAAACGCATCATGAAGCAGCCGGTCATGATCGATCTGCGCAACGTCTACCGTCCCGCTGAGATGGCGGACCTGGGTTTTGCCTACAGCAGCATCGGCCGGGACCGAGCGTAGATCGTTTCTCCGATGATTCAGTTCTGGAGTGCGTTGCCGAGGAATGATTCTCTCCAATCCAACCTTATAGAAGGTACGATTGAACGAATCAGACAACTTGCTACTATTCTGGCCAGGCTGTGCGGCCTGCCGCTCGCTCCTTCGGGAATGGTGAACGCACAAGTTTCCATGACTTGACCCTATTCGGGCGACCGTCAGCAACGCGAGCACTGACATCGAATGCGCCCGGCCAGGGAGACAAATCATGGAAAGTATCACGCGTTACAAGTCCATGGCGAAAGCGATGCGTCATGCACTTGCCAAACGTCGCATAAATCTGCCGCATAGTACTTGTCTTGAAATCGTGGCGAGCCAAGCCGGCTTTTCAGACTGGAACGTTCTGAAAGCCGCCTGCGAAAATGATTTGTCGCTAAGTCTGACAGTCTTCATCGAGCATAGCCGGCAAGCCGAAGCTGTCAGATTTTATGAGGCAGTTTTCGACACGTCTTCAATCGCTATCTATAGCCCGGATAACCAGTGGATCGGGTTTGACATGCGAGTTGGCAACAGCGTGATCTCGGTTGCAGGATCAAACCCACGACGCGAGGCAGAGCCATGGCGCGGCGGGCCATTTTTTCCAAAGGAAAAAGGTGCGGTCAACGTGATCCTTTGCGTGACAGTGAACGACGCGGAAGACGTGCTGCAAAGAGCGGTTGCCGCTGGGGCCACGGTTCGCGACAAGCTGCAAGGCAGCATTCACGGCATTCGTGGCGCAACGTTTTTCGATCCCTTCGGCCACATCTGGGGAATCCGCGAAAAAACGCCCGGCCATCGAAGCCGCTTCTAATTCTATCAGAAGCGGAAAGGCCTAGAGAGGCTTGCCACAAGCCTCGCTGGGCATGGCAAGCGATTTACGTTTGATAAATTCGGGATCGGAGAGCGACTCAAGAAACGCGATCAGATGATTCACCTCGGCCGGCTCATAGGTCAGGCCATGTTTCGCGATAGCGTCCTCAAGCGACCGCGACGATCCATCGTGCCACCAGGGACCGGTCAGCGTGACGTTGCGCAGCGAAGGCGTCCGGAACTTGCCCCGGTCGGCGTCGATACCGGTTTTCTCGAACAAGCCCTGATCGGCAAGCGCGGGATCGGCCGCCCCCAGCCGGTGCATGGCCAGGTCCGTGAAGTGCGGCCCCGAATGACATGCCGCGCAATCGTGGGCAAACAGCGTCGAGCCTGCCTTCGCATCCGGACTGAGTTGCTGCCGGTCCCAGGCGCTGCCATGGGAGACGAGCGTGCGCTCGAAGCTCGCCAGCGCGCGCGCCACATTGGCGAAGTCGATGCGGCCACTGGTCTCGGGAAAGGCGCGCGCGAACATCGCTTGATAGCAGCCATCGCGTCCGAGCCGCGCGCCGATCTCGGCCTCGCGTCCCGCCATGCCCATCTCGACGGGACGGATGCCGAATACCGGTGACGCCGCCTGCGCCTCGAGCGTCGTGTTCGCCGGGTCCGTGAACATCAGCGGCGTGAACCAGGCGACATTGGCGAGCCCGGGAACATTGCGCCGCGCCGGCTCGTCAGTCACACCGGGATGGGTGCGGTTGCCATCGGCAAAGGCGTGCTTCTGCTCGTGGCAGGTGGCGCAGGACATGGTGCCGTTGGCCGAGAGATCGGCGTCATAGAACAGGCGGCGTCCCAGCTCGACCTTGGCAGTGGTGATGGGATTGTCGGCCGGGACCGGCGGCGGCGAAACCCCGGCAGGCAGCGTCCAGCGCCATACCGGATCCGCCGCTCTCCATAGAAACATGGCCGGCAGCAAGATCAGCAGCAGCCCGGCGGACAGCAACGACACCGATGTGCGCCAAGCCGGCACGGGCTCACCGCAGGCGCACGACCAGCACCGTCATCTCCGGCTGGCCATTGGCCGCGATCTGCAGGGTGTAAGAGCCGGGGGTGAGAAGGAAATCAACCATCTTGCGGATCCCGGTGCAGGGCGGCCCGTGCCCGTGGGAGGTCGATTTTACGGTCTGCTCGCCGCGCACAAGGTCGATCCAGGCGGCCGAATCGAGCGCCAGCCGGTAGGTGCCGGCCTCGTGCACGTCGATCTCGACAATGCCGCCATAGCTGACCGAGCCGCCCGGTTTCTCCGGGCGCAGCGGATAGCGCACCTCGGGCGTCGGCAGCAGCGTGAGACGGGCAGCCTGATCCACCGGCAGGCGCGCGCGTGACGTATCCGCCTCGTTCCCGGCCGCCCGCAACTGGGATGGCGCGGTCCAGGGCGCGAGTTCTCCGGGGGGCGCAACCGGTGCAGCGCAGGCCGGCGCCGCGGCTTCCTGCGCCTCGGCAGGCCGGTTTGCAACCGCGACCAATGTCAACGCCCCCAATGCCAAACCTCGCACCATGATCCTGCGCATGCCTGCTCCCATTAGTTGTATCCGCTTGAATATAGCGAATGGCCGACCATCACAACCACCATCAGGGTTATTCCGGGTGCGGCACGATGACAGTTCCGGCGGCAGCGAGGCCTCCAGATCAGCGGCGCGCCCCGGTTGCGTACCAGGCGGATTACCTTCCATAGGTATTATATGACCTAAATTACAAATAGCCGTCCGGCCGCTAATCTTTTGGAAGGTAAGGAACTCGATGATCCGTTTGGAACGAACATCCAAGGAAGGCGACGCTGCCTCGCAATTTCCACACCGGGATTTTATTCATCTAGCCATGCCCCATCCAGCGCGCCGAATTCCGATCCTGCTTTGCGTCCTGCCGATCGTATGCAGCCTGGGGGGATGCGGCAGCATCAATTCGCATCTGGCCGCCGGAATGGGCGACGCGATTCCGCAATGGGCCGGCGGACTGCCCGCGGACGCGCCGCCACGACCCGGCACTGCGAAATACGACGAGATGATGAAGGAGCGTGAACGCGAGCGTCTGACGCCGAAGACAAACGACCCTGCCGCTCAGCCGTCGAACAACAACGCCATGGGCGCGATCCACTAGAGTCTTTCACCGTTTCATGGAAACAGTGAAAGACTCTAGGCTCTTGATTGACGCGTTTTCTTCACGCGAACCGGTATCCACTTCGCTCGAAAACGCTATAGAGTTTGTTTCAACTGGCATTGAACCGGACTCCTGCTTCGTCCTTTTGATTGGAGCATCCTATCCGAAAATCGGTTTCCACTTTTCGGGATCATGCTCTAACAGCCGGCGAGCCGGCTGCATTCAATCCATGAACACTACGGTCTTGCGGCCGTTGAGGATCACTCGATCGTCCAGGTGATGCCGGATCGCGCGCGCCAGTACCCGCCGCTCAATGTCGCGTCCTTTGCGGATCAGCGCCTCAGGTGTATCGCGATGGCTGATACGCTCGACGTCCTGATCGATGATCGGTCCCTCGTCGAGATCGCTGGTGACGTAATGCGCTGTCGCGCCGATCAGCTTGACGCCATGCTCATGAGCTTGATGGTAGGGCCTGGCGCCTTTGAATCCCGGCAGGAAGGAATGATGGATGTTGATGCATCGTCCCGAAAGTCTTGAGCTCATCTCGTTTGACAGGATCTGCATGTAGCGCGCCAGCACCAGCAGATCGGTGCCGGTCCGCGACACCAGTTCGAGGATGGCCGCTTCCTGTTCGCGTCTGGTCTCCGTCGTCACCGGCAGGTGGTGAAAGGGAACCTCGCCGAAATCGAGATGCGCATAGGTCTCGCGCGGATGATTGGACACGATGGCGGTCGGGATCATCGCAAGCTCGTCCGTGCGCCAACGATACAGAATGTCAACCAGGCAATGATCGGACTTCGACACCAGCAGCATCACCTTGCGCCGCGTGGCGCGATCGCGCATCTGCCAGGTCATGCCGAAACGTTCGGCGATCGCGGCAAAACCGGTTTGTAATACCGGAAGCGTCACCGCGAGGTCGGCGGCATTAAACACCACCCGCATGAAGAACCGACCGGTCTCGGCGTCGTCAAACTGCTGGGCATCGATGATGTTCTGGCCGCTCTGGGCCAGGAACGTCGATACCGCCGATACGATTCCCGGCCGGTCCGGACAGGAGAGCGTCAGTACATATTGATGATGAGGCATAAGCGAGGAACGGCAGCCGGGACCAAGAGGATCGGGACGAACACGACGCTCCGCTCTATCATCCGGACCGGCCGTTCGCCACTGGCTTCATTCTGGCAATTTTCAAAAATTTGCCGCGCACGCTGCCGCAGAGCAAGCGCATATCGTTCGTAGCGATCAAGCGCTCCCGACCGTCGGATGGCAGACGACGACATTGTTCGGTGCCTGCCCCGCGAATAAGTGCAAATCACCAACCCAATCGTCGGATTCTGCAATTCGGGCACGTTGTTTTGTCATGAGCATTTCTCGCGTTAACAGTCGGTCCTTCGAGAACGATGGGAATATGGCACGTTTTGTAGAATGGCTATCATGGTTAAATAGTACACCTTACAACGCACAAAGGTCGCCCCTGATAGGACACGTTGAAGAGCCCATAATAATCGACAGCTGGCAAATTTTCCCAGAGCTCCGCTATAGTGGTACCAGGAAGCGGAGTTGGTATTTTGAGATCCTAAATGACTGCATTGTGCCCATGCGGGGGTGCAAGAGAAAGCCTGGCAGAGCCGGCACCCTGTCCTTGTCCATCCCTTGGCCGGCGCAAGATCCATGTCCCGCCGTTGGTCTTCTTGAGCTCGTACATCCCGCGTGGAATACACTCCCACGTATAGCCGTATGCGCTCGAGTGCCCACCGCTTTTTCGGATGACTACGATTGGCGATTTATGTGTCCTATAAAAAGAACCTGGGAGAACAAGGCTCGCAGCAACTGCAAGGCCGAGCGCGCGAGGTCGAAATGAAAGCCTTGCTGTGTCAGCGTTTTCCCGACGACCTGATCGAACCGATAACTATCGGTGTGCCCGGTGGCGACATCCTACACCGCGTGCGCGGCATCGCCGGCCAAGTCTGCGGCACGATGCTATGGGAATGCAAACACACCCGAACCTGGAGTGACCGCTGGCTCGCGAAATTGCGCGACGATCAACGTGTGGTGAAGGCCAAGATCGCGTTAACGAACAGGCGCAGCTTGCCTTCGGCTGTCTTCACATCGACGATGTCGATGTGAAGAAGCCATCGGTTAGGCTTTGAAGTTCTTCTTCGCAGGCTTGCCACCTTCCACATCGGGCAACTGGGTGTCATTTGGCCTGCAAAATTTGCGAGCCGATTGACACAACTGGGAGATGCCGTGTCGATGCAGGCAGCGATGCAGTGACGTGGCGCGTTTACCATCCCACATGGCTCCCGGGTTGCGACATCGAATCGACGCTGGTTCTCGCGTCGCCTTGGGGCCTGCGTTGGGGCATTGGGTTTCCGACTTTAAGGGTGTAACCGCATCCGGACGAGAGATCGCCAGGAAGCGGTTGTTGGGTGGGCGGCTGTGATGGTAACTTACGGACGAAACGTTGGAGTAGGCAATGTTAAAGAACTTAGTAAAGTCCCGTCTTGAAAAGGGGATCGGGCAGAAAGTCCGAGAAGCCATCAGAACTCAAAAAGAATTCGCGGACATCAAAGCGATCAATCAAATCGCATCCGGCGTAAAGGCATTTGCTGAACAACGAGGATTCGAAGGTTCTCAATCATACGAACTTTTCTACGAAATTGGCAGAAAGCTCCTGCCCCGTTTTGCGATCAATGAAGACGCCAGAATTATTCTGGATGACCAACAATTCTTGGAATACTTTGAGAAATTTGCTGAGAACAACTATAAAAGCTTCGAACGACGATGGAATCTCAAAGAGTTCCTAAAGCTGGTTCGAAACGTGGACGGCGACCTTGCCGAATGCGGAACCTACAAGGGTGCAGCAGCCTTCCTGTTCTGCACCTTTGCGCAGGAACACAATCGGAAAGTTCACCTGTTTGACTCGTTCCAAGGGCTGAGCGAACCCGGCGCTAATGACGGAGTATTTTGGCAAAAAGGCAACCTGTCAGCGTCCGAGCAATTGGTGCACGACACTCTGAACGGCTTCTCTTGCTTCAAGACTTATCCCGGATGGATACCAAGCACTTTTCCTAACGTATCTGACAGGCTTTTTGCATTTCTGCACGTTGATGTAGACCTTGAACAGCCAACATACGATACGTTGGAGTTTTTCTATCCCCGCCTGAACAAAGGCGCGGTCGTCATCCTCGATGACCACGGGTTTCGAACTTGCCCTGGAGCACGAAAAGCCGCCCTGGAGTTCATGCGCGACAAACCGGAACAGATTCTCGACCTTTCAACCGGCCAAGGTTTAATCATTAAAAGCTGACCGTCATCGACCGACGGGACAACTCGCATTTACGCCGATGCATCCGCTGCGCAACGTGGGGCACCCACATCTGCGGGACGTGGGAAATGCTGTTTGCGATGGCTGAGCAGGTCGCTGTAAGTTGCAGCACACGCGCGGAAAGGTGCCATGGGATTAGCTTATAAGGATATTAGAGGTCTGCTGGAGTGGCGTAGCGGTCAATCTGGCGGAGAAGCCGCAACACTTGGCCGTTTGACGCTCACACTTCATCCGAAAGAAATCTCAGAACTCCGGCGCGTATTTGCCAATGATCCGGATGCGCTGGATTGGCTTGATAAGTATAGATATGCGGATTTCGCTGACGAAATGCTTAAGCAGGCTCTCAAGTTCAACAGAGTAACGAGCATAGACTTTTCCGATTATGAAGGCGCGACCGTCGTTCAAAACATCGGAGAGCCGTTGCAGCCAGACCTTATTGGGAAATTTGATTTGGCCATCGATGGTGGAACGCTTGAGCATGTTTTTAACTTTCCCGTCGCGATCGGAAACCTTATGCGACTGGTCAAGAGGGGCGGCGCCGTCTATACGATCAACCCTTGTAACAGCCTGGCCGGACACGGATTCTATCAATTTAGCCCAGAGCTAATGTATAGGGTTTTTTCGCCGCAAAACGGCTTCGAAATTCAGTTCGTCCGCATCGCTATCGGACACAATCTCTCTATAGAGAAAACGCCCAACCACGAGGTTTACGACGTGGTTGACCCCGCTAAGTACGGCAACCGCGTCTATCTCGCGTCGCGGCGCCCGGCGATGTTGCTGGTCCTCGCCGTTAAGCGTTCAGAGGTTGAGCCGTTTACCGAACCAGTTCTCCAAAGCGATTATCTTCGTAAGTGGGACACCGCGGAGCCGTCTGCCCTGAACTGGAAAGGTAAGCTGGTCGAATCGGTTGGGCGATCCTTCCCTTTCATAACAAGAATGCTATCAGGGTATGTGGAACGCAGAGAAGCATCGGTTCGCAACGTCAATGCCTACACTCGCCGACCCCGTTGAACTTTGTTCGCTGTGGATAAGTGAAGGGTGCGGGACGATTTACGTGAAAGCTGAAAGTTTAAATGAGCAGCCAAAAACAAAATATCATTCCGTCCGAAACGCGGCGAGAAGAGGTTGCGTGTCCAGTATGCGCCGCAAACCAGCCCAAAGCCCTGTTCTGGACGCGAGATTACGTATTTCAATGTTCCGATGAGAATTTTTTGGTCAATCGGTGCACATGCTGCGGTTGTGGCTATTTAAGCCCAAGGCCTGCCCGGGAAGTAATGAGTACCTACTACCCTGCTGAATACTATTGGGCTTGGGAGGGGAAAGCTGAACAAACCGACTGGGAAGCTATCATAAACAAACGGCGCAAGCAGATAGCGCAGAAAGCTAAATGGCTGGATGATCTTGCTCCCGGCCGATTGCTGGATATTGGTGCTCAAAAGGGAGAGTTCCTTTGGCACATGCAGATGAAAGGTTGGCTGGTCGAAGGGGTTGAATTGGACAATCAAGTGCCAAATCCCGCAAACATGCCAATACGCTACGGCGATTTTCTTGAAATGGAACTTGGGGAAGCTCAATATGACGTCGTTACGTTTTGGGCCGTACTGGAACACGTCTACGAGCCTGCCGTATTCGTCAGGAAGGCGGCAAAACTCCTCAAACCCGGCGGAAGGCTTGTCGTGCTTGTGACAAACCTAAACTCTATACAGTCGCGATTTTATCAGGCGGACGATTACCCACGCCACCTCACAATATTTACCAAGGAATCTGCATCTCGATTGTGTGACGACGCTGGGCTGCAGCTAACCAAGACGGCCACAGGCCAAGAAATATTCGGCGCAAGCCTGAACGGAGGGCTGCTGTTTATAATGAAGCGCCTGTTCGGCTATGGCACGGTAGAGGCGCTTGCAGAATGGAGACAATTTCGAGATCCCGATCTATTCTGGTGTCGCTGGCGTGGTCGGGAGTCACTGGTTGTTAAATCAGCCAGCAGGCTTGATAGACTATTGAGTCTCCCGATAGAAATTATCCTTGATAAGCTTGGGTATGGCCAAACCCTTACCTTTTCTGCGCGCAAGAAGAACTGACGATGTATCTCCCGGGATTCTTTTTGACCTGAAACTCCAAGCTCAGGACTCATTGATCAGAGGATGACGGTGGCAGCGATACAGATGGCGGACATGAAGGTGTGCACACATCGATCGTAACGGGTGTGGATTCGCCGCCAATCCCTGAGCCTCCCGAACATGTTCTCAATTCTATGGCGTTGGCGATGGAGCGCGCGGTCATGCTCGATCGGCCGTTTGCGGTTTGACCTCGACGGGATGCACGCCGTGATGCCGCGCGCGGCGAGAGCGCGGCGGAACCAGTCGGCGTCATAGCTCTTGTCGGCGAGCAACTGCCTGGTGGGCGGCAGCGCATCATGAGGGCCGCGCCCTTGTAATACCAACGGCCCTAAGGATTGACTGTTGCCCAAGTGCGGCTTGTGATTGAGGCGATGCGATCTGGATCGTTTGCGAAGAAGTTCCAGGCTTCGCAGGTTGTGGCGACGATATCGTCGTAGTCGTCGAAGACGGTGATGGCGAGCTTGTTGGCGCGCAGGTACTCCCAGACATTTTCAATCGGATTGAGCTCGGGCGCATAGGGCGGCAGCTGCAACACAGTGACGTTGTCCGGAGTTCGGAGGGTGCCGGCACCGTGATCGCCGGCGCCGTCGAGGACAAGAACGGCATGTGCGCCGGGTGCAACCTTACGGCTGATTGCCGCCAGATGCAGCGACATCGCCTCCGCATTTGCCGTCGGCATGACAAGACCCGCGGCGACGCCACGTTGCGGACAGGCGGCACCGAAGAGATAAGCCCAATCGTAACGTCGATCGCGGGGCGCGCGAGGCCGTGAGCCACGCATGGCCCACACTCGTGTCAGCGTGCCCTGCTGGCCGATCCGCGCCTCGTCCTGGAACCAGATTTCGATCGGCTTGCCTTGGGCGCGAGCGGGGTGATGATCGCAGCAAAGTTTTTTTGAACGCTTCCTGAGCCGCTTCATCGGCTTGCGGATGGCGGGGCCGCACCGAGAGCCGGCGGTAGCCGAGCTTGGCCAGAACCTTGCCGACCGAACGTTCGTGCAGTTATAGATCGTCTGGTGCGGACACAGCGCAAGGCGGTCACCCATCAGATTCCGCGACGCCGATGTTGTGGAAAGGCTGGAAACAAGCCGCCGATAACACTGCAAGATCACGTTGGCGCAACCAACCCGAGGTTGCGCTCCGTCGCAAATTGATCATGAACGAAGTCCATCGCCCACGTTTCGTTGACTTGGCGCGCGTCGGTTCGCCCCTCGAAATGTCTGCCAGTTGTTTCTGGCCTTAATGCGTCTTAAGATGAAAAAGGCAGGAAATGCAATGAACAGAACAGGAAGGCGTATCGTAATCGTAATTTCATCGCTTGGTGGTGGCGGCGCTGAAAGGGTTGTTTCGGATCTTTGCCAATACCTAGCTGACGATAATCGTTCCGTTACGCTCCTGACCCTTAGCGGCAAGGATCCAGATGCCTATAAGCTGCATCCTGGCGTGGTCCGCGAGCGGATGGAAATAAGACGGGACGCTTACTCAAGCTTTCAGTCGATCAAGTTCACCTGTCACCAGATCATCTCGATTCGTCGGAAAATCCTGTCGTTAAATCCAGACGTTGTTCTAAGCTTTATCGATCAAGCGAACATCAGAACAATAATGTCCATGATTGGTTCTGGCATTCCGGTGGTGATTTCTGAAAGAATTCATCCAGGCCTACATCGCATCCCCAAGGGCTGGGATGTTCTTCGCAAGTGTTTTTATAGGTTCGCGTCGGCCACTGTTGTTCAGACTGAAGAAATTGCGGAGTGGTTTAGGCACTCGATTCGGACGCGGAAGTTAGTTGTTATTCCGAA
Organism: Nitrobacter sp. 62-23; assembly: GCF_001897285.1. Classification (GTDB taxonomy): domain Bacteria; phylum Pseudomonadota; class Alphaproteobacteria; order Rhizobiales; family Xanthobacteraceae; genus Nitrobacter. The sequence goes on from NZ_MKSM01000128.1 coordinate 68,698, forward strand.
CGCTGTACGCTGTGATGACTTCCCTGTGGTCGCTCAAAGTTCTGGCCGTACAATCCTTTCTGTTGGAAGGCTTACACATCAAAAGGGATTTGATATTTTATTGCGCGCGTTCGCGAAAAGCGGCGCGAGAGAGTCTGGTTGGCGTGTTGTCCTGTTGGGGGAAGGGCCGGATCGGCAAGCGCTAACACAACTAGCTGCGGATCTCGACATTTCGAGTTCTGTCGAAATGCCCGGCTATGTCTCGGATGTTCCCCGATGGATGGCGGAAGCTGGTATTTTTGCTTTTCCGTCTCGGTTTGAGGGATTTCCAAACGCGTTACTGGAAGCGATGCAAAGCGGTCTGGCGTGCGTAAGCGCGGATTGTCCAAGCGGGCCAAGGGTTCTTATTGATGATGGATGCAACGGTCTTCTCGTTCCGGTCAACGATGTGGACGCTCTTGCGCGATCAATACAGTCACTATCAAAAAACGAATTGATGAGGATTCGTCTCGGCAGAGAAGCCGCAAAGGTGAGAGACCGATTTTCTCCAGCCCATATTTATAAGCTTTGGGCGGCAACGCTTGATTCCGCGATGCATCCAATGTCGCTCGCCAAGGACAACATTACTAGGGGTGTGTGAACGCACAAAAGGGAATGTTCTCAAAATTCATCGAGGCCTCCGCGTCATGCTGAATAACTTCAGTCGATGGAGGTGCGTCACCAGCATATTGTCGGCTGCGAGGGAGCGGGACCGCCTCCCCATCAACGGCCAACAACGCGACGGTACCTCAACGAGCTGACGTGCTCCCCGAAACTAGGTCAGCCAGCGCTGGATATCGGCGCCTTGTTGCCGATCGTGCTATGCGGCTAAACATCGTTATAGTCTCTACGCCAATCCTCCAGCTTCACCCGCGCGTCGTCAGGGCTCATGAACCAGTGCGTGTTCAAACATTCAGCACAGAGCCGGCTCGGGAAACCTGGACAGGTCTGATAAGTGGAGTTTCTGCCTGAAGGCGGCATGATGGCCGCGACAGGAGAACCCCTGGCGAAGCGACCGCGACGGAACCACACGCCGGTCTTCAAGACGAAGGTGGCCCTTTCAGCCGTCAGGGACGAAAAGACGATCGTCGAGCTGGCACAGCAGTTCGACGTGCACCCGAACCAGATCACGCAATGGCGCAATCAGCTTCTCGACGGTGCTGCGAGCGTCTTCGACGGTGAGGCGAAAGCCGCAACGCCTACCGCGCCGGTCGACGTGAAGACGCTGCATGCGAAGATTGGGGAGCTGACGCTGGAGAATGATTTTTTGTCCGGCGCGCTCGGGAAGGCCGGCCTTCTGAGTTCATGATAATCGTCCCATCGCTGATTCAAGCTAAAGCACGATCGTGTCTTTCCGCGAAGAAGGGCTGGACGATGCGCTATCTGCGTTTGGTTACAGGAACAGCTTAGAAACATCCGTTGATGGCTCTTTGTTTGCCTCACACTTGAGCAGCCTTCCTCCATAGACCGCCAGCTTGCTCAAATGTACAAGACGAGTAATATCCTTTAACACGACCGTCAGAGCCCATGAAATACCGCCCAGATATTGATGGACTGAGGTCTATTGCCGTTCTTTCTGTTCTTTTATTTCATCTCGGAACCACCTGGCTCCCCGGCGGCTTCATCGGCGTCGACGTGTTTTTCGTCATCTCCGGCTATTTGATCACAAAGAACTTGACAGAGCAGATCGAGCGCGGCGGCCTATCTCTGATTGATTTCTACGATCGGCGTATTCGTCGCATCGCGCCGGCTGCTCTCACTGTCCTGGTCGTAACGCTCCTCGCGGGTTATTTCCTGCTGATGCCGGGAGACTACGCGTCGCTGGGAAAGAGCGCCGTCTATTCAGCTTTCGGCGCCGGGAACTTGTTCTTCTTTTGGCATACTGATTATTTCGATCGGGAAGCGTCGCTACAGCCGCTCCTCCATATGTGGTCGCTTGGCGTCGAGGAGCAATTCTACGTCGCTTGGCCGGCAGTGCTGGCGCTCATTCTGCGGATCGCGAAGCGCCGCCGCGGCCTTACGATCAGTATGATTGCAGTAATAAGTGCCATCAGTTTTTCTGTCTGCCTCCACGAGTTGAAGATCGATCCTAAGGCTGCATTTTACTTACCCTACAATCGGGCATGGGAGCTTGGCGTAGGCGCTCTCATTGTGTTTGTTCCGACGCTGCGATCCCGCGTCATGGCCGAAGTAGCGGGTCTGGCAGGCGTTCTTCTGATCGCATTTGGACTATTCACTCTTCGCCATAGCGATCCGTTTCCTGGGGTGAATGCGGTAGCACCGGTGCTTGGATCAGCATTGTTGGTTTGGCCAAGGTCCAAGAACTGGTCAGGACAAATTCTAGCGACTGCGCCCATGCGATGGCTGGGCCTGATCTCATACAGCCTGTACCTTTGGCACTGGCCTGTCATCGTACTGTTCGCGCATTGGGGGAATTCGGCCGCGCCGACGGCGGTCGAAGCGGCATCTTTGACCGTGCTATCGGTTGGCCTAGCCTGGGTGTCCTGGCGTTTCATTGAACAACCATTCCGCCGAAGCGGGAGTCCGATCATCTCAATACCAGTCGGGATAACAGCCGCTGGTACTACCGCCGCCCTCGCATTCATCGTCATCGCCTATCAGGGATTTGGACGTAGAATTGGCTCCGACATGACAGCGCTGAGCAGCCTCGACGTGATGTGGCAATGGCACTGTCCACGCGTAAAGCAAATACAGGGACTTGACCGGCCCTATTGTGAGTTCGGCGCACCATGGGGCAAATCAACGGTGAAGGCGATCGTATGGGGTGACAGTCATGCCGAACACATGGCGCCGATCATCGAAAGCGCGGCCGAATTTCAGAACGCATCTTTTCTGCTGTATCTGGAATGCCCGGCAGCTCTTGGCGGACACGCGCAACGCATATGGACCGAGGTTCCAGGGTACGTCCAGCGTTGCACGGATATGCGGCAACGCGCGATCAAGACATTAACCGCGGATCAGTCGATCAACCTAGTTATTCTTGCGGCGTCATGGTCAGCGCTAGGTAATGTCGTTTCTCAGGACGGAACTCTCAAAGGACATCCCGGCCCTTATGACATCATCGGAGAGGGAGTGCGGAGCCTGATCGAAGCAACAGCCGCGCCAGGCCGGCGCTTCATTCTCATAGCAGACGTGCCACAGTTGCATTCAGACCCTGTTCCTTGCGCGACGTCGAATTACAATCATCTACTTCGACGCCACTGCCGACGATCCGATGAAACGGTCTCTACGTCTGATTTCAGATCGTTCCAAGGCAGAATTTATGACATATTCCAGAATATAGCGGCGAGGCGCAACGATACCGATGCGGTTCTTCCAGGCGACGCTCTATGCACCGGTAAATGGTGCGACACCGAACTCAACGGCGAATTCCTCTACCGCGACGCCAGCCACATCCGGCGCAATCTGTTGCCGGCAACGCGACGGCTTTACGCCAAGAAGATTGGCCTAGAGAAGGCCATCACCTCGTCAATTCAAACCCTACAAGCCTCTGCTACCGATTACATCGACCACGCTGGTCAGCCGCGCTCTGCTCATGATACCAAGCTGAATAGATGAGTTTCGATAAGCGCCAGCGAAGCAACGACCTTGAGTATAGATAAATCAATGCATTGGCAATGCCGATCAACATCCAGAGCCAGCGCCAATAACATTGATTGCCATCGGGCGCGCTCTCACGATTACCTTGTGGCGCACGCACTCAACTGTCTGCACAATTCTGCAGCTCCTCATAGACGTTCAGCGTGGCGGAGATCACTTTCTCATCGCAAAACTCATCGAGAACGCGTTGCCGCCCGTTCGCCCCCATCGCCAGCCGCAGCGCGGGCTTCTCAATCAGGCGAGAGATGGCCGCCGCCAACTCCGCTCCGTTCCGGGCAGGCACCAAAATGCCGGTGTCGCCGTTCCGCACGACGTCCCTGCAACCAGGAACGTCAGTTGACACGCACGGAATGCCTGAGGCCATCGCCTCAAGAATAGCTTTTGGCAACCCCTCACGGTAAGACGGGAGGCAAAAGATATCGGCATGCGCGAGAGTGGCAGCCATATCTTGCCGATGCCCCCACCATTCTATAACGCCTTCACTGATCCAGGCGTCGACCTCGTCCACTGACACCCCTGCCGGATTATCCGTGTCGATCATTCCCACCAGCACAAACCTCGCCCCGGTGTCTCGCAGCATGCGAGCAGCTTCCACATATTCTCCGACGCCTTTGTCCCACAAAAGACGGGTGGCCATCATGACAACGAGGCGGTCATTCTCACGGAAAGAGGGACTAAACTTCGTTGTGTCAACGCCTGCCCCGGCTATCAGCCGTTGACGGTTGGGGCACAATCCAAACGACGAAAGCTGCCTGGCGTCATCCGGATTTTGTACAATCACCAGTCCGCGCGACAGCACGTGGGGGAGCACCCTGCTGACTACCTTGCGAACCCACGGCCTGCGCCCCTCCTCCGTGAACAGGAAGCCCATTCCCGTGATCGCGGAGACCACGCGCCTTATGCCGCATAGGTGCGCCGCCAGGCCGCCTACCACGACAGCACGTAGTGCGACATGATGCAGGATATCCGGCTTTTCCTTGCGGTAAATACGGGTAAGCGAAACTGCTTCGCCCAATATCCCGAGTGGGTTCATGCCCCGCCGATTGGTTTTGAAGGGCACAACGTGAATGCCATACTGCTCGATTTCAGAACGATGACTCGACACGCGTGTGACAAGCACCACTTCGTATCCCCTTCGCACAGCCTCAACAGCCAAAGCGAGGCGATGCGACACGAAGTACCAATCTTCGGTGACTAAAAACAGCAGTTTAGCCAAGCTGAGAGTCCCGCCACGCCTGGAACATGAGGACATCCCAAAGGTGATATGCCCAATTGCGCTGGCCACTCACGTGCTCACGCCACTTCTGCTGGACGCTAGACGCATTGAAGTATCCTTCGCGCTGGAGGCGCTCTTCGCTCAGAAGGTCTTCGGCCCATTTCTTGAGCGGGCCGCGTAACCATTTGTCGAGTGGAACGCCAAATCCCATCTTAGGACGCTCGATGAGAGATCTCGGCACGTACTTATACAATACTTTTTTCAGAACCCATTTGCCTTCGCCATCGCGCAATTTCATCTCTTGTGGCAACCGCCAGGCGAACTCGATTAATCTATGGTCCAGAAAGGGAACTCGTGTTTCAAGACTGACGCTCATCGCCGCCCGGTCGACCTTGGTTAGGATGTCATCAGGCAGGTAGCTCACCATATCGAGCGCCATCATTCGCTCGACCGCCGTCAAGCCAGCCAAGCTCGGGGCCATGCCGGTCAGTTGTGTGGCCGGCTCTATTGCGCCTAACACCAGGGACTGAGGGTCACTCCAATGCGAGACCAGCCCCATGTACAGGGCATCAACTGAGGAACACGCCAGGACGCCGGCGGCCTTGTGAATTTTGTCCCCAAAGCGCCCGGCCGCGCGATTCTTGAGCCCAGGCAGGAAACGCGCAACTTGATCCCAGTGTTCGGGCCGGATCATCCGTATCCCAGCCGCCCCAATGCCCCGAATTGGCCCGGGCAGCAAAGAGAGCCTCTTCCAGGCCGAAGAGGCCGCCAGGTATCGCGTGTAGCCGCAAAAGATCTCGTCACCACCATCACCGGACAGGGACACCGCGACGTGCTGACGGGCCAGCCTTGACACCAAAAAGGTTGGTATTTGCGACGAATCCGAGAATGGTTCGTCGTAGATGGTCGGCAGTTGGGGAATAACCGCCATCGCTTCTTCCGGCCTGACATATAGTTCCGTGTGATCTGTACCCAGGTGAGAGGCTACCTCGCGGGCATGAACCGCTTCGTCATAGCCGCGCTCGTCAAATCCAATCGTGAACGTTTTGACGGGCCGCGACGCCTGAGCTTGCATCAGGGCGACCACCGTTGAGGAATCAACGCCACCGGACAAGAACGCGCCGAGCGGAACGTCGGCAATCATCTGTCCCCTAACAACCTGTCTCAGCAGTCCTTCGAGTTCATCGGCGATCTGGTCCGGAGTACCCTGATGTAAATCGCCGCGCGCAGTTTCGGCCACATGCGCCAGCGACCAATACTGACGAGGCTGGGGGCGATTAGCGTATTCACCCAGGCTGACTGTCAGCAGGCATCCGGGCGGCAACTTGAGAATATCCAGATAGATCGAATAGGGCGCCGGTATATAGTTGTGGCGCATCAGCAGACTAATTGCGTCCCTATTTATTGCACCATCGAACTGAGGATGCTGTTTCAGAGCTTTCAGTTCGGACCCGAAAATAAAACTGGTCCGCGGCCCATTGCCTTGCCAGCCGTAGTATAGCGGTTTCTCGCCCAGCCGATCGCGCGCCAGAGTCAGGGTGCGATCCTGACGATCCCATAGGGCAAAGGCAAACATCCCCACGCAGCGTTCAAGGGTTGCCTCGATTCCCCAGGCATCGAATCCGGCAAGTATTGTCTCCGTGTCTGAATGGCCCCGCCAGTTGGGAGCCCGTCCACAACCATCCAGCGCTTCCCTCATCGACTTGTGATTGTAGACTTCGCCATTGTAAACGATGACATAGCGTCCCGACGCAGAGCGCATCGGCTGATGGCCTGCTGGCGAAAGATCGATGATTGAAAGACGCCGGTGAACCAGTCCGACAGCCGCTGAATCATCGATCCAAAAACCAAAATCATCGGGCCCCCGAGACCTGATGACGGCAGCCATTTGCGTGAGACCTGCCTCGGCCTGCCCGGCACTCGGCCATACACTACGTCCCAGGTAGCCTGCGATTCCACACATTCAGGATCTTCTTGTCAGTCGGGGGTTCGATTTATCGGCGCAGCCTCCGGAAGCGGCCGGGTCTTTCCAAAACCCAAGACGCTGAACCAGATCGACCCACCCTATCGCGGCGAGGGCAAAGAAAACCGGCAGCATGAATACGCGTTGGCGCGTGCTCCACTCTCCATAGAAGATAACGTAGGCTCCCAAGCAAGCCCCAAGCACCAACCCGACAAAAGCCGCAGGAAAGCTCGGATTCCGCAGCGCCTGCACGATCGCCCAAAAAATCCCGGGCAAGCAGATAATCCAGAGCACGATACCAAGATAGTACAGTTCGATGCCGTTTCGAAAATTCAGCCCCTCAGTGATGATCACCCATGGGTAGGGGGCGAATAGCGTACGGCTGGCAGCCGTTGCCGAGGCCTTTAGCGGAGATTCGGACAGGCGGGTGTACCAATCGACCACCGTGTCATCAATGGCCGACGATGCCATGTCGGCTCTCCGGGACACCGACAGCGTCTCAACTTGGCCGAAGAGGATTGCTTTGAGCGCAACGACCGGGCGCTCGAGGACTGAACCAACACCTTCGACAGGCAGACTGTTAAGTGTACTGAAAAGAGATAGGCCGTACAGACATGCGACCAAAAGACTCCCCGATGTGAGAATACGGCGCCTTACCAACAACGCCGGTAGCAGTACAAGAATGGCCAAAAGCACTGCCATTAGGCCCAGGAAGCGGACAGATCCCAGGATTCCAAGCGCGCTCCCGAGGAGAAGCACCAACATAAACCGCGGTTTTCGCAGGATGACCAATGCCGCCCAAATAGCGATAAGTACGCACCAACAGGCAAGCGTGTCCTTCAGCAGCCACGCACCATTCACGGCCGCCGACGGGTCAATCAGAGCAACGGTGCCACCCAGAGCTGCGATCCTCGTTGTCGAGCCCAGTTCGCGGGCAATTCCAAAGGACACAGCGGGAAAGAGGGCCGCCAGGGCAGCATTCGAATACGTCGCCCAAACCGGCCAATGGGGTGTGATATGCGCCCAAACTGCAAGATAAGCGGCATACAGCCATTCATGTGTTCCGAAGACCGAGGAATAGGGTAAGTACGCGTCTAGTGACCAATGATCCTGACCAAAGATTTTCGTCAGCCCATCGAGCCTATAGAGCTGAGAATTGACAGCTTCGCCATGCCAGTGGGCAGTTAAAGCTTCCGCATTGAGCTGATACTTGACCGCGTCCAGCGGTGTATCAAGCCATTGCGGGGTTTGCCGAATGAGCCAAATCTTGAGACAGGCCATGAAAAGGCCCGCCAATACGAACTGGGCTGAGACCTTGCGATCGCCAGGTTCGGCCAAGACAGTCGCGCACAGGGCCGATAGCACAAAGCAGAGCGTAAAGACCCCTATCGCTCCAAACGCGCTATCCACTCAAAGCACCATAATCAGTTAGGGTGTTGTCCCGCGCCAACCTCACGATACAGCGCCTCATATGCGTCGATGCAGGCGCTCATCGAGAATCGTTCGCGTGTGCGTTGCCGGCCCGCCTCGCCCATTGCCGTCCGGCTGGAATTATCCGCCATTTTGAGCAGCGCCTCGCCCAGCGCGGCCGAGTCATGCGGTGGAACAACATAACCCGTTTGTCCATCAACAACAGCCTCCGCGTTTCCACCTACGTCGGTCACCACCATTGGCAGACCCGCGGCCATACCTTCCAGGATGGCATTAGAGAAGCCTTCCTCGTGTGAGCAAAGAACCCCAATGTCAGCCATCCGGAGGAAGTCCGGAACATCCGAGCGCGCGCCCATAAGCCGGATATTCTCACGTAGCCCCTCCGCGTCGATTTGCGACTGCAACTGAGCGGCAATTCCGTCATCACGTCCAAGACAAAACAAAAACCAAGGATGCCTCAGCCTTGATTTGATCTGAGAAAATGCAACAATCAAATCGGCGTGTCCTTTATATGGAATAAGGTTGGCCACAATGACGAACACGGTGGCGTTGACTGCAATACCCAATGCGCTGCGTGCGCTATCTCTGTCAAACGACTGCTCGTAGATTTCCGTATCAATGCCGTTATAGATCAGCCGCAGCTTTGCAGGATCGATTCCTTCATCGCGCAGCTCGGCGACGATGGCCTGCGAGTTGCCGCAGACCAGCGCCATCCACGGATGAAGGTAACGCTCAATACGCGCAAAAACCGGATGATCAAGTTGATAGGCATTCAAGCTGCGCCGACTCATGATACGCGCGGGTACAAAGGACAGCATTGATGCGAGACCTCCGACAATATAAGCGGCCGGCAGAAAGAAGTGTATGGCATGAGGTCTTCGCCGCCAAAGCATGAAAACTAGAACGAAAGCGGTGGCCAAAAGCCCAATACGGATCCTCAGTCGATCATTCCGGATCGCCGCCGCGACCCATTTGGGCAGCTCCACCCCATGTACGGGAACCTTTGCTTCTTTGAGGTTCGAGATCAAAGGCCCACTAGGCGATAGCGCAACGACCTCCGGCTCCCACCCGCGGTGCTTTAAGCGAACCGCGACCTGCGCAAGGTGTCGTTCAGCACCGCCCACATTCAGTGAGCCGATGACATAAAAAATACGAGGTTTCACCGTGCCCCCGCCACAACGGCAATGCCGTATGCGCGAGTCCTACCAAATTTCGAAACGACGTTTTCACCGCCGGCTATGGATAAACGGAATCTCAGTTCTCCCACGCTAGGCGAGGACTTAAGTAGCCGCAACTGTAGCCGGTGCATCGATTGACTAAGACTCTCGTCGGAGCAATGGAAAACATAATCTTTGGTCCAAAAGAGAGCCTTCGGTCGGTCAGCCGCGCGCACCGGACAAACGACCTCTTCTCGACGAGATTCGATGCTATTAGGGTTCTCTTTTCGGTTATCCATCTAGACGCTCAACCTTCTGCAAAAACGGGCTCCCTTTAAGAAAGGGAATTCCAAATATAACTACAGCCGCCGCGGCAGAGGACATAGCGGCCGCTACTGAATACTCCCCCAATTCCTCCCTCAGCAACATGTAGGTCAAGGCTAGGGTTACGACACTCACACCTGCCATGATCGAGAGTTGCTTCGGGCGCTGTTGCGACTGCCACAATTTCGCAAAAACATTTCCAAGAATCAGGAATGCCAATCCCGTTGTCATCCACCACCAGTGATTGGCTACGCGCGAAGCTGCCTCGGCGTCGAAGCGTCCACTGAATATGAAGCCGAGCACCGGCGCGCCGAGGAGGCCCACCAGAACTATACCAAGAACGCCTAGTATAGCTGCGGCGGCAGCAGCTTTTCCCAAACTGGCGCGCACCGCCGCAATTTCGTTATTTGCTACCAAATCGGCAAAATGAGCCAAAATCACGGGCGAGCTAGCCATGATAAGCAGCTGCACCAATGCTGAATGCAAACGGTAAGCGTATCCGAACGCCGAGTTCGCTCCCTCTCCAAACGAGGCAACCCAGATGGGGGGCAGCGAGACGGTGAGATTGGAAAAAACGACGCCGGGCAGTATCCACGCCCCCAACAACAGCATTTCTCGCGTCAACGAACGCATTCGTTTAACGGCGAGAAACGGGCCGCTCAAGTGCAATCCGGCAGACCTGAGCCCCCATAAGCAAATGCCAACCTGGACAGCGAGACCGAGGACTGTTCCCAAAACCAAGTTCGTAAGTCCGCCCTGAGGCCAGGACGCAAGCAGTAATCCACCAACGATCCCATTTGCGATCGGCGCGGCCGCCGCAATGGCAAACCGGTTCCGCATGGCGAGCAGGTACCCGATGCAATCGCCCGCCATGTTTAGCGCCACAAGAATGGTAAGGTAGGGAAATGCCGTTCCCATCGCGACGATAACAGTGGCGGGCGCCCTGCCCGCCAGCACTGGAACGATAGCAGGACTCCCAAGCGACAACAAAATGGTGAAGACTACGCCCACTGAAGCAATGCCCCATAGGACAGCCCGCTCAAACGCGTCAACGTCCGCTGGATTGCCGGCGACCTTTAGCTTGGCACGGACAGGGAAGAGGCCCGTCTGCAAAAAACCAGCCACAATACCCGAGATTAATGTCGGCAGCACGAGGGCTAGATTGTACCCATCAAGTTCGCTTCCGACGCCGAAGATGCGCGCGGTAAACCACAACTTGAAGAAGGCAGAGATCTGAGAGGCTGCGGTCAGGACAGCGATGACTGCCAGTTGCTTCTTCATTAAAGCGGCGAAGAGTCCAGGACTTCAGCAGTCAGCTTGGACTGGTACCATCCCATGGTTGCTGCCAAACCTTCGCGAACGCGGTACTCCGGAACGTATCCCAATAGACGCTGGGCCTTGGAAATATCGGCTTGCGAATGGCGAACATCCCCCGGCCGGAATTCACGGAAGACAATATCGATTTTGGGTATTTGGCCATGCAACGACAACTCGGACTGAATTGCGTCCAGCAACTCAGTCAACGACGTGCGATTGCCGACCGCTACATTATAAACCTGATTAAGAGCATCATCTGAATCGGTCAGGGCCGCCAAAATATTCGCCTGAACAGCATTCGCGATAAAGCAAAAATCCCGACTCGTGTCACCATCGCCATTAATATATACGGGCTCTCCGTTTATCAAACTCGAAGTCCATTTTGGAATGACAGCGGCATAAGCTCCATTTGGATCTTGTCGTGGACCAAAGACATTGAAATATCTCAGTCCGATTGTCCGGAAACCATAGCTTCGCGCAAACACATTCGCATAAAGTTCGTTGACATACTTGGTGACAGCGTAGGGGCTAAGAGGGCGCCCAATCCTGTCCTCCACTTTCGGCAGGTCGGGATGATCGCCATATGTGCTACTACTTGCGGCATAGGTAAAACTGCGCACCTTCGCATCGCGAGCGGCCACAAGCATATTCAGGAAACCAGTTACATTTGCAGCGTTTGTCGATATTGGGTCGGCAATGCTCCTGGGAACGCTGCCAAGAGCTGCCTGGTGGAGCACGTGATCGACAATGCTTGCCTCGTCCCAGTGCATCGCGCTCGTACAATGTTCAAGCTCGCGCACATCTCCTTCGATGAAGTGAAATCGCGACCACTGATCAGAGGTTACGAGCGAGGAGACCTCATCGAGATTTCGTTGATGACCCGTGGCGAAGTTATCCAGACCTACGACTTTCTGGTCCAGCTTCAACAGCGACTCAAGCAGGTTGCTGCCTATAAACCCGGCAACGCCGGTGATCAGCCAAGTCCGGGGCTTTTGGCGAAGCAATTGTTTAACTTGGTCGTACCGGGTCATCTGTTTTCCATCACAACCGGCCGTCGGCAGTTCCAGCGGGCAGTGTTCCTTTGACATCGTAGACGATGGCCCCAGGCTCGCCCAGCGCCCTAATGCCATCGCTACCCATCGAGACGAATTCTTTGTGGCCAACCGCAATGATGATTGCCGAATAACGGCCGTTTTCCGGCAGCTCCGACAGACAATGCAGGCCGTACTCATGATGCGCCTCGGCCGCATCAACCCACGGATCGTATATATCAACGCCTACATTATAGGATTGCAGTTGGCTGACGATGTCGACGACCTTTGTGTTTCGTATGTCTGGGCAGTTTTCCTTGAAAGTCAAACCGAGCACCAGAATGTGGCCCCCGAGAACTTGTTTGCCCTTGCGCAGCATCAGCTTGACAGTTTCATCAGCAATGTAAGCGGCCATGTTGTCGTTGATACGCCGACCGGCTAGAATAACCTCCGGGTGATAACCGACTTCTTGAGCCTTATGGGTGAGATAGTAAGGATCCACACCAATACAGTGGCCACCCACCAGCCCCGGACGGAAAGGAAGAAAGTTCCATTTTGTCTCGGCGGCCTTCAAGACCTCCAAGGTGTCAATCCCGAGACGTTGAAAAATCAGGCTCAGCTCGTTCATAAGGGCAATGTTGAGATCGCGCTGCGTATTCTCGATCACTTTTGCGGCCTCCGCCACGCGAATGCTACTCGCACGATGTGTGCCGGCCGTTATAATCTGCGCATACAGCCCGTCGACGGCTTCGGCGACCTCGGGGGTGCTTCCGCTCGTCACTTTCTGAATCGAGGTCAATCGGTGGCTCTTGTCACCAGGATTGATTCGTTCGGGGCTATAGCCGCAGAAAAAACCCTCGTTGAAACGGAGTCCGGACGACGCCTCCAACACCGGGGCGCAAATCTCTTCGGTGCAACCAGGGTAAACCGTGGACTCGTAGACGACGATGGCGCCCGACTTCATCACGCTCCCGACCGTCCTGCTCGCTGCAAGCAAGGGTGATAGATCCGGCCGGTTCGCCCGATCGATCGGGGTGGGAACGGTCACGATGAAAATGCTGCAGTTCGCGAGATCCTCGAGATTGGTACTGAACTCAAGCCCAATGGCGGAACGGATCTCTTCGTCACTCACTTCCAGTGTGCTGTCCGAATTACGACGGAGTTCATCAATTCGCTTCTGGTTTACATCAAATCCCAGCACCGACCTCTGCTTGCCGAATTCCACGGCCAAGGGAAGGCCTACATAACCCAGACCCACGACGGCAATTTTCTTGTTGGCAGTGTCCATTCTCAAGCCCTTCACCACCTAGGCGGTTCTGCGAACGTTCATAACCGTCATCGAACGGGCTGCGCAACCTGGGTGCTGCTGCCCGACCGGCTAGTCTTAATCCATTTACGAGGTGACCACAGGCTAGACTCGCCTTCGGCTCTCCAACGACGGAGCCAGCATTGCCGGCCACGATGTTAAGCCCGCGACTATTGAGAGATATGTTTCCACTGCGACGCTTCTACCGAAATGCTACGGGTGTCATGCTATTCGGAGCTTGTCTCCCCCGCCTTTCCCGATAGCAGTTTGCACCAGAATGTAACACTCAAGTGCGATTGATTGTAGCTTAAGATAGTCCGCATCAGAGATGGCCAGCTTCTCCGGGGAGCTCATATCAATTCCACGGATTTGGGAAAGTCCAGTTATACCAGGCTTGGCGGCGTACACGCCCCTGCGCAAGCGCGCAGCGACCACTTCCGTCTGGGATGGCAACGAGGGACGAGGCCCTACCAAGCTCATGTCGTTCATCAATATATTCAGCACCTGAGGCAATTCGTCGATCTTGGTTCGTCGGAGGAACGCCCCCAATTTGGTGACCGACGAGGCAGAAACCTCATGAGTACCGGTATTCCGCGTCCCGACATACATGGTCCGAAACTTGAAGCAGGTGAACGTACGCTGGTGCCATCCAACACGCATTTGACGGAAAAACGCGGGTCCCCGGGATTCCAGCCTTATAGCGATCCCGATGATGATCAGCAGCCAACCGAACAGGACTACGACGCCCACAGCAAACGCCAGATCAACAATGCGCTTGCAGACTGCAAAAAAAAGATTCTCGGTCTGACCATCGGTCACAATCATGCGTGCGTCGCTGGGACCGGCCGGTTCGGAAATCTCAGCGATCGCTGCCGCGATCCTGTCAGCGCTCACAGTAGGCTTCATTGTTGAAAAAAGAGCCAGCGCGACGGTCCGGATACTCTTGGGAAGCCGGTTTAGCACACACAGCCTTCCGGAAAACTTCTCACCGGTAACTGCTGGAAGATAGACGGTGCAGACGTCTCCATCAGCCATCGCTTCCAGTCTTTTTGTGGCCTCTCGTTTGGTCTTTGCGTAGAATGACGACGCCGATGGGTCGAGCGCATGTATGGACGACACGTAGATAAACTTTCGAACGCCTGCTTCTCGGGCCCGCCTGTAAGTTTCGATTGCCAGATCAACATTCACCGACACGAAGTCGTCGTAACCTGCTTTTATATTGTTATTGAGGACAGCCAAATGGATAAGCATGTCATAGCCGATGGCTCTTGTTGCAATTTCGTCGTAACCGATAGCCTTACAACCCGAAAACGACTTACCTAATGCGACTGGATTTCGTCCCACGAGGAGCAGGTTCGCACCATCAGCGACTAGACGAGGGACCAACTCGCGACCGACGGAACCGCCCGCACCTGTGACGACAATTCGCAGTGGTTGCGACCGACTATGAGCGAGAGGCATAACGAGGCGCATCATCGTCTCCCCAATGATCGGACGTCGCTCTTCGTCACAATACCGAGTAGTATATGCCATGCGATTTGGTCATCAGATCCCACCAATGCCCCTTCAGCTAATTATTCCTGTTCTAGATCAAGCATGTTCTTGTTCGTCCGCCGTAAACGGTTCTCAAGCTCGTTGCACACTCTCCCGACCACCGTGTATTCAACGGAAAAGCGCTTATGAGCCTCTCAGTGAACGGCCATAACGGACCAAGGGATGACTACGCCTTCACTTGTACTTTGAAACATTCCAACTTTCCAGCCATGCGGTGATGTGGCAGTTCAGAAGTTCGCTGGAATCGCAAGTTTTGCCACTCCTTTCGAATCCGGAGTCCGTTGCGGCGGGCGCAGCCCAAACGTCCGACTCCACGCCCTGAACCAGATATTTCGAATGCAGTACGCGAGCTCAGACCAGAACACCGCGGCAGGAAACGAGATGTGGACGCGCCGGTTGTGGGGCGATTGGGCCAGCGTTTCGCGCAGATCGCGCCTGGCAGATCAGTTCGCGATTTTGATGGCGATATCGCTGCCCTGGTCGACCACCGTCCTGGGCATCTTTACTGTGCTCTGGCTGATCACCCTGGCGACGGTGATCGATATATTCCAGTTCCGGACGCAGCTCAGCCGCCCTGCCTGCTGGCTGCCCGTCGCCCTGTTTTGTCTTGCGGTCGCCGGAATGGCATGGGCCGATGCGCCCCTGGGAGCGCGGACTTATGCTGTAGGAACGATGGCCAAGCTCCTGGCCATTCCGCTGCTGATCTACCAGTTCGAGCGCTCGGAAAATGGAATCAGGATTCTTCTCGCTTTCCTTGCGTCGTGTACGGCGCTGCTTGCGCTGTCCTGGCTCAACTGGCTCGATCCGCGAACGGTGCTGCCGTCGGGTCGCCCGATCGGCGTTCCTGTCAAGAACTGGATCACGCAGGGCGTCGAATTCGTGTTGTGCATCTTCGGCGCCGCCGCGCTTGCGGTCGTCATGTGGCGGAAACAACGGCCCTATGCCGCGACGGGATTTGCTTTGCTTGGCGTCGCTTTCTTCCTCAACATGGCCTTTGTAGCGTCTTCCCGGACATCCCTTGTCTCGCTTCCGGTCCTTTTGCTGATTTCGACCTTGCGATACATCGGATGGCGCCGTGCGATCGCGCTCAATCTGATGATCGTCATTGCTGCGATGCTCACTTGGTTCCTTGCGCCCAACCTGCGAAAGCGCATCGACAGCATCCAGCAGGAATATTCGCTGCGAGATAGCCGGATCACCTCCGTTGGCCTTCGACTCGAATACTGGTCCCACGCACGCAAGTTCATCAGCAGCGCTCCGCTGATCGGTCACGGCACGGGCTCGATAAAAACTCTTTTCGAGCGCGAAGCCGTTGGCAAAACTGTGACCGATGAGCAGGTCGTCGCCAACCCGCACAACCAGACGCTCTATTTCGCGATCGAATGGGGCGCGATCGGAGTGATACTGCTTTATGCGATGTGGATAACGCATTTCCTGCTGTTCACGGAAATGCGCTGGATATCCTGGCTCGGCACCATCGTGGTGAGCCAGAATATCTTCGATTCGCTGTTCAATTCGCACCTCTCCGATTACGTCGAGGGCTGGATTTACGTGCTCGGCGTCGGCGTTGCAGCCGGCATGGTTTCGAGAACCCGCAAACCGCCGCCGACTGCCGCGCCTTCCGGTTGACAGGGTCCCGCGAGCCGGCGGACGTCGGTGCGGCGCGCGCCAGCCTCCCGACGATCCCCGGTTCAGGCAACGGCGGCCTTCGGCATCACGGCAACGTCGCGTCCCTTGAGCACGTCCATGGCCGCCGCAACGCCGCCAGCGCGATGCGGTAACTTGGCGATATCGAGGCTCATTTCGATGCCGGCCAGCGCCCCAATCATCGTCAGGTCGTTCATATGGCCGAGATGGCCGATGCGGAAAGCCTTGCCCTTGAGCTTGTTGAGGCCGGCGCCGAGCGACATGTCGAAATTGTCGAGCACCACCTTGCGGAAAGCATCGGCATCATGTGCGCCAGGAACCATCACCGCGGTCAGAGCCGGCGAATAGGCGTGCGGATCCTGGCAGACGAGATCCAGCCCCCAGGCCTTCACGGCAGCGCGGGTCGCAGCGCCGTGACGCTTGTGGCGAGCCCAGACGTTCTCCAGGCCCTCCTCTTCCATCATCGCAATCGCAACCTTCAAACCGTAGAGCAGATTGGTGGCCGGCGTGAACGGAAACGAGCCTTCCTTGTTGTTGGCGATCATGGCGTGCCAGTCCCAGTAGGACCGCGTCGAGGTGTTGGCCTTCGAGGCCGCCAGCGATTTTTCCGACAACGCATTGAACCCAAGGCCCGGCGGCAGCATCATGCCTTTCTGGGAACCCGCGATCGACACGTCGATGCCCCAGGCGTCATGCTCGTATTCGAGCGAGCCGAGGCCGGAGATGGTGTCGACCATCAGCAGCGCCGGATGCTTGGTGCGATCAAGAACCTTGCGGACCTCGAGCGGATAGGTCACGCAACTCGTCGAAGTCTCGTTGTGCACGATCATGACGGCCTTGATCTTGTGCTCCCGGTCCGCCTTCAGCCGCTCCTCGATCAGGTCCAAAGGCGCGCCGCGGCGCCAGTCGGTCGGCAGCACATCGACGTCGAGCTTGAACTTCCCGGCCATCGCGAGCCACAAGGTCGCGAACTGGCCGGTCTCAGCCATCAGCACTTTGTCGCCCGGCGACAGCGTGTTGACGATCGCGGCTTCCCAGGCGCCGGTGCCCGACGATGGAAAGATGATGACCGGCTGCTTGGTGCGGAAAATTCGCTGGATTGCCGCCAGCACCGCAAAGCCGAGCACCGCGAATTCCGGACCGCGATGATCCAGAACCGGCATATCGATGGCTCGCAGCACGCGGTCCGGCACGTTGGTGGGGCCTGGGATCTGGAGAAAATGTCGTCCTGTGTGCAGCGTCATCTGGGGGCCTTTCGGGGAGACTTATGTTGCAGGTGTTGCAGGTTCGAATATCACTATCCAGCGGGGTTGTCCCGCGCCCGTCAATATTTAAGAATGCACGACCTTACCCTGTCGGAGGCCGTCACGGCGGCGCCATGTTCGGTCGTCTGATCTGCGCGCGATTGGCGGAGGCCGATAACGGGGCATTGACAGCGACCGGGGCGGGCCCGAACATGGAACAAACCCACCTCGGTTCCGGATCAAGCCATGCGCAGCGCCATGCGACGCGATCCGCAGCACAGGAGATCGGCCCGATGATGACATTCAGGATTCTTGCAGCGGCCGCCGTGGCGTCGATGGCCCTTTCCGTGCCCGCGCTGGCCCGGTCTCATCACCACAGGCACCATCATCACCATAGTTATGACCGACATCACTCCTCCGAGACTGATATCTACCTTCACAACTACGGGCCCGCGGTCACGCCTGACCAGCCTTTCGCCTATTACGACGGACCGGCGGCCGTGCGCTGCAAGCAAAGCGCCGCCTCCTATCGGGGACAGGACGGCCGCAGGCATCCCTGCAACTGACTCACCGCCCGAAACTAACTGTGCATAGCGCGTAGCGCGACTGCACACCTGCGCGTAGAGTGGTCGCAAAGACGGGAAAGACCACGAGACGCATAATGGACAAGCCGAACAAGGGATACGACTACAGGCGCTACCGGAACCTGCTGGCCGAGGCCACGGACGAATCGAAGCGGCTGGCATTCATTGACCTGCTGATCGAGGAAGGCGCGCGGGACCAACTGACGCGCGAGCGGATCAGCCAGCTTGGCCTGACCACAAGGCCGGCGGAGCGGTCGCGCGTCAGGGCGTAGCATCCCGAAACAGAACAGGGTGGTGCAGGTGCCGGCCTACGACGATCAGAATATTTTCGCGAAGATCCTTCGCGGCGAGATACCGTGCTTCCAGGTCTACGAAAACGCGAGCACGTTCGCGTTCCTGGACATCATGCCGCGCGTGCCCGGCCACACTTTGGTGATTCCGAAGGCCCCTGCCCGCGGAATCCTCGACATTTCACCGGACGATTTCGCTGAAGTCGCGCGCACCTCGAAGACGATCGCGATCGCCGCCATGAAAGCCTTTGATGCGGACGGCATCATCGTCCAGCAGTTCAGCGAAGCCGCCAGCGGACAGGTGGTGTTTCACCTGCATATGCACGTCATGCCGATGAAGTCGGGCGTCCAATTGCTGCCGCCCCAGAGCCGGAAAGAGGACGTCAAAGTGCTGGAGGATCACGCGGCGCGGCTGATCGCCGCACTCGGCGGGGCCTAAACGCCGAGATAGCGTTGCAGGATGTCCGGCTGCGCCTTGAGTTCCCTCGCCGGCCCCTCATGCACGATATGGCCGTTGTTGATGATATAGATGCGCTGGGCGAGCGCGAGCGTCGCCGCCAGGTTCTGCTCCACCAGCACGATGGTCTGGCCGGCGGCGGCCAGATCGCGGCAGGCTTTCATCAAATCTTTCACGATCACCGGCGCGAGCCCCTCGAACGGCTCGTCGAGCAGGACGATCTTGGGATCGCGGATCAGAGCGCGCGCGATCGCCAGCATCTGCTGCTCGCCGCCAGATAGCTCGTTGCCACGGTTATTGCGCCGTTCCTTCAGCCGCGGAAACATCTCATAGATGCGGCCGAGCGGCCAGCGTTTGGAGGCCGTCAGCCCCGCGAGCACGATGTTTTCCTCGACGCTGAGGCTGCCGAAAATGCGGCGCTCCTCATGCACGAGTTGCATCCCGGCCTGCGCGATCTTGTGGCTCTTGCGGCCGGCGACATCGGTGCCGTCGAAGGTCACGCTGCCGCTGCGCGGTGTGATCACGCCCATCAGGCTCTTCAGCGTGGTGCTCTTGCCGGCGCCGTTACGCCCGAGCAGCGCCACGACCTCGTTGCGCTCGACGCGCATCGAGACGTCGAAGAGGATGTGGGAATCCCCGTAATAGCTGTTCAGACCCTTGACCTCGAGCAGGCTCATGCGTCGAGCACTCCGTGCACGCCCCCGAGATAGGCTTCCTGGACCACTGCGTTATTCTTGATCTCGTCCGGCGTTCCCTCGACCAGCACTCGACCTTCCTGCAACACCGTGACACGCCCGACGAGTTCGAACAAGGAATCCATGTCGTGGTCAATGATGATCATGGTGCGGCCCTTGCTGATGGACTTCAGCAGCTTGACCGTTTCCACGCGCTCGCGCGGGCTCATGCCGGCCAGCGGCTCGTCGAGCAGCAGCAGGCTCGGCGAGGTCGCCAGCGCCAATCCGATTTCCAGCCTTCGCTTTTCGCCGTAGGCAAGCTCGGACACCGGCGTGTCCGGCCGCGTCGTCAGGTTGACGAGTTCCAGCGTGCGTTCGACCTGTTCGGACAATCCCGGAATGCTCTGAAGACTGCGGAACATGTCGAGGCGGAACTTGCCGCGTAGTTCCGAGAGCGCCGCAATGGTCAGGTTTTCGCGCACCGTCAGACCCGAAAACAGCTGATTGACCTGATAGCTCTTGGTCAGGCCGAGCTGGCAGACGTCGGTGACGTTCATCCCGGTGATATCGAGCCCCTCGAACACGATTTTGCCCGATGTCGGCGCGACCTCGCAGGTCAGCATTTTGAAAAACGTCGACTTGCCGGCACCGTTCGGGCCGATAATGCCGCGTAACTCGCCATGGTTGACGGTGAAATCAATATCGCTGTTGGCAAGCAGACCGCCGTAACGCTTGGTCAGCCCGGTCGCCTGCAGGATCGGGCCGGCATAACTGTCGCCGGCGCGATTCAGCGGGGCCATCGGCGGAGGATCCGGCTGCTTTGCAACAGTGGCCTCGGCAATCGCTTGTTCTTCCTCGGCCGTCAAAGCCTTCGCCGACGCCACGGCCGGCTTCCGATCAGTACGCCTGCCGGCGGCAAGACGATAAAGATCGACAAGGCCGCCGATGATGCCGCGCCGCAGGAAACAGACGAGCAGCACGAACACGGCGCCGAGCACCAGTTTCCACGCAGCCCCAAGACCAAGAGCCGACTGCAGGAAATCCTGCAAAAACAACCAGACCGCAGCGCCGACCAGCGGACCGAACAGCGTTCCAGGACCGCCGATCGCGGTCTGCATGATAAGCTGACCGGACGTTTCGAACATAAAAGCGTCGGGCGGCATGAACGCCTGCATCACGCCGAGCAGGCCGCCGGCGAAACCGGCATAGGCAGCGGCGATGACGAACGCCGTCAGTTTGTAGCCATGAATATTGTGGCCCACCGCGGTGGCGCGCAGCGGATTGTCCCGGATCGCGCTTAAGATCGCACCGACCGGCGAGCGCACGATGCGCAGCGCAATCACCACGCCGACGAAATAGCACGCCGCCAGAAACTGGTAGAGCGACCAGCCGGTGGTAAAGTGGAGCGTCGTGAAGCCGAGATTGAAGCTCGGTGTTGGCACGCCGGGCAATCCGTTCTCGCCTCCGGTCCATTCCGCCAACGGGTTGAATTCGACGAAGTAGAAGACCTCCGCGATCGCCACCGTGATCATGGCGAAATAGATACCGGTCCTGCGCAGCGCGATCAGGCCGACGAAATAGCCGGTCACGGCAGCCGCGACCATGCCGATCACCAGCGCGAGAAAGACATTCGGAAATCCGGCTCGGGTCAGCAGGTAGGCTGCCACAAAACCGCCGGTACCGTAGAACGCCGACTGACCGAACGACAGCAGGCCGGTAAACCCGAACAGGATATCGAAACCGAGGCCGAACAGGCCCCAGACCAGGATGCGGTTCACCGTATTGGGCGCGAAGCCGAGATGCGGCAGCACGAACGGCGCGGCGATCAGTCCGATCGCGGTCAGAACTTCAATCAGGAAACGGCGCTGCTTCAACATCGCGGTCAATCGCGTCCTTGGGCGCCGAGCAGGCCATGGGGACGCAGCACCAGCACGAGGGTCATGGCGACGAACAGCATGACGTAGGCATAACCGGGATTGATCATCGAGGTAATGCTGATGATCTCGCCGGCGATCAGCCCACCCAGAATGGCGCCCGGAAATGACCCGACGCCACCGATCACCACGACCACGAATGTCTGGACCAGGATGTCGTCGCCGATGCCGGGCGTCAGCGACACCACCGGCGCATTGATGATGCCGGCAAAGCCGGCCGCCATCGCGCCGATCCCGAACACGATCATGAACACCCGGTAGACGTTGATCCCGAGCGAATCCACCATGACGGAATCTTCAATGCCGGCCCGCACGATCATGCCCAGCCGTGTGCGATAGAGCACGATGAACAGGGCGGCCAGCGCGACAGCGACGATACCGACGACCGCGAGGCGATAGGTCGGATAGTACATGAATCCGAGCGAGGTAATGCCCTGGAGCAGCGGCGGCGGCGGCACCACCAGCGACTGGCTTGAAAAAATGAACCGGACGATCTCGACGAAACAGATGCCGAGGCCGAACGTCACCAGAAGCTGATCTTCATGCGGGCGATTATAGAAGTGGCGGATGATAACGCGCTCCATCACGATGCCAAGGATCATGACAAAGAGCGATCCTCCGATAACAGCGAGGATAAACGAGCCGGTATACGTGTACGTGACGTAACCGGCATAGCCGCCGAGCATGAACATCGCGCCGTGCGCGAGATTCAGCACGCCGAGCGTCCCGTAGATGATGGTCAATCCGGAGCTGATGAGCGCCAGCAAGGCGCCGAGCGCCAGCCCGTTGAAAAGTTGCGAGACGAAATTTGGCCAGTTGATCATGCCGCGCAATCGCCAGATAGGATGGCCGGAGGGATATTGTTCACAAAGACAGGGGATGCGAAACCGGCGCCGCGGCGGTGCTTAACCGTCCGCGACGCCGTTGTCCATTTGCAATCAGGTATAGTCGCCGAGCTTGCAACCGAAAGCGTCCGGCTTCTGGATGATGCCCTCACCCGGGACGATCTCGACGATGTCGTAGTAGTCTTCATTGTTCTTCATCGCCTTGGGATCCTTGCCCTTGACGATGATGACGGGACGGACGCACTGGTGGTCTTCCGCCCTGTAGTGCACGTCGCCCAGCAGCGAGGGAATGGTCTCGCCCTTCTCCCAGGTCTTGATAACATCAGGCGGATAGAAGGTGCCGGCCTCCTCGACCATGCGCGCCCAGTGCGCGAAGCTGACATAGGCGTTTTCCGCGCCCCACTCCGGATTGTAGCCGTATTTCGCCTTGAACGACTCGTTGAACAGCTTGGCGAGCGGATACTTGTCCTCGACCGTCCACCAGTAGTCGGTCGCGGCATAGACGCCGGCCATCAGACCGCCGCCGACTTCGCGCGCCAGGAACGGCACCTGGTAGGGAACCACGAGCTTCATCTTGTCGAGCACGCCGAACTGCTTGGCC